>NZ_MJLZ01000023.1 GCF_003666245.1 Brenneria alni
CGGAATACGAGTGAAGGCGGCGTAGCGTGGGCTCGGAGATGTGTATAAAGGACGGGCCGGCACCCTGGCAGCTTTAGGACACCAGGTATTGTTGTGCGATTTATCCGATGAGATGATTCAACGCGCCAAAGACGCCGCGACCGCTCAGGGTGTGATCCATAACATGCGTTTTGTACAAAGTGCAGCGCAGGATATTGCGCAATATATGGTTAAGCCCGCCGATCTGATATTGTTTCACGCGGTGCTGGAATGGGTGGCGCAACCACGGCAGGTGCTTAAGGTATTGTATGATTGTTTGTCGCCGGGGGGCGTTTTATCCCTGATGTTCTATAACCGGCATGGCCTGTTGATGCGTAACATGGTATTGGGTAACTTTGCCTATGTACAAACCGGTATGCCGAAGCGTAAACGGCGGTCGCTGTCTCCCGATCACCCACTGGATCCGCAGCAGGTTTATTGCTGGCTTAATGAGTTAGGGCTGTCCATCAGTGGTAAGACGGGTGTGCGGGTGTTTCATGACTATTTGCAGAATAAGCAACAACAAAGTGATAATTTTGCCGAGATTCTTGAGCTTGAACAGCGTTACTGTCGGCAGGAACCCTTTGTGAGTCTGGGTCGTTATATCCATGTCATGGCGCATAAACCCCATTTGAAGGATGCATTATGAGTGATTTTTCCCAGACTGTACCCGAACTGGTCGCCTGGGCACGAAAAAATGATTTTTCCCTTTCACTTCCTACGGAGCGTCTGGCTTTTTTGCTGGCGATAGCGACACTGAATGGTGAGCGCATGGATGGTGAAATGAGTGAAGGCGAACTGGTTGATGCTTTTCGTCATGTCAGTCAGGGATTTGATCAAACCAACGAAACCATTGCCGTGCGCGCCAATAATGCGATTAACGATCTGGTGCGCCAGCGGTTGCTTAATCGCTTTACCAGTGAAATGGCGGATGGCAATGCCATCTATCGCCTGACGCCGCTGGGTATCGGCATTACGGATTACTATATCCGCCAGCGCGAGTTCTCGACGCTGCGTCTTTCCATGCAGCTCTCAATCGTGGCCCAGGAACTTAAACGGGCGGCGGAAGCCGCCGAAGAGGGTGGCGACGAGTTTCACTGGCACCGCAATGTTTTTGCTCCGCTAAAATATTCCGTTGCGGAAATTTTCGACAGTATTGATTTATCCCAACGCGTGATGGATGAACAGCAGCAGGGGGTAAAAGACGATATTGCCGCATTGCTGAATCAGGATTGGCGTGCGGCGATCAGCAGTTGTGAACAACTGCTGACGGAAACGTCAGCCACCCTGCGTGAATTGCAGGATACGCTGGAAGCCGCCGGTGACAAGTTGCAGACCAGCCTGTTGAGTATTCAGGATGCTATTCTGAATAATCCGCATAACCTGGAGTTTGTCGACAAGCTAGTATTTGATCTGCAAAGCAAACTTGATCGTATTGTCAGTTGGGGTCAGCAAACTATCGATTTATGGATAGGTTACGATCGCCATGTGCATAAATTTATTCGTACCGCGATTGATATGGATAAAAATCGGGTGTTTTCACAACGGTTGCGTCAGTCGGTGCAAAGCTATTTTGAAAGTCCCTGGGCGCTAACCTTTGCTAACGCTGATCGTTTGCTGGATATGCGTGATGAGGAACTGGCATTGCGCAGTGACGAAGTGATGGGCGAATTGCCGCCAGAGCTGGAATATGAAGAGTTTAGCGAGATGCGTGAGCAGCTGATTGCACTGGTGGAGCAGGCTCTGCATAAATACAAACAGCAACAAATACCGCTTAATTTAAGCGATGTGATGCGCGAATATTTGACGCAGTATCCCCGCTCCAGGCATTTTGATGTTGCCCGAATCGTGGTCGACCAGGCAGTTCGCCTGGGTGTGGCCGAAGCAGATTTCACCGGATTGCCTGCGCTATGGCAGGTAATCAATGATTACGGAGCCAAGGTACAGGCCCATGTCATCGACAAATATTGAACAAATCATGCCAGCCAGACTGGCAACCGCGCTGTCGAATATGTTATTTCCCGCGTTGGATAGTCAGTTACGCGCTGGCCGTCATATCGGGATGGAAGAGCTGGAAAACCATGCTTTTCTGATGGATTTTCAGGAAGAGCTGGAAGAGTTTTATGGCCGTTATAATGTGGAGCTGATTCGGGCGCCGGAAGGCTTTTTCTACCTGCGTCCGCGTTCAACCACGCTGATTCCCCGTTCGGTTTTGTCTGAGCTGGATATGATGGTGGGGAAAATCCTCTGTTATCTGTATCTCAGCCCGGAGCGTTTGGCTCATGAAGGCATTTTCAGCCAGCAGGAACTGTACGAAGAGTTGCTCAGTCTGGCGGATGAAAACAAATTACTGAAGCTGGTTAACCAGCGTTCGACGGGTTCTGACCTGGACAGGCAGAAACTACAGGAAAAAGTGCGCACGTCTCTTAACCGGCTTCGCCGGCTGGGGATGATTTACTTCATGGGAAGTGATAGCAGCAAATTTCGTATTACCGAATCCGTGTTTCGGTTCGGCGCCGATGTCCGCAGCGGTGACGATGCCCGTGAAGCACAATTGCGGATGATTCGTGACGGCGAAGCGATGCCTGTTGAGGCCAGCCTGTCGCTGAAAGATGAAAGCGAAGACAACGATCGTACAGATGATACCCCGCCAGAGAGTGCTGAGGATGAACAGGAATGATTGAACGCGGTAAATTTCGCTCACTGACGCTGGTTAACTGGAATGGCTTTTTCGCCCGTACATTTGATCTGGATGAGCTGGTTACCACGCTATCCGGCGGCAATGGGGCGGGTAAATCGACCACTATGGCGGCGTTTATTACGGCGCTGATCCCTGACCTGACGTTATTGCATTTCCGTAACACCACCGAGGCCGGCGCAACCAGTGGTTCACGGGACAAAGGCCTGCACGGTAAGCTGCGTGCCGGGGTGTGTTATTCCACTCTTGAGGTGATCAATTCACGGCACCAGCGGGTGCTGGTGGGTGTTCGCCTGCAACAGGTGGCAGGGCGCGATCGTAAGGTGGATATCAAACCCTTCACCATACAAGGGTTGCCGACGGCAATACAGCCGACGCAACTTCTGACCCAGATAGTCGGCGATCGTCAGGCCCGGGTTCTCTCTTTACAGGAGTTGAAAGAGCGGGTTGAAGAGATGGAAGGGGTTCAGTTCAAACAGTTTAACTCCATCACTGATTACCATTCACTGATGTTTGACTTGGGCGTTGTTCCGCGCCGATTACGTTCGGCGGCCGATCGCAGCAAGTTCTATCGGCTGATTGAAGCGTCGTTGTATGGCGGTATCTCCAGTGCTATTACACGTTCGCTGCGTGATTATTTACTGCCTGAAAACAGCGGCGTGCGCAAAGCATTCCAGGATATGGAAGCGGCATTGCGAGAGAACCGCATGACGCTGGAAGCGATTCGCGTTACCCAATCCGATCGTGATTTGTTTAAGCATTTGATTTCTGAAGCGACGTCGTATGTCGCCGCAGACTATATGCGCCATGCCAATGAGCGGCGTATACATTTGGATAGCGCACTGGAGCTGCGCCGCGACCTGTTCGGCAGCCGTAAGCAACTGTCCAGCGAACAGTACCGCCATGTGGAAATGGCGCGTGAGCTGGAAGAACAAAGCGGCGCCGAAAGCGATCTGGAGACGGATTATCAGGCCGCCAGCGATCACCTGAGTCTGGTACAGACGGCCATGCGCCAGCAGGAAAAAATCGAGCGTTATAACGCGGATTTGGAAGAACTACGCTACCGGCTGGAAGAGCAGAATGAAGTTGTTGAAGAAGCGCGTGAGCAACAGGACGAAAATGAAGCGCGGGCCGATGCCGCAGAGCGGGAAGTCGATGAACTGAAAAGCCAGCTTGCCGATTATCAGCAGGCGCTCGACGTGCAGCAAACCCGCGCCATTCAATATCAACAGGCACAGCAAGCGTTGGAACGCGCCCGGACGTTATGTCAGTTGCCGGATCTTACCGCAAACAACGCGGATGAGTGGCTGGAAAGCTATCAGGCGAAAGAGCGGGAGGCGACAGAAGTGCTGTTGCTGCTGGAGCAGAAACTGAGTGTTGCCGATGCGGCACACAGCCAGTTTGAGCAAGCCTATCAGTTGGTGACCCGTATTGCTGGCGCGGTCAGCCGCAGCGACGCCTGGCAGGTGGCGCGTGATCTGTTGCGCGACGGCTCATCGCAGCGTTATCAGGCTGATCGGGTGCAGCCGCTACGGATGCGTTTATCGGAACTGGAACAACGTCGGCGTGAACAGCAGGACGCCGAGCGCTTATTGCAGGATTTCTGTAAACGAAACGGGCAGGATTACCAGCCGGAAGACCTTGAGTCGCTCCAACAGGAGCTGGAAGCGCGTATTGAAAGCCTTTCGTCGCTGGTCGCTGAGGCCGGGGAACGCCGTATGGCGCTGCGTCAGGAACTGGAGCAGGTGCAGCAGCGTATTCAGCAATTGACTTCCCGCGCCCCGGTCTGGCTGGCGGCGCAGGAAACGCTGACGCAGTTGAGCGAGCAAAGCGGTGAGACGTTTGCAGACAGCCGTCAGGTGACGGAATATATGCAGCAATTGCTGGAACGTGAGCGTGAAACAACGGTTGAACGCGATGAAATCGCCACCCGCAAACGAAATATTGAAGCGCAGATTGAGCGGCTCAGTCAGCCTGGCGGTTCGGAAGACCCTAGACTGAATGCACTGGCGGAACGTTTTGGCGGCGTACTGCTGTCGGAAATCTATGATGACGTGACGCTGGATGATGCGCCTTATTTCTCGGCGCTTTATGGCCCTTCCCGTCATGGGATTGTGGTGGCGGATCTCTCGTTGGTGCGGGAACAACTGGCGGGCCTCGAAGACTGTCCTGAAGACCTGTATCTGATTGAAGGCGACCCACAGTCATTTGATGATAGCGTTTTTGCCGTTGAGGAGCTGGAAAGGGCGGTGGTGGTTAAAGTTGCCGATCGTCAGTGGCGCTACTCCCGCTTCCCGGACGTGCCGCTATTTGGTCGGGCGGCGCGGGAAATGCGTCTTGAAAGCCTGCGTGACGAACGTGAAACCCTGGCGGAGCAATATGCCACGCTGTCATTTGATGTACAGAAAACACAGCGGTTGCATCAATCCTTTAGCCGTTTTATCGGCACGCATCTGGCGGTGGTGTTCGATGACGATCCTGAAGCGGAAATTCGGACATTACATTCACGCCGCAGCGAACTTGAGCGCGCTATTGCGAATTTTGATAGTGAAAATCAGCAGCAGCGTCAGCAATACGAACAGGCAAAAGAGGGCAGTTCCCAGCTTAACAAACTGATCCCGCGTATCAGCCTGTTATGTGATGACGGTTTGCAGGACCGGGTTGAAGAAGTTCGGGCGGAGTTGGAAGAAACCGAGGAATCCGTTCGTTTTATCCAGCAACATGGCGATACGCTGGCGAAACTGGAGCCGCTGGTATCAGTGCTGCAAAATGATCCGCAGCAGCATGAGCAGCTTCAGGAAGATTACGCGCAGGCGCAGAACGCGCAGCGCCAGGCCAAACAGCAGGCGTTTGCTTTAATGGAAGTGGTGCAACGCCGTGCGCACTTCAGCTATACCGATGCGGCTGGCATGTTGGGCGAAAATGCTGATCTTAATGACAAACTGCGTCATCGTCTGGATCAGGCTGAAGCGGAGCGGACGAAAGCGCGTGATCAACTGCGCCAGCATCAGGCGCAATTCAGCCAGTATAGTCAGGTTCAGGCGTCGTTAAAAAGTTCTTATGACGCCAAATGCGACATGCTGAAAGAGCTGACGCAAGAGCTTCAGGATATTGGCGTTCGCGCCGATATGGATGCTGAATTCCGCGCCCGCCAGCGTCGGGACGAATTACATGCGGCTTTAAGCACCAATCGTTCGCGCCGCAACCAGTTGGAAAAACAGATTACCTTCTGTGAAGCGGAAATGGATAGTTTGCAGAAAAAATTACGCAAACTTGAACGTGATTATCATCAGATGCGCGAGCAGGTAGTTATCGCCAAAGCAGGCTGGTGTGCCGTTATGCGGCTGGTTAAGGATAACGGCGTTGAGCGGCGTTTGCACCGGCGTGAACTGGCCTATATGGATGGCGATGAACTTCGCTCCATGTCGGATAAGGCGCTGGGAGCATTGCGTCTGGCGGTTGCGGATAACGAACATCTGCGGGATGTCTTGCGTCTTTCAGAAGATCCTAAACGCCCGGAGCGTAAAATTCAGTTCTATATCGCGGTGTACCAGCATCTGCGTGAGCGTATCCGGCAGGATATTATTCGTACCGACGATCCGGTCGAAGCTATCGAACAGATGGAGATCGAGTTAAATCGTCTGACGGAAGAACTGACCGCCCGTGAGCAGACGCTGGCCATCAGTTCACGCAGCGTGGCAAATATTATCCGCAAGACGATCCAGCGTGAGCAAAACCGTATCCGTATGTTGAATCAGGGGTTGCAATCCGTCGCTTTCGGCCAGGTGAAAAGTGTGCGTCTGAACGTGAATGTGCGTGAAACGCACACCACGTTGTTGAACGTGTTGTCCGAACAGCAGGAGATGCATCAGGATCTGTTTAACAGTAACCGGCTGACATTCTCTGAAGCGTTGGCAAAATTGTATCAGCGGCTGAATCCTGAAATTGATATGGGCCAGCGGACACCGCAAACTATCGGCGAAGAGTTGCTTGATTACCGCAACTACCTTGAGATGGAAGTTGAAGTCAATCGCGGGGCAGATGGCTGGTTACGGGCCGAAAGTGGCGCGTTGTCGACAGGGGAGGCGATCGGTACCGGTATGTCAATTCTGGTTATGGTTGTTCAGAGCTGGGAAGAGGAATCGAAGCGCCTGCGGGGTAAAGATATATCACCCTGCCGCTTATTGTTTCTTGATGAAGCCGCCCGCTTGGATGCTAAATCCATTGCTACGCTATTTGAACTCTGCGACCGTCTGGAAATGCAATTGATCATTGCCGCGCCGGAAAATATCAGCCCTGAAAAAGGGACGACCTATAAATTGGTTCGTAAGGTTTATCAGAACAACGAGCACGTTCATGTGGTCGGGCTGCGCGGCTTTGCGGGTGAAGTAACAGAGATTCAGGAACAGGCCTCCTAGCGTGGAATAATGGTTTTTTTATGTTTAAAGCCGCTTTTTTGAGCGGCTTTATTTTTTATCACAAGCACTATCAGTGCTAGTGATTATTTGGTAACTCGCCAGACCAGTAAAATAATTTTGTGACGAGAGAAGCAAAAATATTTTTCTCTTTATATACTGACTGTAAGACAGACGAAATATTTCAGTCTGGCAAGGCAATATTCGCCGCACATAATTACCGGCAAATATTGCTGCTTAAAAACACAATCATTTTTCTCTGCAATATTTGAGCTGGGTTGTTTTATTTTTGCCATCAACATGGTTTGTCGTGGAAGGCATTGTGATTAATGTGTACAGGGGATAAATGAATGCTGTTGTATAAGCGAAAAACGCAGAGGTTGTTGTGGAGTGCGGGTTGTATTTGGGTGTGTAGCCTGTCTCCTTCGTTTTCGGTGCTGGCAGCGTCACCCGTGGTGTTATCTGGCCTATCTCAAAATACGGATTCTATTTCGGTGGAGAATAGCCGGACAGCTTTGTTGGCTGCGTTGCCTGTCGGCATTACGCCTCACTATCTTGCCGATTTGTCGTCATTATATGCACAACATCAAATGCAACCGATGTGGGGGGACAGCCGGGCTGTTCAGTACCTTCAAAAGCAACTGGCGGAATTGGCGATTTCTGGCATACAACCACAGTTTACGACATGGGTGAGCTGGCTTACCGATCCACAGATAACCGGATTTGCGCGTGATATTGTCTTATCCGATGCAATGCTGGGTTATTTGCAGTTTGTTTCTGGTATAGAACGCAATGGCAATAATTGGTTATACAGCAATGTACCTTATCGTTTGCAGTCACCTCCTGCAAACGTGGTGAGCCAGTGGCAACTGGCGGTGAAGTCAGGCGATAGCGCCGCGTATATCATTTCATTGGCGCCACAGCATTCGCAGTATGCCAAAATGCACCAGGCATTACAGGATATGCTGGTGGATAACCTTCCCTGGCCAAAATTAAATCTGTCTGAAAGTTTACGTCCGGGGCAGGCCAGTCAGGCGCTTCCGGCGCTGCGTGAAATCCTACAGAGAGCAGGAATGTTGGCGTCTGATGCAAATATCACGCTGCTCAATGAAAATATAGCGACGAGCCAACCTATGGATAATCCGCCAGCAGACGGTATGACTGCGTCTGAAAATCTCTACAATGGCGAGTTAGTGGAAGCGGTAAAGCGCTTCCAGCGTGGGAAGGGGCTGGATGATGATGGTGTTATTGGTAAGCGAACCCGCGACTGGCTAAATGTGCCGCCGCAAATGCGCGCCACACTTTTGGCGCTGAATATCCAGCGTTTGCGTTTACTGCCGGATAACGTTAATACCGGAATTATGGTTAATATCCCTAACTACTCACTGATTTATTATCAGGACGGCTCAGAGCGGCTGTCGTCCAGGGTTATTGTCGGTCAGCCGAAGCGCAAAACGCCGCTGATGAGCAGTTCACTTTATAATGTGGTGGTCAATCCACCGTGGAATGTACCCACGACGCTAACGCGTCAGGATATTATCCCTAAGGTCATTCAGGATCCAGGTTACTTACAGCGGCATGGTTACACCGTCCTGGCTGACTGGAGTCAGGATGCGGAAGTGATCGATCCGGCAATGATTGACTGGTCGATGGTATCGCCAGGGCGTTTCCCCTATCGCCTGCGCCAGGCGCCGGGGGCAAATAACTCGCTGGGGCGTTATAAGTTCAATATGCCCAATTCTGAAGCAATCTATCTGCACGATACGCCGAATCATAATTTGTTTAAGCGGGATATCCGGGCGTTGAGCTCTGGCTGTGTTCGCGTAAATAAAGCCTCTGAACTTGCTGGTATGTTATTGCAGGATGCCGGCTGGAATAATGACCGTATTTCTTTAACGTTGAATCAAGGTAAAACAACCTATGTCCCGATGAAACATCGGATCCCGGTAAGCCTCTATTATTTAACCGCATGGGTTGAAGATGACGGTAAGCCACAGTTTCGAACAGATATTTACAATTATGACGATATTGCTAGATTAGGGATGCAAATTCTGCCTAAAGCCAGGTCGTTTTTGCAGTAAGTATCGAAAATTTCGGGGTTTAGCAAAACAAATACATAATTTGCTATGCGGGGAATCATTGCGATCCCCCGCAAACCCTCGAGCAAAGCGGGTTGACTCACTTTTCATAGGCGGTTAAGGTTCAAGACGGTGCGTTTTGTGTGCCCTCACTAACACCTTTTTAGTCAGGAAAATCCTATCTATGGAAGACATTGACAATCATCGCCGCAAATGGCTTGCGCTGGGTGGTGCAGCATTAGGTATTGCACTGCTTCCCGGTCAGGCAATGGCTACGTTATCTACACCCCGACCGCGTATTTTGTTGCTCAATAACCTTAATACGGGAGAACGCCTCAAGGCCGAGTTTTTTGACGGCAGGCGTTACATTAAAGAAGAATTATCGCGGCTAAATCATTTTTTCCGCGATTATCGGGCGAACAAGATCAAAACTATCGACCCACAACTCTTTGATCAACTTTTCCGATTACAGGTTATGTTGGGTACGAACAAACCGGTACAACTGATCTCTGGCTACCGTGCGATTGATACCAATAATCAACTGCGAGCTCACCGTAAAGGCGTAGCCAAACAAAGCTATCACACCAAAGGACAGGCTATGGACTTCCATATCGAAGGCGTCCAGCTTGCCAACCTGCGTAAAGCCGCGATAAAAATGCGGGCAGGTGGCGTCGGTTATTACCCCCGCAGTAATTTTGTTCATATTGATACAGGCCCTGTTCGCACCTGGTAAACTGATCGGCGGTATTTATTTTGTTAGTTCTGGAGCAGTATGAAATATCAAATTATCCCCGTTACGGCATTCAGCCAGAACTGCACATTATTATGGTGCGAGAAAACGAACGAAGCCGCAATAGTCGACCCTGGTGGTGATGCGGGCAAAATAAAACAGGTGGTTGCTCAGGCGGGTGTTAGCGTTAAGCAAATCCTGCTGACTCACGGGCATTTGGATCATGTCGGCGCGGCGGCGGAGCTGGCTGAATACTATCAGGTGCTAATTATCGGCCCGCAGATAGAAGATGCATTCTGGCTGGAAGGGTTGCCCGCGCAGAGTCGAATGTTTGGGCTGGGTGAATGTAAAGCGTTAACGCCTTCCCGTTGGTTAAAAGAAGGTGATGAGATTCATATCGGTGATGTTACCCTCGCGGTATTCCATTGTCCCGGCCACACGCCCGGACATATCGTCTTCTTTGACGCGGTATCGCGTCTGGCGCAAGTGGGTGATGTTATTTTTAATGGTGGCGTGGGGCGCAGTGATTTTCCCCAGGGGGATCATCAGGCACTGATATCCTCAATTCGCAATAAATTACTCCCGCTTGGGGATGATATTACCTTTATTCCGGGACATGGGCCGATATCAACGTTTGGTCAGGAACGCAAAACCAACCCGTTTATTCGCGATGAACCTGCAGTTTGGTAGTTATCTGATTACTATTCAAATGCAGCGGGAATAAAAAACCGCCGGGAGCGATTTTAAACGCTGCTTCCGGCGGTTCGCTATAAAAAAGCCGGTTTGTTACCGGCTTTACTTTTATAGATTATCTGATTAAAGCACGGCAACAATGGCTTCACATAGCGGAGCCATATTTTCTGGTGTCATACCTGCCACGTTAATACGACCGGAGTTAACGGCATAAACGCCAAATTCATTACGTAACCGCAAAACCTGATCTTTATTCAAGCCGCTGAATGAGAACATGCCGTTTTGCTCAATAATGAAAGAGAAATCCTGTTTAGCCCCTTTTTCCTGCAACGTATTAACAAACAGTTGACGCATCCGCTGAATACGTTCGCGCATCGCCGTCAGTTCCTGTTCCCAGATGGCCCGTAAAGCATCGTTAGCCAGAATGGTTGCAACAACCGTTGCGCCATGAGCTGGTGGGTTAGAATAATTGGCGCGAATAGCCGCTTTCATCTGGCTGAAGGCTTTATCCGCGGTGGCGGCATCGGCGGCAACCAGTGTGCAGGCACCTACGCGCTCGTTGTACAGACCGAAGTTTTTGGAATACGAGCTGCAAACGATCAGTTCTTTATGTTTCTCTACAAAAATACGCAGCCCTTCAGCATCCTCTTCCAGACCACGGGCAAAACCCTGATAGGCAAAATCGAACAGCGGCAACCAGCCTTTTTCTACAGAAAGCTCGGCCAGCATAGTCCACTGTTCAGTCGTAGGATCAATCCCGGTAGGATTGTGGCAGCATCCGTGGAACAGCACCACATCGCCAGCCTGAGCGGCGTTAAGGCTGCTTAACAGGCCATCAAAGTTCAATGTATGGTTGACGGCATCGTAGTAATCATATTCACGAACTTCCAGACCGACGGCGGAAAAGACGTTTTTATGGTTCGGCCAGCTTGGATTACTGATCCAGATGCGTTTGGCGCTGGTCTGATTGGCAATAAAATCAGCGGCAACGCGCAAACCACCTGTACCGCCTGGCGTTTGCGCAGTACGTGCGCGCTTATCAGTAATAATGCTGCTTTGTTTACCAAACAGCAGTGCCTGAGTGCACTGACCGAATGCAGGCAGGCCATCAATACCCAGATAGTTTTTGGTGGTTTCGTTTTCCAGCAGAAATTGTTCTGCTTTTTTGACGCTGGTTAATACCGGCGTTTTACCGGTTTCATCTTTATAAACACCGATGCCCAGATTAATTTTGTGCGCACGTTCATCAGCGCGGAAAAGATCGATCAGCCCAAGAATGGGGTCAGCGGGTGCCGCAGAGATAGTTTCAAACATTGGTAGGGTATTCCATAGCAGAAATTAAGCAAGGAACCCCAGATTACCGCCAGCAAAAGGCTTTGCCAACCACCGGGCTAAAAAAGAAAGGGAAATAATTAAGGGAGTACGAGATACAAAATAAAAGACTGTATAAGAGGATATTACGGAGGTTTAAAAGCAAAAAGTAAAAATAAAAAGACAGAGCCGAAACTCTGTCTTTTTTATGTCTTGCGAACGGTTAAACCGTCACGCGCTACGCTATCAACTTAGAACTGATAAGTCAGGCCAACTGCAACGGTATCGTCATCATTGACGCCGTATGCGTTGTCGTCTTTAATCAGGTTGATTTGGTATTCAACAAAGGTAGACATGTTTTTGTTGAACGCATATTTAGCACCCACGCCGACATATTTGGTCAGATAGTCATTAGTACCAGTTTCGGCAACTTTACCTTTGGACTGAATATAGGCCAGAGATGGAGTCAGACCAAAGTCTAACTGATACTGTGCAACAACTTCAAAGAACTTGGTTTTATCGGCGAAACCAGCGGTATCATTAATATAAGACAGATTACGATATTCACCGTAAGTAGCAGCTAAATAGAGGTTGTTCGCATCATATTTAACCGCTGTACCCCAAGCTTCAGCTGTTTTACCACGACCATCTACGGATTGCTCATTAGTGCGGTCAGACGCTGAATAAGAACCTACGATACCCAGACCAATGTCGGATTCGTAGGAGCTTGAAATACCCCATCCATCACCATTCTGTTCATCAATATTACCGCGCTTATTGAGCGTATCACCGCTGTTTTTGCCCTGATACTGAACAGCGAAGTTCCAGCCATCAACCAGACCAAAGAAGTCGGTGTTACGGTAAGTGGCCACGCCAGTGGTACGCTGAGTCATAAAGAGGTCGGTGTAAGCAGAGTCACCGCCGAATTCAAACAGTACGTCGGTCCATGCCAGCGCATCATAGAATACGCCATAGTTACGGCCATAGTCGAAAGAGCCGTAGTCACCAAATTTCAGACCGGCAAATGCCAGACGGGTCTTATCACCTTCAGCTCCACCTTCGCCTTCTGATTGGCGGGCACGGAATTCGTATTCAAACCGACCGTAACCAGTCAGTTCGTTAGTAATCTGTGTTTCACCTTTAACACCCAGACGAGCGTAGGTTTTATCACCGTTACTACCATTGTTATCAGAGAAGTAATGCATACCTTGCACTTTACCGTACAAGTCCAGCTTGTTGCCGTCTTTGTTATAAACCTCTGCTGCGTTTGCTGCGCCTGCAGCTAACAGAGCTGGGATTACCACTGCAAGAATATTGCGCTTCATCATTATTACCCTCATTGGTGTTGTGTAGGACACCTGCCACTGCCATAAATAATTTCTTACGGAACTATTCCTGAAAGTTTGGTGTCTTCCTGTGTCTGAACGCAGTTTTCCATTCACTCGTCCGTTAATCCACCTCGAAAATGATACTAACTTCGTAATCGAGTAACAAATAGAAAATATGTATTACAAAATGTAAATTTCAGGGAACTTTGTGAGGCATAGCTAAAATTTAAAAAAAAGAGCCGGACAGCCCGGCTCTTCTTTTCTACATATTTGTTTTACTTACATTAAATTTTTATTTAGAAACTGGCGTTTCTCGGTGTGCGCGGAAAAGGGATAACATCGCGTACATTTTGTACGCCGGTAACATAAGCTATCAGGCGTTCAAATCCTAAACCGAAACCAGAATGCGGGATGGTGCCGTAACGACGCAGGTCGCGATACCACCAGTAGTCTTCTTTACTCAGACCCATCTCTTCCAGCCGCTGGTCTAACTGCGCCAGACGCTCTTCGCGCTGAGAACCACCGATGATTTCACCGATGCCCGGCGCCAATACGTCCATTGCGGCGACAGTCTTACCATCACTGTTCATCCGCATATAGAACGCTTTGATGTCTTTCGGGTAGTTTTTAACCACAACCGGCGCCTTGAAATGCTTTTCTGCCAGATAGCGCTCATGTTCGGATGAGAGATCGACACCCCAGAAAACCGGATTTTCAAATGTCTGACCGCAATTCAGCAGAATCTCGACGGCATCGGTGTAATCAACCTGGGCGAAATCAGCGTTGATAAAGTTTTCCAGGCGGCTGATCGCCTCTTTATCTACGCGCTGTGCGAAAAATGCCATGTCATCCGCACGTTCATCAAGCACTGCTTTGAATACGTATTTCAACAGTTTTTCCGCCAACCCGGCGATATCATCCAGTGAAGCAAAGGCCACTTCCGGCTCGATCATCCAGAATTCAGCCAGATGCCGACTGGTATTGGAGTTCTCTGCACGGAAAGTCGGGCCAAAGGTATAAACCTTGGAAAGTGCGCAGGCGTAGGTTTCGCCATTCAACTGGCCTGAAACAGTAAGAAAGGCTTCCTTACCGAAAAAATCTTCGCTGAAGTCGACGTTACCTTGTTCCGTCCGCGGCAGGTTTTCCAGGTCAAGCGTGGATACTCTGAACATCTCGCCGGCGCCTTCCGTATCGGAAGCGGTAATCAGCGGGGTTGAAACCCAGAAGTAGCCATTTTCATGGAAGAAACGGTGAATAGCCTGTGCGAGTGTATGGCGAACGCGTGCTACAGCGCCAATGAGATTGGTGCGGGGACGTAAATGCGCGACTTCACGCAGATATTCGATGCTATGGCGTTTGGCCGCCATCGGATAGGTATCGGGATCATCAACCCAGCCGATCACGTTGACTTCAGATGCCTGTAATTCAAAACTCTGCCCTTCGCCCGGCGAAGCGACGACAGTGCCAGTCACCTCAACGGAGCAACCGGTGGTCAGACGCAGGACATCATTCTGGTAATTAGAGAGGTTATTATTAACTACAGCCTGTAATGGATCAAAGCAGGAGCCGTCATAAACGGCAACAAAGGAGATACCGGCTTTAGAATCTCTCCGGGTACGCACCCAGCCGCGCACGGTGACTTCGCTGTCAACGGCAACACGGCCTTGCAGCACGTCGACTACAGGCACTACACTCATAAAATTCTCTCTTCAATTAATATTGTTTAGAAACAGTGAATGGCCCCTCTGTGGGCGTTTCGCTATGTTACTTGCCGTCAGACAGGACACAAGCAGAAATCGCCGGAATGCAATAAGTTTTGTGCATTCCGGCATGGCTGGGTTAAAGATTAGGCAATCATTTAGATTCAGTGCGGCGTTCAGCTGGCTTTTCTAACGCGGGGTAAGTCGAAGGCTTTGCGTAATTCAGTCACGAAGGCCTGATCCTGACAAATCGTTTTACCGGGGCTGTCAGAAAGTTTCGCTACCGGTTTACCGTTGCACTCCACCAGTTTAATAACGATATTCAACGGATTGACCCCGGGAATATCACACGTCAGGCGCGTCCCGATACCAAACACCAGATTGATTCGCTGCCAGAAATGGCGGTAGAGATTCAGCGCTTTATCAAGATTCAAATTATCAGAGAACACCAGTGTTTTGCTTAATGGGTCGATGTTTAAGCGCTGATAATGCGCGATGGCTTTTTCACCCCAGTCAACGGGATCGCCAGAGTCGTGCCTCAGTCCCTGATAAGATGCGGCGAACGGGTGATCGAAGTCACGCAGGAAAGCATCCATGGTAATGCAGTCTGTCAGCGCAATGCCTAACTGGTCAGGGTATTCTTGCAACCACATCTGCAATGCCACACGCTGGCTATTGGCAAGCACCGGGCTGATTTGTTGATGAGCCTGGAACCATTCATGAGCCTGAGTGCCAACCGGCGTCAACTGCAAACGGCGGGCTAAATCATAATTACTGGTGCCGATTAAATAAGGAAATTCGGCCTGTAACGTACTGACGATCGCCTGTTGCACATCACGTGAGAAGCGGCGACGGGTGCCGAAATCCATCAGTTTGAACTGGCCCATATCCACATCTGCGCTGGTTTTACGCAAGTGTTCAAGTGTTTTATTTAGCTGATTGACTGCCTGAGTCAATTCTATCTGGGGCGAGCGGTTGCGGTGGACGACTTCACTGATCACCGCCAGCAGCGGGACTTCCCATAAAATGACTTCTCGCCACGGCCCGGCAATACGGATATCCAGCTTGCCGCGGTGATTTTTAATACTGACTTGCTGTGGATTAAAACGGAATTTCCGCAACCAACTGAGATAATCCTGCTTAAAGAAAGGCAGAGAAGAGAGATAGTCAAACTCTTCGGCACTCAAAACCAAGCGCTGCATAAGATCAACCTGCCCGGCTATCTCTTCAGCATAGATCCCTAACAGCTCATCACCCCGGCAGCGGAATTCAGCCGCGACATCGACATGATAATAATGGTGATACACCGCCTGTTGCATGTGAAGCTTATAGGCATCGGTATCCAGTAATGAGGTTAGAATCGGGGAAGTGTGTAAAGTCATAATGCGTTACAGCATCCTCGTTAGACGCATATCCATAGTAGGGACAATCGGCAAGGTTCAATCAGTATACCTTGGTTGTCCATTTATTACCTTATCACAACATAATGGGGCGCCGGATACGAGATTCAAACGTGCTCTGGCATGATTATTATTCTCATTATTTGTCATGGTAACATTGACGTAACAGGCATAGACTTGAACCATAAAGCTTATAACGAGGTGGAAACTTTATATGAATCAACAGCCGCAGGTGAAATATCGCCATGACTACCGGGCGCCGGATTACACTATTACCGACATTGCATTGGATTTCGAACTGAATGCAGAGAAAACCCGCGTCAAAGCGGTGAGCCAGGTGGTGTTACAAGGCGAGCAGGGGGCTGCGCTAAAGCTGGATGGGGAAGGTTTGAACCTGGTGAGCCTGAGCGTTGATGGTACGCCGTGGCCGCATTATCAGGTACAGGATGATGGGTTGATACTGACGCAATTACCGGCTGAGTTTACGCTTGGCATTGAAACTGAAATCAACCCGGCGGCCAATAGTGCGCTGGAAGGGCTGTACCAATCTGGCGACGCGCTGTGTACACAGTGTGAAGCGGAAGGTTTCCGCCACATTACCTATTACCTTGACCGACCGGACGTACTGGCGAAATTCACTACGCGGATTACTGCCGACAAGTCGCGTTATCCTTATCTGCTTTCCAATGGTAATCGCATTGCCCAGGGCGATCTCGATGATGGCCGACATTGGATCGAATGGCAGGATCCCTTCCCGAAACCGTGCTATCTGTTCGCGCTGGTGGCGGGGGATTTTGATGTCTTGCAGGATCGTTTTACCACTCGATCCGGTCGTGATGTTGCGCTCGAACTGTACGTCGATCGCGGCAATCTGGATCGTGCCGGCTGGGCTATGGCGTCATTGAAAAATGCCATGAAGTGGGATGAAACCCGCTTTGGGCTGGAGTATGACCTCGACATTTATATGATTGTTGCGGTGGACTTCTTCAACATGGGAGCGATGGAAAATAAAGGGTTGAATGTATTCAACGCCAAATATGTACTGGCAAAGGCTGAAACCGCTACCGATAAAGATTACCTGAATATTGAGGCGGTGATTGGTCATGAGTATTTCCATAACTGGACTGGTAACCGCGTTACCTGTCGTGACTGGTTTCAACTGAGCCTGAAAGAAGGCCTGACGGTGTTCCGCGATCAGGAGTTCAGCTCTGACCTGGGTTCCCGTGCGGTTAACCGGATTGATAATGTACGGGTGATGAGAGGGGCGCAGTTTGCAGAAGATGCCAGTCCGATGTCACACCCGATTCGTCCCGATCAGGTAATAGAGATGAACAATTTCTATACGCTGACCGTATACGAAAAAGGATCGGAAGTGATCCGCATGATGCATACCTTATTGGGCGAGGAAAAATTCCAGGCTGGTATGCGGCTCTATTTTGAGCGTCATGATGGCAGCGCGGCGACCTGTGATGATTTTGTCCAGGTGATGGAAGAGGCTTCCGGCGTGGATTTATCTCAATTCCGTCGCTGGTACAGCCAGTCAGGCACGCCGGTGTTGACTGTCCGTGATGATTACGATGCACAGTCCCAGCAATATTTGTTGAGCGTGAGTCAAATGACCCCGGTAGGCGCTGACAAACAGCCGAAGCAGCCACTGCATATTCCGCTGGATATTGAATTGTACGACCCGCAAGGGCAGGTGATCCCGCTGCAAAGAAACGGCCAGCCGTTGTCCTCCATCTTGAACGTCACCGAAGCAGAGCAAACTTTTATTTTTGATCAAGTACCCTGCCAGCCGATTCCTTCTTTATTACGTGAGTTTTCAGCGCCGGTAAAACTGAATTATCCCTGGAGTGACGTACAATTAACATTTTTGATGCGTCATGCCAGTAATGCGTTTTCCCGCTGGGACGCGGCACAGAGTCTGCTGGCAAATTATATTCGCCTGAATGTCTCCCGCTATCAGCAGCAACAGGCGCTTTCATTACCCATGCATGTGGTTGACGCTTTCCGCGCTATTTTGCTGGACGATAGTCTGGATCCTATGTTGGCGTCGCAGATCCTGACGCTGCCAAGCGAAAATGAAATCGCCGAGCTATTCGAGACGATCGACCCTGTGGCAATTGCGGCTGTGCGTGATGGAATGATCCGTGCAATGGCAAAGGAAATGGCGGATGAATGGTTGGCGGTTTATCGCGTTAATCTGACACCACAATATCGCATAGAACATGCAGATATTGGTAAACGGGCCTTACGTAATGTTTGCCTGTCTTATCTGGCGTTTGCCGATGAAGCCCAGGCTGACAAATGGGTGAGGGCGCAGTATCAGCAGGCTGATAACATGACGGACTCGCTGGCGGCGCTGTCGGCAGCGGTTAGCGCACAGTTGCCGGGGCGTGACGCGCTACTGACCGGCTTTGACGATCGCTGGCATCAGGATGGCCTGGTTATGGATAAATGGTTTACACTCCAGGCTACCAGCCCGGCTACGGATGTGCTTGAGCGGGTTCGTGAGCTTATGCAACACCGATCGTTCAGCCTGAACAATCCGAACCGCCTGCGTGCGCTGATAGGGGCGTTTACGGCATCCAATCCTTCTGCATTTCATGCGGAAGATGGCAGTGGTTATCGTTTCCTGACAGACGTTCTTATCGATCTCAATACCCGTAACCCGCAGGTCGCGGCCCGGTTAATCGAGCCTTTAATCCGGTTAAAACGTTATGATGCCAAACGCCAGGCATTGATGCGTCAGGCGCTGGAGCAGTTAAAAACGCTGGAAAATTTGTCAGGCGATCTGTTTGAGAAGATCAGCAAAGCGTTACAGGACTGAGGCTTTTTCCGTAATATCATTTTATTTTCCCCTTACTCTAATGCCCGCGAAATGCGGGCATCTCATACCGCTTACCGGTTGGCGGCAAAAAGGAGAACGGAAAGCTCGGTGCCGGACAAACGTTTTACTTTCCGCGTTGATGGAACTACCATCTTGCCGTATTCCGACTTTGTTTATTTGCGATTGGGATCTCAGGAGACGATATGTTCTATCCCGTTATCAGGAAAACTTTATTCCAGCTCGATCCAGAACGAGCACATGAACTGACCTTCCAGCAATTACGCCGTATCACTAATACCCCTTTTGAATTTCTCGTTCGTCAGTCTGTACCCACCAAACCTGTTACCTGTATGGGGCTGTCATTTAAAAATCCACTCGGCCTGGCCGCAGGGCTTGATAAAGACGGTGACTGTATTGATGCGCTGGGCGCTATGGGGTTTGGGTTTATTGAAGTTGGCACCGTAACGCCGCGTCCGCAACCCGGAAATGATAAACCGAGATTGTTCCGTATTATTGAAGCGGAAGGACTGATTAATCGAATGGGGTTTAATAATCAAGGCGTCGATTATCTGGTTGAGAATGTAAAAAAATCACGTTTTGGCGGGGTATTGGGGATTAATATCGGTAAAAATAAAGATACGCCGGTAGAGCAGGGAAAAGAGGATTATCTGATCTGTATGGATAAGATCTATTCTCATGCTGGTTATATTGCCATAAATATCTCTTCGCCCAATACGCCAGGGTTGCGTAGCCTGCAATATGGTGAAGCGTTAGACGATCTTTTACTGTCGATAAAGAATAGGCAGGCAGAATTAAATGAGAAATATCAGAAATATGTTCCGGTGGCAGTAAAGATCGCGCCGGATCTATCTGAAGAAGAATTGATCCAAATAGCGGATAGTTTGGTTCGTCATAACATTGACGGGGTTATTGCCACCAATACTACACTCGATAGAAAACTGATCCAGGGATTAAATCACTGTGGTCAGACAGGGGGATTAAGCGGTCGTCCTTTACAATTACGTAGTACAGAAATTATCCGTCGGTTATCTCAGGAATTAGCCGGGCGCTTGCCGATTATCGGTGTAGGCGGTATTGATTCTTTGATTGCCGCACGTGAAAAGCTGGATGCAGGAGCGACGTTGATTCAGATATATTCAGGCTTTATTTTCCGTGGTCCGCCTCTGATTAAAGATATCGTTACACATATTTAATCATTTCGTTCATTCATTTATCTCCGGGGGGTTTATTTATTCCCCCGGCTAGTCTATATTTTATCCGTTATTGGCAAGTAAATTTATCAACATCATCCGGGTTTTTTATTGCAGCATTTTGCAATCAGCCATTTCTTATAATAGTGTAACAAAGGCGAAGGGTAAATAATATGAAGTTAAAACCTGACGACAACTGGCGCTGGTATTTTGATACCGAGCACGATCGGCTGATGTTGGATCTTGCCAATGGCATGTTATTTCGTTCACGTTTCCCATCTAAAATGCTAACCCCAGATGCTTTTAATGAATGTGCATTCTGTGTTGAAGATGCGGCTTTATTTTTTACCTATAGCGAAAAATGTCAGAAGATGGCATTGAGCCGTGATCTTCAGGGTGAATTAATATTGAATGCGCTGGTTGCCAGCCGTTTTCTTAAACCGCTGATGCCAAAAAGCTGGCATTTTGTGCAGCAGTATGCGGCTGATATGCTCTCTCCTCAAACGGGGGATATTGTTCAGGTACAGTTAACCGAAAATAATGACACCGCGTATTTTTTGATAGCGGAAGCCGGTGACAAAGCCAGCTTATGTCTGCTGGCACAGGAACAATTAATGCTGAATGCCAAAATGATGGTATTGGGGGATGCGATAAAAATCATGCATGACAGGTTACTGCCCGTGGTCACCGAAAGTGTGGCAGACCAGCAGTCATCTCCCTATCAGTATGCCAAAGTTGTTTAACGATAGGCATAGTCTATTGCAAGCTGATATCGCTTTGTGGAACACAACTACAGGCGAGGATAGCGCCATTTTCTCCGATTGCGCTTTTTTTGAGCGCTAAAACGTCGCCACTGATTAACGTCAACTTACAGCAGCCGCATATCCCGGCACGACAAGAGTAGGGGATACGGATCCCCTGTTGTTCCAACTGTTCCAGCAATATTTGCTGATTATTCCCCTTTAGGCTTTTTCCCTGATAATGAATGGTTACCGTTTGCTCGTTTTGCCGAGGGGCAGCAATATTTTCAACCACTTTCCCTGAACCATAAGCACGAGAAGGCCTGGTCGCCAGCACTTCCAGTGCATCACCGAGGCGAATAATGCCAGTATTGCGGGCAATGAGATTCTGACCAAAATCGACGTCGCCATTTTCGGCGGTACGGAAGGACTGCAAGGTTGCCAGCGGCTCTGACGTAGGGTGTTTTCTGCCGTGCTCAATACTGACGGTGGTCAAGACACAGCGGCTACAGGGTTTGGCAACATCGAAAATCACGTCGCCGATCCGAATGGTCTGCCAGCTATCTTCAGCAAAGGCGCAAGCGCCTGTCACCACCAGATTAGGGCGAAACTGTTCCAGTTTGATACCGGCCGGACAGCGTTGGCGCAGTGCCTGAAAAGAGGCTTCATTGATCAGTAAGAAAGGATAGCCATCGGCGAAAGACAGCGGGATGTCAGGATGTTGGTTAACGCGGCGTGACGGTTCGCTGCCCAGCCAACGCAGTTGAACCTGGCGCTGAAAATATTGACTCAGCCAATCATTGATGGCATCGGGGGCGATTTGCGCAGTAAAGTGATTACCCCACACTTCCGTGGGCTGCGGCGTACTGATGAAATCCGCAAAGCGGACGCTGGCGGTTTGCCCATCGGGTGCTGAAATAAACAGACCATCCGGTAACAGGGCTGGGGTAAACAGCACCATTTGCGGATACTGGCGGGCGGTAATAAAGGTTCCATCGGGTTGCGTTACCATAAAGGTGCGATCGTGCGCCAAACCGCTTGCAGACACCACGGCATGGGACAACTGTAAACCACGCATGGATTTTACCGGATGGATATAAAGTCGCGTTACGCCGATCACTGCTGATTCCTTGCTGAAGTAAAACGGCAACTTTATGACAAGAGTCACGGATTAGCTATAATGCGCCTCAATTTTCTTTATTAGTGATATCGACGATATGAATGCTCTGTTTGCCAGCACGGCCCGTGGTCTGGAAGAACTGTTAAAAAGTGAGCTTGAAGCGCTGGGCGCTCAGGCCTGTGCCGTGGTGCAAGGAGGGGTGCATTTTCAGGGCGATAACCGCCTGCTTTATCAGAGCTTGCTGTGGAGTCGTCTGGCATCACGCATTTTGTTGCCGTTGAATGAATTCAAGGTGCACAGCGATCTGGATCTGTATCTGGGGGTGCAGGCAATTGACTGGTCAACGATTTTCGGTATCGATAAGACCTTTGCCGTGCATTTTACCGGCACCAATGACGATATCCGCAACAGCCAGTATGGTGCGTTAAAAGTAAAAGATGCGATTGTGGACAGCTTTAACCGCAAGACCGGTCAGCGTCCCGACGTGGCTAAACAGCAGCCGGATATTCGCATCAATGTTTTTTTACAGCGCGACACGGCAAGTGTGGCGCTGGATCTCAGCGGTGAGGGTTTGCATCAGCGTGGTTATCGTGATTTGGCGGGTTTGGCTCCTTTGAAAGAGAATCTGGCCGCCGCGATTGTGTTGCGTTCAGGTTGGCAAAAGGGGACGCCGATGGTCGATCCAATGTGCGGTTCCGGCACGTTGCTAATTGAAGCCGCGATGATTGCCGCCGATCGCGCGCCTGGCTTGCATCGTACACATTGGGGATTTACCGCCTGGTTGCAGCATGATGCGGACGTGTGGCATGACGTCACTACTGAAGCACAGCGCCGCGCCCGTCAGGGATTGCAGGCAACCACTTCCCGTTTTTTCGGCTCGGACAACGATCGCCGGGTGATCGACATTGCCCGTACCAATGCCCGCCGTGCGGGCGTGGGTGATTTAATTACCTTCAGCGTGAAAGATGCTGCGCAGTTACAGAATCCGCAACCCGAAGGGCCGAAAGGTACGGTAGTCAGTAACCCACCGTATGGCGAACGTCTGGAAAGTGAACCGGCACTGATTGCGCTGCACAATATGTTAGGGCGTAAGATGAAAAGTGATTTTGGCGGCTGGCAACTGTCGTTATTCAGCGCCTCACCGGAATTGCTCAGTTGCCTGCAACTGCGTGCGGAACGTCAATTCAAGGCTAAAAACGGCCCACTGGACTGTGTGCAGAAAAATTATCAACTGGCAGAGAGTCAAGGGGCGGGCGCCGGGCAGATAGCGGAGGATTTCGCCAACCGCCTGCGTAAAAATCTGCGCAAGCTGGATAAATGGGCGCGTCAGCAGGGGATTGAATGCTACCGGCTGTATGATGCTGATCTGCCTGAGTACAATGTGGCGGTCGATCGTTACGGCAGTTGGGTGGTGGTGCAAGAGTATGCGCCGCCTAAAACCATTGATGCGCAGAAAGCCCGTCAGCGCCTGTTTGATGTGATCAACGCCACGTTGAGTGTGCTGGAGCTGCCGTCCAACCGCCTGATTCTGAAGACCCGTGAACGCCAGAAAGGAAAAAACCAGTATGAAAAACTGGCGCAAAAGGGCGAATTTTTGCTGGTGGAAGAGTATAACGCCAGGCTGTGGGTCAATCTGACGGATTATCTGGATACCGGCTTGTTTCTCGATCATCGCATTGCCCGTAAAACGTTGGGTGCAATGAGCCGGGGCAAAGACTTTCTCAATCTGTTCGCCTATACCGGCACCGCCAGCGTACACGCCGGGCTGGGCGGGGCGCGCAGTACCACCACGGTGGATATGTCTCGTACCTATTTGGAATGGGCGGAGAAAAATCTGCGGGCTAACGGCCTGACCGGGCGTCAGCACCGTCTGATTCATGCTGACTGCCTGTCGTGGCTGCGCGAGGCGAATGAACAGTTTGACGTTATTTTTATTGATCCCCCAACCTTTTCTAATTCCAAACGTATGGAAGATACTTTTGACGTACAGCGCGATCATCTGGCATTGATGAAAGATCTCAAACGGCTGTTGCGTCGTGGCGGAACGATCATGTTTTCCAACAATAAACGCGGGTTCCAGATGGATATTCCGGGATTAACCGCGTTAGGTCTGGCGGCGAAAGAGATTACCGCACAGACGCAATCACAGGATTTTGCCCGCAACCGTCAGATTCATAACTGCTGGCTGCTGACCCATGCCAGCGAGGAAAAGTAATAGCGATGTCATTAATCAGTGTATCGGGCGCATGGCTGTCATTCAGTGATGCCCCACTGTTAGATAACACAGAACTTCATATTGAAGAAAACGAACGCGTTTGTCTGGTAGGCCGCAATGGTGCCGGCAAGTCAACGCTGCTGAAAATACTGGCAAAAGAAATTCCGCTGGATGACGGAAGGATCACCTATGAGCAGGATTTGATCGTGGCGCGGTTGCAACAGGATCCGCCGCGGGATGTCGCCGGAACCGTATTTGATTTTGTCGCCGAAGGGGTTGCCGCTCAGGCGGATTATCTGAAAAATTATCACGCCATCCTACGTCTGGTCGAAACCGATCCCAGCGAAAAGAACCTTAATCAGCTAGCCAAACTGCAAGATATTCTTGAGCATCAAGGGCTGTGGCAGTTGGAAAGCCGCATTCACGAGGTGCTGGAACAGCTTGGACTAACCGCCGAGGCGCCGCTGGCGTCATTGTCCGGTGGTTGGTTGCGCAAAGCGGCGCTGGGGCGGGCGCTGGTCAGCTCGCCACGGATTCTGCTGCTGGATGAGCCTACCAACCATCTTGATATCGAAACCATTGACTGGCTGGAAACCTTTCTGAAAACCTTCCAGGGCAGCATTGTATTTATTTCCCATGACCGTTCCTTTATTCGCAACATGGCGACCCGAATTGTCGATTTGGATCGCGGTAAGCTGGTTTCCTGGCCGGGAAATTACGATAAGTACCTGGCAGGGAAAGAAGAAGCGCTGCGAGTGGAAGATCTGCAAAATGCCGAGTTCGATCGCAAACTGGCACAGGAAGAAGTGTGGATCCGTCAGGGGATCAAAGCCCGCCGTACGCGTAATGAGGGGCGGGTTCGTGCCCTGAAAGCCATGCGTAATGAACGTTCGCAGCGCCGCGAGGTGATGGGATCTGCCAGGATGCAGGTTGAGGAAGCTGCACGCTCCGGCAAAATTGTTTTTGAACTGGAAGAGGTTAATTACCAGATCGACAATAAAATCCTGACGTGTAATTTCTCTGCGCAGGTACAGCGCGGCGATAAAATTGCGCTGGTCGGGCCGAATGGCTGCGGTAAAACCACGCTGTTGAAGCTGATGCTGGGCGAGCTGGCCCCAAATAGCGGTCGGGTGCATTGCGGAACCAAGCTGGAAGTGGCTTATTTCGATCAGCACCGTGCAGAGCTGGATCCTGAACGCACCGTGATGGATAACCTGGCGGAAGGTAAACAGGAAGTGATGGTCAATGGCCGTCCGCGTCATGTGCTGGGCTATTTACAGGACTTTCTGTTCCATCCCAAACGTGCGATGACGCCGGTTAAGGCCCTGTCCGGGGGCGAGCGCAACCGTCTGTTATTGGCCCGTCTGTTCCTGAAGCCCAGTAACCTGCTGATTCTTGATGAACCGACCAACGATCTGGATGTGGAAACGCTGGAACTGCTCGAAGAGCTGATCGACAGCTATCAGGGAACCGTGTTACTGGTTAGCCACGATCGTCAGTTTGTCGATAATTCGGTGACAGAGTGCTGGATCTTTGAAGGCAACGGCACGATCGCCCGCTATGTCGGCGGTTATTATGATGCCCAGCAGCAGCGCAGCGAGTCAACGCCGTTGCGTACCGCTTCTGCGTCATCTGCGCCGGCATTATCAGCCGCTGGCAACAGTTCCGCACAGCCCGCTAAACGCAGTGTGGCTAAACTAAGCTATAACCAGCAACGGGAACTGGATCAGTTGCCGTTGCAAATTGAGCAACTGGAACAGCAAATTGATGCGCTGCAAACGCAAATGAGCGACGCCGGGTTCTATAGCCGTCCGCATGTGGAAATGCAGCCGGTGCTGACGGCATTAGCCGAAACGGAAAAAGCGCTGGAGTCCTGCTTTGAACGGTGGGAAGAGCTTGAAGCGCGAAGGAACGGTTAATATTTCATATACCCAATAGAGTTATGGCGGGCTATCCTGTTCGCCCCTGGGTCAACGGTATCAATAGAGGATACTGCGTGGCTGTAATGGCGACGTCAGGCGCATTCCTGAGGAGACGGCTAGCAGTGTGTTCCCACGACCATCACCATGATGACTACATGCTATGCCCACAGTGCGATTTATTGGTTAACCTGCCAGTGTTGTCGTATGGGCAAAAAGCGGTTTGTCCACGCTGTAAAACGGTATTGACCAGCCATCAGACAGAATCTTGTAAACGACTCGTTGGTTATGCATTCAGTGCATTATTTATGTTGCTGCTGGCCAATGTTTTTCCATTTGTAAACATGCGAGTGGCGGGAATTACCAATGAAATCAGCCTGAGTAAAATTCCTGAAGTAATGGTGGCAGAAGATTATGCCAGCGTTGCAACGCTCTTTATGCTGTTTGTTCAGCTTGTTCCTGCCTTTTGCATGATAACGGTGATTCTGCTTTGTCTGCATTCCTCGCTGCCGTTGCCGTTGAAAAAAGTAATGGGGAAGATTCTGTTTCAGTTAAAAAACTGGGGGATGGCCGAAATTTTTCTGGCGGGGGTACTGGTCAGCTTTGTCAAGCTGATGGCCTATGGGGATATTGGTATCGGCACCAGTTTTATCCCTTTTGTACTGTTCTGTGTACTGCAACTGCTGGTGTTTCAACGTTTGGATCGCCGCTGGTTATGGAACGAAATTGCGCCTCCCCCCGATCTCCCCGCAGTGCCTCAGTCGGGAGTGAGCGGGCTATCACAAGGGCTGCGCGCCTGCCTGTGTTGTACGGCGATATTGCCTGCGGGCCAGCTAGTCTGCCCGCGATGTCACAGCCACGGACAAGCGCGCAGGAAGCACAGCTTACAATGGACGATAGCACTGCTGATTACCTCGATAATGCTTTATATCCCATCAAATCTTATGCCGATCATGATAACGGAATCTTTAGGAAACCGAATGGGATCGACCATTATGTCTGGCGTCATCCTTTTGTGGAGCACGGGCTCCTATCCGGTAGCGATGGTCATTTTCGTCGCCAGTATCATGGTGCCTTCACTGAAAATGCTGGCGCTGGGGTGGCTATGCTGGAGCGCCAATGGAAAGGGAAAACAGGATCGTGAACGTCTGCATGTGGTGTATGAAGTAGTGGAGTTTGTAGGGCGCTGGTCAATGATCGATGTGTTTGTTATTGCGGTGTTGTCAGCTATGGTGCGTATCGGGCGTCTGATGAGCATTTATCCTGCGATTGCCGCCGTCTTGTTTGCTTCTGTCGTGATCCTGACTATGTTTGCTGCTATGACATTTGATCCCCGGTTACTGTGGGATCGCCGTGATGATGTTTTTCATAAGGAGTCTTCCGTTGACGAAAGATAAATACGCCGTTGCGGATATAGAAACGATTAAACGCTGGTCGCCGGTTTGGATTGTCCCGATCGTTACGGTACTGATTGGGGCATGGATATTATTTTATCATTTCAGCCACCAGGGGCCGCAAATTACCCTGTTGACCAAAGATGCCGAGGGCATTGAGGCAGGTAAAACCACGATCAAGAGCCGCAGTGTTGATGTTGGCGTAGTGGAAAGCGTCATACTGAGCGACAATCTTCATCAGGTGGAAATTAAGGCACGCCTGCATGATGGTATGGATAAGTTGCTCAGAGAAGATTCGGCGTTCTGGGTGGTGAAGCCACAGGTCGGGCGTGCGGGGATCTCCGGGCTGGGCACCCTGTTATCCGGGGCTTATATCGAGCTTCAGCCGGGTGTACGCGGTGATGAAAAAAATGAATTCACCCTGCTTGATGCCCCGCCACTGGCATCTCCCGATGCCAAGGGCATTCGTATTATCCTTGATAGCGAGCAGTCCGGCCAGTTGAATGTCGGCGACCCGGTGTTGTTCCGTGGTTACCGTGTCGGTTCGGTTGAAACCAGTGAGTTTGATCCTAAGGCGCGGAAAATGCGCTATCAGCTTTTTATCTCATCCCCTTATGACAGCCTGGTAACCACTAATGTCCGTTTCTGGAAAGACAGCGGTGTTGCCTTTGATATGTCCGCTCAGGGAATGCGGGTGGAAATGGGCTCGTTAGCGACGCTGTTCAGCGGCGGCGTTAGCTTTGACGTGCCGTCTGGCTGGGATTTGGGCAGTGCCGCCACGTCGCAGGCTGAATATAAGCTCTTTGACGACCAGCGCAGCATTCAGGATTCCCTGTATACCGAATACAAGGAGTACTTAATGTTCTTCAACGAGTCGATTCGTGGTTTGCAGCCAGGCGCACCGGTTGAATTCCGGGGTATCCGTCTGGGGACGGTGACTAAGGTGCCGTTTTTCACTAAAGATTTGAAACAGGATATTGATAACGATTACCGCATCCCGGTACTCATTCGTATCGAGTCAGACCGTTTTGATAAGGATTTGGGCGGAGAATTCGACTTTGAACAGCACCTGTCCAATTCCCAATCGTTGGGATTGCGTGCGGCATTAAAAAGCGCCAACCTTCTGACTGGCGCACTGTTTATCGATCTTGATTTCTATCCGCAGGAGAAAGTTAACAAGAAGCTGATGACCATAGACGGTTATCCAGTATTGCCGACCGTTAGCGGCGGCTTGTCGCAAATTCAGCAAAAACTGATGTCTGTATTGGATAAAATCAATGGCTTACCATTGAATCCAATGATTAACGAGGCCACTCAAACGCTGGCGGAAAGCCAGGCCACGCTGCGTGAAATGCAAAAAACGCTGGCCTCACTGAATAAGATCACCGCCAGCAAAGCAATGCAGGATTTGCCGCAGGATATGCAGCAAACCCTGCGCGAACTGAATCGCAGCATGAAGGGTTTCCAGCCTGGCTCACCGGCTTATAACAAGATGCTGGGCGATATGCAGCGGCTGGATCAGGTTCTGCGCGAGCTACAGCCCGTCCTGCGTACCTTAAATGAGAAGAGCAATGCCCTGGTGTTTGAGGCATCGGGCAGTGAAGATCCTCAACCGAAGAAGGCAAAACAATGATGAAAGGATGGACTCTGGCGTTGGTGTTGCTGCTGACTGCCTGTGGCAGCAACACGCAAAAAACCTACTATCAGTTACCGGCAATGCAGGATGCTACGACGCCAGTCGAAAAAACGGTAAACGATCGGCAATTGTGGCTGGAACACGTCAGCGTGGCAGACTATCTGGCTAATGTGGGCTTGGTTTACCAAACCAATGATGTGCAATATGTCATTGCCAGTAATAATGTGTGGGCTAGCCCTTTGGAGCAACAACTTCAGCAATCGCTGGTGGCAAATCTGGGTCACGCAATGCCAGGATGGCTGGTGACGACACAGCCGCAGGGGAGCGAGCAGTCGGTGCTGAACATTTCAGTGACCGCTTTTCACGGGCGTTATGATGGCAAGGCGGTGATTAGCGGTGAGTGGGTGCTGAATCATCATGGCCGGGTGCTCAAGCAGCCGTTTAATGTCGTATTGCCGCAGTCCGAAGATGGTTATGATGCGCTGGTCAGAACTCTGGCGATAGGGTGGCGTCAGGTCGCTCAATCTATCGCCCGGCAGGCTGTCTTGGCTGATTAACATCTGTAGTTGACGGCGTCTCTGAGGGGGATAGGCCAACAGGCGTATCACTCTCAGAGGCTTTGTTCTCCATTTCCCCATTGGCAATCTGCGTCTGTCTTTTCCCTCTGGGAAAAATTCTTATTTTTACTCAAAAATGTGACATTGGCGTGAATTTTGCGCCTTGATTTTTGGCGGCATAATCGTTATTCATAGTCTGTGGTTGCCTATAAAGTAATCACTGTTTTCTTTCCACCAGATTAATAATGAGGGAAATAAGGCATGAAGAGACAGAAACGCGATCGCCTCGAAAGGGCTCATTCACGTGGTTATCAAGCGGGTATTGCCGGCAGACCGAGGGAGCTTTGTCCTTATCAATCAATAAACGCCCGGTCTTACTGGTTGGGAGGTTGGCGACAGGCCATGGAGGACAGGGCGGTTACCGCTTAACGTGCCTTGTCATTAATGAGGGAGCAGCCTCCGCATTTTGCGGGGGCTTTTTTGTTCAGTACACTCTCCCTAATGAGGACTGTTGTTAATGGTCTGAGTTAAGGTTGGTGTTCAGTTTTTGTTAATTTAAGGCTTGGTTCGTTGACTGCGGGGGAAGCGCAAAAATGTTATGATGCTGACTAAAAGCTGACTCAGGAGAAATCATGTATCCCGTCGATTTACATATGCATATTGTTGCCAGCACTCACGCATACAGCTATCGCTGAATTTTCCAATTTGTGACAATGTCACTGAATAATAACAAGCAGGTTATTGAATGAATGAGTTTTCTATTGTGTGCCGCATATTGGGTACGCTGTTTTATCGTCAGCCTCAGGATCCGGTGGTAGCACCGCTGTTTATGCTGATCAAAGAGGGCAAGCTACAGCAGAACTGGCCACTGGAACAGGATGCATTACTGGAGCGTATGCGCACGGAATATGATATTTCCGCCATAGCGGCAGATTATCAGGCCTTGTTTGTTGGCGAGGATTGTGCGGTATCACCCTGGCGTTCATCGTATGACACGGCGTCTGAATCAGCGGATGTTCGGACCTTTTTACAACAGCGCGGGATGCCGCTGAACGACGGGGCAATCGACCATTTTGGCGGATTACTTCTGGCGGCATCATGGCTGGAAGATCAGGCGCAGGAAGACGAAACTGCCGCACAGATCGCGCTATTTGATGAGTACCTGTTGCCCTGGAGCAGCCGCTTTTTAGGGCAAGTGGAAAGCCATGCCACCACGGCATTTTACCGTACATTGGCGGTTCTCTGCCGTGAAGCGCTTGATGTAATGCGAGATGAACTGGATGAAGCCGGCGAATTGCCGGATGACGCTGAGTAGATAATTTCTGGCGTGGATCGGGTGACAGCCGCGCTGTCACCTGAAAAGAACGTCAGTCAGTGAACAGAATGGCAATTTGCCCCGGCTTAACCTCAATGCCTTTCGCCATTTTTTTCGCCAGCGCCTCCGTTGTGCTGTTATCCGCATTCAGAATATAGGCTGGTTTCTGATTGAAATAGCTTTTCAGCGACTGACTCAGATAGGGACTTAGTGTCGCCACCACCGTTTGCATTTTTTCCGGTTGCACCGTGTAATCAACCAATTCCATGTCTTTCAGGTAAACCGCGCCCTGCGCTTTATTGAATACCGGTTGGGCTTTAAGGGTGAGCATCATATCCGCTTTCTGATCGCCCAACAGGGACGTGATATCGACTTTTGCGTTGCCTGAGAGGGTAACTTTACCCGGCTCGGCTCTGCCGATTTGGCTGGACAGATCGGTTAACACAATATTGGCATCCACCACGCCGGGCACCCCCAACTGTTTCTGGTAGTCGTTATGCTTTTGCAGATACTCGTTTATTTCTTGCTCATTGAGTGTGTACTGCGTCAGTTTGTTGCAACCGCTCAACGTAAAGGCAAGCAGCAATGCCGTGGCGGCGAATCCCAACTTCTTCATTATCTGACCTCAATTATTATTTCTATGCATGTAATCAGGCGGTTAATACCGTAATTTCAGCGTGCCCCATCAGGGGATTTTCACCAATCGGATAGCACTGAAAGTGGATAACGCTAACGAGCCGCTTCACTGTGAAGCGGCTGATAATACGTTTCTTATTGTGCAAGGCTGCTCAACAAAGTGACCTGCGTCTGCTTGGCCATATTATCTCGGTAGGCTGAAACCCGTGACGGTGGCGTTACGCCAGCAACAATCGACAGGGAACGCAGCAGGGGGAACAGATTAATATCATCTGTGGATAATTCCCCGTTGCAGGCATTTGGCTGAACAATCAGGGGATCCAGATCCAACAAATCATTATTCAGTTTTTTAATCAGCCCTTTTGAATGGCTGAGGTGATCTTTGAAACTGCCGAATTGCGCTTCTTTTTTATTGATGAAGTATTGCCGGGCCGAAGCGGAGGCGAACTCCTCAAACGCCGCGTGGGCAAAGCGCGGAATAATCAGACGTGGCGTATAGTCGGATACTTTACGCAACCAGGCATCTATCGCTGGATTTGTCGAACCGGTCAGCAGCGGTTTTTTGTCATAATTATCAATAAAGTGAACAATATCCATGCTTTCTGGCATAGAGCTGCCGTCATCTTTTTGCAGAATCGGCACCATTTTTTGTCCGATCAGCCTTTTGGGCGTCTCTTCATCATCATTGGCTAAAATTTGCAGTTCGACAGGGATATTTTTCAGGCCGAAAATCATGCGTGCTTTTACGCAATAAGGGCAGTGGTCGTAAACATACAATTTCATACTCGGTATCCTCTCCTCTGGTCCACAGGTAAGAAACTGGCCACAAGCGCGACCGCTCATGGAGTTTGTCATCAACCGACGACGTAACAATCGGTTGAATGTATTAGGAAAGTATGGAGTGCTTTATCAGGGAGATCAAATACGTTGGTAAAACCGGTAACTCAGTTACCGCCCAGCATGGCGGGTTCAATACGGCGCTGATGGAACTGCCAATAGAACGCGGCCAGCGTCAACAACCCGATGACGCCTAATATGAACCAGGGGAGTTCAGGCTGCTCCAGAGCATGTCCGGTATCGAACAGCCAACCGCCCCCGCTATAGCCGATGGCTGCCCCCAACGCCAGCCCCAGGCGGCTGAATCCCATGTAGCTGCCCCTTGCCCGTGCATCCGCCAGCGAGGCGCTCAACGTCTCGCGCGCCGGTTCGGCAATAATCGCACCGACGTAAAACAGGCTGATTAACATCAGCAAGGATTGCAGGCTACTCGTCAAACCGATGGGGAACAGGCTGATGGTCATAATCAGCAATCCGGCCATCAGCCGTTGTTCGAGGCGGTAATATTTCTCGCTCCAGCGGGCGATGGGATAAAGCAGTGTTAACGACAGCGTTGCTTCAATGGCATACATCCATTTTACTGCCGTTGGCGTGCCGGCAATTTCATTCACCATAATCGGCAACATCAGTAATACCTGAACGGATAACATGTAATACCCGGTCAGCGTTAACACATATATTACGAAACGGCGATCGCGGATAGCGCGAGTCATTCCTTCAAAGATCGGTGTTCTGACCGTTGAAATACGATAGGCAGGTAAGAGCCATCCGTTCAGAGCCGCCGCCAGCACGAAAATAACGGCGCCAACCCAGCAAACCACGTTGAAGTCATACTGAAGCAACCAACTGCCGATAAGTGCGCCGATCACTGCTCCGGCGCTGTCCTGCATCATCAGCAGGGAATAAAAGCGACCGCGCTCCTGTGGGCGAACCAGCTTAATCACCAGTGCGGTTCTTGGCGGATCGAAGAGCGTACCGCCCAGCCCGGAAAGCGCGCAGGACAGCCACAAAAGCCAGGGTTCGTCAGCGATAGCCATAAAAGCGAAACCGGCGGCGCGTAATAGCATCCCGGTAACAATCATCGGTTTTGCACCGAACCGGTCAGCAATGGCGCCAGCGAAAATACCTAACCCTTGTTGAATAAGCTGACGTAAGCCCAAAGCAATACCGACTAATAATGCGGCCCAGCCCAATTGATCGACAAAGCGAATGGAAATAAGAGGGAAGACCACAAAGAACCCCAGAACCACCAACATATTATCCAGTAATAGAAAATATTTACCTGAGATCCGAGCTTGCGACATCAGAGGCATGTTTCACCATGAGGAAAAAGAAAGAAAAATAACAGACTTGGCTATTTTGTACTCTATTTTGCGTTTGGGATAGCCTGTTGCTGGATAATATTTTTTTATCGTCTGAACGTTATCTGAGTAACGTTTTTAGTAGAAAAGAGAGTTTTATCGATCTGATTGAACAATAACTCAGCGAAGGGGATTTTACGCCGAAGAATTTATCCGGTTATAGTGAGCATTGTCGGCGACGAACAATATTTTCTGCTGGCGAAAAGGAAAATAGTTATCAATCTATATCCGATAAATTTTACTTATCAAACAACTCGGAATTCAGGGGGGGGAGATGTTTGGCTATCGTTCTACGCCATCAAAAGTTCATTTAATGACCGATCGGCTGGTGGTGCGTTTGGCTCATGAGTGTGATGCCTGGCGTCTTGCGGAATACTATTCGGAAAATAGAGATTTTCTTAAGCCCTGGGAGCCGGTTCGTGATGTCAGTCATTGCTACCCTTCTGGCTGGCAGGCGCGGTTGAGTGTGATTAATGATATGCACAAACAGGGCATTGCCTATCATTTTCTGCTACTTGATCCGAATGAAAATGAGGTATGTGGCGTGGCGAATTTCAGCAATGTCCTGCGTGGAGCTTTCCATGCCTGCTATCTGGGGTACTCTCTTGGTCAAAAATGGCAAGGGCAGGGATTGATGTACGAAGCGCTTCAGCCCGCTTTACGCTACATGCAGCGTCAGCAAAACATGCACCGGATTATGGCTAACTATATGCCACATAACCGTCGCAGCGGGAATTTGCTCGCCCGATTGGGATTTGAGCGTGAAGGTTATGCGAAAGATTATCTGCTTATTGATGGAAAATGGCAGGACCATGTTCTGACCGTCCTGACTAACAATGTCTGGAAGCCACAGCGCTAAGGGGGCGTGATGAAGTATCAGCTAAGTGCCCGGGAGGCCAGAGTGATTGGTTGTATGTTGGAAAAGCAGATTACCACGCCAGAGCAGTATCCGATGTCGCTAAATGGTGTGACAACGGCCTGCAATCGGAAAATCACATTAGCCGGTAGCTATTGAGCGCGCAATGCGTAGACTAGTTGCACCGCGCAATCAGGATGGCCGCAGAATGGTCAATAATAGTCCCCGAACATTTCAGAATAGAATCGGATGAATTTACTTAAATCACTGGCCGCCGTCAGTTCAATGACCATGCTTTCACGTGTGTTAGGTTTCGTGCGTGACGCGATTGTGGCGCGGGTTTTCGGAGCAGGCGTGGCGACGGATGCCTTCTTTGTCGCATTTAAACTGCCGAATCTGCTGCGTCGTATTTTTGCGGAGGGGGCGTTCTCTCAGGCCTTTGTTCCTATCCTGGCCGAATATAAAAGTCAGCAGGGTGATGAAGCAACCCGGACATTCCTCGCTTACATTTCAGGTATGTTGACGCTGATACTGGCGTTGGTAACGGTTGCGGGCATGGTGGCGGCGCCGTGGGTTATTATGGTGACGGCCCCTGGTTTTGCGGCCACGCCCGATCGGTTTGAACTGACATCGGCACTGTTACGGGTGACTTTCCCTTATATCTTGCTGATTTCTCTGACCTCGATGGTGGGATCGGTGCTGAATACCTGGAACCGGTTCTCGGTTCCGGCATTTGCACCGACGCTTTTGAATGTCAGCATGATCGGTTTTGCTCTGTTTGCTACACCGTATTTTGATCCGCCGGTGATGGCATTGGCCTGGGCGGTGCTGGTCGGCGGGCTGCTTCAACTCGGCTATCAGTTACCGCATCTGAAAAAGATCGGTATGCTGGTATTGCCACGCATCAAATGGCGCGAACCCAGCGTCTGGCGGGTGATGAAGCTGATGGGGCCTGCCGTTCTGGGCGTTTCCGTTAGTCAAATTTCGTTAATTATTAATACCATTTTCGCCTCGTTTCTTAGTGAAGGCGCGGTGTCGTGGATGTACTACGCCGATCGGTTGATGGAGTTCCCTTCGGGGGTACTGGGCGTGGCATTGGGCACCATTCTTCTGCCTTCGCTGGCGAAAAGCTTCGCCAGTGGTAACCATGATGAATATTCCCGCCTCATGGACTGGGGATTACGCCTGTGCTTTCTACTGGCGCTTCCCAGCGCGGTCGCATTGGGTATTCTGGCGAAACCATTAACGGTTTCGTTGTTTCAATACGGAAAATTCAGTGCCTTTGACGCGGCCATGACACAACGTGCGTTAATTGCGTATTCCGTGGGGTTAATGGGGCTTATTGTCGTAAAGGTGCTGGTTCCCGGTTTTTATTCCCGGCAGGACATCAAGACACCGGTGAAAATCGCGGTAGTCACGCTGGTGCTTACGCAGGTCATGAACCTGATCTTTATTGGCCCGCTGCAACATGCGGGGCTGGCGCTTTCCATTGGGCTGGCATCCTGCCTGAATGCCGGATTACTGTTCTGGCAATTACGTAAGCAGGATATTTTCCATCCCCAGCCAGGATGGAGCCATTTTCTGCTGAGGCTTGCTGCTGCTGTCATTGTTATGTCACTGGTGTTGCTCGGTATATTGTGGTGGATGCCGGACTGGGATGTGGGCGGTATGGCTTTGCGGATCATGCGTTTAATGGCGGTGGTGGCTGCTGGGGCGGGGGCGTATTTCGCGACACTGGCCTTGTTGGGTTTCCGGCCACGGGATTTTGCCCGTCGTAGCATCTGAATAACAAAACGCCATTGGCAAGCTTAAACCAATGGCGTTTATTTTTCGTTCGACGCGACGATTTACATCTTCTCTACCGTGTCGATGCCCAGTGTATCCAAACCTTGTTTCAGCGTTTTGGCCGTTAACAGCGCCAGTTTCAGGCGACTTTGGCGAATCGCCTCATTTTCGGCATTCAAAATTGGGCAGTGTTCGTAAAATCTTGAGAATAAACCTGCTAAATCATATAGATAGGTGCACATGATATGTGGCGTCCCGTCGCGAGCAACGGTAGTGATGGTTTCCTCAAATTGCAGCAGACGGGTCGCCAGGGCAATTTCATGCTCTTCACTCAGCATAACGGGTTGAGTCAGGCTTTCTTCCTGAATGCCGGCGCGTTTAAAGATCGACGCAACGCGGGTGTAGGCATATTGCATATAAGGCGCAGTATTGCCTTCGAATGCCAGCATATTATCCCAGTCAAAGATGTAATCGGTGGTGCGGCTCTTGGACAGATCGGCATATTTTACCGCACCGATAGAAACAACTTTCGCCAGTTCATGCAGTTCATCGCCGTCCATTTGTGGGTTTTTTTCGGCGATGAGCTTACGGGCGCGCTCATAAGCCTCATCCAGTAAATCGGAAAGTTTAATGGTGCCCCCGGCACGGGTCTTAAACGGCTTGCCATCTTTGCCCAACATCATGCCGAACATGTGATGTTCCAGACTGACGGAGTCCGGGACATAACCCGCCTTACGCACAATGGTCCAGGCCTGCATCAGATGCTGGTGCTGACGCGAATCGATGTAGTAAAGCACCCGGTCGGCCTTTAGCGTCTCATAACGATACTTGGCGCAAGCAATATCAGTGGTGGTATAGAGGTAGCCGCCATCTTTTTTCTGAATGATGACGCCCATAGGTTCGCCTTCCTTGTTTTTAAATTCATCAAGGAAAACAACAGTTGCCCCGTCACTCTCAACCGCCAGACCTTTCGCTTTCAGATCGGTGACGATACCGGGCAACATGCTGTTGTACAGGCTCTCACCCATAACATCATCTTTCGTTAGCGTGACGTTAAGACGCTCATAGGAAATCTGATTTTGTGTCATGGTGATGTCAACGAGTTTGCGCCACATCTGGCGGCAATATTCGTCCCCACCCTGTAGTTTCACGACATAGCTACGGGCTCGTTCAGCGAACACGGCATCTTCGTCATAATGTTTCTTTGCTTCACGGTAGAACGCTTCAAGGTCAGACAGTACCATCTCTTCAGCGTGATCATTTTGCACTTTTTCGAGATAGGCGATCAGCATTCCAAATTGCGTGCCCCAGTCACCGACATGGTTGGCGCGAATGACATGGTGGCCCAGGAACGCCTGCGTACGCACCGCCGCATCGCCAATGATGGTGGATCGCAGGTGGCCAACGTGCATTTCTTTAGCCACATTGGGTGCGGAATAATCAATAACAATCGTCTGTGGTTCTACCGGTGTTACGCCCAATTTGGGGGCGCTCAGAGCATTCTCTACCTGACTGGCAACCCACTGTTTATCGAGGAAGATGTTGATAAAGCCAGGGCCTGCAATGTCTGTTTTGGCGGCGATGCCATCCAGAGCTAAAAGCTGAACGACCTTTTCTGCCAGTTGACGCGGCGGTATGCCGAGTTTTTTGGCAACGGCCATTACGCCGTTGGCTTGATAATCGCCAAACTGTACTTTTGCCGACTGGCGGACTTGTGCTTCGCTACCCACAGGCGCGCCCGCTGCGGCCAATGCCTGGCTGACTTTTTCGGAGAGAAGAGCCTGAATATTCACCGGTTTACCTTAAATAAAAAATCAAGCCCTGCTTATACCATATTTGCCTTTACGAGTCAGCAGATGGGGGGCTGGTCGTTGCTGTGGAGAGTAATGTGCTCACATTAAGGGGGGATGAGATGAAGTAAAAAAATGTGATATTCAGGCGATGTATAGAATTTTTTATATGGCGCAGGGGAACTGCGGTTATGACGTTTTTAGCGTTTCCTGGTTCTGGAATTTACACCGATTTTTTGTTCATTCCTGGTTTTAAAATGGCGAAAAATAGCATATGCCGCGATGATAATCAGCAGTAATGAGATAATTAATAGCATCATAGTGATGACTCTACATTATTATTTGGATGTCCAAATTATCCTTTTTCTTTTCTTCATTCAATGGACAAGTTTTTATTTAAGATAACTCTCAACAGAACTTGCGGGGGAATATCCTATGCTGACGACCAACAGAGTGTATTTTTGTTTGTTAATCAATCTTGTTGGTTTTTGCTAATTTTATGTCGCCCTCTGTGCTGACAGCACGAATAACTAAAAGCAGCGTGAAAATATAACTTCATTATTAATAAAAATTATAGATACAGATATTACTACCATGTAAATTAGTTTCTGATGGTTTACGTGACGAGTGAGGAGTTCATACCCTGTATGTTACCTGAAGATTTGGCGGTGGATTTGATTCGTTTTGAGCAGGAGTTAAATAAGTTTGCTGAGGGACTTAAGTTGGATTTGACGCAGTTCAACGCTGATCATATTTCGTTGCGTTGCCACCAAAATGCCACCGCTGAACGCTGGAAAAAACAGATGTTAAACCGCGGAAGCCTGTTTTCCGAAAACATGATTAATGGGCGAGTTATCAGTTTGTTTATCTTAGAATCGGCAATCAACATTGGCCCCTGGCGTGTTGATTGTATTGAGTTGCCCTGGCCGGGAAAGAAACATTACCCTCATGAGGGATGGGAGCATGTAGAACTGGTATTGCCGGGTGCGCCTGAGACATTGCATCAAAGAGCGCTAGCATGTTTATCTGATGAAGCATTGCGTACGCCTGGCGTAAAACTTAACTTCAGTTCGCCACAGGGCGAAAAGGAACGAATGCCTAATCCGACGCTGGCAGTAACCAATGGAAAGGTAACCATAAAATTTCACCCGTTTGATATTAGGGATATTATCGCAAGTGAAAATGGTAACAGATGAAGTAGCGATAAGTGAAAATTGTCGTGACTGATTGTTTACCTGCTTCAGGATTTATCATTCGGTTAAACACATTAATAAAATTGTGGTTTATGTCATATTTATTTCATGTGTTTATCGTATTCATTGTGACCATCATCTCCTCACGATATGCGTTTGAATGCCATAGTTAGTTGTTCTCGTAATTAAGAATGATCAAGCGATTTTCGTATAATTAAGAGAGATGAAATTTAGTGGTATTTAGCAGCGTTAAACGGAGGTGGATATGCCAAAACTGGAGGTCTGTTGCTATAGCATTGAGTGCGCCATCACCGCAGAGCAGGCGGGCGCAGATCGGGTTGAACTGTGTTCCGGGCTACGGGATGGGGGGTTAACGCCAGGATACGGATTGTTGCGTCTTGCCGGTGAAAAAATAGCGATTCCCGTTCATCCTATTGTGCGCCCCCGCGGTGGTGACTTTTGCTATAACGCAACCGAATTCGCGGCGATTAAATATGATATTGAGCAAATCCGGGAGATGGGGTTTCCTGGCGTTGTTGTGGGAATTCTTGATGCTGAAGGACATATTGATTTACCGCGTATGAAAGAAATCATGTCGTTGTCTCAGGGTATGGCGGTGACCTTTCACCGTGCGTTCGATCTGTGTCTGAACCCATACCTTGCGCTGGAACAGCTTACCGATTTGGGTGTTACCCGTATTCTCACCTCCGGGCAACAGCAGACGGCGGAAAATGGGTTGGTATTATTGCGTGAACTAACTCATGCCAGCCGTGGTCCAATCATTATGGCAGGATCCGGTGTGCGATTGACCAATCTCCATAAATTCCAGCAAAGCGGTATTCAGGAGTTACACAGCTCTGCCGGACTGTGGACTTCATCTGTTATGCGGTATCGCAAAATTGGCGTTTCCATGTGTTCTGATACCGATATGGATGAATTCAGCCAATATTGTGTTGATGGCGATGTGGTGGCTGAGATGAAACGGGCATTGAGTCCAGACCGTGAAATATCATCGGTTTCCTATGCCCACTAGGTTTCAAGATGAGGGTATACATTTTCAGGTTGAGCACTTTATCAGCCTGCCAGAGCACCCTTTGCCGCGCAGCATACCGTCAGGTTGCTTGCGAGTACCAAGCCCCGGCGTGTTGCCGGGGCTTTTTTTCTGCGCTAACGTCAGGGCTTTCGGGCGACCAACACGGCGCGTACTGGCGCAGGGTAGCCTTCAACGGTTTTACTTTGATCGTCGGGATCAAGGAAGTCAGCCAGCGATTCGCTGATCATCCAGTCTGTTCTGCGCTGTTCCTCCGGCGTTGTGGTGCAGATATCCACGACCCGGACGTCCACAAATCCGCATTTTTGCAGCCATTGGATCAGCGCTGCCGCAGAGGGGATAAAGTAGACATTACGCATCTGAGCATAGCGTTCGCCTGGCACCAGCACCTGATTTTCATCGCCTTCGATCACCAGCGTCTCCAGCACCAACTCGCCATCTGATACCAACTGATTTTTCAACTGCCACAGATGATCGAGCGGAGAGCGGCGGTGATACAACACGCCCATGGAAAAAACCGTGTCGAACGCGGCCAGTTCCGGCAACTGTTCGATACCTAGCGGCAATACATGAGCGCGCTGATCGTCACCCAGCAGTTTACGTACCGCTTCAAACTGGCATAAGAACAACTGCATGGGGTCAATACCGACCGCCATGCGTGCGCCTTCACCCACCATGCGCCACAGGTGGTAACCGCTGCCACAGCCGACATCCAGAATCAGACGGTCCCGCAACGGACGGATATGCGGAAGAACGCGCTGCCATTTCCAGTCAGATCGCCATTCGGTATTAATATTTACCCCGTAAAGCGAAAATGGGCCTTTGCGCCACGGCATCAGGTTGCGCAGCAGCATTTCTATTCCTTCCCGTTGTCCGGCGGTGATATCCGGCGCTATGCTGGCCGTCACGCCGTCGGTCAGATCAATATGCGTGGGCGTCAGGGCAGGAAGATGTTCCAGCGTGTTGAACCACAGCCTGAATTTACCGTGCAGTGATGCCTGTTGCCAGCAACTCAACTGTGAGGGCAGGGTATTAAGCCAGTGACTGAGGGGGCCTTTGGCGATTTGCTGATAAAAGTTGCCGAAGTCGATCACGCCTTATCCCCTGTTTTGAGCGCCAGCAATGAACCGAAGTTAAAGCATTGGAACCAAAGATCCGCGTGCTCAAAGCCCGCCAATTTCAAGCGACGCTTGTGGGTGTCCACGGAGTCCGTCAGCATAACGTTTTCCAACATGCTGCGTTTCTGGCTTATTTCTAATTCGCTGTAGCCGTTTGCGCGTTTGAAATCATGATGCATGTTGAATAACAGCTCGTCCACATTGGTATCGGCAAAACTGAGTTTCTCGGACAACACCAGTGCGCCACCTGGTTTTAACCCCCGATAGATTCGGTCAATCAATAGTTGGCGGTTGGCGGCCTCCAGAAACTGAAGGGTGAAATTCAGTACCACCATAGAGGCATTTTCTATTTCAATATTAAGAATATCGGCTTCGAGGATATCTACCGGCGTGTCAGAGCGAAAAGCATCAATATGATTTCGGCAGCGTTTTACCATTGCCGGTGAATTATCCACTGCGATAATTTTACAGCCAGGTACGTGAACATTGCGACGCATCGATAAGGTTGCGGCACCCAACGCGCAGCCCAGATCATAGACCTGACTATCCGGTTGCACGAAGCGTTTAGCCAACATCCCAATCATTGAAATAATGTTGGAATAGCCGGGAACAGATCGCTGAATCATATCGGGAAAGACTTCAGCAACGCGTTCGTCGAATGTCCAGTCACCCAGATTGGCAATCGGGGCGGAAAAAAGCAGGTCGCGGTTTGGCATGGTAAAAATAATGGCTGAGAGTAGTAATCGAGGGGGAGCATTCTAGCAGAATGACGTATACCCTTCACCTTTCAGGTTGCCGGTATGTTGGCTTCTTCTCTGTATAGAACGAATGAAGCAGGGGTAATCATCCGTTCTATCGCCTCACTCATGGCGCACAGGTTGTTTTAATACAGGGTAAAAACCATTTCCCACGGAAGATAATAGAGATTGGTCACAGACATCAGGATCAGCGAAACATAGGTTGCCGCCATTCCTGAGCGCCTCCAGCGGAATTCACGCTGACGCAAACCGTAGTAATGAAACAGACGCCCGACAATCAACAGTATGCCGCACAGGTGGATCAACGCCACAATGGCGCCATTCATTTCCATCAAAACCAGTAGAATAGCGCCGATAGGAATATATTCCACCGCATTGCCATGAACCCGAATGGCCGTCTGTAGCTCATAAAATCCACCGTCGCCATAGGCTATGCGGTACTGCATTCTGAGTTTTACAACGTCGATAGACAACTTTATCAACAACAATGCGCCAAGCACTACGTAGAGAGCGCTTACCATTTTTAACTCCATGACCTGACCGAAAACGGCTGGCGGAATAATAGCTTTCCGAAACAGAACTGTCGCCTGTAAAGTCAACTTTTTTTATTTGATATGAACGAAGTTATGGTTCCATTTATTAAGGAAAAGAGCTAACACATTAGCAGGCATAATAGTTATCAATGTTATCCGGCTACCAGCGCATCGACATTAAAACAGTGACTCTTGCTGAGGCCAGTCTGGCTGTCGCGGCAATGCGGGAATAATACCGGACAGTAACGGCCAGAGCTGTTGCGCCAGCGGTGGCGCATCGCCAATATCAGGCGTATGAATAAACAGAAAAGGCCGAGTGTGCGGCCACTGCGGCAGTTTATTCAGCCACGACTGAAACCAATGCAGGTTTTCCTGCAAGTTTTCACTGCCAATAAAGCGAATTAAAGGTTGCGTGGCCGTTAACACGGCATGAACCGGTAAGCGTGGTTTTTTGCGTTGCGCTTCCCGCATCGCCACACTGTCTGGTGCGGCATGATGAACCGGGCGGCTGTCCAGAATAACGCGGTTAATCCCGCGCTGCTGCAACCCCTGATTCAAGGCGCGTTCCTCATCGCCTTTAGCGAAAAATAGAGTATGACGAACTTCAACGCCATAGCTGAACCCTTGCGGCAGCGCATCAAGGAATTGCCACAGAATAGGAAGCTGGGCCGGGCCGAAGGCGGCAGGCAGTTGCACCCAGAGTTGTCCAATGCGTGATGCCAGGGGAGCCAGACATTGATAAAAGTTCAGTACCTCTTGCTCACATTGACGCAAACCCGCCCGATGAGTGATTACAGATGGAAATTTAAAACAGAAACGGAAATCATTGGTGGTCATATCACGCCAGCGCATAACCAGCTCACGGCTGGGTAATGCGTAAAAAGTGGTATTTCCTTCAACACAGTTAAAGTAGCGGGAATAATCAGCCAGATCGTGCAATCCTAAACGACTCCAGGCAGGATGTTGCCATTGAGGTAATCCGATATACATTATTCTGTTCCGGTAACAAATTAACGTTATATTAGCGATCATTTCATTAACCGATAGTGAAAATTGTCAAAAAGAGTGTGCGGGCGAGCCGCAGAGCATTACCTTCATACTTATCGTCTGGGTGAATTTCCTTTATAATAACCGCCTTTTTTCACCGGACAGTAATCCAGAAAAACCATGCCGTTCAGCTAAGATACCACGGCTTTTCGATTGCCATGAGCAGCGAAAAGGGTGAGTTGTGCGGCTGAGTAAAAGGACATAGCGATGCGTACTGAATATTGCGGGCAGTTGAATTTGTCCCATGTGGGCCAGGAAGTGACATTGTGCGGTTGGGTTAACCGCCGCCGCGATCTGGGTGGTTTGATTTTTATCGATATGCGTGACCGCGAAGGCTTGGTTCAAGTATTCTTTGATCCGGATCGTCAGGACGTACTGAAACAGGCAGCCGAGCTGCGCAACGAATTCTGTATTCAGCTTAAAGGCGTAGTACGTGCCCGTCCAGATAGCCAAATCAATAAAGACATGGCCACCGGTGAAGTTGAAGTGCTGGCTACGGCGCTGACCATCATTAACCGCGCCGAGCCGCTGCCGCTGGACTCTAACCAGACCAACAGCGAAGAAGCGCGTCTCAAATACCGTTATCTGGATCTGCGCCGCCCCGAAATGGCCCAGCGCCTGAAAGCGCGTGCGCGCATTACCAGCTTTGTCCGTCGCTTTATGGATGAGCACGGTTTTCTGGATATTGAAACCCCGATGCTGACCAAAGCCACGCCGGAAGGGGCCCGCGACTATCTGGTGCCGAGCCGGGTACATAAAGGCAAGTTCTATGCGTTGCCTCAGTCACCTCAGTTGTTTAAACAGTTGCTGATGATGTCCGGTTTTGATCGCTATTATCAAATCGTCAAATGCTTCCGCGACGAAGATTTACGCGCCGACCGCCAGCCGGAATTTACCCAGATCGATGTGGAAACCTCGTTCATGACCGCCCCGCAGGTGCGTGAAGTGATGGAAAAACTGGTGCGTGAACTGTGGCTGGAAATCAAAGGCGTGGATCTTGGGGATTTCCCGGTCATGACTTTTGCCGATGCCATGCGCCGTTTTGGGTCGGACAAACCGGATCTGCGCAACCCGCTGGAACTGGTGGATGTGGCCGATCTGGTAAAAAATATCGAATTCAAGGTGTTCTCCGGCCCGGCAAACGACGCAAAGGGGCGTGTTGCGGTGATCCGTGTACCGGGCGGCGCGCAACTGAGCCGTAAGCAGATTGATGAATACGGCAAATTTATCGAAATTTATGGCGCGAAAGGGTTGGCCTATATCAAGGTCAATGAGCGGGCCAAAGGTCTTGAAGGGGTGCAAAGCCCGGTCGCAAAATTCCTCAGTGAAGATGTCTTGTCTGCGCTGCTGGAGCGTACCGGCGCTGCCGACGGCGATATTCTGTTCTTTGGCGCCGACAGCGCCAAAGTGGTGACGGACGCGCTGGGGGCGTTGCGTCTGAAACTGGGCCGCGATCTGAAGTTGACCAGAGAAGGGAGTTGGGAGCCGTTGTGGGTTATTGATTTCCCAATGTTTGAAGAAGACGGCGAGGGCGGGTTGGCGGCCATGCACCATCCGTTTACTGCGCCGTGCGATATGACGCCCGACGCGTTGGCGGCGAACCCGGTAGCGGCGATTGCCAACGCCTATGACATGGTATTGAACGGTTATGAAGTGGGCGGCGGTTCGGTGCGTATTCATAACGGGGATATGCAGCAAACGGTGTTTGGTATCCTCGGTATCAATGAACACGAACAGCGTGAAAAATTCGGTTTCCTGTTGGATGCGCTCAAATTTGGCACACCACCACATGCCGGACTGGCATTCGGCCTGGATCGTCTGGTGATGCTACTGACCGGCACCGATAATATTCGTGATGTTATTGCTTTCCCGAAAACCACGGCTGCCGCTTGTCTGATGACGGAAGCGCCAAGCTTTGCCAACCCAACCGCGCTGGACGAATTGTCGATTGCGGTGGTGGGCAAAGGGAAAGCGGCGCAGGACAGTAAACTCGAGAACCAATGATATGGCATACAAGCGACCTGTGTCGGTTCTGGTGGTGATTTATGCACGTGATACCGGACGGGTGCTGATGCTGCAACGGCGTGACGATCCTGATTTCTGGCAATCCGTGACCGGTAGCCTTGAAGAGGGGGAAAGCACGGTGTATGCCGCACAGCGTGAGGTCAAAGAAGAAGTTAATATTGATATAGCCGCAGAGGCATTATCACTCTTTGACTGTCAGCGCTGTATTGAGTTTGAGCTTTTTGCTCATTTGAGACGTCGCTATGCGCCGGGCGTGACGCGCAATACGGAACATTGGTTCTGTCTGGCGTTACCCGTGGAACGCGAGGTGGTCATTACCGAACATCTCGCTTACCGGTGGCTTGATGCGCCAAATGCGGCGCAGCTTACCAAGTCGTGGAGTAACCGGCAGGCGATTGAGGAATTTGTTATTTATCCGGCCTGAACAGGCTTTTTTCGGAGATTTTTATGGCAGGTCATAGTAAGTGGGCCAACACAAAGCATCGTAAAGCAGCACAAGACGCCAAACGCGGCAAAATTTTCACCAAGATTATCCGCGAATTGGTCACCGCCGCCAGACTGGGGGGCGGCGATCCGGGGTCAAACCCGCGCCTGCGTGCCGCCATCGATAAAGCCCTGTCCAACAATATGACGCGCGATACGCTGAACCGTGCCATTGCCCGCGGTGTGGGCGGTGACGAAGACAATAACATGGAAACCATCATTTACGAAGGTTACGGCCCCGGCGGTACGGCAGTCATGGTTGAATGCCTGAGTGACAACCGCAACCGTACGGTTTCTGAAGTTCGCCATGCTTTCACCAAGAGCGGCGGTAATCTTGGTACGGACGGCTCTGTTGCTTATCTGTTCACTAAAAAAGGCGTTATCTCCTACGCGCCTGGTCTGGACGAAGATACGGTGATGGATGCCGCGTTGGAAGCGGGTGCGGACGACGTGGTGACTTATGACGACGGCGCTATTGATGTCTTCACTCCGTGGGAAACGTTCGGTGAAGTCAAAGATGCTCTGGATGCGGCGGGGCTGGTGGCTGAGGCGGCTGAAGTTTCCATGATCCCCTCGACCAAAGCGGATATGGATGCAGAAACCGCACCGAAGTTAATGCGCCTGATCGACATGCTGGAAGATTGCGATGATGTGCAGGAGGTTTACCACAACGGTGAGATCTCCGATGAGGTGGCCGAATTACTATAATGGCGACACGATGATGGAAAGAGGGCGTCTCTCTGTCTGGCGAACCGGCGGAGCGTTACAATGACAATCATCCTCGGTATCGATCCCGGTTCGCGTGTGACGGGGTATGGCATTATCCGCCAGCATGGGCGTCGGCTTACTTATCTCGGCAGCGGGTGTATTCGTACCGTTGTCGATGATTTGCCCACGCGTCTCAAGCTGATTTATTCTGGCGTAAGTGAAATTATTACGCAGTTTCACCCGGATTGTTTTGCCATTGAGCAGGTCTTTATGGCGAAGAATCCCGATTCAGCCCTCAAACTGGGGCAGGCGCGCGGTGCGGCGATTGTGGCGGCGGTGAATCGTGATTTACCGGTGTTTGAGTACGCCGCCCGACTGGTGAAGCAAACCGTGGTGGGCACGGGCGCGGCCGATAAAAAGCAGGTGCAGCACATGGTTCGCTCGTTGCTCAAGCTATCCGCCAGCCCGCAGGCAGATGCCGCCGATGCGCTGGCTATTGCCATCACCCACTGTCACTTTAACCAGAACCTGATCCGTCTTGGCATCGAGAAACGTCATCCGGCACATGGGCGGTGACGCTGAAACGCAAGCTGGATATTCATCCAGCTTTTTTTATGTTATAAGCTATAAACATTCTTGGTTGATAATAGATAAAGGAAGAGAGCGTGATAGGTCGTCTCAGAGGCATTATTCTGGAAAAGCAACCGCCGCAGGTACTGATAGAAACCAATGGCGTTGGCTATGAAGTTCACATGCCGATGACGTGCTTTTACGAGCTCCCGGCGCTTTCTCAGGAAGCCGTCATTTTTACCCATTTTGTAGTACGTGAAGATGCTCAACTGCTGTTTGGTTTTAATGATAAACAGGAGAGGGCATTGTTCCGTGAGCTGATTAAAGTGAATGGCGTGGGGCCGAAACTGGCATTGGCCATCCTTTCCGGTATGTCAGCCACGCAATTTGTCAGTGCGGTTGAGCGGGAGGAGATCGGCGCACTGATTAAGCTGCCCGGCGTCGGTAAAAAAACCGCTGAACGCCTGGTGGTTGAAATGAAAGATCGCCTTAAAGGTCTGAGTGGCGATCTGTTTAATCCAGTCGGAGATATCCCATTAACCTCGCCGCCCTCCGCAAATAATATGATTGGCGATCCGGAAAGTGAGGCTGCTTCTGCGCTGATTGCCCTGGGCTATAAGCCCCAGGAAGCCAGTCGGTTAATCGCCAGGGTTGTCCGCCCTGATTCAGACTGCGAAACCCTGATCAGGGACGCGCTACGCGCTGCGCTGTGAGGTATTCATGATTGAAGCAGATCGCTTGATTTCCGCAGAGGCCATCCCCGAAGAGGAATTTATTGACCGCGCTATTCGTCCGAAACTTTTGGCGGAATATGTCGGTCAGCCTCAGGTCTGCGAACAGATGGAGATTTTCATTGAGGCGGCGCGTAAGCGTGGTGATGCCTTGGATCATCTGCTGATTTTCGGCCCTCCCGGTCTGGGGAAAACCACGCTGGCAAACATCGTGGCCAACGAGATGGGGGTTAATCTGCGAACCACCTCTGGCCCGATACTGGAAAAAGCCGGGGATTTGGCAGCGTTGCTGACCAACCTCGAACCGCATGATGTCCTATTTATCGATGAAATCCATCGCTTATCGCCAGTGATTGAAGAAGTCCTGTATCCGGCAATGGAAGATTATCAACTGGATATCATGATTGGCGAGGGGCCTGCCGCCCGTTCGATTAAACTGGATTTGCCGCCCTTTACACTTATTGGCGCGACCACTCGCGCAGGCTCGCTAACGGCGCCGTTGCGCGACCGTTTTGGTATTGTCCAACGACTGGAATATTACAAAGTTGCCGATCTGCAATATATCGTCAGCCGCAGTGCACAATGTTTGGGGCTTGATCTCACCTATGACGGTTCGCTGGAAGTTGCCCGGCGCTCGCGCGGTACGCCGCGTATTGCGAATCGACTACTGCGCCGCGTGCGTGATTTCTCAGAGGTTAAATCTGAAGGCGCCATCACCGGAGAAGTCGCAACGCTGGCACTGGATATGCTGGCCGTGGATAGCGAAGGTTTCGATTATATGGATCGCAAACTGCTGTTGGCGATTATTGATAAATTCATGGGCGGCCCGGTGGGGTTGGATAACCTGGCAGCGGCAATCGGCGAAGAGCGGGAAACCATTGAGGATGTGCTGGAACCTTATCTGATCCAGCAGGGTTTTATCCAACGTACCCCGCGGGGGAGAATGGCGACGCAACATGCGTATCGCCATTTTGGCCTGGCGCGTGAGGAATAATCTCCTCACGCGCCTCAATGCTCCACTCACGGCTTAATCGGAATCAGGTTGGTTGTTTCTTAATTAAGCTGGCAATAAACAGCAGTGACGCGCAGAGCACCACCGACGGCCCGGCAGGCGTGTTGTAGCCAGCGGAAAACGCCAGACCCCCGGTGATCGCCACCATACCGGCGCCCACCGCGAAGCCAGCCATCTGTTCCGGTGTGTGGGCAAAGCGGCGGGCGCTGGCGGCGGGAATAATCAGCAACGACGTAATGATTAATGCCCCGACAAACTTCATGGCGATACCAATAGTCAGCGCGGTGATCAGCATCAGAATCAGCTTGGTGCGCGCCAGGTTGACGCCATCAACATGCGCCAGTTCCGGGCTGATTGTCATGGATAATAGCGCCTGCCATTGCCAACTCAGCACCGCAATTACTACGGCTACGCCACAGCCGATGATACATAGATCGTTGGTGGTGACAGAGAGTAAATCCCCGAACAGATACGCCATCAAATCCACACGGACGTTATCCATCAGGCTGACCACCACCAGACCGAGCGAAAGTGCGCTGTGCGCCATAATTCCCAACAGAGTGTCAATCGCCAGATAGGGACGACGCTCCAGCCAGACCAGACCAAGCGCCAGCGCCAGCGTAACGGCAATAACGGCATAGAACAGATTAATGTCCAGCAGTAAGCCAAAGGCAACCCCTAACAAGGATGCATGAGCCAGCGTATCGCCGAAGTAGGACATACGTCGCCAGACAACAAACGAACCCAGCGGGCCTGCCGCAATGGCTAAAAAGATCCCAGCCAGCCAACCGGGAAAAAGAAGTTCAATCATGCGTCGCTTCCACCTCGTTTTTTCAGAATGATGCGCCCGTTTAAGTCGTGACGATGATTATGATGATGCCGGTAAATGGCTAACTGCTCAGTACCGTGATGGCCGAACATAGCTAAAAATTCGGGATGCAGAGACACCACTTCCGGCGTACCCGAACAACAGACATGCTGGTTAAGGCATAGAACTTCATCGGTTTTGGCCATCACCAGATGCAGATCATGGGAAACCATCAATACTCCACAATTAAATTCCTGACGAAGTTGATTGATCAAGTCATAAAGCGCGATCTGGCCGTTGACGTCTACGCCCTGTGTCGGCTCATCCAATACCAGTAACTGTGGATTGTTTATCAACGCACGGGCCAGCAGAACTCGCTGGTTTTCCCCACCGGACAGTTTTTGCATCGGCTGTTGTAGCAGGTGGGCGGCATGAACGCGTTTCAGCGCGGGTAAAATATCCTGTTGTTTAACGCCGGAGCGCAGGCGCATAAAACGGCTGACGGTCAATGGTAGTGTGGTGTCGAGATGCAGCTTTTGCGGGACGTAGCCAATGCGCAATCCTGGCGTTTTTTGCAACCTGCCCGAGGTGGGCGGCAGCAGGCCCAACACAACGCGGACCAGCGTTGATTTCCCGGCACCATTAGGTCCCAGGAGCGTAAGAATGCGTCCCGGCTGTAAAGATAATGAGATGTCTGACAACACTTTTCTGCTGCCAAATGACACTGAAATATTATGGAGTGATACCAATGTGGACATAAAATTTGGTTTGCAGAGATTCTGTAATGTTATAATATAACAAATCACATATTAAATCGATGGGACAAGATACGATGCACGTGCATTTTCAGCAAAATAAATGGTTAAAAAGTGTGTATGTCGCCAGCGCACTGATGATTTCTTACTCGTCTATTAACGCTGCTTCCGCCGAAGTTCTAACATCTATCCGTCCGCTGGGGTTTATCGCCTCAGCGATAACGGAAGGCATTACGCCAACTGACGTTCTGTTGCCCACAGGCGCTTCACCTCACGATTATGCCTTGCGTCCCTCCGATGTACAGCGTTTACAATCTGCCGATCTGGTTATCTGGGTCGGGCCTGAAATGGAAGCCTTTTTAGGAAAACCGATGTCACAGATTGCGCCTGCAAAGCAGATTACGTTATCTGAATTACCGGCAATAAAAGCACAACTGATAAAAGAAGCAAAACATCAGCACGCTGATGACGACAATGAGCACGAAAATGAACACCATGATAGTGGGCACCATGAAGGTGAAGACCACGCAGGTGAACATGATCATGCCGCTGGCTCAACACCGGCAGAAGAGGACGATGGACATCACCACGGCGAGTACAATATGCACATTTGGCTGTCACCAGAGATGTCAAAACAGGCGGCAAATGCTATACATGCAAAATTATTGGAACTTATGCCTCAAAATAAAGACAAACTAAACGCGAATCTGCTTTATTTCACAGATAAAATTGCGCAAACAGATAAAAAAATTGCTAACATGCTAGCGCCTGTGCGGGGTAAAGGTTATTTCGTATTTCATGATGCCTATGGTTACTTTGAGCAACGCTATGGTTTAAGCCCATTAGGTTATTTTACGATCAATCCGGCGATTCAACCCGGAGCACAGCGCTTACACGAGATTCGAACACAGTTGGTTGAGCATAAAGCCGTATGTGTTTTTGCTGAACCACAATTCAGGCCAGCCGTTATTAATGCTGTCGCCAAGGGAACTGACGTACGCTCGGGCGTGCTGGACCCATTGGGAAGCGATATCGCACTGGGTAAAGATAGCTATGTGAATTTCTTATCACAGTTGTCGAACCAGTATCTGAGCTGCCTGGAGGAAAAATCATGAGGATACGAATAAGTGCAGCAGGTAGTCCGAACTATCGCTCTGGCGTATAACAGTTTACCAAGACCCCACCGTGTCATGTTGGGGTCTCTTACCGTTGTCACATTGGCCGTTGCTGTTTGGCGGCCATTTGTTTATCCCCCCGTTAATGATGCCCCGGTGATAGTGAAAGATATCGCTCTGGAAGCCAGCCAGCAGTTGCGTGCGCTTACGCCAGAGGCCAGCGAACCTATCGATCAACCCACGCCGGATGATGAAATCCCGCAGGATGAGCTGGATGATAAAGTCGCTGATGATGGCGGTGTGCATGAATATGTGGTTTCAACCGGTGATACGTTAAGCAGCATTCTCACGCAGTACGGCATAGATATCGCGGAAGTCACCAAGCTTGCCGAGCAAAATCGGGCTTTGCGTAATCTTAAAATTGGTCAGCAACTATCCTGGGTGTTGGGTGATAATGGTGAATTGCAGAATCTGACCTGGCAAATGTCCCGCCGGGAAACCCGGATTTATGAACGCGTCGGTTCCGATTTCAAAGAGCGGATCGAAATGTTGAAGGGGGAATGGCGCAATAGCGTGTTAAATGGTCGGCTGAACGGCAGTTTTGTCAGCAGCGCCAAAAATGCAGGCTTAACCAATAGTGAAGTCAGTGCAGTAATCAAAGCGTTGCAATGGCAACTTGATTTTCGCAAGCTGCGTAAAGATGACACTTTCTCCGTGCTAATGTCCCGTGAGATACTGGATGGCCGTAGCGAACAAAGCGAATTATTGGGTGTTCGCCTGAACACTGGCGGTAAGGATTATTTTGCGATCCGTGCCGAAGACGGTAAATTTTATGATCGTGAAGGTTCCGGCTTGGCGCGTGGGTTTATGCGTTTTCCTACCATGAAACAGTTCCGTATCTCTTCTAACTTCAGTCCCCGCCGTCTTAATCCTGTTACTGGCCGTGTCGCGCCGCATAAAGGTGTTGATTTTGCCATGCCGGTGGGTTCTCCAGTGCTGGCAGTCGGTGATGGAGAAGTGATAATTGCCAAACGCAGCGGTGCTGCGGGTAACTATATTGCGATACGACACGGTCGGCAGTATACCACGCGCTACATGCACCTGAATCGCATACTGGTAAAACCAGGTCAAAAGATTAAGCGTGGCGATCGCATTGCTTTATCGGGTAATACCGGGCGTTCTACTGGGCCGCATTTGCATTATGAGTTCTGGGTAAACCAACAGGCGGTAAATCCCTTGACGGTCAAGCTGCCACGATCTGAAGGCCTGACAGGCAAAGAACGCCGCGATTATCTGGCGCAGGTGAAAGAGGTTGTTCCACAGCTTCAGTTCGATTGATTTTTGGGTAGTGTTTTTTCAGCCGGTAGCTTGCTGCCGGCGTTTTTATTTATAGGTTCCTGATATTATTGCTTTTTGGTGGACTATGGCGACGATAATTGCAAAACGGCGGTTGGCAATTATTATTACCTCATAATTTATTTGAAGAGTTTACGCATGGAAAAAGAGAAAAAAACGGGCGCTGAGTTTGTTCCTCAGTTCCAGCGAGCCTTTTATCATCCGCGATATTGGGGAACCTGGCTGGGTGTCGGGGCTATGGCCGTCGCTGCCTATATCCCTGCTCGTTTGAGAAATCCTTTCCTGGGGGGGCTAGGCCGCGTCGTTGGGCGGTTTTCCAAGGGTGCGCGTCGGCGTGCGCGTATTAATCTGCTGTACTGTATGCCGGAGTTAACGGAAGCCCAGCGTGAAACCATCATCGACAATATGTTCGCTACCGCACCGCAGGCAATGGTCATGATGGCGGATGTGGGGATCCGTGACCCTGAAAGTGTGGAAAAATATGTCCGCTGGCATGGTGAAGAGATACTGCATAAGTTAAAGGAGCAGCAGAGAAATGTGATTTTTTTGGTGCCACATGGCTGGGCCGTGGATATCCCAGCCATGCTAATGACCGCACGCGGGCAACGCATGGCTGCTTTGGTTCACAACCAGAAAAATGCGCTGATAGACTTTTGGTGGAATACGCTGCGTCGTCGCTTTGGTGGCCGGATACATGCGCGTAATGATGGCATAAAGCCTTTCATCAGTTCTGTACGGCAAGGGTGTTGGGGATATTATCTTCCCGATCAGGATCATGGCGTGGAACACAGCGAGTTTGTGGATTTTTTTGCCACCTATAAGGCAACTTTACCCGCAATAGGCCGTTTGATGAAGGTGTGTAATGCGGATATTGTTCCTCTATTCCCCGTGTATAACGCGAAAACCGGTTGTCTGGATGTGTTTATCCGTCCGCCGATGGATGATCTGACCAACGCTGACAATGAATATATTGCCCGCCGCATGAATGAGGAAGTTGAGATCCTGGTCAGACCCAATCCAGAGCAATATACCTGGATCTTGAAATTACTGAAAACCCGTAAACCGGGAGAAGTAGAGCCTTATTGCCGGGACGATCTTTACCGCAATTAGTATGTTCCAGCTTCACTCAGTACATTACGGGATGAGTAGCCGTTATGCAGACACCATAAATACGCAGGGCGGATTTTTAACGTCACGCGGTGGCGACACGGAGAGATGGGGGAGTAAAAGAGCCGGACGATAGGGGCGAGTCGTCCGGCTTCTTATCTAAACGCGTTATAGCGCCAGCCTGTTTTGCCGATTACTCCACCCGCAGTATACGGATTGTATTGGTGGTGCCAACCGTACCCATAACATCACCCTGAGTCACGATGACCAGATCTCCGGACATCAGGAACCCCTTATCGCGCAGCAGAATGACGGCATCATTGGCAGCGGCCACGCCATCGGTATAGCTGTCAAAATGTACTGGCGTAACACCACGATAAAGTGCGGCCAGATTTAGTGTGCGTTCATGGCGCGACATGGCGAAAATGGGCAGACCGGAACTGATACGGGACATCATCAGCGCGGTGCGTCCTGATTCTGTCATGGCAATCAGAGCGGTCACCCCTTTCAGATGGTTAGCGGCATACATTGAAGACATCGCGATTGATTCTTCAATATTATCGAACTGCACATCAAGGCGGTGTTTGGAGACATTGATGCTGGGGATTTTTTCCGCCCCAAGACAAACTTTCGCCATTGCGGATACCGTTTCGGCCGGGTACTGTCCTGCTGCGGTTTCAGCAGAGAGCATAACCGCATCCGTACCATCCAGCACGGCATTTGCCACGTCCATCACTTCAGCCCGGGTTGGCATCGGATTAGTGATCATCGATTCCATCATTTGCGTCGCGGTAATCACTGCACGATTAAGTTTACGCGCACGGCGAATGAGCTTTTTCTGAATGCCGACTAATTCAGGGTCGCCAATTTCGACGCCCAAATCACCCCGTGCAACCATCACGACGTCAGACGCCAGGATGATATCGTCCATCGCTTCATCGGAGCTAACTGCTTCTGCCCGCTCGACTTTAGAAACGATTTTTGCGTGGCAGCCCGCGTCGCGAGCAAGGCGTCGGGCATAATTCAGATCTTCGCCGGTGCGAGGGAAGGAAACAGCCAGATAATCAACATTGATTTTTGCGGCAATGATAATGTCTTCTTTATCTTTTTCCGTTAGCGCTTGTGCAGAAAGACCGCCGCCGAGCTTGTTAATCCCTTTGTTGTTAGATAGTGGACCGCCGACAGTGACTTCGGTGTAAACTTTCATGCCTTCAACCTGAAGGACTTTCAATTGTACACGGCCATCATCCAATAACAGAATGTCGCCAGGGATAACGTCACCAGGCAGGCCTTTATAATCAATACCGACTTTTTCTTTATCGCCTTCACCTTTGGACATATTTGCGTCCAACAGGAATTTATCACCGATGTTCAGAAAAATTTTACCTTCCTTGAAGGTGGAAACTCGGATTTTTGGCCCCTGTAGATCACCAAGAATGGCAACATGGCGGCCTAATTTTGCCGCAATTTCACGAACTTTATTGGCACGTAATTGATGGTCTTCTGCTGTGCCATGAGAAAAATTCAGGCGTACTACGTTAGCGCCTGCAGCAATAATCTTTTCCAGATTATTGTCGCGATCCGTAGCTGGCCCCAGGGTTGTGACAATTTTGGTTCTTCTGAGCCGTCTGGACATGTATAACTCCGTTGACTTGTGAAGCAGTAGTGTTGCGATTAATGTCGGATAACCATGTAAAGTGTAACTTTACGACGAAACTATTTCAGCCTCGTTACCCGAATTCCGTGTTGAGTCTAATTTGTTGTTATTATATCTCTTATTTCAATTAGTTATAACAAAATAAAAACAAAACACTTTAAGTATTAAAAATCAACTAAGAGGGTTAATAAAACCTTCTTCTTTATCAAAGCGCGATTCTCGTAATGCTTCCTTGACTCGCTTCAAGTTATCTCTGAATTTTGCACCACGGCGTAGTGTGAAACCGGTAGCCAGCACGTCAATAAGGGTGAGTTGCGCCGTACGGGATACCATCGGCATGTAAACATCCGTATCTTCCGGGACATCAACACGCAGTGTGAGGGATGCTTCACGCGCCAGAGGCGTTCCATCGGAAGTGATGGCGATCACTGTAGCGTCATTCTCACGGGCCAAACGTGCCATCTCAACCAGACTTTTCGTCCTTCCGGTGTGTGAAATAAGCACGACAACGTCCCCCTCGCTGGAGTTCATACAGCTCATCCGTTGCATCACAATGTCGTCAAAGTACACAACGGGAATATTAAAACGAAAGAACTTGTTCATGGCATCATGCGCTACCGCCGACGATGCGCCAAAACCAAAGAAGGAGATCTTTTTCGCCTGCGTCAGCAAATCCACCGCCCGGTTAATCGCAGCAATATCCAGACAGGATTTCACATGTTCCAGCCCGGCCATCGTAGATTCAAAGATTTTGCTGGTATAGGAATCAACACTATCATCTTCTTCTACGTTGCGATTCACATAAGGTGTTCCATTCGCCAGACTTTGCGCCAGATGTAGTTTAAAATCAGGAAACCCTTTCGTTTCAAGACGACGGCAGAAACGGTTGACTGTGGGTTCACTAACGACAGCCATCCTGGCCAGGGTTGCAATACTTGAATGGATTGCCGTTTGCGGAGCGCTCAGGATCACTTCAGCGACCTTTCTTTCCGATTTACTCAGAAGCTCCAGGTGACTCTGAATTTTTTCCAATATATTCATATGACAAGGGCCATGTAAGTTTTCCCCGATTTCAACTAAAGGAGCAGCCAATGTGAATTTCGTGAAAATATACTACGCCCCTGTGAAGGTTTGCAGAGGGCAAAACGTGAAGTTGCACTCTTTTTTTATCAGAACATGACATGTGTCTAACTTTCAGAAAAGTAATTTGTTGTCAGAAACGGTGGAAAATTTCTCTTTCAGGCGCAGGCCTCATGCGCTTTAGTCATGGTAAAAAAGTTTTTTGTAACTCTCAGTCAGCTTATATAGAGTCTTGAGTTTTTGGACGGGTTTACTGGCTAGAATCAAAAAGAGTACATTATTGCTGTAATAAAATTACAGCATCCTGCAACGAGGAGATGAACATGGCGGTAACTTCAACAGCCCAGGCGTGCGATCTGGTTATTTTCGGCGCGAAGGGCGATTTGGCGCGCCGTAAATTGCTGCCTTCCCTATACCAGTTAGAAAAAGCAGGTCACATCCATCCAGATACCCGGATCATTGGCGTAGGCCGAGCCGAATGGGATAAAGCAGAATATACCCGCATAATTCGCGATGCGCTGGATACTTTCATGAAAGAGCCGATTGACGAGGCATTGTGGAAAACATTAAGCGCTCGTCTGGAGTTCTGCAACCTTGATGTCGACGATACGAAAGGTTTTAGCAAATTGGGAAAAATGCTTGACCAGAAAAATCGCACCACCATTAACTATTTTGCTATGCCGCCCAACACGTTCGGGGCTATTTGCCGGGGATTAGGCACCGCAGGGCTAAATAAAGAGCCGTCTCGCGTGGTGATGGAAAAACCATTGGGAACGGATTTGGCATCCTCTTGTGTCATTAATGATCAGGTCGCTGAGTATTTTAACGAGTGTCAGGTTTATCGTATTGACCATTATTTAGGTAAAGAGACCGTGCTGAACCTGCTGGCACTGCGTTTTGCTAACTCGTTATTCTCGGCTAACTGGGACAATCGTACCATTGATCATGTACAGATCACGGTTGCTGAAGAAGTGGGGATCGAGGGGCGCTGGGGTTATTTTGATAAAGCCGGACAGATGCGCGATATGATCCAAAACCATCTGTTGCAGATTCTGACCATGATTGCCATGTCGCCGCCTTCTGATCTGACTACCGATCGCATCCGTGATGAAAAAGTGAAAGTATTGCGTTCATTACGCCGCATCGATCGCACCAACGTGCATGAAACAACCGTGCGGGGCCAATATACGGCAGGGTTTGTTCAAGGCAAAAAAGTCCCCGGCTATCTGGAAGAAGAGGGCGCGAATAAGAGCAGCGGTACGGAAACCTTTGTCGCGATTCGTGTTGATATTGATGACTGGCGCTGGTCGGGTGTGCCTTTTTACCTGCGAACGGGGAAACGCCTGCCAACAAAATGCTCCGAAGTCGTTGTGTATTTTAAAAACCCAGCGCTGAACCTGTTCAGCGACTCCTATCAGCAACTACCGCAAAACAAGCTGATTATTCGCTTGCAGCCGGATGAGGGGATTGAAATTCAGATCCTGAATAAAATTCCTGGCCTGGAGCACAAACACCGTTTGCAGACGGTGAAGCTGGATCTGAGTTTCTCTGAAACCTTTAATCAGCAGCACCTGGCAGATGCCTATGAACGCCTGTTGCTGGAAAGTATGCGCGGTATTCAGGCTCTGTTTGTCCGCCGTGATGAAGTTGAGGAAGCATGGAAGTGGGTTGATTCAATTATGGATGCATGGTCGATGGATAACGATGCGCCGAAGCCTTATCAGGCGGGTAGCTGGGGGCCGGTGGCATCGGTTGCGATGATTACTCGCGATGGCCGTTCCTGGAATGAATTTGAATAACTGATGTGACAAATCTGCTTGGAATAGAGCAGATTTGAACGCTGCGTGCAGCAGCCCCAAGAGGCTGAACACCGTCAACCAGAAAGACGAAGAGGACTTGTATTCAATGCAATGGATGGCTAACGGTGCGGTCGGACGTCTGTAGCTAATGCAGACCCTGTGGCAGGGTGCGCTATATCATTAATGATGCCCACGGGCATGCCTGGAGACAACTCTTGATGAAAAACTGGAAAACGAGCGCGGAACAGATTTTGACAGCGGGTCCCGTTGTTCCTGTTATTGTTGTGAATAAGCTGGAACATGCGATACCGATGGCAAAAGCATTGGTCGCAGGCGGCGTTCGCGTTCTGGAACTCACATTGCGTACCGACTGTGCCGTAGACGCTATTCGCGCCATTGCTAAAGAAGTGCCTGAAGCGATTGTCGGTGCGGGTACGGTGACTAATCCTCAGCAACTGGCCGACGTGACTGAAGCTGGTGCGCAATTTGCCATCAGCCCAGGGCTGACGGAGCCTTTGCTAAAAGCAGCAACAGAAAGCGGCATCCCGTTAATTCCGGGTATCAGCACCGTATCTGAACTGATGCTGGGTATGGATTATGGTTTGCGCGAGTTTAAATTCTTCCCGGCAGAAGCCAATGGGGGCGTTAAGGCGTTACAGGCGATTGCGGGGCCGTTTGCACAAATTCGTTTCTGTCCGACCGGGGGAATTACGCCGAACAACTACCGTGATTACCTTGCACTGAAAAGTGTACTCTGTGTCGGTGGTACCTGGCTGGTGCCGAACGATGCGCTGGAAAGCGGTGACTATGCGCGTATCACTGAACTGGCACGAGAGGCGGTTGCGGGGGCGAAAGCGTAATAAGCCGGTCGTTGTATCGTTCAAGCCATCCATTACTCATGGATGGCTTTTTTATGGCGGGCTGTTGCTTGACGGCGGTTTTATGATCTCAATGATGCTTAACCACAGACCTTCACTGCTGAAGCGGTTTTTTTCGCCAGAATGACGGCCTCGCCTGTGCTCTTCGCAGTTGCCAGCGCAACGCCCATACGGCGTTTACCACTGATTTCCGGTTTGCCAAACAGACGGATCTGCGTGTAGGGATGCAATGCGGTCTCCAGTGCCTGATAGCGAACATTCTGGCTATCCATCTCGGGCAGTATAACTGCTGAAGCAGCGGCGCCGTACTGACGAATGGCGCCGATGGGTAATCCCAGAAATGCGCGCACATGCAACGCAAACTCTGACAGATCCTGAGAGATCATCGTCACCATGCCGGTATCATGCGGGCGTGGTGAGACTTCGCTGAAAATAACCTCGTCGCCACAGACAAACAGTTCAACACCAAACAGCCCAAAGCCACCCAGCGCTTTCACCACGTCGCTGGCAATTTTTTGTGCCCGATCTTGCGCCAGGGAACTCATTTGTTGTGGTTGCCAGGATTCTCGGTAATCCCCATCTTCCTGACGGTGACCGATTGGCGCGCAGAAGTGAATACCATCTACCGCATGGATCGTCAGCAGGGTAATTTCGAAATCAAAATTGACCAATCCCTCGACAATAACCCGCCCACCGCCAGCGCGACCGCCTTGCTGCGCATATTGCCAGGCGTTATCCAACTGCTGAGGTTCGCGGATCAGACTTTGTCCTTTGCCGGATGAGCTCATCACCGGTTTAACGATACAGGGGTAACCAATTTCAGCAACGGCCTGCTGAAAACTTGTTTCACTGTCGGCAAAGCGATAGCTTGAAGTAGGTACTGCCAGCGTTTCGGCAGCCAGCCGTCGTATTCCTTCACGATTCATGGTCAGGCGGGTTGCCTGCGCGCAAGGCACCACATGATGTCCTTGCTGTTCAAGCGTCACCAGCATGTCGGTGGCGATCGCTTCAATCTCAGGCACGATGTAATCAGGACGTTCAGCTTCAACCAACGCTTTTAATGCTTCTCCGTCCAGCATGTTAATGACATGGCTTCGATGGGCAATCTGCATGGCCGGTGCATCAGCATAGCGATCGACCGCGATGACCTCGATACCTAACCGTTGACACTCAATCGCAACTTCTTTGCCTAACTCACCGGAGCCTAGCAGCATCACGCGTGTGGCACCGGTTCGCAGGGCCGTTCCAATCGTTAACATAACGTTATACCTGGTCTGATTGTGAAAAATGGCCGCAGTATAAACGAAAACGTTTGCGCCCGCATCTTGCACTAATTTTTGCGAACTTCCTCGACGAAACAGAGACAAGCACATGCTGTTACTTGGCATCAGCGGGGAATCGTGCCACTCTTTTTATTCCAGAAAAAAGGAATCAGAATGCCATGAAAGCACCGCAAGCAGCAAAACACCCCCATCCGTTGACCGTCCACGATGACACCCGCATCGATAACTACTATTGGCTGCGTGACGATGAGCGAACCGATCCTCAGGTTCTGGCGTACTTGCAAGAAGAAAACAACTACAGCAAAGAGGTTATGGCGCCTCATGAAGCGCTCAGGCAGAAGTTGTATGACGAAATGGTTAGCCGGATACCGTCTGAGGATATGTCGGTTCCCTATGTCAAAAAGGGTTACCGCTATCAGAGTCGCTATGCGCCGGGTAAAGAATACCCTATTTACCTGCGTCAGCTTGAAAATGTAACGGATGAATGGGAAACACTGCTGGATGGGAATCAACGGGCAGAGCATCATGAGTTTTATAGCTTAGGTACGCTGGAGGTGAGCCCCGATAATCAGATTCTGGCCATATCGGAGGATTTTCTGTCGCGCCGGCAGTACGACATCCGTTTTCGTAACCTGAAAAGCGGTGAATGGCTGCCCGATGTGATTGAAAATGTTTCGTCAGGGGCTGAATGGTCGGCAGATTCCGCTGTTCTTTATTACGTCCGCAAACATCCGCAAACCTTATTGCCTTATCAGGTCTATCGCCATCGTCTGGGAGGCGATTCGGCGTTTGATGAGCTGGTCTATGAAGAGAGGGATGATACTTATTATGTCAGTTTGGGAAAGACAACCTCAGAAAGTTACATCACTATTTATCTCAGTAGCACAACCACTACGGAAGTTCTGCTGATCGATGCGGCGAACCACAATGCTGCGACGCAGGTATTCATCCCGCGTCGCAAAGAGCATGAATATGCTGTAGACCATTATCGTGGCGCGTTTTATCTGCGTTCCAACCGAGAGGGGAAAAACTTTGGCCTGTATCGCACGCTGGATATGGAGGAAAGTAGCCTGGAAACGCTGATTGCGCCGCAGGAGCATCGTGTGCTTGAAAGTTTCGAGCTATTTCGTGACTGGTTAGTGGTGGAAGAAAGAGAGCGGGGGTTAACCAGCCTGCGGCAAATTCACTGGCAATCGGGTAAAGAAAAAAGTATTACCTTCAATGATGCAAGCTATGTGACCTGGTTATCGTATAACCCAACACCGGAAACCGCCTTGCTGCGCTATGGGTATGCATCTATGACCACACCGAGTTCGCTTTATGAGTTGAATATGGACACCGGTCATCAACAGTTGCTCAAGCAGGCTGAAGTAAAAAACTTTTCGTCAGATGACTATTGCAGCGAGCGCTTATGGATTAAGGCTCGAGATGGCGTAGAAGTGCCGGTCTCTCTGGTATATCACCGTGAGCATTTCACGCCGGGGCAAAACCCTATACTGGTATATGGCTATGGCGCTTACGGCAGCAGCATGGATCCGGATTTCAGAATCAGTAGGTTGAGTTTGCTTGATCGCGGTTTTGTCTTTGCGCTGACGCATATTCGCGGTGGCGGCGAACTGGGCCAACAGTGGTATGACGATGGACGCTTGCTGAACAAAATGCATTCGTTTACCGATTTTATTGATGTATCGCAGGCATTGGCTGAAAAAGGCTACGGAAATCGGCAGAAAATGTTCGCTATGGGGGGAAGTGCAGGTGGTCTACTAATGGGGACTGTTGTGAATCTGGCGCCGGATTTATTTAAAGGGGTCATTGCGCAGGTTCCGTTTGTTGATGTACTGACCACCATGTTGGACGAGTCCATCCCCTTAACCACGGGGGAATACGAAGAGTGGGGCGATCCTAATGACAATGCCTACTACGACTATATTCGGCAATACAGCCCCTACGACGGTGTAAAAGCACAAGATTATCCACATATGCTGGTGACTACCGGGTTGCATGATTCACAGGTTCAGTATTGGGAACCGGCGAAATGGGTGGCAAAATTGCGGGAAATGAAAACAGACGATCGCTATTTATTTCTGTATACCGATATGGATGCTGGGCACGGTGGTAAGTCGGGGCGCTTTAAGCATTATGAAGATATTGCGCTGGAGTATGCGTTCTTGCTGATGATTCTTGAAACTGACTGAAGCCATGAGAGTAAACCCGCTGATAGCGGGTTTACCGATCAGCATAGTGGATTATTAATTGATGGCGTCCGCTTGTGGATTCGCCTTCTTGTCCTTTTTATCCGCACGCTTTTCGGCTGCGGTTTTCAAGGGTTTCTTTTTGCTGTTCTTTTTGCTGTCCATTCCTTTACTCATTTCTGACCTCGCTTGGTAAAAGTGTGGTTTGCCCATTCATTAACTGCCTGTTCTGCCCCACATGCAAGAAGAAATTATTTTTTATCGCTACGAAATATGTCGTCAGAGTAATATGCAACAGACTTTATTTGGATTTAGGCTCGTAGGGCAGGCGTGAGAACTGCAAAGACATTTGACGATAAACGCTGACGCGCTCGCGGAAATAATGACGCAGATGTTCCGGTTGTTCCCTCTCTACCATTTCAGGGATAACGGGCATGTTATAACGCTCTTTAAAGGCAACACCTGACGCAGCCAGATCCACGTTAACCTTGTCCATCTCTTCTTTGGAAAGATCGGCCAAATTATATCCCATATGCGTTTTCTCCTGCCTATCGATGACCACACATTGTGCGTCAAGGTAATGCAGCGGCAGTAAAATGGCAAGTCGCTGTAATGTGTTCTATCAGTTTAGAAT
>NZ_MJLZ01000024.1 GCF_003666245.1 Brenneria alni
GGGGGGGGGTCATTGCCGATGAAGTCCAGCCAGGGTTTGGCCGTACCGGGGAAACCTTGTGGGGATTTGTCCGCCACGGCGTGGTGCCGGATTTGGTCAGCCTCGGTAAACCGATGGGAAATGGTCATCCGATCGCCGGTCTGGTAGGGCGTTCCGCGCTGTTTGATGCTTTCGGCCACGACGTGCGCTATTTCAATACCTTTGGTGGTAACCCGGTTTCCTGTCAGGCTGCACATGCGGTACTGCGGGTTATCCGGGAAGAAAAATTACAGGAAAATGCACGGCGGGTTGGGCGCTATCTGCATCAGGGATTGGATCAACTGGCGCAGGAATTTCCGTTGATAGGCGATATTCGTGCTTACGGTCTGTTTATTGGGGTGGAACTGGTCACTGAACGTCAGAATAAAGCGCCCGCCAGCGAGTCGGCGGCAAAGGTGGTAAATGAGATGCGCCAGCGTGGTGTTTTGATCAGCGCCACCGGCCCGTCTGCCAATATTCTCAAAATCCGTCCGCCGCTGGTGTTCCAGGAAGAACACGCCGACCTGTTTTTGAACACGCTGAATGATGTGTTGAAATTGTCGTCACTGGGGATAAAGAGTGGACGGTGAAAGAAGCAAAAGGCACCTGGCCATTGCTAAAAAATGGAAAGGTAATTTGCTTTTTTTATCATTGACGCAATGCTTATTTCTATTTAATTTGAATGGTCAGTATCTTTTATTAATTGATTTATAAAAATATTTAAGTGTTTTTTTAGCTAAGAGCAGAGCAGATAATAAGGCAATTAAATAAACTTTTTCAGCACGATTATCAGCGCCATTAATGCGGATATATCGCCACATTCAGGGCAGCAGCAGGAATATGTCATGAAAATCGATAAAATTGTGTTGCGGAAAATGAAAATGGCGTTGAAAACGCCATTTACGACCAGCTTTGCCACTCAGACGGAAAAATATTTCGCTATTGCTGAAGTGTATTCCGAAGGGCAGGTTGGGTACGGCGACTGTTCTGCCATCTCTCTGCCATTTTATAACGAAGAAACCAATGTGACTGCCTGGCACATTATGCGCGATTTTCTTATTCCCATGATTAAGCAGGCCGGAGATATTCAGCATCCTTCACAGGTGAGAGATATTTTTTCACCGGTTAAGCGAAATAATTGTGCCAAGGCAGCAATTGAAGGTGGAATATGGGATGTCTATGCCAAAATTAAAGGCATTCCGTTGCACCAGGCAATTGGTGGTAAAAGAAGTAAAATTGAGGCAGGCGTCAGTATTGGTATTCAGGAAACGCCGGATAAATTGGTTAATGTCGTCGATGGCTTTCTCCGTGAGGGTTATAAGCGGATAAAGATAAAAATAAAGCCCGGTCAGGATTACGATTATATCCTGGCACTCCGTCAGGCATTTGGTGATATCACGCTGATGGCAGATGCCAATTCAGCCTATACGCTGGATGATATCGATTTCTTTAAACGTATCGATAAATTCAATCTTCTTATGATTGAACAACCGTTGGCACATGACGATATCGTCGATCACCGCAAACTTCAGGCGGCCATTACCACCCCAATTTGCCTGGATGAGAGTATTGCTTCAGTTGAAGATGCTCGCAAAGCGATTGAACTTGGCAGTGCCAGAATTATCAATATCAAGGTTGCCCGTGTCGGCGGCATCACTGAAACCCGGCTGATTCATGATTATTGCCAGGAACATGGTATTCCGGTGTGGTGCGGCGGTATGTTAGATACGGCGGTAGGAAAAGCGCACAATATTGCCGTTTCTACATTGCCAAATTTTGTCTACGCTCATGATATTCCACCTTCTTCCCGCTACTGGCATGAGGATTTTATGTTGCCCTTGGTGAAAATAGATAGAGACAGTTGCGTAGAAGTGCCGAATAAACCCGGTATTGGATTCGATATCAATCCCATACTGTATGAAAAGTATTGTTACGGACAGGAAACATTTTCATTTTAAGCAAAACGAATTATTCAAACCCCAGGGAAAAACATAAGGTACACGGTTCCAAACTAACAATAAAACACCACATAAACTCTAATTGAAGTATGACGAGTATAAATAGGATAGATAGGAACGCCATGATGATATTAAGAAAAATCATTCCATTATTGCTGGTGCTGGGAATATCGCAGACTTTGGCGGCGGAACAAACGAAAGAAATTACCATTGGCGTTTCGCCTGGGCCTTATGGCGATATGGTGACGAAAGCGATTAAACCAGAGTTGTTGAAGAAAGGGTATGAGGTTAAGGTGCGGGAGTTCAGTGACTATATCCAGCCTAATCTGGCGCTGTCGAATAAAAGCATTGATGCCAACCTGTTTCAAAACCGCCGCTATCTGGACAGATTTAGTGCGGATAAGGGATTGAAACTTGCCGAGATAATTACCGTACCGACTGCCAGTATGGGTTTTTATTCCAATAAAGTAAGCTCGCTGAATGAACTGAAAGAGGGGGATGTGATTACCCTGCCTAACGATCCCTCCAATCTGGCCCGATCGCTGGATTTTTTGCAAAAATATGGACTGATTAAGATCAATCCGGGAATTACCCCGACTAAGGCGTCACTGCGGGATATTACCGAAAATCCTAAAGGGCTGGTATTCAAACCCCTGGAAGCGGCGCAGTTGCCACGGGCATTGGGTGGTGTGAGCGGTTCGTTGATCAACGCTAACTTTGCTATCGCTGCCGGGCTGAATCTGTCTGATGCGATCCAGTTGGATGTTTTGCCGGAAGATTTAAAAAATATGATTGTAGTGCGTGCGGAGGATGCCGATAAGCCCTTTGCCAATGACCTGAAAGCCGCGGTGCAATCACCACAGTTTGCCGCGTTCTTTGATAACCAAGATTCCATGTTTCATGCATTTCAAAAACCTGAATGGATGAAAGCCGCACAGGCAAAGTAAACCGATAAAGATGTGACGAGGCCAGATATTTCTATCCTCTGGCCTCACGCATGATATCGCGTCGCTTAGTAGGCTGTGTTCATTTTCATACCCTTGTTACCTCCTTTCCCCCAATTCCCAAAATAGACCGGTCATGATGGCCAATCCTTCACGCGCTACGGACTTCAGCAGGTGTTCATTAACCGCATGTTGCCCACAAGCAGGATAAGAGTGCGGGATCCACAATGTGGGCAAGCCAAGAATATCGGCAAAAACGGTATTGGGTAATGAGCCACCCAGGTTGGGTAACAACGCCGGCGGCTTGCCGGTGATATCCTGCATCAGTTCCAGCGCCCAGGTCACCAGCGGATCTTCTGGATCGAAGCGGGTGGCAGGAGAAGCATTAAGTATCTCAATTTCCACGTTACTGAAGCCTTGCTTATCCAAATGCTGGCGAACATGATAGGCCAACTGTTGCCAGTCGGTCTCCACTACAAAACGCAGTTGGCAAATGGCTGTTGCCTCGGCAGGAATAGCATTGACCGGTTTGTCAGGGTTGCCGGTAATAAAAGAGAGGACTTCCAATGTATTCCAGCCAAATAAACGCTCGGCGGGTGTGAACCCTTCGGCTCCCCAGCCGATATCGATTTCAGGATCGTCAGCATTCCCCCCTGGGGCGACAGAACTGAGAATACGCTGTATTGATGGCGTCAGCGGCGGCGGCAACAGGGTTTCGATGCGTATTCGTCCCTGCCCATCTACCAGGCTGGCGATCGCGTTCGCCAATTGTGTGCCAGGATTACTTAACAGACCACCCCAGTTTCCTGAATGGTAAGCCTGTTTACGGGCATGAATACTCAAGCGGAAATTAACGCAACCTCGTGAACCGAGAAATAATGTGGGTCGTTCGGCATTAAGACGGGGGCCATCAGAAGCAATGAAAATATCAGCGGCAAGTTGCTGTTTGTAGTGCTGACAGATATCGGCCAACCCTGGCGAACCAATCTCTTCGCCCATTTCAAACAACAGCTTACAGTTGAATCCCAATTGATGACCACGGGCCTGATAAACCTGCTCAAGCGCCATCAGGTTGATCGTGTGCTGGCCTTTATTGTCAGCGCTGCCACGGCCATACCAGCGGTCACCTTCTTCCGCCAGCACCCAGGGATACAAGCCTTCACGCCACTTCTCCTTATCGCCAAACACCACATCGCCATGTCCGTATGACAACAAGGTCGGTAAATCGGGATGCTCGATTCGTTCGGCAATCAGAAAGGGAACATGGCGGTAAGCCGGGTGTTCAAGCAATGTGATGGTAAACCCCATGGACTCCAGCGGGGGGCGGATCTCGTCTTCCAGATAGGTGCGCAGTATGGCGTGTCTGTCCGGGTTTTGACTTTCACTGCGACAGGCGATACGGCGGGCCAGAATATGTTTAAAATCGCCGCAATCAAAACGGTCACAGGCACTTTGGATAATATCTGCACGGGTCATGACGTTCCTTACCGGATAACGAGCAGAAATAACGGATATATAAAGGAAGGATAAGCATTGCAGCAATAATAAAATTTGCAACCAAGCTTTGCTTTTAATATAAACCTTATACCCTTTCTTGCGTAGGACTAATCATTATCAAGCTGCACAGTTCCGAAATCCGTTATTTTCTGGTTGTGGCGACTACCGGTTCCCTTAGCGCCGCCAGCGAGCATCTTTTTGTGGCGGTTTCGGCCATCAGTCGTCAAATTCAGCGATTGGAAGAGCGCATTGGCGTACCGCTGTTTGAACGTCATGCCCGCGGTATGGTGCTTAATGACGCTGGACGAATTCTGGAAAACCATGTGCGTAAAAGCGTGATGGATATGGATTTGGCGGTGGCGGAAATCCAGGGGTTGAAAGAAAGCTGTCGTACACTGTTGAGGATTGGTTGTACTGAAGGCATGGCATTTGATCTACTGCCGACGCTCTTTTCCCGCTTTCGGCAGTACAACGCAGATACAACATTTTATCTTAAAGTGGGTTCAGCAATGCAGGTTTCCCAGATGATCCGCAACGGTGAGGTGGACATTGCATTGCAATTTGCGTTGGCGCCGGAGCAGGGGGTTGATGTTAGGGTATCGCTGCCTGCTCCGCTAATGTTGTTAATGTCCGATCAGCATCCACTGGCGGGGAAACAGATTCAACTGTCAGATTTACATGATTTTCCGCTCGCGTTACCAGAACCTTCCACCACACTGCGACAACTGTTCGATCTTTCTTGCCGTATGAGTGGAACCTTTCTGGAACCTACGCTGTGCTGTAATAATTTTACCACGCTCTATTATTATGCTCTGAATACCCCGCTGGCTGTGGCCGCCTGTAGTTTCTATTCTGTTATGTATAAATATTTACAGGAACCCGTGTGCCTTAAGCCGTTGAGTATTAAACAGCTTGACCAACGTTCGTTGCAGATACAAACATTAGCCGGCAAACAACATGCAGAACCGTTGCAGATGTTTCTTGATTTTATGATAAGTGAAATGCGGCAAGGTGAAGCCTATTACCTGAATAATGTGGCAGAGGGATGAACCTGTGTCATGACGGGTTCACTTTTCTGTTCTTTTATATGAGGGATACTTCGTCCCGTAGCGGGGTTGGGTATCCTGCTTTTTTACCGGCGGGAAGGTTAATCCTGCTGTTCAACGGCAATAAACGCCAGCATGGTTTCGCTGCTATCCAGAATATCGCGCTGAATGGATTGCTTGGCGGCCTGACCATCGCGCTGGCGCAACGCGGCCACCACTTCCTGATGGTGCTCAATGGCCATTTGCAGCGAAAAATGTGCATAAGCCTGCGCAATCAATGGCCCGGTGCGCATCCACAGGCTGCCGATAAACTGCGTCAGCAGCGGCATCTGCGCCGCCTGCGCCAACAATAAGTGGAATTCGCTATTGAGCTGCAAGGCTGCGCTGAGGTTTTTTTCCTTAATCGCCTGCCGGTTGCGCTGGATATTGTTTTCAATGCACTGGAGATCTTTGGGGGTAATCAATCTGGCGGCGTGTTCCGCTCCGGTTCCTTCCAGCGAAAGCCGCAGGGTGCGGATTTCGATAAATTGTTCTGTGGTTAATTGCGGCACGCGAATATCGCGTGGTGTTTTTAACACCAGAGCCTGTTCCTTCGCTAACTGCAAGATGGCATCCCGTACCGGCGTTACGCTGGTGCCGACCTGCGCGGCAAGTTCCCGGATACGCAGGCGGTCATCCGGCTTTAGCCGACCGACAATTAATGCTTCTCGCAGCATGGCATAAACACTGGGGCCAAGATAGCTGTGGTTGATTTGACCAATAGGATAGTTCACGCATTCCCCCGGAAGAAGGGCGTCAGCGCCGCCCGGAATGTTCAATATACAATATGATGCATCAAGAACGCTATGTGGAAAGCAGTGATTACAACGTAAAATGATTGGGTAAAGATTTTAAACACTCTCGATAATTAGACTGTGGTATATCACCAGTCGGGCTTTTATTAGTGAGCAGGATTTATCCACTGGGATATTACAGATCGACATTCTGGAAGGTCGACTGGAATACATTAATGTTAATAATCAATCAGAGCAGGTTTTACGTCACGTATTTCCCGGTATGGAAGGTGAAATTCTAAATCTCCGGGATATTGAACAGGGAATGGAACAGCTCAACCGGATGCCAACGCAACAGGTGAGCATTGAAATTCTTCCAGGAAGCAAGCCGGGTTATTCCATCGTGAATTTAACCCGTAAAAAGCAGATACCGCTGACCGTAAACATCAGTTTTGAAAATTCATCAAGCCCAAGTTTGCCTTGTGCTATCAACACCATCGCCGCCGTAGCGACAATCGGTTTGCTGATGGATGACAGGCGGAACAGCGCGTTTTCTGTCATTGGCCGTCCGGTTTCCCGGTCAGCCAGACCGGCAGCCCCCTGATATACGCGGTTACCCTAATGGCGAACAATAACCACGGCGCCGACAATGCGTTGTTCGGCAATAGCTTGATCAATTACGGTATTTACGCGGGTGGGCAGGTTTCCATCAAGAGATGCTGATCCAATAGTCGATGACATCGTTAGCTCCTTTAAATCTCAAACCCCGGCGCCACCACTTTCACCTTGCATTGCTCGGGTTTGGGCGTGCCAGCCGGAATATTTTTGCAGTCGGGCGCAAAAGGATTAAGCGCATCACGGTTGAGATAGAGGATAAACAACACCAGTATAATCAAAGGAATCAGGATACGTTTTCTTTTCATGATGATGCTTCACGCCGGATAGTATAAGACTCCAGCATTATACAGAGATATTTTTGCTGCGCCGATCGTTATGCTGTGCGGTGGGGTGAGAGGCATTATTCAGCGCTTCCTGTTGGTGTAATGCCGCTTCAGCCAGTTGTGCAAAATAACGGGCAGCGGGAGGGATCGCGCTTTCGTCCGGGTTGAATTGTGGATGATGCAGCCCGAACTCGCTATTCGAACCAATGCTGACAAAGGTTCCCGGCACCTGCTGAAGATAAAGCGCAAAGTCTTCACCACTCATTTGTAATTCGGCGTTTTCTACCTGGTAACCCGCATCCTGGGCGATTTTCTTACTGAAATCAGCCCAGTAGGGTGTATTAACCACGGAGGGCGGCCCCGGCTGCCAGTCCAACTGCGCTTTTGCCCCCAGGGCGAGGGTAATACCATTAATCAACTGCTCAATACGTGCGGGGATCTGTTCCCGAATCCGGGTATTGTAGGTGCGCACCGTACCTTCCAGTTCTACCGTTTGCGGCAGCACATTCCAGGTATTCCCGCCCTGAATCCGGGTAATGCTGATAACCAGTGATTCAAGCGAGCTAAAACTGCGGCTGGGTAAGGTTTGCAAGGCATTAACGATATTGCAGGCAGTAACAATACTGTCGATGCCCTCTTCGGGTTTGGCGGCATGGGCGCCTTTACCCGTTATGCTGATAGTGAACCGGTCAACATTGGCATAAAACGCGCCGCTACGGGTGGCAAAAGTACCCGCCGGTAATTCAGGGGCATTATGTAAGCCGAAAATGGCGGATATGTCATTTAACGCGCCAGCCTGAATAAGCTGCTGTGCGCCGGTAGACACCTCCTCTGCCGGTTGAAAAAGTATACGGACTTTGCCCGGCAGCTTCTGTTCGCATTTTTTCAATAAGCAGGCGGCTCCCAGCATAACCGCCGCGTGAAAATCATGACCACAGGCGTGCATCACCCCCGAATGCTGAGAGCGGAATCCGACATCAGTCAGTTCGTCGATGGGCAGAGCGTCAATATCAGCGCGCAGCGCGACGATCGGCCCGGGGCCGTTACCCAGTTCAGCGACAACGCCGGAGGTTAACGCCAACGGCAGTAAGCGAATGTTTCTCTGTTTTAACCACTGGGTAATCTTGAGGGTGGTTTGGTGTTCCTGATTGGAAAGTTCCGGGTATTGATGCAACTCGCGTCGCCAGGTAATGAGTTGTTGGTCGAGCAGAGCATCACGACAGTGGATATTTTCAGCCATCTCGAAAAGCCATTTTATGATGAATAAAATCAAAGGTAGTTGAAGGGCGGTTCTAAGATAAATACCGTCTGGTTATATTTCATAGCGGATTATCATGACCACGTTTCACCTCTTATATGCCTGAATATCCCCTGTCGCCTTTGTCTTCTTTACAACAATTAGTCACGTTATTGTACCTAATCCCCCGTGGCATGTTGAAATTTTAATGTAATTTATGGTTATTTTTCATTTAGTTAACCTATTTTATGCGGCTGGTATGTCCCCTGCAATATAAACAGGGACATTCACTGTGAAAGAGGAATACACCATGGCAATACGTCAGTGTGCGATTTATGGCAAAGGCGGGATTGGTAAGTCCACCACCACGCAAAATCTGGTGGCGGCGCTCGCCGAACTGGGTAAGAAAGTAATGATTATCGGCTGCGATCCAAAAGCCGACTCAACACGTTTAATCCTTCATGCCAAGGCGCAAAACACCATTATGGAAATGGCCGCCGAAGTGGGATCTGTGGAAGATCTGGAGCTGGAAGACGTATTGCAGATTGGCTATGGCGGCGTGCGCTGTGCCGAATCCGGCGGCCCGGAGCCAGGCGTTGGTTGTGCCGGGCGAGGAGTCATTACCGCCATCAACTTTCTTGAAGAAGAGGGGGCGTATGAGGACGATCTGGATTTTGTGTTCTACGACGTACTGGGTGACGTGGTATGCGGCGGGTTCGCCATGCCGATTCGTGAAAACAAGGCCCAGGAGATCTACATCGTCTGCTCCGGCGAAATGATGGCGATGTACGCGGCCAACAATATCTGCAAAGGGATTGTGAAATACGCCAAGTCCGGCAAGGTACGTCTGGGCGGGTTGATTTGTAATTCCCGTCAGACCGACCGTGAAGATGAACTGATCATTGCGCTGGCCGACAAACTTGGCACGCAGATGATTCACTTCGTACCCCGCGATAACATCGTACAACGTGCCGAAATTCGCCGTATGACGGTGATTGAATACGATCCGACCTGCAAACAGGCCGATGAATATCGCACGCTGGCCAGCAAGATAGTCAACAACACCAAGATGGTTGTCCCGACGCCGGTCACTATGGATGAGCTGGAAGCCTTGTTGATGGAATTCGGCATTCTGGATGAAGAAGACGAAGCCATTATCGGTAAAACCGCGGCAGAAGAGGCGCAGTCCGCCTGAGGATCATCACATGACAGACACCCTTATACAGCAGAATCAGGCGCTGATTCAGGAAGTGCTTGAGGTCTTTCCCGATAAAACCCGCAAAGAGCGCGCCAAACACATCATGACCGTTGAGCCGGGGATGGAGTCGGTCGGTAAATGCATTATTTCCAACCGCAAATCCCAACCGGGCGTGATGACGGTGCGCGGTTGCGCCTATGCGGGTTCGAAAGGGGTGGTTTTCGGGCCGATCAAAGACATGGCGCACATCTCGCACGGGCCGATTGGCTGCGGTCAATATTCCCGCGCCGGGCGGCGTAATTATTACACCGGGATGAGCGGTATCGACAGCTTTGGCACGGTGAATTTCACCTCGGATTTTCAGGAAAAAGACATCGTTTTCGGTGGCGATAAAAAGCTGCGCAAGCTGATTGATGAGCTTGAGCTGCTATTTCCGCTGACCAAAGGGATCAGCATCCAGTCGGAATGCCCGGTCGGGCTGATTGGCGACGATATCGAAGCGGTAGCGAGGGACGCTAAAGATGCGATCGGCAAGCCGGTAGTCCCGGTGCGCTGCGAAGGATTTCGTGGGGTATCGCAATCGTTGGGGCATCACATTGCCAATGACGTGATCCGCGACTGGGTATTGCCCACCCGCGACGATCAGCCCTTTGCCGCCACGCCGTATGACGTCGCCATTATCGGCGATTACAACATCGGCGGCGACGCCTGGTCTTCCCGTATTTTGCTCGAAGAGATGGGGTTGCGGGTGGTCGCCCAGTGGTCTGGCGACGGCACGCTGACGGAAATGGAAAACACGCCCAAAGTGAAGCTCAATTTGGTGCACTGTTACCGTTCGATGAATTACATCTCCCGCCATATGGAAGAGAAATACGGCATTCCGTGGATGGAGTACAACTTCTTTGGGCCGACGCAGATTGCAGCGTCGCTACGCAAAATCGCCAGCCAGTTTGACAGCGCCATTCAGGCCAACGCCGAAGCGGTGATTGCCCGCTATCAGGCGCAGACGGAGGCGGTGATCGCCAAATATCGGCCACGGCTGGAAGGGAAAAAAGTGTTGCTGTACGTCGGCGGATTACGCCCGCGTCATGTTATCGGCGCTTATGAAGATCTCGGTATGGAGATCATGGCGGCTGGGTATGAGTTTGCCCATAACGACGACTATGACCGCACCATACCCGATCTGAAGGGGGGAACGCTGCTGTTTGACGATCTCAGCACCTATGAGCTGGAAGAGTTTGTCAAGCGGCTGAAACCGGATCTGGTGGGATCGGGGATCAAGGAAAAATACGTGTTCCAGAAGCTGGGGATGCCGTTCCGACAGATGCACTCCTGGGACTACTCCGGCCCTTATCACGGCTATGACGGTTTTGCCATCTTTGCCCGCGATATGGACATGACGCTGAACAACCCCTGCTGGAAGCAATTAACGGCGCCCTGGCTGAAATCCGCCTGAGGCCTGAAGATCCTTTTGTCCCGTCAGTTCACCGATTTGTGGCGCGGGAGGAGAATACGATGAGCCAGAATACCGAGAAAGTAAAAGCCTGTTATCCGCTGTTTGAACAACCGGAATATCAGGCGTTATTCGCCAGCAAAAGCGAATTGGAAGAAGTACATAGCAAGGAACGTGTACAGGAGGTTTTTGCATGGACCACCACCCCGGAATACGAAACGCTCAATTTTCAGCGTGAAGCGCTGACGGTCGATCCGGCGAAAGCCTGTCAGCCTTTGGGAGCGGTGCTCTGTTCGCTGGGGTTTGAAAAAACCCTGCCCTATGTGCATGGTTCCCAGGGATGCGTCGCCTATTTCCGCACTTATTTCAACCGTCACTTTAAAGAGCCGGTGGCCTGCGTTTCCGACTCGATGACCGAAGATGCCGCCGTGTTCGGCGGTAATAACAACATGAACCAGGGACTACAGAACGCCAGCGCTTTGTATAAACCGGAGGTGATCGCCGTTTCCACCACCTGCATGGCGGAGGTTATCGGTGATGATCTACAGGCCTTTATCAGTAATGCCAAAAAAGATGGCTTTGTGGACGACGCCATTGCGGTGCCGTATGCCCATACGCCCAGCTTTATCGGCAGTCACATTACCGGCTGGGATAATATGTTCGAAGGCTTTGCCCGTACCTTTACGCAAGGCGTTGAGGGATATCAGGTCGGCAGCAACGGCAAAATCAATCTGGTCACCGGCTTTGAAACCTACCTCGGTAATTTTCGGGTGCTGAAACGCATGATGGCGCAAATGGATGTGCCGTGTTCGCTGCTGTCCGATCCCTCAGAGGTATTGGATACCCCGGCTGATGGTCACTATCGGCTGTATTCAGGCGGCACCTCGCAAGCCGAAATGCGTGATGCGCCTAATGCCATCGATACGCTGTTGCTGCAACCCTGGCATTTGGTCAAAACCAAAAAAGTGGTAAAGGACGACTGGGAGCAGCCTGCCACCGAGGTTGCGGTTCCAATGGGGCTGGCAGGCACCGACGACTTTTTGATGACCGTGAGCCAATTAACCGGGAAGCCCATTCCAGAGGCACTGGCGCTTGAGCGCGGTCGGGTGGTCGATATGATGCTGGATTCCCATACCTGGCTGCATGGTAAACGTTTCGGCATTTATGGCGACCCCGACTTTCTGATGGGATTAACCCGCTTCCTGATGGAGCTGGGTTGTGAACCGGCGGTGATCCTGTGCCACAACGGTTCCAAGCGCTGGCAGAAAGCAATGAATCAACTGCTGGCGTCGTCACCCTATGGCAAGGACAGCGAAGTGTTTATCAACTGCGACCTGTGGCATTTCCGCTCGCTGATGTTCACCCGCCAGCCGGACTTTATGATTGGCAACTCTTACGGCAAGTTTATTCAGCGTGATACCAAAGCCAAAGGCGATCAGTTTGAAGTTCCGCTGATCCGTATTGGTTTCCCGATTTTCGATCGCCACCATTTGCACCGGGCGACCACCTGGGGTTATGAGGGCGCCATGACGATGCTGACCACGTTGGTGAACGCCATACTGGAAAAACTCGATAGCGACACGATGGCGCTGGGTAAAACCGATTACGGTTATGACCTGGTTCGCTAACGGTATGCCGCGCTGTACCTGGGTGCAGCGCGGTTTTTTTTGATCCACGGGAGCACGTATGGCCAACATCATTCTCCGTCAGCGCGCTGACGGTATGCATTGTTATATCGCCAAAAAAGATCTGGAAGCCAGAGTCACGTTTCTGGAATTCGACCAGCCCGACTGCTGGGGCGGGCGGATCCAACTGGAAGGGGGACAAGACTGGTTTATCACGCCGTTAACGGCAAAACCCGCGTTCCCCGTCACCTTACGTGCCAAAAAATGTGAAGCGAACGATTGATCACGATAAATACCGGAGATGCTCATGAGCCTGACTCGGGACGATTTACTTTTCTGGCGGCTATTTGCGCTGGCGCAACTGCTGCCGGAAATTGCACCCGCAACGTTAATTAACTGGCTGGAAACCACCTGCGACGAGGCCCTGACGCTGGAGCGTCTGTCCGCGCTGTCGCTTGATGAACTATCCCGCCATTTACCCGTTGATAACAGCGTACTCACCGTTGCCCGCTGGCAGCAAATCATGGATTACCTGCACGGCAATCTTCCCCCTCATTTGACCGAACAGTCTGCGCGCAGGCAAGGGCAGCAGTTACAGGTGGCATTTGCTTCCAGCAACGGTCTGACGGTTAACGGACATTTTGGTCAGTGCCGTCTGTTTTTTATTTACGCCTGGGATCAGCAAGGGCCGTTTCTCAGTGGATTACGCCGTTATCAACCTCAGGAGGGGGAGGACGGCAATGAAGGAAGGTTGCGCCTGCTGACTGATTGCCACCTGCTGTTTTGCGAGTCGATTGGCGGGCCGGCGGCGGCCAAAGTGATCCGGCATAATATCCATCCGATCAAGGTGCCGACGGCAACCACCATTGACGAGCAATTACAGGCTCTGCAAAAGATGCTTACCGAGCAGATGCCGCCCTGGCTGGCGAAACGGCTGGGGAAAGACAATCCGCTGCAACAGCGACAGTTCGGTTTATAACCGGTAAAATGAGGCTCTGCACAGAGCCTCAGACTGCTCGCCATTGCATCTTTCACTCACCGCAACTAAACTCAAAAAAGTTAATTTTTGAGATTTCTTGCGATGAAATTATTAAGACCGCCTCACATCGACAAAAGTTTTTTGACGGCTGAAAGGATGATCGACATCCTCAAAGAATACACGGTCTACGACAAACGCTACCTTCATTTTGATGAGATTGCCAGACGTCTGCACGATAAAGACCTGCGCCTGGAGGTTTGGGCAGCCCTAAAAATGAAACGTGCCAGCACCGGCCAAATAATTGAGCTTGCCGGGCAACCGGCAATGTTCAATCTCACACCACAGATTACCAAAGCTATGTCTCTGGTCGACAAATTCGCTTTTGGTCATAACGGGGAACCCTTGCCAGAGGATGCAACGACATATCTGGTATCACAGTTGATCATGGAAGAGGCGATTTCTTCGAGTCAACTGGAAGGCGCCGCCACCACGTCGCGTGTCGCCAGGGAACTTCTGGCGGTCGCCCGCCCGCCGCGCAATGAAGATGAAAGTATGATCATGGGTAATTGGCGTCTTATGTCGCATATTGCCAGCATGGGCGACACCCCGCTCACTACCGCAGACATCCTCGATATCCATCTGCTGGCATGTCAAAACATCAACGATGACAAATACCAACCCGGCTTGCTGCGGGATAATAATGACGTATATGTGGGAGGTCGCGACGGCGAAATAGTACACACGCCGCCAGAGTTTCATCTGATCGCTGGCATGTTGGACAACTTATGTGAACTGGTGATCAGGTTGGACGAAGATGAACACCATCCTCTTGTTGTTGCCTGCATTATGCACTTCGCGATCGGTTACATTCATCCCTTCAATGACGGTAACGGAAGGACGGCCAGGGGGCTTTTCTATTACCATATGATAAAGAAAGGCTACACCGCATTCCGCTACATTTCTATCAGCAAACTTTTGAAAGCGGCACCAGTAAAGTATGGGATATCGTATCTGTACACTGAAATCGATGACATGGATCTCACCTACTTTATCGCTTATCAGTGCGATATCGTCCTGCGTGCGGTAAGAGACTTTGCAACCCAAATAGAAACCCTACACAACGAACGCCGCCGCTTGGTGATGTTTGTTGAAAACAACCTTCTTCTGGCCAAAGGCGAGTTGGACATCATGGCCATTGCGTTAAATGCGCCTGGATCGCTGCTTAGTGCCGGAAACATTAAGGATAGATTAGGCATTTCTGATAATACTGCTCGCGCCAGACTTAACAGCCTGAAGGATAAAGGCCTGCTTAGGCCAGTTAAGGATGGAAAAGGCTTTGTCTACCAGGCTCCTTCTTCAGTAAATAAACTGAAGGAATGGGCGGAAAAGGCTGGGCAAAAAATGCTCCGTGAAAGTGACAAAACATGATTGCCGGGCATATACCGCGCTGACTGGCGCGGTAGGCAACCTTTTTTATCCCCCCCACCGACAACCATTGTCGCTTTTGTCGCACAATCTACAATGATAATTCAATATAAATCAATCAATTAATATCTGGCGCGCCAATTGCAGCAGGGTTTATGGAGTCACATAAACCGTGCTGAGGCGAGTCATGAGAAAGAGTGAAATTGTGGCGTTAATGGATCAGCCTGCCTGCGATCATAATGGCGGTCACAAATCCGGCTGTAGCGCGCCAAAACCCGGTACAGCAGCGGGAGGCTGCGCGTTTGACGGTGCACAAATCACCCTGTTGCCGATTGCGGATGTTGCCCATCTGGTGCACGGCCCGATTGGCTGTGCCGGCAGTTCCTGGGATAACCGCGGCAGCCATAGTTCAGGGCCGCAAATTAACCGGCTGGGCTTTACCACCGATATGAGCGAGCAGGATGTGATCATGGGGCACGGCGAACGGCGTCTGTTTCATGCCGTGCGCCATATCGTTGAGCGCTACCACCCGGCAGCGGTGTTTATTTACAACACTTGCGTACCAGCTATGGAGGGGGACGATATTGAGGCGGTGTGCCGGGCGGCGGAGCAGGTCAATCATATTCCGGTGATTGCCATTGATGCCGCCGGGTTCTATGGCAGCAAGAATCTTGGCAACCGCATTGCGGGTGACATTATGGCGAAAAAAGTGATTGGGCAGCGCGAACCCGCCCCCTGGCCGGCGGATTTCGCCATCCCGGCGGCGCAGGGGCACAGCATTGGTTTGATTGGCGAGTACAACATTGCCGGTGAATTCTGGCATGTGCTGCCGTTGCTGGATCAGTTAGGGGTTCGCGTACTGGGCAGCCTCTCCGGCGATGCCCGCTTCGCCGAACTTCAGACACTGCACCGCACCGAAGTCAATATGCTGGTGTGTTCGCGTGCGCTGATCAATGTGGCCCGTCATCTGGAACTGCACTACGGCACCCCCTGGTTTGAAGGCAGTTTCTACGGCGTGCGGGAGATGTCCTGTTCGCTGCGAACGCTGGCCGGTATGCTGAACGATAAGGATTTGCAGGCAAGAACCGAAAAACTCATCGAACAGCAGGAACAGGCCGCCAATCTGGCATTGGAACCTTATCGTCAGCGCCTGAAGGGCAAACGCGCCTTGCTGTACACCGGCGGCGTGAAATCCTGGTCGGTGGTGTCAGCTTTGCAGGATTTAGGCCTGGAGGTAGTGGCGACCGGCACCAAAAAATCCACAGAAGAAGATAAAGCGCGGATCCGCGAACTAATGGGGGATGACGCCATCATGCTGGAGGACGGCAACGCCCGTCTGCTGCTGGATACCGCTTATCGTTACCACGCCGACATCATGATTGCCGGCGGGCGCAACATGTATACCGCCTACAAAGCTCGCCTGCCATTTCTGGATATCAATCAAGAACGGGAACATGCCTTTGCCGGTTATCAGGGCATTGTCGCACTGGCCCGTCAACTTTGCCTGACGCTAGAAAGCCCAATCTGGCCGCAGGTAAATCGCCGGGCGCCCTGGCATATCTGAGGAAGGAGAAATTCAATGGCTCAGGTTTTGAAATCGATAAAACCGCTGGCGACCAGTCCGATTAAAAGCGGGCAACCGCTGGGCGCAATTCTGGCCAGCATGGGGCTGGAAGGGTGTATTCCACTGGTTCATGGCGCACAGGGGTGCAGTGCTTTTGCTAAGGTGTTTTTCATTCAGCATTTTCACGATCCCATCCCCTTGCAAACCACGGCTATGGATCCGGTCACCACCATTATGGGGTCGAACGACAACATACTTGCCGCCTTGTCATTACTGTGTGAGCGCCATAACCCGAAAGTGATAGTGGTATTGAGTACCGGCCTGTCGGAAGCGCAGGGGGCGGATCTGGCTTTTGCGTTACGCCAGTTCAGAGAAATCTATCCTAAATATCAGTCTGTCACGGTGGTCGCCGCCAGTTCACCGGACTTTTACGGATCGATGGAAAACGGTTATGCCACCGTGCTGGAAAGCGTGATTGAACAGTGCGTGCCAACATCCCCGACCGCCAGCGTGATACGCAAAAAACGGGTGAATCTGCTGCTGGGGCATATGCTGACGCCCGGCGACCATGAACAGATCCGCAGCTATGTCGAGGCTTTCGGCCTGCAACCTATCATCCTGCCCGATCTTGCCGGGTCGCTGGACGGTCATCTGGCAGAAGGAGATTTTTCCGCCTTGACTCAGGGCGGAACGCCAGTACGCATGTTGGAACAGATGGGGCAGAGCGCGTCAACCATCGCCATCGGTGTATCGCTACAGCGGGCCGCACGTCTGCTGGAACAACGCAGCCATACGCCATCACTCTGGCTACCGCATTTGATGACGTTAGATCAGTGCGACGTATTGATTGATCACCTGCATAAGCTATCCGCTCGTGAGGTGCCCGCCTGGATCGCACGTCAGCGCGGTCAGTTGCAGGACGCCATGATTGATACCCATATCTGGTTGCAGGACAAGCGGCTGGCGATTGCGGCAGAGGGCGATCTGCTAGCGGCCTGGCTGGATTTCGCCATCAGCCAGGGGATCCGGCCTGAATGCGTGGTCGCTCCGGCGAACCAACCCGGTTTATCTTCACTGCCGGTAACTGAAGTACAAATTGGCGATCTGGAGGATGTCGATGATAAGTTACAACGTCACATGGTAGATATCCTGTTCGCTAACTCTCACGCGGCGTCACTGGCGCAGAAATACCATCTGCCGCTGGTACGTATCGGTTTTCCGCTGTTCGATCGCCTCGGTGAGTTTCGTCGTCTGCGCCAGGGTTATGGCGGTATGCGCGATACCTTGTTTGAGCTGGCGAATGCCATGCGTCAGGCGCATCACCCACTCCCGGTTTATCACTCTCCCCTGAAGCAGACGTTTCCGTCTGCGGTTACGCAGGGATCCGTCATGGAGATACGGCCATGCGACATTTAACCCGCCAGTTGGCGATCCCCTCTGCCGATAGCTGGATTATTCGCATCGCGTTCGCCAGCGTCGATTTGCGCGTGGTCGATCAGCATTTTGGCTCCTCGCCGCGTATCGCAATTTATGGCGTGCGCCGTGATGAAGTACAACTGCTGGAAGTCGCTGATTTCAAAGTGTTTCACGGACATAGCGAAGACAAACTCATTAGCCGTATCAGCGCGGTGGAGGGCTGTTTCACCCTGTACTGCACGGCCATCGGCGATACGGCATTCAGGCAGTTGCTGGGGATTGGGGTACGGGCGGTCAATGTGCAGATAAACACCCCGATCGCCATGCTGCTGGCTGATGCGCAAGCCTTGTGCTCTGACTGCCGGGTCAAAAAATCCCTGCGTAAAAAAGACAGCAACCGTTTCGATGCCATGATGCAGGAAAGTGGGTGGTTCGAGGAGGAGTAAGGCTTGTCGCCTGTGCGACAAAACCGACAATTACCGGCGTTTATGCAACAGCGCAACAATAACTCTCTGCGCTATCTCACTGATAAAACAGGTTTTTGTGACTGGCATCACATTTGCTCCATGATAACTGTCAGGCACAGGAGCCAATCTATGATCCATATCGATGCGACGACCTTAAACCAGCTCAGACAACGCCAGCAGCGGCGTGGACAACCCACCGCAGGGCTGGCGCTGGCGGTCAGGGGGGATGCCTGCCGGGGCTGGACAGTGCAGATGGTCTGGCGGGCGCAGGCATTACCCGGCGACGAATGCCACGACATCGCAGGATTACGCCTATTCGCCTCTGCGCAACATTGGCAGCAGTTGGATCAGGCGCGCATCAGCTCTGATACGCAAGGTGTCTGGGTGGAGTTTCAGCCGCTGCGGTGCCGGTGTGAAGACGGGGCGTGCGAGGTGGCAACTTTATAAGATCATCAGCCGTAACAAACGGGAGTGTAGAGAGCATGTGGAATTATTCTGAGAAGGTAAAAGAACATTTCTTTCATCCGCGTAATGCCCGTGTGGTTGAGCAGGCGAATGCGGTAGGTGATGTCGGTTCTCTTAGCTGTGGTGATGCCCTGCGGCTGATGTTACGGGTTGACCCTGGCAGTGAAGTCATTCAGGAAGCAGGCTTCCAAACCTTTGGCTGCGGCAGCGCTATTGCATCCTCTTCAGCATTGACCGAACTGATTATCGGCAAAACGCTGGATGAAGCCTCACGGGTGACTAACCGGGAAATCGCCGATTATCTGGATGGATTGCCGCCAGAGAAGATGCACTGTTCGGTGATGGGGCAGGAAGCCTTGCGGGTGGCGATAGCCAACTATCGAGGGGAAACGCTGGAAGATGATCATGAAGAGGGGGCGCTGATTTGCAAATGCTTTGCCGTTGACGAAGGGCAAATCAAGCGTGCCGTGCTGACCAACGGGCTGACCTCGCTGGAAGAGGTTGTCCATTACACCAAAGCGGGCGGTGGATGTACGGCGTGTCATGAAAAAATTGAACAAGTGTTGAGCACTATTTTAGCGGCGGCGGGCGGAAACCCGACGGCGGTGGATGAGAGGAAAGAGAAAAACGAACGGTGGCTGGCGGTTGAGGACGTCATTGCTGGGTTGCGGCCCCATATCCAAATGGATGGCGGCGAGATCACGTTGGTCAATGTTACCGATGATGAAGTGCGCGTCACCCTGTCCGGTAGCTGTAATGGCTGCATGATGACGGATATGACGCTCGGCTGGTTGCAACAGAAATTGCTGGAGCGGCTGGGTTATTTTATCCGCGTCGTTATGGATACGCCGGTCTCCGCCGGGGTAATTCTCCAGACTTCAGATTTCTAAGGAGCACGCATATGAAACCTATCTATCTGGATAACAATGCCACCACCCGCCTGGATCCGATGGTGCTGGAAGCCATGCTGCCGTTTTTGCAGGATCAGTACGGTAATCCGTCGTCGATTCATGACTTTGGTGAACCCTCCCGCCGTGCGCTGGCCAGAGCGCGTGAGCAGGTGGCCAGCCTGCTGGGCGCCCGTTACGACAGTGAAGTTATCTTCACGTCCTGCGCGACGGAGGCGACCTCGACCGCCATTCTCTCCGCCGTGGAGGCCTTTCCCGCCCGACGTGAAATTATCACCACGGCGGTAGAGCACCCGGCCACGCTGGAAGTATGCGAACACCTGGAACGGCAAGGCTATAAAATTCATCGGCTGGAGGTAAACGAACAGGGGGCGCTGGATCTGGAGCGCTACCGCGCCTTGCTGCATGACGGCGTCGCGCTGGTGAGCGTAATGTGGGCGAATAACGAAACCGGGGTGTTGTTTCCGGTGGAACAGATGGCGCAGCTTGCTCATGAACAGGGCATTTTGTTTCACTGTGATGCGGTTCAGGCGCTGGGCAAAATCCCGGTGTCGGTGGCTGACTCCGGCATCGACATGCTCTCTTGTTCGGCGCACAAGATTCACGGTCCGAAAGGCACCGGTTGCCTGTGGCTGCGGCGGGGTACGCGCTTTCGTCCGCTGCTGCGCGGCGGACATCAGGAGCGTGGCCGCCGGGCGGGAACCGAGAATATTGCCGGCATCGTGGGGATGGGCATGGCGAGTGAGCTGGCGGCCATCCATCTGCCGATGATGAGTGCGAGCATTGCCCCTCTGCGTGACCAACTGGAAGCCGGATTACAGACGATCGCCGGTACGCGGGTGATGGGGGCGGGGCAACCGCGTACCCCGAATACGCTCAATATCGCCTTTGAGTTTATTGAAGGGGAAGCCATTTTACTGATGCTGAATCAGGCGGGGATTGCGGCTTCCAGCGGCAGCGCCTGCACCTCCGGTTCGTTGGAACCGTCCCACGTCATGCGGGCAATGAACATTCCGTATACCGCCGCGCACGGTAGTATCCGTTTTTCTCTGTCGCGCTATACGCGTGAAAAAGAGATCGACTACGTACTCGAACAGATCCCGCCGGTGATCGACAGATTACGTGCGCTGTCGCCCTACTGGCAGCAGGGAAAACCGGGTGAGTTCACACCGGCCTGGGGTTAACCGGGGAGAATCAGCCGATGAAAACCATCATCATTAATGACACTACATTGCGTGATGGCGAGCAAAGCCCCGGTGTGGCTTTCAGCGCCAGTGAAAAATTGGCGATTGCCGAGTCGCTGGCGCGGGCGGGGGTGCCTGAACTGGAGGTCGGCACGCCTGCTATGGGCGAAGAAGAGTGCGCCCGCATTTATCGTATCCGGCAGGCATTACCGGATACCACGCTGATGGCCTGGTGTCGGCTGAATGAAAACGATATTCGGCAGGCCGTGTGTCTGGGGGTGAATTGGGTGGATATTTCATTGCCGGTTTCCGCCTGTTTACGGCGGTTCAAAGTCGGTCTGGCGTGGCCGGAAATGTTGCAGCGACTCAGTGAACTGATCCAATTTGCCCGGTCGCAAGGGCTTAAAGTCTGTGTCGGCGGCGAAGATGCTTCACGCGCCAGTGAGGAAGAGTTGGCCGCGGTGGCGCAAGTGGCCAGCAAAGCGAGCGCCAGCCGGATACGTTTTGCCGATACCCTGGGATTACTCGATCCGTTTTCGACCATGCAACGGATTCAACAGCTACGGCGGTATTGGCCGGGGGAGCTGGAGATTCATGCTCACAACGACTTTGGCATGGCGACGGCAAACACGCTGGCGGCGGTTCGCGCCGGGGCCACTCACGTCAGTACCACCGTTCTGGGATTGGGTGAGCGGGCGGGCAACGCCGCGCTGGAACAGGTGGTGTTGGGGTTGTCGCATACTCAATCAGGCGAAACGCCTATTGATACCCGGCAACTGCCAGCCCTGTGCCAGCAGGTTGCTATGGCCGCCGGTGAAAGCGTACCTTACCGGCAGCCGCTGGTCGGCGGACGGGTATTTACCCATGAGTCGGGCGTGCACGTAGCGGGTTTATTGCAGGGCGTTGAGAGTTATCAGAGCCTTCCGCCGCAATTACTGGGGCGAGAACATCAGTTGGTATTGGGAAAACATTCAGGTCGGCGGGCGTTGGAAGCGGTCTTTTCACAGCTTGGTTTGCCGGTGAGCGACATGCAAATTCCGCTGATCCAGCAGGCATTGCGAGCGTTTGCCGAAACCGATAAACGCAGTCCCACCCCCGATGAACTATGCCTTCTTTATCAAGGGGTAACTGAAATACCGCTCAGAACGCTTAACGTTGTCTGAAAGGGGGAAGGAGTATGGACTGGTTTGATGAACTGCCGGGTGTAAGCCAGTTGGAGAGTGCCGAAGATTTTCTGCGGTTTTTTGCCATTCCGTTTGATGAACAGAGCGTGCGGGTTAAACATCTGCATATTCTGCATGCTTTCAACCTTCGTCTGCGGCGCTATCAACCCCATGATGAGCCGGATATCACACCACAGCAGCGCCAGCAATGTCGGCTTGAACAAGTTCGTTTGATGCTGAGGGAGAGTTATTTGCACGTTGTCGGCGGTGAACTGCGGGAACGTTCGGAACTGAAAGTATATCAGCGTACTGCCCGCTGTTTTATCCCCTGGCTGTGGTTGGATGAAGGAGACGCCAAATGAAACCCCGGTTCGAGTTTGGTGAAGCGGTACGGGTGATCCGTACCGTGCGCAATGACGGCACTTTCCCGAATATGATGCGCGGTGAGCAACTGGTACGGCGTGGCACGGTGGGATATGTGCGGGAGTGGGGAACTTTTTTGCAGGACAATATTATTTATCAGATCCATTTTCTGGATAGTGACCGTATCGTCGGCTGCCGGGAGCATGAATTGATACCGGCCTCGGCGCCGTGGATCGATGGCGCTTTTCAATACGGTGACTGGGTTTGCGCCGCCATGATGCTGGCAACCGACCACCAAATCCGCGTACAGGCGGGAGATGTCGGTCAGGTAATGGGTATTGAAAGAGAAGTGCACCCCATGCAGTTTATCGTGCTGTTTGGCGGTAGGTTGTTACAGGTGCCGGAACATGCCCTGCAGGCGATTGATGATGACGACCTGTAATACGGATGTGCTGACGATGTGGCAGCGCTATTGCCAGCTTAAACTTGCCCTTACGCTGTATCATTGCCTGCCCTGGCAACTGAGCGCGGAGCAACAGCTGGCTTTCGCAGAAAAACTGGCGCGGCAATGGCGGCTGGAAGCCGCCATCCGTGAGCAGGCGGAACAGCAGGGCATCCGGGCGGATAAAGAAAATATTCTGACGGTACAGTATGCGCTGCGTACCTTTTTCGATGATGAACAAACCTGGAATGACGCATTGAAACAGGCCGCTATTGATGAGGCAGGGCTGTTACAGGCGCTAACCCACGAAAGTATTCTGACCGCAATGTTGGAGAAGGTAGCGAATCAGGCGCCGGAGGTGAGTGAACGGGAAATTGATGACTGGTATCAACACAATATCCATCGTTTTCAGCAACCGGAACAGCGCCTGGCGCATCATATACTGCTAGTGCTCGATGACTCACAGCCGGGTTGTGACAGGGTAACGGTTACTGAACGTATCACTACGCTGCAACGCCGTTTGCTGATCGATCCGCGTCGTTTTCCCCGGTTGGCCAGCCGATTTTCTGAATGTCCGACGGCGCTGGAAGGGGGAAAACTTGGCTGGGTTAGCCGTGGCGTATTATATCCGGCACTGGATAGCCGGTTATTTTCTCTTGCGGTAAACGATATCAGCCCGGTGGTGGAAAGCCCGATGGGCCTGCATATATTGTGGTGCGAGGCGATGCGGCCCACCAGTGAACTGCCGAAAGCAGATGCGCTGGCGCGAATCCGTCAGCAATGGAGGGAAAAACGCCGCCAATACTATCAGCGCCAATGGCTGACGGCGTTGATCGAGCAATGATGCTTTCCCCCCTGTTGGGAACCGACTATGTTCTGCGAATACCTAAGATTTGAACTCCACACGCCTAAACAATAAGGATCATTGAAATATGAACAAGTTCAAATCTTTCGTAATCAAAGGCACCATAGCATCAGCATTGCTGTTGACTCTGCCATCTTCCGCATTCGCTTCCGCAATTTCCACCATCTATGTCTGTGCTAATCCCAATGCTCCTGCGTCAGTCTGTTCAAACATCTACTGCGAAATCCCCTGTTATTAAGACGATATATTCGCTAAAAAATATATTTGTTAAAAACAATGCCGACCACCTGGGGTGGTCGGCATTCAGGCTGTTGACAAAGCTCATTATCAGGGAGAGTGTGCTGAGGGGGCGTAGCGGCGTAAACCGCCTGAGCGCCCCTCGGTACGCTAGGCCCGTGTATCTCAGGCTTACAGGCTACTTTGTCAGCAACCTCCATTTTCATTATTCGCACCTGCTCCGATTCGCGTTATAACACCGCCTGAAGCTGACCGACCCACTGGGTGACGCGTTGTTCCGTCAGATCCTGCTGATTGTCCTGATCCAGTACCAGCCCGACGAAGCGATCGCCCTCCAGCGCGGCGGATTCCGTAAACGAGTAACCTTCCGTTGACCATGTGCCGATAACCGTCGCGCCCGCTTCACGGACAATGTCATACAGCTCGCCCAGCGCGTTGACGAAGGCGTCGGGATAGCTTTCCTGATCGCCGAGGCCGAACAGCGCCACCGTTTTCCGGCTCAGGTCGGCGTTTGCCAATTCATCGGCAAACTCAGCCCATGATTCACTCATACATTCCGCCTCCAGACCGGGAAGCTGTCCGTCGCCCAGCGTGGGAGTCCCAAGAATCAAAATGTCATAAGCCAGCAGATCCGCTAATGACGCACGATTAATATTTACCGGTTCGTCCGCCCGATCGCCCAACTTTTCCTTGATAAGTTTGGCAACCTTGCGGGTTTTACCGGTGTCAGTACCGAAAAAAATGCCGATAGTGCTCATGGTTTAGATCTCCTGAAAAGGGCCGTTAAACTACGCGTCATCGTCATCCGCCTCACCAGCGGTACGTTCAATCGGCAGATAGATTTCTACCCGATCGCCTTCATGAATTTCGCTGTCCGGGGAACAAAGGCGGCCATAAATTCCCATGCGGTGCTTGTCCGGATCCAGCCAGGGATACAGGACTGCCAGCGGTGAGGCCAGAAAGGCTTGCCGCAGGGTGACAGGTTCAGGCATCTCCATCTCGACACGGCGGTTTTCGTCACCGCTGGCGTGGGCTATGGTGAATTTCATCCGTGGCAACCTCCGCATCCGGCTCCACAGCCTGAACCGCCAGATGACTCTTTCTTCAATACGTCGCGGCCATAGCGCAACACTTTAACGCCGCGGATTGCCGCCAGTACAAATCCCATGACCACAAAACCGCCTGGCGGCAATAGCATCAGCAGGAAACCGTCATAGTTCGGCAACAGATGGACTTCCAGAAAATGGAATGCCGGCCCCAGCAGTTGTTCCGCTCCGCTGAACAACGTGCCGCTGCCGATGATTTCGCGGATGGCGCCCATTGAGGTTACGCCCAGGGTAAAGCCTAATCCGGTCGCCATGCCGTCCAGCGTGGCGGCAAATGGCGGATTATGGGCGGCAAAGGATTCTGCCCGGCCAAGCAGGGCGCAGTTCGCCACAATAAGCGGGATAAACAGCCCGAGAATTTTGTGCAGATCGTGCATCCAGGCATTCATCGACAGATCAAGCAGCGTCACCAGGCTGGAGATGATCAGGATATATATCGGGATACGGATCTCATGCGGGGTAATATGACGCAGTATCGACACCAGCAGATTCGCCCCCGCCAGCACCGCAGTGGTCATCAGCCCCATCCCTAAACCATTGGTTGCCGTGGTGGTGACGGCCATCAACGGACACAATCCGAGGATCTGTACGTAAGTAATGTTATTGCTCCAGATCCCGCTGACCAGGATGTCCCGGTAGGCGGGGCGGGCTATCGGCGCCGTCGCGGTAATTTCACTCATGGGGGTTTTCCTCCGTCAAGCCAAGCAATTGCGCACGGTGGCGCTGGAACAACAGCAGCGTTTGATGCACGCTTTTTACCACGGCTCTTGGGGTAATAGTGGCGCCGGTGAAGGCATCAAACTCACCGCCGTCCTTTTTGACATGCCACTGTTTCTCGGTGGTGTTTTGCAGCGATTTACCGGTAAACCCCAGGATCCAGTCACCGTGACTCAGTTCGATTTTGTCCCCCAGGCCGGGCGTTTCGGTGTGGGAGATGGTGCGCACACCGGTCAATTCGCCGTTGGCATTAATGCCAATCAACAGGTTGATGACGCCGCTATAACCTCTTTCCGCGCCAAACATCACCACGCCGCTCGGTTGGCCTTGTTGCGTGGCACGATAAGCCCGCACCGGTTTCCCCTCTACTGTCAGGGTGACTTCGCTGCTGCTGAGAGCATTGTCATGCAGCTCAGAGGGGAAAACGGCTGAAAGCTGACGCTGGGTGTCTTCCTGATGGCGTAGTTCAATCTCGTTATAGGTCGCCCACCAAACGCCGCCGATCATCAGGCTTATCAACAGGGTAAAGGTGCCAAGCAGTAAACTCAGGTTTATCGGGTGGCTGCGTGGCGGCCAGCGCAGCCCGCGGTAAAAGGCAGAGGCCATGTTATTTCTCCTTCTGCGTTTGGTAACCGTAAGCGCGAGGGCGAGTCCAGTTATCAATCAATGGTGTGATGGCATTAACCAGCAGCACCGCAAAGGCGACCCCTTCGGGATAGTTGCCAAAGCTGCGGATCGCCCAGACCAGCAGTCCGGCCAGCGCGCCATAATACAAACGGCCTCGCGGGCTGCCGGGGCCGGTAACCGGATCGGTGATAATGAAAACCACCCCCAGCATTAACCCGCCGGTGGTGAGCTGCGCCATTGGCGGCAAAATCGTCTGCGGCGCGATAAGCCATTGCGCCATGCCGGGCAGCAGGCAGCCAACCAGCATAGCGACCGGCGCATGCCAACTGAAAACCCGTTGCTGCAATAACCATAATCCGGCCAACGCCAGTAGTAACGTGGAGGTTTCGCCGAAACTGCCGTTGTGGGTGCCTATCAGGGCATTTTCCAGCGAAAAAGGCGCCTGCGCGTGTTCCCGAAACGCGCCGAGCAGCGTGGCGCTGGTAGTACCATCGGTATGCAGGGAATACACCGCGCCATGCCAGAATTCCGTGGGCACCACCCATTGAGTCATGTGCACCGGAAAGGCGATCAACACCACCACACGCGCCAGCATGGCGGGATTGAACAGGTTTTGCCCCAGCCCGCCATAGATATGCTTACCCAGCAGGATGGCGATGGCGGAACCGAATGCGCCCAGCCACAGCGGGGCATGGGGCGGCAGACTGAGGGTAAACAGCAATGCGGTCAACAGCGCGCTGCCGTCAAAAACATGACCGAGCGCCACCGGATTTATCCGCAGGCAAATCGCTTCACACAGCAGGGAGGTAACAATACTGGTGAACATCAGCATCAGCGCCGGGGCGCCAAACTGGATGATACCCAGCAGCACGACCGGCATCAGCGCCAGATTAACTTTGACCATCAGGTTTTGGGTACTCAGCCCCTGATGGACGTGGGGTGACGTCAACATGTGGAACCCTCCATCGGCGCATCTGGTGTAGTCCGGCGGCGAGATGGCCTGGCGGCTTTCGCCGCAGCCTTTTCCGCCGCTTCACGGGCGAGGCGCGCCTGTCGGCGCAGACTGTTGGCGCTGGTGCGCTGTATTTTTTGCTCCTGACGTTGCTCCAGTTTGAGCTGCTGTTGTCCCCAGTCAAAAAACTGGGTTAACGGCAGCACGGCGGGGCAAACCCATGAGCAAGAGCCGCACAGCAAACAACTGTTCAGCCCCAGATCCCGTGCGTTGTTCAGCGCATCTATTTTCAGTTCGGCCAGCATGGCTAATGGCGCTAACCCCATCGGGCAGGCATCTACACAACGGCCACAGCGTAAACAGGCGCTGGCGTTGGGCTGGGGAATTTCATCTTCGGTCAGCAGCAGCAGGCCGCTGGTGCCTTTGGTGATCGGCGCGTTGAGATCGGTGGTGGCGCGGCCCATCATCGGCCCCCCCAGAATGATCCTGGCTGGCGTACTTTTCATGCCGCCGCAAGCGGAGATAATGGCGTTTATCGGGGTGCCGATGGGCACCAGCAGGTTGCCGGGCTGTTCAATTGCCCGACCGCTGACGGTGATCACCCGGTGAGTCAGCGGCTGGCGAAAGCGGATGGCATGGAAAATGGCAATGCAGGTGCCGACGTTTTGCACCAGCACGCCCATCTCAGGCGAACGCTTGTTATACGGGATTTGCTGGCCGGTAACCGCTTCAATCAACTGCTTGGCCGATCCCATCGGGTAGAGCGACGGCAGGGCGACCACATCGATATCCGCCTCATCCTGACACAAGCGGTCAAGGCGTTGGATCGCTTCGCTTTTATTGTCTTCAATGCCGATGTAGACATGACGGGCTTTGGTCAACTGCTGTAAATAGCGGATACCGCCGATCAGAAATTCGGCCTGCTCCTGCATCATGCGTTCATCGGCGGTAATATACGGCTCGCATTCGCCGCCATTGATGATGAGATAGTTAATCTCATGGCGCATAGCCAGCCGGATTTTATCCGCCGCCGGGAACATCGCGCCCCCCATTCCCACAATGCCGGCCTGCGCAATTAATGACAGCATTTGTTCTGCGGGCAGCGTTTCTGTGGTTTCCAGCCGTATGGTTTTCGCAGGCGAGGCTAAAACACGCAACCGGATATAACCGGCCTCACCGGGAACCACCTCGGTCACAATCCCGTTCGCCGGGCTGTGCAGCGGCGCAGACATGCGGCCAAATGGCCGGGCCAGGCATTGACCTTGCGTGACGGTGTCACCTACCTTCACCTCTGGCAGCGCAGAGGCCCCGGTATGCTGGCGCAACGGCAGGATCAGCTTGTCCGGCGTGTCGAGCGGACGGATCGCCAGATCACGGGTTAATGATTTGTGGCTGTAAGGGCGAATGCCGCCGTGAGGCGTCGTGAGGGCTTTAAGCATAATCAGGTTCCTGCCGTAAAGGTAAACCCGGCTTGGCGACGGTGGGGGTAAGATAAGGATCGGCATAAAGCTGAATACAATGGTTAGGACAGGCGGTGACACATGCGCCGCATCCGGTGCAGTCTTCACTGAGTACGCCGTGCAACTGACGGGTTGCCCCGATGATCGCATCAAAAGCACATTGTTTTAAACAACGACCACAGCCATCACACGCCTGCGGGGCGATCATCGCCACCATCGGCCCTTGAGCCGCATTGTCATCCAGATTTATCCCCATTAAAGCGGCTATGCGCTGGGCAACCCTATTTCCGCCAGGTGCGCAGATAGTGACGGCGGCTTCGCCATTGGCCATGGCGATAGCGGCTGGCCGGCAACCGGGGTAACCGCATTGACCGCACTGTCCGCTTGGCAGTATCGCCACAATGCTCTCGACCAGCGGGTCGCTTTCTATTTTCAGGTAGATTGCGGCATATCCCAGCAATGCGCCGATCATCGCGGAGATGAACGGGATGGCGAGTAAGGAAAGTAATAGCATCGCTGCCCCTTATGATGACAAACCGGCAAAGCCGGTAAAGGCCAGCGCCAGAATACTGGCGGTAATAAAGTTGAGCGGGGTGCCTTTAAACAGCAGCGGCGGCAAGGCGCTGGCCTGCCGTTCGCGCAAACCGGCAAAGATGACCATCACCAGCGAATACCCTAGTGAGGCGCTGAACCCGAACAGCACGCTATGGGTAAAACTAAGGCGCTCCTGAAGTATCAGCAACGCCACACCAAGCACGGCACAGTTGGTGGTAATCAGCGGAAGAAAGATACCCAGCGTGCGATAGAGCGCCGGACTGTGTTTCGCAATCACCATTTCAATCAGTTGAACCAGTGACGCAATCACCAGAATGACCGATAACAGGCGCAAATATTCCAGGCCGAGCGGTATCAGGAGCCAGGATTCCACCATCCAGCTCAGTCCGGCGGCCAGAGTAATCACTACGGTGGTAGCAATAGATATACCGATAGCGGCGTGAACCTGATTGGTGACGCCCATAAAGGAACAAAGCCCCAGAAATCGCGCCAGTACCACGTTATTGACCAGAATATTGGTCAACATGATCAACAGTATCTCTTTCATTTATCCCCCTGACGTCGTGATAACCACAGGGGTATTGCGAAAGCCATGCCAATGTTAATCGGTCAGGGAATGTGCAATGAGAGTGCAAGGATTTGCGCCAAAAATGAGCAAACTGATAAGCATCCACGATGTGATTCCTGTCACAAACAGGGAGAAATCTGCCTGATAGGGCCAAAACCCTCATCAAGATCAAGGTTTATGCGTTTTTTCTTTCATAAGGAACGAATCTTGCACTTTTCTTATGGTTATTTCGCGTCGTTCGCTGGCTGTCCTGCAATCTGACAATTTGTCATGAAGCTGACAGAATCCGCAATGCAAACCGGAGGGGCCCGGATGAGTTCATCATTAGTCTTGGATGATGTGCAACTGATTACATCATCTTTGGGGGGGAAAGGATTGCATTCGGCGGTATTTCACACTGCTGTTGAGCAATCATCGGTGGCTATTTCCATTACCGATCCACAGGCAATCATTGTTTACGCCAATCCGGCGTTTGCTGAACTAAGCGGTTATAAGCTGCAAACCTTGATTGGCGCCAATCACAATCTACTCTCCAGCCATCAGACGCCGGGATCGGTTTATCAATCCTTATGGGAAACGATCACCGCCGGCAATGCCTGGAGCGGCCAACTTATCAACCGGCGTAACGATTCCTCACTTTATCTGGCGGAAGTCACTATTTCACCCATCGTCAACGCACAGGGTGAAATAGAACATTATCTCGGTATGCACAAGGATATCAGCGAGCGCTACGCGCTGGCGCAGCGGGTACGTAACCAGATGACGCTGATTTCCGCCGTGCTGAATAATATTCCGGCAGCCGTAGTGGTGGTGGACAGTCAGCAAAACATCGTGATGGATAATCTGGCCTACAAAACCCTCGCTGCCGACTGCCAGGGGCAGGAGCCGCTGGTGTTGCTGGATTGTTTGAACCGTTCAGAGCCTGCCACCCTGTTGCCGCTTACCATACGCGGGACGCAGCGTTGGCTTTCGGTAAGTTGCTGGCCGCTGCACGCGGTTAATGAGGAAGCCAGCCTGTATTTTACCGACAGTGCGCCCCCCCGGCAGTTGGTCGTCATTGTCGATTGCACGGAACAGCAGCGGCAAATGACCCAGGAGCGGCGCACCCAGCTCGAACGGCAAATTAATGTTAATAAGATGATGGCGGCGATCCGGGAAACGCTGGATGCGGCGTTGATCCAACTTAGTTGCCCGTTGAATATGCTGTCTGCGGCGCTGCGGCTGCATCCTGATGCCGACAGTGTCGCCCTGCGCGCTGCCTGGAATGAAGGCAAAGAGGCGGTATCGCGGCTGACGGCTTGTCGCCCCTCTATGCATCATGAATTGCCGGATAGCTGGCCGGTGGCTGGCATGATGATTGATCTGGTGGAGCTTTATCAATATCGCCTGCGCAATATCGGTAAGTTGGTCTGGTCATGTTCTTCACCGGATTTAACGCTGCGCGTTCAGCGGACGCTGGTTCTTACTGCGCTCAGTCTGTGGCTCGATCGTTGCCTGACGCTATCGGGAAAAGAACAGGGTGAGGGGCTGATCGAAATTCGGGCGCGACAACAATGTCATCACTTGTGTTTTTCCGTCTGCGATAACCTGCCGACATCGGCACAGGATACTCCGCATCCTATGGTGGAGATTCTGGCAACCGGACAGTGTATGGAACTACGCCTGATCCAGATGATCATGTCGCAACTGCGCGGCACGGTCAGCATAGAGAACATGTCATCGGGTATAACGCGGATGACGCTTGCCCTGCCGCTTGATGGCTTTTACCTCACCGATACCGACACTTTGGGGAGATGAAGAAATGGCTCATTTTCCGACGACAGAACGTGTTACTCGCCGCTTAGACCTTCAGCAACAGGTTGTCGCGTTACATAAAATCAGTGTGGCACTCAGCCATTCGCTGGATTTACAACACACGCTGGAGGCAATGATTCAGGCGCTGCACGATCACGCCTTTATGCAATACGGCATGGTGTGCCTGTTTGATAAAGATCGCTCGTCGCTGTTCATTGAAGCATTACAGGGGGCGGATACGCAGGTCATCAAAGGCGGGCGGGGTGTTCGCTATCGGGTGGGAGAAGGTATTTTAGGTTCGGTGATGAGCCAACGGACGTCGCTGGTTTTACCCAGGGTATCGGACGATCCGCGTTTTCTGGACAGGCTTAACCTTTATGACTACGCCTTGCCGTTTATCTGTGTGCCCATTCCGGGGCCGGATGCAATGCCATTGGGGGTTTTAGCCGCGCAGCCGATGGAGTTGCATGAAGACCGCCTGCCTTCCAGCACGCGTTTTCTGGAAATGGTGGCGAATTTGATAGCGCAAACCGTACGCCTGGTCAACCATGCCAACGGAGAAAGCGAAGCGCTTCGCACCGAGCGTGATAGCCTGCGAAGAAAAGTCCAGCAGCAGTACGGTTTTGACAATATTGTCGGTAAGAGCCTGCCGATGCGGCACATTTTCGACATGATGCGTCAGTTGTCACGCTGGGATACCACGGTGTTAATCCGCGGCGAGAGCGGCACCGGCAAAGAGATGATCGCCAATGCCATTCACTACAATTCACCGCGCGCCGGTACGCCATTTGTAAAGTTCAACTGTGCAGCCTTACCTGATTCACTGCTGGAAAGCGAACTGTTCGGCCATGAGAAAGGCGCGTTTACCGGCGCGGTTAAACAGCGTAAAGGGCGCTTTGAACTGGCGGATGGCGGCACCCTGTTTCTGGATGAAATTGGCGAGAGTAGTGCATCGTTCCAGACCAAATTGTTGCGCATTCTACAGGAAGGCGAAATGGAACGGGTAGGCGGAGACGAGACGCTGCATGTGGACGTGCGTATTATCGCCGCCACCAACCGCAATCTGGAGGAAGAGGTGCGCGCAGGCAACTTCCGCGAAGACCTTTATTACCGCCTGAATGTGATGCCGATTTTCCTGCCGCCGTTGCGTGAGCGGCTTGAGGATGTACAGGATCTGGCGCAGTTTCTGCTGACCAAACTGAGCAAACGGCAAGGGCGGGAACTGCATATCAGTGAGGGTGCGCTCCGGCTGCTGATGAATTATGACTGGCCGGGCAACGTGCGCGAGCTGGAGAACTGTCTGGAGCGGGCGGCGGTCATGGCCGAGGACGGATTGATCGACCGTGATGTGATCCTGTTCAACTACAAAGAAAATTCCCTGATGCCGTTTAATCGCAATAAAACCAACGACGCGCTAAACAGCGCCGGTAGCGATTCATGCATAGAAAATATTCAGGATGAGCGGCAGCGGCTGATCGCGGCGTTGGAGCGCACCGGCTGGGTTCAGGCCAAAGCAGCCCGTTTACTGGGCATGACCCCCCGGCAGGTGGCTTATCGCATTCAGATTATGAATATCAACATGCAGCGTATTTAATGTCGCATTCAATACATTGTCTGACAATGTCAGCTATGAAGCAGTAGGTGTGGGTTGTAACTATCTGTTAAAGAATAATTTTTGATTTTATTCGCCCGGCATGGCGTTTGCAGAAAATGAAGTGAGGTTCGCTCATTACCGGGGTTAAGCATATGGCAAACAACGCATCATTTTCAGGCAAGCGATCATGCGGGTTAATGAATACGGCAAATTTCACACCTTTACAGGCGGATAAAATTTCCCGCCACCCGTGTTACTCACCGCTGGCGCATCACCGCTATGCACGTATGCATCTGGCGGTGGCGCCAGCCTGCAACCTTCAGTGCAATTACTGCAACCGCAAATATGATTGCAGCAATGAGTCCCGCCCTGGCGTTGTCTCTGAGCTGTTATCGCCAGAACAGGCGATAGCCAAAGCCAGGTATGTGGCTTCTCAGATCCCCCAGCTTTCGGTTATCGGTATTGCCGGCCCTGGCGATCCGCTGGCCAATATCGCCCGCACCTTCAAAACGCTGGAAGGGCTGCGAGCGGAAATGCCTGATATCAAACTGTGCCTGTCGACCAACGGTTTGATGCTGCCTGACGTGGTCGATCGATTAATCGATGTCGGTGTCGACCACGTTACCGTGACGGTGAATGCGATTGATGCCGTGATTGCCGAAAAAATTTACCCCTATCTGTGGTACGAGGGGGATAAGCTGTACGGGCGCATTGCCGCCGACCTGCTGATCGAGCGGCAGGGCGAGGGCATCCGCAAACTGGCCGAACGCGGCATCATGGTGAAGGTTAATTCAGTATTGATTCCGGACATCAACGCCGCGCATCTGAATGAGGTCAGTTTACAGGCCCGTCAATGGGGCGCCGTGCTGCACAACGTTATGCCGCTGATTGCCAGGCCTGAACACGGCACACGGTTTGGTCTGGAAGGGGTACGCGAACCCAATGCGGATGAGCTGGGCGAAGTGCGCAGCCAGTGTGGGCGTCATATGCCGCAGATGGCGCACTGCCATCAATGCCGGGCCGATGCGATTGGCATGTTGGGTGACGATCGCAGTCAGGAATTCCCGCTATCGTCGTTACCGGAACAGCCTGAACCGCTGCTGCCTTCACTGTTTCGCCGGGCAAGTATTCAGGCCAGTATTGCCTCGCAAGGTGAGTCTGAAGAGCCGGATGCCTGTCTGGTGGCGGTGGCCACCAGTAAGGGTGATGTGATCGATCAGCATTTTGGTCATGTAGATCGCTTTCATATCTTCAGCATTTCCAGAGCCGGTATCATTCCTCTGGGCGAGCGTTTTACCCAACGCTATTGCCAGGGCCATGATGACTGCGGGGAAGATGAACCGGAAGATCGGATCGAGCGGGTTATCGGGCTACTATCTGATGTAAAAGCCGTCTTTTGCGCCCGTATCGGCCTGATACCCTGGCAACGCCTGGAGTCCGAGGGGATAGAGCCTTATGTCAACGGCGCCTGGCAACCGGTGCGTGAAACGCTTGAGCAATGGCAGGCCCAGCGCGTTCAGCCGGAGGTTGGCCGGAAGGGGGTGGCATAATGACCCGTGTTCAGACGCCGGATGTATGGATGCATTATCTGGTCGACAATCATCTGCGCGGCCTGGCCCGGTTTCCGACGCAGATGAATCTGGATAACGCGGCCTGGCAGCGCCTGCTGCTGCGGGTAGGATTATCCGACATGGCCCGTCCGCCGCATTTACGCCAGCAGGATGAACTACTGAGCAAGCTGTTAATGCCACGCCGTCAGGAGTGTGAACAGCTTGCACGCTGGCTTTTGCAATACATGGCTGAGGATGCCGCCCCGATGCACGGGTTAATCGCCAGTGCATCAATGGGGTTTAATCATCTGTGGCAGGATTTAGGGCTGGCGTCACGAGCGGAATTGCGCGAATTAATGACAACCTGTTTTGAGCCGCTGATTGGCATGAACGTGAAAAACATGCGCTGGAAAAAGTTTTTCTACCGCCAGATTTGTCTCGCTCAGGAAGGCGAATTGATCTGCCGTTCTCCTTCCTGTGAAAGCTGTAGCGAAATAGATTTCTGCTTTTCGCCTGAGGTTTGATATTGTTTGCTGTCTGGCTGGTAGCCAGCGGGTAGCCCGCCAAGCGGCGTTGATCCCGAATTGCCGCGAACAGTCCGTTGGCTAACTTGGAACAGTTAAGCCGCTACCGTTGTTTCTTGCCAGGTGGAGGCTGCCAACTGGCAACCAGCGCAAGCAGTCCCGGAAAGCGCGCTTCGAGGTCTTCGCTACGCAGCCGGCTGCGCCGCTCCAGCCCATACTGTCGCTGGCGGATCACCCCCGCTTCGCGCAGCGCCTTGAAGTGGTGAGTCAGCGACGATTTGGGGCGGTCGAACCCGAACCAGCCGCATGGATGATCATATGCCTGCGCTTCCAGCATCAGCTTGCGCACGATGGTCAGGCGCAAGGGATCGGCCAATGCGCCCAGAATGGTTTCAAGGCGCAGGTCTGCGATATCCGGTTCCGGCAATGGATCGGGCAGGTCGGCGGATTCGCCGCCAACCGCAACCGATTTGGTTTTTCTGACGGTGTTCATGGGCTGATTGTAGCAACTGTACGAGATTTATCGAACTAGAGTATAGTACAATAAATCTCGTACAGGAGTCTATTGTGTCCAATTCTCTGGTTATTGTCGCCCATCCCGATGAGGTGTTCGACGTGCAGGCCGAACAGCCACTGGCCGCCTATGCCCTGGCGTATTGCGCTTATGTGCAACAAGGTGAGAGGGCTTCCCAATGAAAGCCGCGCCTGTGCCGACCGGCCTTTGGGCCGCCGCCTGGGTGGTGACGGCCGTGTTCATGCTGTCCAACTCGCCAACGCCGCTGTATGTGCATTGGCAGCAGCAGCTTGGGTTCTCATCGGGTATGCTGACAGTCATCTTCGCGCTCTACATTGCAGGTTTGCTGGGAACGCTGCTGATCGCCGGCCAGCTATCCGATCGCTACGGACGCAAGTTCGTCCTTATCCCAGGGCTGTTCGCGGCCCTGGTGGCGTGTCTGCTGTTCGCCTCAGCCACCTCGATCACGATGCTGGCGATAGGCCGGTTTCTGGCTGGTATCGCTGTGGGCGTGATCGTATCAGTGGGCATGGCTGCGGTGGTCGATGTGGGCGGCTCCGAACACAAGCGACTGGCGGCGCTTCTGGCTTCGGTGGCGATGGTGCTGGGCGCTGGGCTAGGGCCTTTGCTGGCGGGGGGGCTTGCACAAAGTCTGGCGCAGCCGGTGATGCCTATCTTCTGCATCGAGGCACTGGTACTGTTCAGCGCGCTGGGCATCGTGTGGTGGTTGCCGCTGCGTCGTCCGATCGCGTCCGGCTCCGTCCGGCTGCGCCTGCCCACAGTGCCGCAGGCCAACCGCCGACAGGTCGCCTGCGGCATTGCCACTTTTGGCCCCGGCATCAGCGCCACGTCTTTCGTATTGGCGCTGGGGCCTTCGCTGCTGTCACATTTGCTCGACGTGCGCAGCCCACTGCTGGCCGGTGGAATGGCATGTGCGATGTTCCTCACCGCCACCGGCGTGCAGTTCGCGGTGCGCCGATGGCCGATAGCGCACATCTTTGCCGCCAGCACGGCGGCGACGGTACTGTCGATGGTTGGGTTGGTGTTGGCCATCCATGCCTCGCTGGCGCTGGTGTTGGTTGTGTCCGCACTGCTCGCGGGCGCTGGGCAAGGGCTGGGGCAACTGGGCGGCTTGACGCTGATCGGCCTGCATGTCCCGGACAGCCATCGTGCGCAAGCCAACGCAGTCCTCAACATTGGTGGCTACATACCGGCTGGCATACTGCCGGTGGCGACGGGCTATCTGATGGATGCGGTGGGATTGGCGTCGGGGGCCACTCTGTTCGCGCTGGTGCTTACGTTCACTGCACTTGTCGGCGGCGCCTGGGCCATGCGGCAAGCAAGAGACCGAACCTGGGGTAGGAACGCTCAGTAGACCATGTTTTTGGCAAGCCATTGATTTAAAAAGGCCTGCTCAGTCCATTGAGCGCTCCTGAGATCTGAAAAAACCGTTAGACGTTGAACAGGAAGTTCATTACATCACCATCTTTTACGATGTAATCTTTGCCTTCCGAACGCATTTTGCCGGCTTCTTTAGCCCCTTGTTCGCCTTTGTAGGTGATGAAGTCTTCATAAGCAATGGTTTGTGCGCGAATAAAGCCTTTTTCAAAGTCGGTGTGGATCTTACCTGCGGCCTGCGGGGCCGTCGCGCCGACAGGGATGGTCCAGGCGCGGACTTCTTTCACCCCGGCGGTGAAGTAAGTTTGCAGATTCAGTAATTCATAACCGGCACGGATAACACGGTTCAGACCTGGTTCAGTCAGCCCCAACTCAGCCATAAACTCGTCGCGCTCTTCATCATCCAGTTCGGCAATATCGGATTCAACCGCAGCGCACACCGGCACGACAACCGAACCTTCAGCGGCGGCAATTGCCCGAACCTGATCGAGATACGGGTTATTTTCAAAACCGTCTTCGTTAACGTTGGCAATGTACATGGTTGGTTTCAGCGTCAGAAAGCTCAGGTAGCGAATAGCCGCTTTATCTTCCGCGCTCAGATCCAATGAACGCAGCATACCCGCATTCTCAAGCTGCGGCAGACACTTCTCTAACGCTGCCAGTTCGGCTTTTGCATCTTTATCGCCGCCTTTGGCTTTTTTCTGTACGCGATGAATAGCCCGCTCACAGGTATCCAGATCGGACAGCGCCAGTTCTGTGTTGATAACATCAATATCGTCAGCCGGATTAACTTTACCCGAAACATGGATAATGTTGTCGTTTTCAAAGCAACGCACTACGTGCCCAATAGCTTCCGTTTCGCGGATGTTGGTCAGAAACTGGTTACCCAGGCCTTCGCCTTTGGATGCGCCCTTCACCAGCCCGGCGATATCAACGAATTCCATGGTCGTGGGGAGGATACGCTGCGGCTTGACAATCTCGGCCAGTTTATCCAGACGCGGATCCGGCATTGGCACCACACCGGTATTCGGTTCGATGGTACAAAACGGGAAGTTGGCCGCTTCGATACCGGCTTTGGTCAATGCATTGAACAGAGTGGATTTACCGACGTTTGGCAGCCCGACGATACCGCATTTGAATCCCATGTTTATATCACCTTAAATGACTTATTAATCAGGAAATTACTATCATTTTCCTGTCAGAATGAAAATATTCCGGCTGATTATACACGGAATGACGATTTATCTCGATCCGCCATCCGCATCAGACGGTGAATTATGCCGTTTTGAACGCGTGTAAGCGGTTCATGGCCTTCACCATGTCTTCTTTCAGCAGAATTTCGGTACAACGAATGGCTTCATCAATAGCGTCATCGATAAGCGTTTGCTCACTGGCTGGCGGTTTCCCCAGCACAAAGCCGGTGACTTTGTTTTTGTCTCCCGGATGCCCGATACCAATGCGTAAACGATGGAAGTTGGAGTTATTTCCCAGTTTACTGATGATGTCCTTCAATCCATTATGCCCACCGTGTCCACCGCCTGATTTGAGTTTGGCAATGCCCGGCAATAAATCCAGTTCATCATGTGCAACCAGGATTTCATCCGGTTGGATACGGTAAAATGTGGTCATGGCCGCTACGGCTTTGCCGCTCAGGTTCATAAAGGTAGTGGGAACCAATAACCGGATATCCTGTCCGGCCAGATTCAGGCGTGAGGTATAACCAAAAAATTTGTTTTCTTCTTTTAGCGGTGAGCGGTGAGCGTCAGCCAGACGGTCAACATACCAGGCGCCCGCATTATGACGAGTGGCGGCATATTCAGCGCCAGGGTTAGCCAAGCCAACAATTAACTTAATGCTACTCACGATAATATTCCAGATTACGCGCTGTATCGATGTCGCACCGAAACAACGCAGCGTGATTAAATAAGCGATAGAAGTGCGCTAGTTTACACATAGGGCAGGTTGATCGCCAAATATCAGCATGACGATCTGCAATAGCGAATAATTAATACCGGTTAGTTATTATTCAATCATTTGTGTATTTATTTGTTTAAACGTAAAAAAATATTACATTTTGCTCTATTATCTGTGATCACTCACGCAATCATCCGACCAGTATTGTCTATAATTACATCAACACAAAGGAGTCCCATTCATCCACAGAGTTTTCTGGAGGTAACAGGTGAAACGTAAAAGTGCAGCCAAATTGGGTAATTTTTTGATGGGTATTGGTATGTTTTTGATGATTGGTGGGGTGGGTTATTCAATCATCAGCCAGTTCCCAGAACTGAATCTGCCGCAATTTATGTCCTATGTTGATTTGGTGGCTATTTTCGCTGGCGCTATTTCCTGGCTGGCTGGTGCACGTATAAGTGGCCGTGAAAAAGTGGCCGATCGTTACTGGTGGGTAAAACATTTTGATAAGCGTTGTCAGCGTCAGCGCCATTCATAATTCAAGATATCTGGACTGAATTTTAAAATCCGCTGTAGCCGTAGTAGCTATGGCGGGTTTTTATCAACTTGCTTTTTATTTATGCAATAAAGCCACCTTTTACAGGTGGCTTTATTCATCTATCGTCGGCAACCAAATACGGGTTAAAAACGATTAATGCTCAAACATGGCAGAGATGGATTCTTCGTTGCTGATACGGCGAATCGCTTCGGCCAGCATACCTGAGAGGGTCAGGGTGCGGACGTTTGGCAGCGATTTGATTTTGTCTGTCAATGGGATGGTATCGCAGACAATAACTTCATCAATCACTGAATTCTTGATGTTGTCATAGGCATTGCCGGAGAAAATCGGGTGTGTAGCATAAGCAAACACGCGTTTGGCGCCACGCTCTTTCAACGCCTCCGCTGCTTTACACAACGTACCGCCAGTATCGATCATATCGTCAACCAAAACGCAGTCGCGGCCAGCAACGTCACCGATGATATGCATCACCTGAGACACGTTGGCGCGGGGGCGGCGTTTATCGATAATCGCCATATCGGTGTCATTCAACAGTTTGGCAATGGCGCGGGCGCGGACGACACCTCCAATATCCGGAGAAACCACAATCGGATTTTCCAGATCCTGTTGCAGCATATCTTCAAGCAGGATCGGACTACCGAAAACGTTATCAACTGGAACGTCAAAGAAGCCCTGGATCTGTTCTGCGTGCAGATCTACCGTTAGTACGCGGTCAACCCCGACGCTGGAAAGAAAATCGGCAACCACTTTGGCAGTGATGGGCACACGGGCGGAACGCACCCGGCGATCCTGGCGAGCATAGCCAAAGTAAGGAATAACGGCGGTAATACGTCCCGCAGAAGCGCGACGCAAAGCATCAACCATAACAACCAGTTCCATCAGGTTGTCGTTGGTGGGTGCGCAGGTGGACTGGATGATGAAAATATCACCACCGCGTACATTTTCATTAATTTGCACGCTGACTTCACCATCGCTAAAACGACCGACAGCGGCGTCGCCCAGGCTGGTGTACAAACGGTTGGCAATACGTTGTGCTAGTTCCGGGATGGCGTTACCAGCAAAAAGCTTCATATCAGGCACGAGAAGAACCTCAGGCTTGCGTCCAGAGAAATATTGTACCCGCTATGATATCCGGGAGCGGGGCGCAACAACAGGCACAATATGCATACGGGTGTATGAATTAAGTTTGATAAAACACGGCCGAAAGCAGGCAGTTGGCTATCAAAACTTAAAATTGCCCGGAAAGTGAGCGTTGCAGCGGAGAGACATTAACACCTCGCGCCACAAAACCATTTAACCATTCCGGGGCCTGGTCAAGCACCTGACGGGCTTTGGGCTCGGTGTCAAACTCAGCAAACACACAAGCACCGGTTCCGGTCAGGCGCGCCGGGGCGTATTCTAGCAGCCATGAAAGTAGCTGTTCAACCTCACGAAAACGTTTTCTTGCGATACTCTCACAATCATTGACAAAGGTCTGTTTTAATAACGATTCTAAAGAGCGGACTGGAGAATTCCGTTTTAACTGGGGATCGCCAAAAATCAGCGGGGTGGGAATGCTGATCCCAGGGTGAGCCACCAGATACCATTTCTCTGCTGGAGAGGCGGGAGTCAGCTTCTCACCCACTCCTTCAGCAAACGCGGCATGTCCATGAATAAATACCGGAACATCGGCGCCAAGATGCAGGCCGAGGGCAGCCAGCACATCCGTATCCAGATTGCACTGCCACAGATGATTAAGCGCAACCAGCACCGTGGCCGCATTGGATGAACCTCCGCCCAGTCCCCCCCCCATCGGCAGACGTTTATCAATGCGGATATCTGCACCAAAGATATCGGGGCGTATATCATGGTTTACGCAATACTGCTGTAACAACCGTGCGGCACGAATAATCAGATTCTGTTGGTTATCAACGCCGTCTATCGGTGTGAGCAGGTGAATGTTGTCGTCCCGACGGGGAACGATTGTCAGCGTGTCGCCGTAGTCCAAAAACTGAAACAATGTTTGCAGCAGGTGATAACCATCAGCACGACGCCCCGTAATATAAAGAAATAAATTCAGTTTGGCGGGAGAGGGCCATTTTTCAATAAAGTTGGGCAGCATGGGTTATTTTACCGTCCAGTTATCCATCTTTAACTTAATACGCTGTTCGCCCTGCGTAAGTTCAAGGTTCTCTGGTAATGGCGGATTAACCTTCCGGTTGTAACTTTGATAGCTTACGGTCCAGTTTTGGTTACCCTGACGATAGGTTAATTTATTAAGCAAATACTGATCGTCGAGGGAGAAATCGTCCGCTTCTCCCGGCAAGCCCAGAATCCACTGGCGCAGATTATTCAGCGGGATCGCCATACCCGTCAGTTGTTGCACCATATATTCGGCATCTTTGCCAACATAGCGCTTACCCTGATTGTCAGTAATCTGTACGCTGTCTGGCTGTACATTCAGTTCCAGCTCGGTGCTGCCAAGCGGGTTGGTCAGCAACAGACGATAACGCTGCGATGATGACTCCTGCCAGAAAAAACGGGCATATAGTTTTTTGCTATCAGAGATATAGGCAAAGGAACCGCGTGTCTGATATTGGCTCAATTGTTGTACACTTTGCTGGTGCCGTTGCCACTCTGGCGATGTCGGACTTTTGCCCGGAGAAGGGGGCTGGTGAAGGCTACAGGCAACCAGCAGAAGACTGGCTAACGGCAGGAGCCGCAGGCAACGGGCGGTATTTAGTGGCATGTCGCTCAGTTCCTATAAATCAGATTTAGTATCACAGTATGGTCACGCTAACGGGCTTGCTGTTCAGCGTCAACGTTTGTCGTTTTTCACTGTAGAGTATATACCTCGGATGGAGAGCAACGTGCGCTGTCGCTTTTCTTGCTTCCCGGCATCAAGTAGAATGCGATTCAGTCGAAACCCATACTAATATCGGTATTACTCAAGAATTGTTCAATGACCCTGCTCGCGCTTGGTATTAATCACAAAACTGCGCCTGTCTCTTTGCGGGAACGCGTTGCTTTCTCGCCGGATGCGCTGGGGCAGGCCCTGAATAGCCTGCTGCAACAACCTATGGTGCAAGGCGGCGTGCTGCTGTCTACATGTAACCGTACTGAACTGTACCTTAGTGTTGAAGAACAGGGAATCCAGCGTGAGCAACTGATTGAGTGGTTGTGTCAATACCATCAGCTGAATCCTGATGATGTCAGCAACAGTCTGTACTGGCATCAGGGCAATGCTGCGGTCAGCCATTTGATGCGGGTTGCCAGCGGTCTGGATTCACTGGTATTGGGTGAACCTCAGATTCTGGGACAGGTGAAAAAAGCGTTTGCAGAATCACAGCGCGGACGTTCCCTGTCTGGTGAGCTGGAGCGGTTATTCCAAAAATCATTTACTGTGGCCAAGCGGGTGCGTACCGAAACGGACATCGGCGCCAGTGCGGTTTCTGTGGCGTTTGCCGCCTGTACGCTGGCGCGCCAGATTTTTGAGTCCCTTGCCGACGTTAATGTATTATTGGTTGGCGCCGGGGAGACCATCGAATTGGTTGCCCGTCACCTTCGCGAGCATCAGGTGCATCGCATGGTGATTGCGAACCGCACCCACGAACGTGCTCAGGCCCTGGCGACAGAGGTGGGGGCTGAGGTAATTACGCTGTCTGAACTGGATGAACAGCTTGTTCATGCTGATATCGTGATAAGCTCAACCGCCAGCACATTACCGATTATTGGAAAAGGAATGATGGAAAGAACGCTGAAAGCAAGACGCAATCAGCCAATGTTGATGGTGGATATTGCCGTCCCGCGTGATATTGAACCGGAAGTCGGCAAATTGCCTAACGTCTATCTCTACAGCGTTGATGATTTACACGCCATCATTCAGCACAATCTTGCTCAACGTAAAGCCGCCGCCATTCAGGCAGAGTCGATCGTTCAGCAGGAAAGCTCTGACTTTATGGCCTGGATGCGAGCGCAATCTGCGGTCGAAACCATTCGTGATTACCGGGCTCAGGCAGATGAACTGCGTGCGGAAATGACGGCCAGGGCACTTGCGGCCATCCAGCAGGGGAATGATGTTGAAGCGGTCATTCAGGAGTTGACGCACCGCTTAACCAATCGTTTGATCCATGCTCCTACCAAATCTCTTCAACAGGCCGCTCGCGACGGCGATCTTGATCGTTTACAAATTTTACGTGACAGCCTTGGGCTGGACTAGCATTCATCTCTATTAACAGGATTTAACAGCCCGCATGAAGCCTTCTATTGTTGCTAAACTGGAAGCGTTACAAGAACGCCATGAGGAAGTTCAGGCGTTACTCGGTGAGCAGAGCGTGGTCGCTGATATGGACCGCTTTCGTGCGTTGTCCCGCGAATACGCGCAGCTCACTGATATTACTCGCTGTTTCCAACAATGGCAGCAGATACAGGAAGACATACAAACCGCAGAAATGATGCTGGATGATGCGGAAATGCGCGAAATGGCTCAGGAAGAGTTAAAACAGGCAAAAATCGCCAGTGAAGAGCGGGAGCAGCAACTTCAGGTACTTCTGTTGCCGAAAGATCCCGATGATGAACGTGGTTGTTTCCTTGAGGTACGGGCCGGTACTGGCGGGGATGAGGCCGCTATTTTTGCCGGCGATCTTTTCCGCATGTACAGCCGATACGCCGAAACCCGCCGTTGGCGGGTTGAAATCATGAGCGCCAGCGAGGGTGAGCATGGCGGCTATAAAGAAGTGATTGCAAAAGTTTCCGGTGATGGCGTCTACGGCCAGCTCAAATTTGAGTCCGGCGGCCACCGTGTACAGCGTGTTCCCGCGACCGAATCGCAGGGGCGTATTCACACCTCGGCGTGCACCGTGGCGGTCATGCCGAAAATACCGGAAGCCGAACTGCCAGAGATCAGCCCAGCCGACCTGCGTATCGATACGTTCCGTTCATCGGGCGCCGGTGGACAGCATGTTAACACCACCGATTCCGCTATCCGTATTACTCACTTGCCGACAGGTATTGTGGTTGAATGTCAGGATGAACGCTCCCAACACAAGAACAAGGCGAAGGCATTGTCGGTGCTGGGGGCAAGAATCCGTGCGGCGGAAATGCACAAGCGCCAGCAGGAAGAAGCCTCTACCCGCCGGAACCTGCTCGGTAGCGGCGATCGCTCGGATCGTATTCGTACCTATAACTTCCCACAGGGAAGGGTGACCGATCACCGCATTAACCTCACGCTCTACCGTCTGGATGAGGCAATGGAAGGTAAACTGGATATGCTGATTCAACCTGTGGTTCAGGAATATCAGGCTGACCAGCTTGCTGCGCTTTCCGAGCAAGAGTAATGAACTACCAAACATGGTTGACATCGGCCATTGAACGCCTGGCGACGGGGGGAAATCCGAAGCGGGATGCGGAAGTATTACTGAGCTTCGTCACCGGCAAAGGGCGAACATTTTTGCTGGCGTTCGGTGAAACCCTCCTGACAGACGCCGAACAACAGCAATTGGATGAATTACTGATACGGCGAATTAATGGCGAACCCATCGCCTATCTGACAGGGGAACGCGAGTTTTGGTCGCTGTCTCTTTCGGTATCGCCTGCCACGCTGATCCCACGTCCTGATACTGAGTGTCTGGTTGAACAGGCGTTGCAACGCCTGCCATCCAGGCCGTCTTCTATACTGGATTTAGGCACCGGCACGGGAGCGATTGCGCTGGCGCTTGCCAGTGAGCGCCCGGATTGTCGGGTGACAGGCGTGGATATCCAGCCGGACGCTGTCGATCTGGCGATACATAATGCCGATCAACTGAGCATTACCAATGCCCGTTTTTTATTGAGTGACTGGTTTTCATCACTGTCGCAAGAACGTTTCGCGCTTATCGTCAGTAACCCGCCTTATATTGACGCCGATGATGTGCATCTGTCCCAGGGGGATGTTCGTTTTGAGCCAGCCAGTGCATTAGTGGCCGCCGAGGAAGGATTGGCAGACCTGCGTTTTATTATTGAAAACGCTGTCGGTCATTTACTGCCTGACGGCTGGTTATTGCTGGAACATGGGTGGCAACAGGGTGCGGCAGTGCGTGAACTGCTGCGTGACAGAGGGTTTGAACGGATAGAAACCTGTCAGGATTATGGAAGCAACGATCGCGTTTCGTTGGGGCAATGGCCAAAAGCGCTAGATAAATGATTATTCAGGAGGAAACTCGAGTGGCACTCTTTTTGGGATTTGCCTATCTGCATATGGCGACCATCGGCGCCAGCATTTTTTTGTTTGTTTTGCGATTTTTCTGGTTATGCCGACAATCCCCCATGTTACGGCAACGTTGGGTTAAGATACTGCCGCATATAAATGACACCTTATTATTACTCAGCGGTGTCGGTTTGATCTTCCTTAACCACGTCTATCCGTTTACCGCAGAGCAAAGCTGGCTGACGGAAAAACTGTTTGGCGTTATTATTTATATCCTCCTTGGCTCAATTGCCCTGGGGAAACGTCAACGCAGCCAGAATGTGCGATGGCTGGCATTTATACTTGCCTTAGTATGTTTTTATCTGGTTATGCAGATCTCGCTTACTAAGTTACCGCTGCTGATGGAATAACTATGAGTTCTATTGCTGATTTTGAATTCAATCGTTCACTGTTAAGTGAAGGTATCGTATTAGTTTCACTGGCTATTCGCCGTGACTTTCCCGCCCAGGATGTGCGGAAAAATCTGCAACAGTTAGTTGACGATGCCCGTGCGGTTATCGCCGATGATCTTGAACAGGATCTGCAACTTGAGAAACTCATTGAGCTTTTCTTTCACACCTGGGGTTTTGGCGGGGCCAGCGGCGTTTATCGGCTTACTGATGTTTTGTGGCTGGATAAAGTGCTGGAGTCCCGGCAGGGGATGCCTGTTTCTCTTGGCATTATTTTCCTGCATATCGCCCATGAGCTTGGGCTTCCACTGATGCCGGTCATTTTCCCGACCCAATTAATTTTACGCGCTGACTGGCTGGATGAAGAAATGTGGTTGATCAATCCATTAAATGGCGACACCTTGAGTGAACATGTACTGGAAGTGTGGCTTAAAGGCAATATTGGCCCTTCATCACAGTTGATGGATGAAGACCTTGATGAAGCTGAGAATGTGCTGATTGTACGTAAAATGCTGGATACGTTGAAAGTCGCCCTGATGGAAGAAAAGCAGATGGAGCTGGCCTTGAGAGCCAGTGAAGCGGTGTTGCAGTTTGATCCTGAGGACCCGTATGAAATCCGCGATCGCGGTCTGATTTATGCTCAGTTGGACTGTGACCATATCGCGCTGTCCGATCTTAGCTATTTTGTTGAGCAATGCCCGGAAGATCCGGTGAGTGAAATGATCAAAGTCCAGATTCACTCAATAGAGCAAAAACACATCATTTTGCATTAATGCATCTTTAATTTTTTTAACGTTGATTTATCCGACATTAAGGTAAAAGCATGACGAACAAAGTGGTCAAGATAGGGGATATCCCTGTCGCCAACGATCTGCCTTTTGTATTGTTTGGTGGCATGAATGTGCTTGAATCACGTGATCTGGCGATGCGTATCTGCGAGCATTACGTTACGGTAACGCAGAAGCTGGGTATTCCATATGTGTTCAAGGCTTCGTTTGACAAAGCCAACCGCTCTTCCATTCATTCTTACCGTGGACCTGGCCTGGAAGAAGGGATGAAGATTTTTCAGGAATTGAAGCAGGCCTTTGGTGTAAAAATCATTACTGACGTGCATGAAGCACATCAGGCACAGCCGGTTGCTGATGTCGTTGATGTGATTCAGTTACCCGCCTTTTTGGCTCGTCAAACCGATCTGGTTGAAGCCATGGCGAAAACCGGCGCGGTGATTAATGTGAAAAAGCCACAATTTGTCAGTCCGGGGCAGATAGGCAATATCGTCGATAAATTTATCGAAGGCGGCAATGATCAGGTGATTCTGTGCGATCGCGGCAGCAACTTTGGCTACGATAACCTGGTTGTGGATATGCTTGGCTTTAATGTCATGAAACAGGTTTCTAACGGTTCGCCGGTAATTTTCGATGTCACTCATGCGTTGCAATGTCGCGATCCTTTTGGCGCAGCGTCTGGAGGCCGTCGTGCTCAGGTGGCAGAGTTAGCAAGATCGGGTATGGCGGTAGGGCTGGCGGGGTTATTTATTGAAGCGCATCCCGATCCGGCTAATGCGAAATGTGATGGCCCTTCCGCACTGCCGTTGGATAAGCTGGAACCGTTCCTGAAACAGATTAAAGCCATTGACTCGCTGGTAAAAAGTTTCCCTGAACTGGATACCAGCAACTAAGCGATAAATACCAGGCGGATATCAGTTTATCATCGCTGTAAAAAAACCCGCATATCGCGGGTTTTTTGTCTTTATCGTTACCGTTATTTGTACAAGTCAGCACTGATGGTCATGTTGGTGCCTTTGTCTTGCCACTGCCTGGTGATGTGATAATACTTGGCGCCTTTTTTTCCGGCACGTTTGGCGACGGCTTCAGATACCTCGGTCATATTGGTGTAATTTCCGCGGAAGGTGATCGAATCAAATGGCACCATCTGCGCAGCAGTCGCGTTATTTAATTCCTCGATTTTAGTGCCATCCGATAGCGTAATGGTGTAGCGGCCACCTTTTGATGACTGTGTTTCAAAGAAATTACCGATATTGCGGCTTGGGCTGCCTGAATTGGCAACACCAGGAATTTCAACCTTGGCCGCTTCGGCGCCGCCTGCGGCTAAGGCAGCTCTGCCGGCATCAGAATCGGCAGGAATAAGGTCGGTACTTTGAACCTGACGTTTTGGCGCATCGGCTTTGTAGATATAGGCCGTTGCCGTTTGATTGCCGCCATCGGAATTAGTATCAACCTGACGTACAATGTAGAAAGCGTCTGCATTTTTCTCTTTTGCCGCTTTGGCAATGGCATCATTCAGGTCTGGTTGGCTGCGGAAGAGCCCCCCTACGGTAACCGTATCGAATGGCTCCAGACTGTGGGCGACATCTTTCGGTAGTTCTTTAATGCCACGAAAGGTGCGGTATTTGATCTCTTTGCTCACTTTAGGCGCATCTTTATGATAGAGATCGACGGTGACGTTCAGGTTGCCGCGGGAGTTCACATCTGTCATTCCCTGAATATAAAAAGCGTCAGCACCGTGTTTATCCGCACGCTTTGACGCTGCGGCGACCGCGTCGCTGATGGTGTTAAAAAGGCCCATAATGGTAATACGCTCAAATGGCTGTAATGATTCAGCCTGCTCTGGCGTGAGTTCCTGCGCTGCCTGTGCTGAAAATGCAGCTAATGAAAGTAACGTGGAGGCAATAACAGTGGTTTTCAGCTTCATAATAAATCCTTTCGCCTGACGCATATGTTTTACAACGTACTTAGCAATCAAGATGTAACAGAATAGCCGCCGATTATCGCACGGAATAAACCTTCACGCTTTAGCATTTTAAAATATACGCCGAAGTTATTTTCGCTGAGGGGATAAGGAAAACCGCTAATAATAACGGTTAATGATTATTTAGCCTTTATAAGGGATATTTATATAGGTTGTGTGTATTAACAAGCCCGTAACACATGATTTTTGTGAAATAGCCCAGAATAATACTTCAATAATAATGCTACAAAAGAGCAAGGTAAGCGTGATTTCTGACCAAAAAGAGCGCGTAATGCCTATGATAACTCGGCTTTTATATGAAATTCGTTTTATGTATGGATCATCGATCACATTTTCAGTAGGTTATATGTGAATTTGCTTAAAGAGATATACCCGAAATAGTTCGTTGTAGGACATGAACAACCCAAAGCGTTGGCCCTTTACGGGCAAGGCTCATTAATGAGCCTTGTAACGCGGCAACCGAGTGACAAATTCGTCGGGAACAAATAAGGGTGCAATAAGTCTCGGCTGATTCATATTACCGGTGGGGTGACTATAATAACCTTCGTTAAAAATAAGCGAAAAAGGGAATCAGTATGCGAATTGGTGTTCCAAGAGAACGGTTGACCAATGAAGCACGGGTTGCAGCAACGCCGAAAACGGTTGAACAGTTGCTGAAACTTGGCTTTGAGGTCTCGATAGAAAGTGGGGCGGGGAAACTTGCCAGTTTTGACGATGCGGCTTATACAGAGGTTGGAGCGTCAATTGCAGAGGGCACAGAAGTCTGGCAATCGGACATTGTCCTGAAGGTCAATGCGCCGCTCGAAGATGAAATTGAGCTTACCCGAGCGGGGAGTACAATCGTCAGCTTTATCTGGCCTGCGCAAAACCCTGAGTTACTGGAAAAACTGGCGGCCCGTCAGGTTACGGTACTGGCGATGGACTCGGTTCCTCGTATCTCCCGTGCCCAGTCCATGGATGCACTCAGCTCAATGGCAAACATTGCGGGTTATCGTGCCATTGTAGAAGCCGCCCATGAGTTTGGCCGTTTCTTCACCGGACAGATTACGGCGGCCGGTAAAGTACCGCCTGCCAAAGTCATGATTATTGGTGCCGGTGTTGCCGGTCTGGCCGCTATCGGCGCGGCCGGAAGTTTGGGTGCTATTGTGCGTGCTTTTGATACTCGCCCTGAAGTTAAGGAGCAGGTCAAAAGTATGGGCGCCGAGTTCCTGGAGCTTGATTTTGAAGAAGAAGCCGGCAGCGGTGATGGCTACGCCAAAGTCATGTCAGAAGCGTTCATCAAAGCGGAAATGGAATTGTTTGCCGCACAGGCAAAAGAAGTGGATATCATTGTTACCACTGCGCTTATTCCGGGAAAACCCGCGCCGCGTCTGATTACCGAAGATATGGTTTTGAGCATGAAATCCGGTAGCGTGATTGTCGACCTGGCCGCGCAAACGGGGGGTAACTGTGAGCTAACCGTTGCCGATCAGGTTACGGTAACGGAAAACGGCGTCAAAATTATCGGTTACACTGATCTACCCAGCCGCCTGCCAACCCAGTCTTCCCAACTTTACGGAACCAACCTGGTTAATCTGCTGAAGTTGTTATGCAAAGAGAAGAATGGCGAGATTGACGTTGACTTTGAAGACAACGTCATTCGCGGCGTAACGGTAATCAAGAATGGTGAAATAACCTGGCCTGCGCCGCCGATTCAGGTTTCTGCCCAACCACAACAGGCAAAACCTGCCGCTGCTGCGGCTAAAGAAGAGGCCAAGCCTGCTTCGCCGTGGAAGAAATATGTTTTCCTTGCGATTGCGATCCTGCTGTTTGGATGGTTGGCAAATGTTGCGCCTAAAGAGTTTCTGTCACACTTTACCGTGTTCGCTCTGGCTTGCGTGGTGGGTTACTACGTGGTGTGGAATGTCAGTCATGCGTTGCATACGCCATTAATGTCGGTAACCAATGCGATATCGGGCATTATCGTTGTAGGGGCATTGTTGCAAATTGGTCACGGCGGTTGGGTATCTTTCTTTTCCTTTATTGCCGTATTAATTGCCAGCATCAATATTTTCGGTGGTTTCACCGTCACTCAGCGTATGCTGAAAATGTTCCGCAAAAACTAAGGGGTAACATATGTCTGGTGGATTAGTGACAGCTGCATACATTGTTGCCGCGATTTTGTTTATTTTTAGTCTGGCGGGTTTGTCCAAGCACGAAACCTCCCGTCAGGGGAATATTTTCGGCGTTGTCGGGATGGCGATTGCGCTGATCGCCACAATCCTGGGGCCTGATGCCGGGAACATTGGCTGGATTATCGTTGCCATGGTGATTGGCGGCACGATCGGCGTCTATCTGGCGCGTAAAGTCGAAATGACTGAAATGCCAGAGCTGGTTGCCATTCTCCATAGTTTTGTGGGGCTTGCCGCCGTACTGGTCGGGTTTAACAGCTTTCTTGATCATGGTGAAATTACCGATCCGGTGATGGTGAATATCCATTTGACGGAAGTCTTTCTGGGTATCTTCATTGGTGCGGTAACCTTTACCGGTTCGATTGTCGCCTTTGGCAAATTGCGTGGCATCATTTCATCCAAGCCGCTGATGCTGCCTCACCGCCACAAAATGAATCTGGCGGCGCTGCTCGTGTCTTTCCTGCTGCTTCTGGTGTTTGTTAATACCGGCAGTGTGGCATTGCAGGCTATTGCTTTACTGTTAATGACGGCGATTGCGTTGGTGTTTGGCTGGCATTTGGTCGCTTCCATCGGCGGAGCCGATATGCCGGTTGTGGTTTCCATGCTGAACTCCTATTCCGGTTGGGCCGCCGCCGCCGCAGGCTTTATGTTAAGCAATGACCTGCTGATTGTAACCGGCGCGTTAGTGGGTTCTTCCGGGGCGATTCTGTCTTACATCATGTGTAAGGCAATGAACCGCTCTTTCATCAGTGTGATTGCCGGTGGTTTTGGTACTGATGGTTCTTCCACAGGTGAAAGCGAGGAAATGGGCGAGTACCGCGAGGCTTCAGCAGAAGAGGTCGCTGACTTACTCAAGAACTCGACTTCGGTAATTATCACTCCTGGTTATGGCATGGCGGTAGCGCAGGCTCAATACCCGGTACATGATATCACCGCTAAACTGCGTGCCCGAGGTATTAATGTCCGGTTTGGCATCCACCCGGTCGCTGGCCGCTTGCCGGGCCATATGAATGTTCTGCTGGCCGAAGCGAAAGTGCCTTACGACATCGTGCTGGAAATGGATGAAATCAATGATGATTTCACCGACACCGATACCGTGTTGGTTATTGGTGCGAATGACACAGTGAACCCGGCAGCGCAGGAAGATCCGCACAGCCCGATTGCGGGGATGCCAGTGCTGGAAGTGTGGAAAGCACAGAACGTCATCGTGTTTAAGCGCTCTATGAATACGGGTTATGCCGGTGTTCAGAACCCCTTATTCTTCAAAGAAAATACGCAGATGTTATTTGGTGATGCCAAAGATAGCGTAGAAGCGATTCTGAAAGCACTGTAATACCGGGTTTGATACCAACGAAACAAAGGGGCGATTGTCGCCCCTTTGTTTATTCAGAGGCTAATACTATTTTTTATCATCGTCTTCCTCTTCCAGAATAATAGGAGAGACAAAATCATCCGGTTTAACCGCCAGCAGATCGCACTTCAGGTGGTCAATCACATGCTCCACCGTATTACCGATAAATGCGGCAGAAAGACCGGTTCGGCCAAGTGACCCTAACACCACGACTCCCGCCTGTAAATGTTCCGCCAGGTCGGGAATAACTTCTTCCGGCAACCCTTTCTCTACATGCGTTACACGTTCATCCAGATTGAATTTCTGGCGCAATGCTTTCATGGCAATAAGGTGCTGCCCGCGAATCGCGTCGTTGTAGACGCCGGGGTCAAAATCAGGCAGTTCAATCGCGATATTAATCGGGGTGACCGGATAAGCCCCGACAAGATGAACTTCAGTTTGATTAACCTGTTCAGCCAACTCCAGCGTTTCTGATACCAGCTTGATATTAAGGGGGTCGTGATAAGGATCTTCACTGGACAGGTTGACGGCAACCAGCGCACGGCTCTCTTCCGGCCAGGGCTGATCTTTGACCATCCACACTGGACAAGGGCATTTACGTAATAGCTGCCAGTCGGTGGGCGTGAAAATAACCGCTTCCAATCGATCATGCTGATGCGCCATTTTCAGTAAAAGGTCATGCTGCCCGGCGATGACCTCCTGGATGATGGCTTCAAATGGCTTATTGTGCCAGACCACTTTAATGTCTATCGATACGCCCGCATCAAGGTAATATTTGCATTGTTCCGTAATCCATTCGGTACGCTGCTGAATTACGCCCTGACGCATCTCCGTCCGTTCGTCTGGAGACAGCAGGGTGGTCATTTCATAAGAAAAATCATAAATAGGCAGAAATGCCTTGATACGACCGCCCAGTCGCTGAACCAGATAAACCGCCCGACGCAGCGCTGGTTGGTCATCCTGATTCGGGTCAATAGCTACAAGTAAGTTCTGATACTTTGCCATAGGTCCTCCAAACAGCTGTTAATTCACAGTCTGTAAATTAAGAGTACCCAATGGAATCGCTTTGGACAACAGATGATGAAGGCCGGATTGATAAAATAAGATATTCACCGATCCGGCAACAGATTAGGATTTATTCACAGAGGCGCCAGCAAGTTCGGAGAGCGCGTTAACATTTTCAATGGTGATGTATTTACCTTTCACGGCAAGCATCCCGCTTTTCTGAAAACGGCCAAGCAAACGGCTGATGGTTTCTACCGTTAACCCCAGATAGTTACCAATATCACCACGGGTCATGGTTAATCGGAATTCGCGGGGAGAAAAACCACGCTCGGCAAAACGGCGGGACAGGTTATAAACGAACGCCGCCAGACGTTCCTCTGCATTCTTCTTCGACAACAGCAGGATCATATCCTGATCGCTACGAATTTCACCACTCATCAGGCGCATCATTTGCTGACGCAGATTTGGCATTTTCCCGGAAAGGTCGTCCAGCGTTTCAAATGGAATTTCACACACCATTGATGTTTCTAACGCCTGAGCAAAGCTGGGATGTTGTGCATTGCCAATGGCATCAAAGCCGACCAGATCACCTGCTAAATGAAAGCCGGTTATCTGCTCATCACCCTGTTCGGTGATGGTATAACTCTTAATCGTACCGGAGCGGATAGCGTATAAAGATTTCAATTCGTCGCCAGCTTTGAACAGAGCTTGTCCCTTCTGGATAGGCTTTTTCCTTTCAATGATATTATCGAGCTGATCAAGCTCGTGCTCATTTAAAGTAAATGGGATACAGAGTTGACTGATGCTGCAATCCTGGCAGTGGATCGCACAACCGCCGGACTGGATGCGTCGGATAATTCGCTTTTCCGGTATCATAAACTTTGCTCAGGCGATAATTGATATTGGTCAATTTTAACAGCTTTTATCGCTCGTGATAAGTCCGGTAAGCCTTCTAACACACCAATAAATAGTGAGCTAATTATAGCTTTTGCGTCATTCCTGAATAAATGTACGTTTTAACAATTAAATCATCCGCAACTAGCGTTACAGGCTTTTTCTGGCGCAGATTCATGGAACGGCACTCGTGCCAATTCCTCAGTTTTTTACTGGAACCAATTTTTTATAAAACCAACTTATCCATTGATAGTTTCCAGCCAAACCTGTTCCATGAGGTTGTTCTGTTCACTAAAACTATTAGCCACTACAGCATTTTTTAAATGCTCTATGCCGACTAAATTAACATTATCTCTGCCACGGGAGATAGTTATCTAATATGAGGATATTGCAACATGCCCGTTAATCTCACTATTTCTGATAGTTTGAGAAATACCGCTTATGATTCCGTTGATGGAAAGAGTGATCACTCCGATGCGGAACCGTGTAGTGGAAACTATTCTGATTCATCACGACTGACCCAACGAGATACCGAACCTTTTCGTCAATTGGAAAGGCAGTATGTAGATCTTTTCTCATCCCGTGAAATACAGGAAGTCGATGAATCACAATTACCTAATATACAAGGAAAAAAGATTAAGAGTGTCGATCTGGATGAATGTGAAGTAATCAACACCTCGCGTGATGGTTTCGATTGGATCGGGACACAAGGACTCTCCACGTGCATCGGGATATGCGCCAGAGGGATGACTGGACAGAATGAAATAATCCTGGGTGTCAGCCACTATACGGGAATTGACAAAGAGCCTGCTGAAGCCTTACAGGAATTAAGGAATAAAATGGATGCGCAAGGGGCTCGTTGTTCAAAAATGTATCTTATCGGCGGCGCAATGTCAGCAGATCCCCAACTAAGCACTGCGGAAAAAGAAAGAATTATGCTCTCGCTACGTCATGAATTTAATATCCAGGGTGTGCGGTTGCACCCTAATATTTGCGAGGATATCAATGCTGATGACCATGTCAATTTGCTGATGACGCCAGATCACATTTATTTCAGCACTGAGGGGCTTTTCGACTCGGATTGAGGAGAGTAGTTCGAAGAGTGGTAGCACATCTGATGGGCTGTTCCCCAATAAACACAGTGAATTATCGAAAACAAAGTATGGTTTTTGCCAGGGTATTCTCCGGTTTTCAACCGGAGAATACCGGGTTTCATTTTTCGGCAGGCTTAATCAAATTCAATATGACGGCCAATTGTTCACGTTGCGCTGTACTGACTTCACGTCCGGCAGAATATCCCGCATTTTGTACAATCATTTCATTCAGACCGACCAGCCAGTCATAAATATAAAAGGCCGTGTTGTTGGTCGGCGTGAGCGCCAGTTTGGTTAGCCGCTGTGATGCACCCCAATTCACGGCCTGTTTTTCAGGCTTGGCGAAAATTTTGTGACCACGATTGATGCGGCTGGCAGGGCGCAGCGCTTCATCTCTCTGCTGAAATCCCAGCCAGGCTACAAAGTCCCCCAGCACAGTGAGAACACGCGACACCTGACGGTCTGCTTTACTTTCACGATGTACGCCCAACTGTTCAGTATCCACCAACATACCGACCAGCGCGTCTTCTATATTCAACCGAATACTCGCGGTAATAAGTTCTTCCACCAGCGTTTCAATGGTTGCTTTAGCTACTCCCAATAGATCTACCAACGGCGCGTTTTCCGGCAGGCTGCGCAGATGGTTTATCCAATATCGATAAACATTGTGGGCATATTCCGCTTCATAACCATGATCGAGCGCCTGAACAGGCGAGGTGGGCTGATCGAGCTCGATCGGCTCGTCAGCAAACAGATCGATTTCGATCCCAATGCCAAAAGTTTCAGAACCGGTTAACGGCGCGCCAAGTTCGTCTGCATCCTGATGGTAATTGCCATAACCTGGTTTAACCTGCTGTTTCAGATAGAGGCGGCGCAGTTCGTCGCGTGAAGGCAATAAGCGTTCAAGCAACTCACCATGTACGCCGGTGCGGGTTTGCAATGATTTAAGCAGGGTTTCAGCGATACGCTGTTTTTTTGCCGGATCATCTGTACCCGCTGGCTGATACCAATTGCCCAGCAGGTTATCACCCAGTTCACGCTGGATTTCGCTCAGTTGTTCGCTGATACGCCCAAGTTTCACTTCGCGGTGAACTTCCGTACCCAGCCAGGCCGCCATACGACTTACGCCCCGTTTATCCATTGCCAGCATTGTGCCCCAAGCATCACCGGGGTTGCCGACATAACGCTGCACAGCGGCGTCGTGGTTTTGCCCGTGCGTAATGCGTCGATCAAACTTGGTTACAGCCCAGATCAATCCCGGTTTACGACGGCTGCGAACCTGTGCGTTTTCGCCCTGAGTTTGTTTAACCCAGTAATCCAATGCCTTGCCTACGGCCTTTACATCGGAGCGTTTGCCTGCGGCGGTACACACCATCAGCAAATTCATTTCCTGATTATCGGTGTAACGTTCCAGCAGATAAGCGCGCTTTGCCCGCAAGAGCGTATGCGCCAGGGGATGAATATCAATTTTCCCTTGTTGTTCCGTCTGCTGTTGGTCTGCTAACTCTGGCGTATCACCGAAACCGGGAAAATCCAGAATATCGACCTGCTCAAACAGCGCTTCACGAGTAGGAGAATGCAAAGGGATCAGCAATTCGGCAGCCAGCATCGTCAGTTCAGCCTGCGATAACTCAACCGCTTTGCCTGCACGTCCGTTCAATACCGGGCGCACCGAAACACTAACATCATTAACTGTGTTAAGGCGTTCCAATGCCGCCCCGTTAATTATTCCATTTACGGGACGCAGGGCTTCATCCACTAACACCCGGATCGGGGCCAATACTTTATGAGCGCCTGAAAGGTGCTGCAAGGTATGGGAGAAATGGCGGTAGGCTGCCGTCAGATCTGTGCGATCCCCCCAGAGTACCGAGAACAGTTGCGCACGATCGTCAACGCTAAGATAAGGCGCAAGTTCGACTGCGACAGGCCAGAAATGTGTTTCCAGTTGCTTTTGCCGTTTAGCGTCATGGCGAGCCAGATAGTCCCACAATGCGACAACCTCATCCGAACTCATTCCTGCAACCGGCTCTGGCTGGCGGTGCATCAACAGCATTTTCAAATGTTCAGCGATGTGCTGTTCGTCAAGCTCCTCAAACTCCTGATTGAGTTCGTGCAGAAAGGCGTTGGCCATAATCTTGCCGATATCCACTTCGCTGAAGAGCAGCAACTGCACCGGGAAGGATTTATTTTTTACGCCTGCCTGACGGCTAAAGCGGGTAACCAGCGTGGTGGATTGATCAGCAGGATTAATATGGGTAAGAAAATCAAACTGTTGTCCTTCAAGAGCCGTTTCCAGTTTACCATTCTCTCCTGCGGCCAGTGCGGAAATCAGGTAAGATTTTCCTGCCTGCGACAGACCGAAGAAACCAATGGCGATCTCTTTTAGCGCCACATTGGACAGGTGTTTGGCTTTATTGCGATTACGACGCAGTTTAACGATCAGTCTGTCCGCTTCAATATCCAGCCGCGGCGCATTTTGGCGAGTGGTTTCTATCCAGTCGATCGCCTGATCAACCCCTTGTGCTACGGCCTGTAGCTGGCTATTGAGTCGGCTTGACAGTTGTTTAGGCGTTAATGGTTTCATTTTCTAAATACACTCCCACTATCGATCCAATAATGGGTTGCTCCTGAGTCGTTAGCCGCTAATGTGTTCAATTTGAGGCGTAAATGGTGTACTGGAACACGACTGCCATCTTCCAGAACCGCGTCTGCTATTTCAAAGCGTTCAGGACTGGCCTGATCGTCTCCTTTAGTCACGGCCAGCCTGACGCGAAGAATACTGTCGCCAACCACTTTTCTTGCCAGTTCCTGATCGACTATCGATAGAATATACAGGGAGGAGGCTGGCCAGCGTTCGTTGTCAAGCTGGCGGAAACCAAGACAAAGCGATCCTCGCACCTGGAAACTGTCGTTGGGGTCAAGTTCGAAGTCTGGCGCATCCAGATCAATGTCGCTGTAATAGACATTGTCAGTGGTCAGGGCGTTGTTGCTGTCCATCATTCCCAGGTAACGGATGGTTGAATAGGGCTGGAAATCGCCGACTTTAAAGTAGAAGCCCGGCAACCGCAGGTCAAGCGCCAACAGACAAAGCATGGCCCCCACTGCCGCGGTGGATTTCGGATTATCAATCCGACCACGTTTATTAAACGGATACCAGTCATTGGTGTGATAGCCGTCCAGCGACAGCATTCGGTTAATCGGCAACGGTTGCAAGTGCCGGAACAGGGCCTGTATTCCAGGGAAACGGGAAGGGCGCCCGGTTAACAGCAACACATCGCAGGAATAGAGAGAGACAACCTCAGACATTAAACGCAGGTTCTGGGTGATGTTCATCCGACTGGATAAAAATTCCCCATGTAGTTTGCTCAACTTGAGGATGAACGGCACCTGTAAAATATCAAACGGATTGTCATCAGCCGGAAGTTCGCGCTGCACCTCGGTGTTGAGGTACTCCAGCACCTTCTGCGTCGGATGCTGATCCAGCAGTTCGCCAAAAGTGGACTCTATTTCGGCGCTGGTATCCAGTGGGTCGAAACGTTCATACGCCTCCAGAATCGACCGCCCGATAGGGATGAAAATCTGTAACGTGACTTGCTGACGTAACGTGAGCTGCCCGTCTATTCGCCCTTCATTGCCAAACAGCTTCGCCATCAACACGTCAGGGCTGATCATTCCTGCGGTTTTCAACGCCGACTGTAACGCCGGTAAAACATAAAGCTGAATAACATCCAGCAGAATATCGTCGCCCGCAACTTTAAACCCTTCACGGAACAGCAAACGCGGAATGATTTTGACATTACTGCCGATGCCATCATCCAATAAATATTGCGTGATGGCTAAATCTGTCGTACCGCCGCCGATATCAATGGACGCAATCCGTAATGTTTTCCCTGCAGGTTCGTCCTCTGAAAATTCTTTATCCGGGCGGGCCATACTGGCAAAAAAATCTTCCGCCCGGCCACCGAAATTGACCTGCGCTTCGTTGTACAGATACACCATTTGCCCACAGGTCGCTTCATCCCACTCGATCTGCACGTCTGGCACCGGAATACGGCTTTTTTGTTTGTCTTCAGGGGTGGTGAAATCATCGTCTAACGGATGCCAACCCATCGATTTCCATACCAGAGCGATTGCTTCATCCATCCGGCGACGGAAAATTTCACGCTCGGGCTTCGGCATGGCGGAGGGCAGGGTAAGAATAATGTTGCGAAGCAGACGCGGCGCCGTGGTGTGGATCATTTTCAGTCGCTGTGCAGCACTATTCATCTGCATCAATGCTTGTAACAGCAATTCAGACAGCATAAATGTCATAACTGAGCTGCGGCTATAGTGTGGAGAAAAAACCGGCAAACGTTCCTCAAACGGCTGATTGTACAGCGGCTGACCTTCATCATTGAGCAAGATGGTCAGCGGCATTGCTGTCGCCAGCGGTTCGGTCATGGCATTCGTTTCGGGCTGACTAAAGCGCCAGCCTGGCGCATAACTCTCTTCATCCCACAGATAACGGCGTGGACTGGAAATGCCGGTTGAGCCTTCCGCCCCCTGACGCAACAGCGCCATTCGACTGGCTTCACGACCAACACGGATAATCGAAGGCCAGATGAACGCATCATCGCGGCCACTTTCAACGGAGAAGTTTTGCTTGCCAAATTTAGCCTGGGCAAATTCAACCCGGCTTTCAAACAATTCGTTGTACAGGTAATGAGGTTCGCTCAGATCGCGCAGTTGCAGTTCGTATGTCTGCTTTAAACCGTTGCTTTCATCTGCATGATCTTCAACTAAAATGCCGCAGGTGTGGGAATTACCCACGTCAAGAATAAGATCGACATTAACGGCGGGTTCCTGAAGCGTACTGGCATTAATGCGTATTTCCGGCACGGATAGCTGATTACCCAGCATATCCAGTAAATTCATATAATGAGCCTGATATTCAAATCCTCTGAGTGCGATTTTAATGTCTCTTTCATGACGATTTTCCAGTTTGGCCGCTTGCTGGGTAAAGACTTCACGCAGCCAGCCATCGACCCAGGTCAGATCTAGAAACTCCCCCAGTTCATCACTGTGGTAGGCCAGAGCAAAGCTGACGCCGGTTTTAATGTCATTGGCATTCGGCGCCAGGGACTCATATTCGTGCCCCTCGGGATAAACTTTGGTATCAAAAGCCAGGCATATCCGATGGGTATTACCATCCTGATCCGGCGTATTCAGTGCTAAAACCTGCATCCGCGCCCAGTTATCCGGCCCGCCCATAAACGTTCGCGGCGGGTTAAAACGGAAGAAGGGCAGTGGCAGCCAGATTTTTTCCAGCAACGTCAGTGATTGCTCAAGCGGGATGCTCAGTTCAGGTTTTACCACTTCTGGCGGCGCACCCGTCGGCGATGGGAGTAGATATTTATCAGCATGCTCGTTATAAATCAGGCGCAGCAACGGCCCATTGGCGCTTTTACGCACAAACTTATTAGGACGCTCTGCGGTTAATTCCGGCTTCAAGGCAAAATCCAGAAATTGAATGCCGCTGTTTTGAATAAGCGTAATTCTCTGTTTGTAATCCGTGATCGTCGCCAGCATTGTTATTTACTCTCGCGCTTTATCGTCATGGGGAAGACCGCATCAGCGTTATAGCGACCGGTACACTCTGCAATGCCTGCCGTGCTTTGTTTACATACAATCTCAGGCATCTGGAATCTTGTATTATCACTGCAACGTGCTCTATATCGGCTGTTGATCACCAGATTACCGGAGCTCATCAATCCAGCTTCAATATCCGCACGGCAAGTAACGCCATCGCCATGAGTAATTCTTGCCGTACCCTTGCCATTTTTAATCTGATATCTCAGGCTTGGCGGGCGGCCAGTCACGGTAATGGGGGTTTTAGCATCTACTGAAACGCGCCAGTTCCCATTAAGGAAATTGACTGATCCCATCCTCACCGCATCCGCTGGCATGACCAGATCGTCTTTACTAACCGTGGCAGGAGGAGCAACCGGTATTTCCCCAGGGATTACAGGCTCGGCAACCGACTCTTGTTTTGATGCCGTCTCTTGCGGCTCGACATCAACTGATGGAGCAGTGGGGACGGTTTCAACCGGTGCTGTTTTAACGTCCACAGGTTCAACCGCCACGGTTTCCACAGAAGCAGCGGTTTCATTATTCGCTTGCGGTTCCGGTTCCGGCGTTTGAGCCGAAGCCGGTAAAACCCGCTTTTCTGGTTTTACCGCCGCCGCCAATGGCTCAGGTGTATCACCCAGATTAGAAATCCACCCATAGATCTGTAGCGACAGAACCGCCAACAGGGCAGCGGCGGGGAATAACCACCACAAGCGCCGCCCTTGACTGCGGTTGGATACCACTACGTCGGATTCTGGAATGACCTCTGGTTTCACTACAGGTTTAGGCTGTGGCGTAGGCGGCGCGATCGAAGCAGCAGGGGGGGCAGCATTGACCGGCGCTGGTGCGAAAACAGGTTCAGCTTCTTTTTCCACCAGACGTAAACAATCCAGTGCGTCAGACCGGGATTTTTTATCGAGGTTAACAAACCCCCAGAAGGTCAATATCGGTTTGCCATCAACCAGATAAACGTGGTTGGGGCCTGGAAACTGTATAGACTTGGCCAGTAACACGCCAAAAAGCTTTTGGCCGGGTTTTTCTGCGTATTGCGCCCGTTGGCTGATACCGGCGACGGCAGACTGATACGTTTCGAGTAGCTTCAGTGCATTGGCTCGTTCGTCTTCACTGGCAGCAATCCACGAAGTAACTTTTCCTTCAATCGGTGAATACCAGTCAATGCGATCGCCACTTTCATTAGGTTGGGGGATAGCCAGACAATCCGCTATCTGTTGCTGTTTCCTGAGACGTAATGTTTCCCGTAACTGAAGCGCTGATGCATAAACTGGCTGTCCATTTTCGCCCAGAGCCAGAAAATCATCCAAACTCCCACTACGTAAAAATAATTTTGTCACGCAAAAGAGACCTTTTGTAATAGATGCCTACGGTAGAAAATAGTGTGTAATCTGCGACAGGGTATACTTTAGTGCTAATGATGGCGAATCAAATGCTTAAAGAAGGGGCAAAACTAACAAATATTTAAGGCATAGACTTTGGAATTACGTTTATATACCCATCAAGAAATAAGGATAAATGATGTTCATAATCAGTCTCACCTACAATCAACCCATCAAGGCCGTGAAAACCCATCTGGAAAATCATATTGATATGTTATTTACTCAGGCGGCAGATTCCGCAGCCACCTGAGTCAATCATTTCCAATAAACCAGAAAATTTTCTTTACCTAGGTCTAACGGCGGCGTCCCCGTAAATTGGTACTGGACGACCATTCATAGGTGGCGGAGACATCCGGTTTAAATTTGTTCTTTTTTTTCTCGGCGCGCGCTTGTTTCGCAATAATTTCCCGTTCTTTCATCAGCTTATCGATATAATCGTCTTTGATATGATTACTTTCAGAATTAGTAAGCGGACGTCCGTGTTTTTTTCTTTCCTGATCGAGCAGGGTTTTAAGTTGACGTTGCTCACTTTCCGTCATGTCTTTCTGAGTCAGTCTTGCCATAGATGTCGGCCTGATTGAGGGCTGGAAAGTTCATTGTAGAGGAAAATAGCATCTCACTCAGAAAAATCATGGCAAAGAGGCGTAATGGTTAAAGGTGCTTTACATTCGTGATTGGACGTGATCCTGACGGGATCGCGTTTCCGGTCAGCAACAAGCCATTTGTGTATTGGTGGTGACAAGGCATTTTAGCCGCTAAAATTTCGTGCGCACGAAGTTTTACGCATAAACACCAGAAAAGATACGCTAATCACCATTAGATTTGATGTCATCGGATCTGCTGGCAGGGTGAGTCGCCACAGTGCTTCCATATACACTAAATGCTGCTATAAATTATCCTATTAATAATTATCAATGATGGTAAAACAAATAAGACTTTGTTTTAAATTGAAATAAAAATATTACGTCTATTTTTTATAAAAACATCCACTTTAGAGAAATAAAAACACAAAATGTACTAT
>NZ_MJLZ01000025.1 GCF_003666245.1 Brenneria alni
AATTAATTGACTTAATATGGTTAATCTCAGTGATTCAAACTGTTTCATTACAATGATTTTACTTTTTCTATTAAATTGCGGACAAAAAATTTTACGCGGTTTTATTGCCGATTATGTGATGTAGCAAAGTGGTTCTACCCATCATAAAACCATACTATTATAGGGATTATTACTTTTGTATTGATGTAAAAGCCTTATGCAAAGGTTACGAGAATCATACCGGATACAAGCCTACTAATAATGCGAACGCAAGTGAGAAAAAAATGTCGAATAAACCCTTTTATTACCAAGATCCTTTTCCACTAAGCAAGGATGACACCGAGTATCGCCTTCTCAGCAGTGACTTTGTTTCTGTTACGCAATTTGAAGGCCAGGACATCCTGAAAATCGAACCGGAAGCGCTTACTCTTCTCGCCCAGCAAGCCTTCCATGATGCTTCTTTTATGCTTCGTCCCGCTCATCAGCAACAAGTTGCCGATATTATTCACGACCCGGAGGCCAGTGAAAACGACAAATATGTCGCCCTGCAATTTCTACGCAACTCTGAAATTGCCGCCAAAGGTATCCTGCCCACCTGTCAGGATACGGGTACTGCTATTATTGTCGGTAAGAAAGGGCAACGGGTCTGGACCGGCGCAAATGATGCTGAAGCGCTGTCCCGCGGCGTTTATAATACTTTCACCGAAGACAACCTGCGCTATTCACAGAATGCCCCGCTGGATATGTACAAAGAGGTAAATACCGGCACCAACCTGCCTGCACAAATTGATCTCTACAGTACCGAGGGTGAAGACTATAAATTCCTGTTCGTCAGCAAAGGTGGCGGTTCAGCCAATAAAACCTATCTGTATCAGGAAACCAAAGCATTATTAACGCCGGAAAAACTGAAAAGTTTCTTGATCGAGAAAATGCGCTCTCTGGGTACGGCCGCCTGCCCACCATACCATATTGCCTTTGTAATAGGGGGTACGTCCGCCGAAACCACGCTCAAGACCGTTAAGCTGGCATCAACCAAATATTATGACGAGCTGCCGACCGAGGGCAATGCACATGGTCAGGCGTTCCGTGATATTGCACTTGAGCAGGAAATACTGGAGGCCACCCATGAATTAGGTTTGGGCGCACAATTCGGCGGTAAATATTTCGCCCACGACGTGCGCATAATCCGCCTGCCGCGTCATGGCGCATCCTGTCCGGTGGGTATGGGCGTATCCTGTTCGGCTGACCGTAATATCAAGGGGAAAATCAACCGTCAGGGGATATGGCTGGAACAGCTTGAACACAACCCGGGTAAATATATTCCTGAACATCTACGTGAAGCAGGTGAAGGCGAAGCGGTCAAAATTGACCTCAACCGCCCAATGTCAGATATTTTAAAAGAACTGTCTCAATATCCGGTTTCCACTCGTCTTTCCCTCACCGGTACTATCATCGTTGGTCGTGATATTGCTCACGCCAAAATGAAAGAGCGGCTGGATAACGGTGAAGGCCTGCCGCAATACATCAAAGACCACCCGATTTACTACGCAGGCCCGGCGAAAACGCCCGCAGGTTATGCCTCTGGATCTTTAGGCCCGACAACAGCCGGACGCATGGACTCCTATGTTGATTTACTGCAAGCCAACGGCGGCAGCATGATCATGCTGGCAAAAGGCAACCGCAGCCAGCAGGTAACTGATGCCTGCCATAAACACGGCGGCTTCTATCTTGGCAGTATTGGTGGCCCGGCGGCGATTCTGGCGCAAAACAGTATCAAGAGCCTGACCTGCGTGGAATACCCGGAGCTGGGGATGGAAGCAATCTGGAAAATTGAAGTGGAAGACTTCCCAGCCTTTATTCTGGTTGATGATAAAGGTAATGACTTCTACCAGATGATCCAGACCGCCAAATGCACACAGTGTGCTTAACCGCCCGCAGCGGATGTTAACCCCTTGTTATCATGTCAATACCCCGGCAACCATGCCGGGGTATTTTTATCTTATCCTCAGCTGTATAAAACTGCGCTTTATGACGCTGCTGGCAAGAAAAACATAACAACCCGCTCCAACCTACTCATGTAAGCCGGTACAAGAAGACATAAATAACTAAGAGCCGATAATATTGCCCCTTTGCCATATTATCAGATAAAAATCAGCTTGCTCTACGTTCCGCTACCTGGCGATAAACTACCAGGTCTTCAATCGTCAGGACTGGCATAGCATGTTGTTTGGCAAAGGCGATCACTTCCGGCGCATGTGCCATAGAACCATCATCGTTGGTCAGTTCACACAGCACGCCAGCAGGCTTCAAACCAGCCAGCCGGGCTAAATCAACCGACGCTTCGGTATGACCGCCGCGAACTAATACACCGCCCGGTTGAGCACGCAACGGGAAAACGTGTCCAGGGTGGTTCAAATCACTCGGTTTAGCATCATCTGCAATTGCCGCACGGATCGTGGTGATGCGGTCTGCGGCTGAAACACCCGTGGTGACTCCTTTTGCCGCTTCGATAGTGACAGTGAACGCCGTCTGATAATGGCTGGAGTTATGCTCTACCATCATCGGTAATTCCAATTGTTGGCGACGCTCTTCCGTCAGGCACAGGCAAACAATGCCGCTGCCGTGGCGGATCGTCAGTGCCATTTGTTCTACGGTCATATTTTCAGCCGCAAAAATTATGTCACCTTCGTTTTCTCGATCTTCATCATCCAACACCAATACACCACGTCCTTGACGTAATGCATCAATTGCACGTTCCACACGTTCAGCCGGATTGCCGAATTCAGAAAGTAATGTCTGATTCATGGTAAAAAAACCTCAATGTTATTATGGATTACCAGAATCAGGGCGAACTTGAGGAGTAACCATTACCACTGGTTGCATAGTAATGACTAACAAAATAACGCGAGCGGGCATCACACCCGGCAGATACCGTTACTCTCTCCCATCCGGACTCTAACCGTCGGCTCCGGGATCACACCGGATCTGCTGACCTCATGCTGGAAAACCAAACCATTCTGGCTGGAAAACCAAACAATGAGCGCTCGCGGGCTTCCAATACATATACGCAGTATATGACTGGTTTACCGCCGGTGGGGAATTACACCCCGCCCTGAGAATAAGCGAATTTACTATAGCGCCAATAAAGTGGCAGGGCAATTGATTAGCCAAGGGAAATGTGACATGACAACGCTGAATAACTGCAATGTAATGGTGAGTTTTAGTTTATCCAACACTCAACTAGCATTACACTTACCAATGTGATCATCCTACATAACATAATCAGGAAAGCGCCATGATTGACCCGAAAAAGATTGAGCAGATCGCCCGTCAGGTGCATGAGTCCATGCCAAAAGGTATCCGGGAATTGGGCGATGATGTAGAGAAGAAAATCCGTCAGGTATTACAGGCACAATTCAGTCGGCTTGATTTGGTAAACCGCGAAGAGTTCGACGTCCAGACACAGGTATTGCTCCGCACCCGTGAGAAAATCGCACGTCTGGAACAACGTTTGACTGAGCTGGAAGCACAATTCCCTGTCGCTGAGAAACCCGCTGTCACGCCAGATAACGAATAGCAGCGCCACCCGATAATCGATGCCTCCAACTGGGGGCGTTGAATCAATCAGAGATGAATTCAGCTTTCCTCTGCGGCAGAAAAACCCAAAACAATGCCAGCATGGTTAACGCATAAAGTGATTTCCAACCGATCATCAGCAACAGTGCGCAGCAGAGCAGGCTGCCTATCATTGCCATTACTCTGGCCCGTCCTTTCAGCAAGCGCCACCCCGCCAACATGCACAGCAAATAGATTAAAACAAAAATTCCGTTGGCATACATGATCAACAGATCCAGCGGTAATACCAGCCAGTAAATTAATAAGCAACTCATCAGACAGCATACAACAACGACTGACAGCGCATTGACCGGCGCTCGTCCAGCAGAAAGTTTAGCCAACGCACTGCCTGAGGGCGCCTGCGACCACACCAGTCGGGCAAACCCCTGCGTATAGATGTTCACACCGGCAAAGCAGGCCAGATACCCTACAATACAGGCGATCCACAATGCATTCTCACCGAATAACTGCACGACAATCCTCGGCAATGAGGCGGTGGCCACCCACTCTTCGCCATAGGCATGAAAGTGCAAAACCGCGACGGTACATCCCCAGTAAACCGCACCGGCCACCAACATGCCGATCAGTAATGCCCGTGGGAAATCGCGCTCAGGCACACGAAATTCCGTCGCCATATGGGCAAAGGCCTCCAGACCGACAAAACACCAGAACATCACCGCCAGCGCACTAAAGGTATTCGACCAGGATAGCTCGCTAACTGACGGCCAGGGGATATGAGTCGGCGTAATATCACCCTGCCACCAGATGGCAACCACCAAGCCTACAACCAGCATGGCGATAATGATTTGAATATTGGCGCTGGAGCCTGCACTACGCAGCCCCAGCAGCCAGATTGCGCCAAGCGTCAGTATTTGCACCAGCAACAATCCCAGCTCACTCCAGCCAAACGCTGCCTGCCAGAAACCGGCTGAAATCTGTAACGCTGCGGGCAAACCCAATGGGATCACTGAAAGAAACAGCCCCCCGGAGACACGGGCCAGACGAGGGCCAAAGGCCATGTTGACAAAATGGGCGGCACCACCCGCGTTCGGAAAATGTTGCCCCAACGCCGCAAACCCGATCGCAATAGGGAAAACCAAAAGAATCAACAGCGGCCAGGCCCACAGACTATCCTGCTGCGCGATCTGCGCAATCAGTGCCGGCACCGCAAAGACACCGGTTCCCAGTAACGAGGTCGAAAGCAGCCCAACGCCCTGTATAAGCCCCAGATCCTGTTTTAATCCTTTTGCTTCACTCATGGTCACTCACTTACTGTCTCAATTTTTTCTATAACCATATAAAATTGATGAAAACCAACAAAAAAGCCTCCAGGAGCGGAGGCTTTCACAATGACCAATCAGTCGAGCTATCAGCTATTGGCTTTTAGTACATCCCGGATACGCGCTTTATAGGATTCGACTTTCTGAGGCGTCATCAACCTGCGTTCATCGTCCAGAACAACACCACCAACATCATCAGCAATACGCTGCGCCGACTGTAGCATCAGCTTAAAGTTCTGGTTGGCATCACCATAAGAAGGCACCATCATAAACATGGAAACGCCGGGAGTAGAGAACTCTGACATCTCATCCGGGTTAAATGAACCCGGCTTAACCATATTAGCCAGGCTGAATAGCACCGGGCCGGCTCCGGCCGGGTTGACATGACGATGGAAAATATTCATTTCTCCGAACTGGAACCCGGACTGCAAAACGCTTTGCAGTAGCAGCTCACCACCGATGACTCCACCATGATGCGCAGCGACATGCAGCACCAAAACAGCTTCTTTTGGTTGTTCATTTTGAACAGGCTCCGCCGGAGGAGACTGAGACTCAGCAGCGGTTGATTCCATTTCCTCATGCGAATTATCCGCAGCAGAGAAATCGTCGGAGAATGCAGAGCGTTGCCGTGACGGCATTTCCAGCTTCGGTTCAACAACCCTGGGGCGACCATCCCCATGAATCTGAGAACGCGGGGAATCAACCGGCGTGGCTTCATCCAACAGCGGATCATAAGTAGATTCAGGCTGAACAGACGTATTCTCAAACGGCGATTTGGTTTTGGGTCGAGTCTCTTCTCTTTCGTTATAACTACCAAGCGAAGGCTCATTTTGCGCACGGCCACTACTTTTTACGCGAACCTCACCTACGCCTTCATCAAGGTCTTCAAGCGGAGTGTCATCACGCTCTTTTTTCAAACGTTTAACCGGGCGATCACGAAAAAGGGACGAACGCTCTTTACGGCTAGTCCACAAGCCGTGCAGTAACAGCGCTATTATAGCGATCGCGCCAACAACGATTAATATCAGACGCAAGTCCTGCATCATTGCTATCCCAATTGTTCCAATACATTGCCACCACGGCAAATACTTATATACCACTAACTCTATTTGCCTACGTACACAAGTGCAAGTCTGCACGATACATTATGACAATAAAGATAGATACAACGCATTTTTTTGCTGTTTTTTCATCCAAATGCAGACTGGTCAGTTTAAAATCATCCCTATATGATGCAATCACGAATATATGACAGAGAACAATGCCTCCATGTCTTACTCAAAACAGGCGCTTAAGCCGCACAGCGGCGTACACTATTTTCTTGAGGGATGGCGGCTGATTTCGCTGCCCGGTATCCGGCATTTCGTCATCCTGCCCCTGCTGGTGAATATTTTACTGATGGGCGGCGCTTTCTGGTGGTTATTCACCCGTCTTGGCGATTGGATACCACAACTCATGAGCCACATTCCGACATGGCTCCAGTGGCTTAGTTACCTCATCTGGCCAATCGCCGTGCTGTCTGTCCTGTTAGTTTTCGGCTATCTGTTCAGCACTCTCGCCAATTTTATTGCAGCCCCCTTTAATGGCCTGCTGGCTGAACAGTTGGAAGCACGCTTAACCGGCCAGCCATTGCCTGACAGCGGCATCATGGGTCTTGTTAAAGATGTTCCCCGCATCATGAAACGTGAGATGCAGAAACTGGCCTATTACCTGCCACGTGCCGTTTTTCTGCTTTTGCTCTACTTCATACCGGGTATCGGACAAATCGTGGCGCCCGTGCTTTGGTTCCTGTTCAGTGCCTGGATGCTGGCCATTCAATACTGCGACTATCCTTTCGATAATCACAAGGTCAGCTTTCCCATCATGCGCCAGGCGTTGCGGCAACATAAGACGATCAACATGCAGTTTGGCGGTCTGATCAGTCTGTTTACGCTGATTCCTTTTCTGAATCTGGTCATTATGCCCGTCGCGGTTTGTGGCGCTACCGCACTGTGGGTTGAACGCTATCGCCCCCTTTCCGCTACGCAGCCAAAACAGCAGTGAGAGCTGGCGCGCATTGACCAATGCTTTCTATTGTAATGAAAAGATATTTCTTAAGAACATAACGATATAGCAATTCTTTACTTCACTGGAAGGTGTGAACGAGTATTCTCTCTATGTTCGCAAAAATTTCATACAGTTATAAGGACAGGCTATGAGCAAGATCTACGAAGACAATTCTTTTACAATCGGCCATACGCCGCTGGTTCGTCTGAACCGTATCGGCAACGGACGCATTCTGGCTAAGGTCGAATCTCGCAATCCCAGTTTTAGCGTTAAATGCCGTATCGGTTCAAACCTTATTTGGGATGCGGAAAAGCGCGGAGTGTTGAAGGAAGGTATCGAACTGGTTGAGCCAACCAGCGGAAATACCGGTATCGCGTTAGCCTATGTGGCTGCCGCTCGTGGTTATAAGCTGACGCTGACCATGCCGGAAACCATGAGTATTGAACGCCGTAAACTTCTGAAAGCGCTGGGGGCAAAACTGGTGCTGACCGAAGGAGCAAAAGGCATGAAGGGCGCCATTGCCAAGGCCGAAGAGATTGTCGCCAGCGATCCTGAACGCTTTTTGCTGCTACAGCAGTTTAGTAACCCCGCCAACCCGGAGATTCACGAAAAAACCACCGGGCCGGAAATCTGGGAAGATACCGACGGCAAAGTTGACGTATTTATCTCAGGTGTAGGCACGGGCGGCACCCTGACCGGTGTTAGCCGTTACATTAAAAATACCAAAGGCAAAGCGATTACCAGCGTGGCGGTAGAACCGGCAGACTCACCGGTTATCAGCCAGGCGTTGGCAGGTGAAGAGCTGAAACCCGGCCCTCACAAAATTCAGGGGATTGGTGCTGGCTTCATTCCGGGTAACCTCGACCTCAAGCTGATCGATCGGGTAGAAAAGATCACTAACGAAGAAGCCATCAGCACAGCGCGTCGTTTAATGGAAGAAGAAGGCATTTTAGCTGGGATCTCTTCAGGCGCCGCCGTTGCAGCCGCGCTTAACCTGCTAAAAGAAAAAGAATTTGAAGACAAAACCATCGTTGTTATCCTGCCATCGTCTGGTGAGCGCTACCTGAGTACGGCGCTCTTTGCAGACCTCTTTACCGAGCAGGAACTGCAACAATAAATTTATCCTCCAATTCAGAACCGTAAGTAACCAAAATGTTAAAAAAGCACCTGTTCAGGTGCTTTTTTTGCCCCTTTTCTGTGGCATAGATCAAACTTTCCAGCAGATATGGATTGCTTTTCTGTTCCAGGTCTAGTATTTAACCGAACAATTATTTTGATGCGTGAAATTAATAGCCACCCCAAAATATTACTGACTTCTGAATCGATTTAACCGGCATAAAGATGGTTGTATCATCGTTTTGCTTGTCGGGTTCAAATAATGATTCGGGAATCGGATGATGTTTGGTGGTATTTTATTCAGGAAATACTTTCCGACGTTTCCTTGCCGCATCCCGGCCAGCCCCTGTAACATAATCAGGTGCTAACCACACAGACTAGAGTTCAGTGAAATATACTAAACTTTAGTTCCACAACATCAATCTAATCCATAAGTTGGGGAAAACAGAATGTTCCAGCAAGAAGTAACTATTACAGCACCGAATGGCCTACACACTCGCCCTGCCGCTCAGTTTGTCAAGGAAGCCAAAGGCTTTACTTCCGAAATCACCGTGACGTCCAACGGTAAAAGCGCCAGTGCAAAGAGTCTGTTTAAGTTACAGACACTCGGTTTAACACAGGGTACTGTGGTTACTATCGCTGCCGAAGGTGAAGACGAACAAAAAGCTGTAGGACATCTGGTTAAACTGATGGCAGAGCTTGAGTAACTGACAGGCAAGCCTTTTTAGTGAACATCAGAATCGAGTAAGGTAGGGTTATGATTTCAGGCATATTAGTATCACCGGGTATCGCTTTTGGTAAGGCGCTTTTACTGAAAGAAGATGAAATAGTTATCAACCGGAAAAAAATCTCTGCTGATCAGGTAGAGCAGGAAGTTGAACGTTTTCTAACTGGTCGGACCAAAGCATCTAAGCAGCTGGAAGCTATCAAGAACAAAGCGGGTGAAACGCTGGGCGCAGAGAAAGAAGCCATCTTTGAAGGCCACATCATGTTGCTGGAAGATGAAGAGTTCGAACAGGAAATCATAACCCTGATTAAAGATGAACATGCTTCCGCTGATGCCGCCGCCTTTTCAGTGATTGAAACTCAGGCGAAAGCTCTGGAAGAGCTTGACGATGAATATCTGAAAGAACGCGCTGCGGACATGCGAGATATCGGCAAGCGTCTGCTGAAAAACATTCTTGGTATGACCATTGTCGATCTGGGCGATATCAAAGATGAAGTGATTCTGGTCGCGACTGACCTGACCCCGTCTGAAACCGCACAGCTTAATCTGGACAAAGTCCTGGGTTTTATTACCGATCTCGGCGGTCGGACTTCCCATACTTCCATCATGGCCCGCTCGTTGGAATTACCCGCGATTGTCGGCACAACGAACGTCACCAAGCAGGTTAAAAACGGCGATTATCTGATTCTGGATGCCGTTAATAACAAAATCTATCAGAATCCTTCTGCTGAAGTTATCGATGAATTAAAAGCTGTTCAGCAACAATACAATTCTGAAAAGTATGAACTCGCCAAACTGAAAGATCTGCCTGCTGTCACGCTGGACGGCCATCAGGTGGAAGTTTGTGCCAATATCGGCACCGTGCGTGATGTTGCCGGTGCTGAACGTAATGGCGCTGAAGGCGTTGGTCTGTACCGTACTGAATTCCTGTTTATGGATAGAGACTCTCTGCCGACCGAGGAAGAACAGTTCCAGGCTTATAAAGCCGTTGCCGAGGCTATTGGCGCTCAGGCGGTGATTATCCGCACTATGGATATCGGCGGCGATAAAGATCTCCCTTACATGAACCTGCCAAAAGAAGAGAATCCTTTTCTGGGCTGGCGTGCGATCCGCATCTGTCTGGATCGCAAAGAAATCCTTCACGCACAGTTGCGCGCCATCCTACGTGCTTCCAGTTTCGGTAAACTGCGCATTATGTTCCCCATGATCATCTCAGTTGAAGAGGTTCGTGAACTGAGAGCTGAACTGGAGATGTTGAAAGCGCAACTGAGGGAAGAAGGTAAAGCCTTTGATGAGTCCATCGAGGTGGGGGTGATGGTTGAAACGCCAGCGGCGGCGACCATTGCTCATCATTTGGCAAAGGAAGTTGACTTCTTTAGTATTGGGACTAATGACTTAACCCAGTATACTCTGGCAGTTGATCGTGGTAATGAGCTGATTTCTCATCTCTATAACCCGATGTCCCCAGCAGTATTGACCCTGATTAAACAGGTGATTGACGCATCCCATGCCGAAGGTAAATGGACCGGGATGTGTGGTGAGCTAGCTGGCGACGAACATGCTACACTACTGTTATTGGGAATGGGTCTGGACGAATTCAGCATGAGTGCAATCTCTATCCCGAGCATCAAAAAAATTATCCGTAATGCGAATTACGAAGATGCGAAGGCGCTGGCGGAACAGGCACTGTCCCAACCGACAGCACAAGAGTTGCGCAATTTGGTGAGCCGATTCATTAAAGAAAAAACGCTCTGCTGATTCCGCTAATGCTGGCCCAATATTAATGCTTAGGAGAAGATCATGGGTTTGTTCGATAAATTGAAATCTCTGGTTTCTGATGACAAAAAAGACACTGGCAGCATCGAAATCATTGCCCCGCTGTCCGGCGAAATCGTCAATATTGAAGATGTTCCAGATGTCGTATTTGCTGAAAAGATCGTGGGTGACGGTATTGCCATTAAACCTACGGGTAACAAAATCGTCGCTCCGGTAGATGGCACTATTGGTAAAATTTTTGAAACTAACCATGCTTTTTCTATCGAGTCTGATAGCGGTATTGAGTTATTCGTTCACTTTGGCATCGATACCGTTGAGCTGAAAGGCGAGGGTTTCAAGCGTATAGCTGAAGAAGGCCAACGTGTTAAGAAAGGCGATCTCATTATTGAGTTCGATTTGGCTGTATTGGAAGAAAAAGCCAAGTCTACGCTAACGCCTGTGGTTATCTCCAATATGGATGAAATCAAAGAAATGGTTAAGCTCAGTGGCACCGTGGTTGTCGGTGAAACGCCGGTTATCCGTATTAAGAAATAAGTCACATCGTCATCGATTGTTTGAAAACGGCGCCTCGAGGCGCCGTTTCAGACTGCTGACAAAGTCCGATATTAGGACAGCGCCCCTCGGCGCGATAAGCCCGGGTATCTCGATCTCACCGCTATGGGTTTGTCATCAACCTCCGTTTTTGTTTTCTGCTTTTTACTTAATCGTTATTTCCCCAGCGGGGAAGGCACAGGCAAATAATCAACCCGCCCTGCGCCCCATTCTCTGCTTCAATGCGCCCACCATGCGCTTGCACCACTTTACGAGCAATAGCCAATCCTAACCCATAGCCTTTACCAGAAAGCGGTGATTCGATACGGATAAAGGGATCAAAAATGCTGGATAGTTTACTTTTCTCTACCCCCGGCCCTTGATCGACCACGCGTATCGTCCACTCATGCTCATTCCCAATCAGCGAAACACAAACCTGTTGAGCGTGTGAGGAAAACCGCAGGGCATTACGAATGATATTATCAATTGCCCTGCGCATCAGTTCAGCATTTCCTTTAACCGTGTGATCAATACTTTCATCCGCCTGCAACAGAATTTCAATACCGGGAACCTGCGCCTCATAACGCGCATCATTGACCACCGCCGTTACCAGCCCCAACAAATCAAAATATTCTTCGTCAACGCCGGAGTCTTGTGTGCGTGATAATGCCAGCAGTTCGCCAATCATCTTGTCCATACGAGCCGCTTCACGCTCTATCCGCAACAGCGAGCTTTCCGTATTGTCGGTATTCTGACGCGCCAACCCGATTGCCAACTGCAAGCGGGCCAGAGGAGAACGTAATTCGTGAGAAACATCATGCAGCAGTTGTTCTCTGGTACTGACCAATATATCCAGTCGTTCGACCATCGAGTCAAAGTCACGTGCGACTTCACTGATTTCATCATGGCGTTTGCGCATCACCGGCAATAACCGCACCGCAAGATCGCCCTGTGCTACTCGCCCAAAACCGCCACGTAGTTGATTAAGTGGCCGCGTCAGGTTCCATGCCAATAGCCAACTGAAAAGCAACCCCCCCAAACCGCCAATCCAAAACAGAGGAGCAGGTATGTTGAGAATTTCCGGCGGCCTGCGGGGATGAAACTCATTACTCAACTGATTTACATCATAGCGGAGCTGATACCACTCGCCCTGTGGCCCGCTAACCTGCTTTACTCTATTGCCCAGAGCAAACTTGGGAACAGGCTCCGCCTGATGGGCTATTTCCTGATCTGATAACGGCTGTGTTGACGTCGTTACCGATATATAGTGCCGTTCTTTTTCCGGCCACTGCGCCATCACGCGGTTCAACGCAGCTAATCCTCCCTGTTGCAACACCGCCGCGGCAGTCGTTGTCTGCATGGTTGCAATGCGTATAACAATATCCTCTTCCAGTGGTTTTTGCCGCTCGCCATACAAAGAAAATGCCAGCCATAGCAGTTGCGAAATGACGATAAACGTCAGCCAGAACCCCAGTAATATTTTCCAGAACAGCCGCCCGCGTATCATCATTAACGAATCCGGTATCCCACGCTGCGCACCGTTTCAATGATCATGTCATTGCCATCCAACGCACTGAGTTTCTGGCGAATATTACTGATGTGTACATCCACGCTGCGATCGTACGCCTCACGCTGGCGTCCGAGGCATGTTTCCGATAGCTCATCTTTTGATACGACCCGTTCTGGACTCCGTAGCAGTAATTCCAATAAATTAAACTCGGAGGCGGTCAGATCAAACGCCTGTCCTCGCCACTCGCTACTGCGAGTCGCCGGATTAAGAACCAGATCGCCGCATGAGGCGATGCTCTCATCCCGTTTTTTACTTGGCTGATCGTCATAACGGCGAAGAACCGCCCTTAGCCTTGCCACCAATTCACGCGGGTAACAGGGCTTCGGCATATAGTCATCAGCCCCCATCTCCAACCCGATGACACGATCAATGTTGTCACCTTTTGCCGTGAGCATAATCACAGGCAGTTGCTGGTTTTTTCTTATCTGACGCAAGACATCAATACCGCTCATGTCCGGCAACATGATATCCAGAATAATCGCGGTATATTCTCCTGACATCGCACCATCGATTCCCTCTTTGCCGGTCAGTACTCTTGATGTCGCAAATCCCTCAGCATTGAGATATTCGCAAAGCATATTTCCCAGTTCTACATCATCATCGACCAGTAAAATTTTCATATCCTGTCCCCATTCGCGGCTGTATGGCGCATTCTCAGGCTTGACGTTAATTTTCGCAGCCAGATTTACGAAATTCTTACCTTTCGCTTGCTAAAGATTACCGATGCTTTTCCACAATGAGAATAGAGAACGCTATTTGTTTAAGCCTCATTTGATAATTGTAATTTAGTGAAATCACACAATTCAGCGGCTTTTTCTGCAATAGCAGGGACGACACCAAATGTTCGATCGGTACGATACATGACAGCATAACGCACCAGAGGAGGCGCCGGTTTTAATTTGATTACCCCTAGTTTTTGTTGCGCTACCAGAAAGTTTAAACATTTCACCGGAAGATAGGTGATCCCAATACCTGAAATAGCCAGCCCAATCTGGGCTAACAGGTTATTGCTGATAATATTTTTATTGAACGTAATGCCCCGGCTTGAGAAGTAACGTTCATAAATAAGACCAGTACCGGACTGCGCGCCTTGTAATAAAAACGAATAATCGGGAATATCCAATAAATCTAATTCCGTACCATGAGGGATGAGTTTAGGCGAGCACATCCAGGCATTTTCGACACTCTTTAATGGCACTGAAATTAACCGGACATCATTGAAAATATCGGGAACGATAATTAAATCCAGCAAGTCATTAGTTATATTTTCATATAATACCGAACTTAGTTCAATTGACGGTTCAATCCGCACTCTGGGGTATAACATTCTGACCGACTCAATCAGGCTTGGTAACCATGTCATAGCCGTCAATTCAGTCACTCCCAGTCTTAATCGACTGACCAGCACTTGTTTATCACTGATCCTCTCCAACAACTGATCGCGTCGATTAATAATGTCTATACAGTAATCCAGCAGTTCCCGTCCCTTTTCTGTTAATTGGGCGCTGCGGCTCCTTCTGTCGAATATTTCAATATTGAACGACTCCTCAAGCTCATGGATCCGTTTTGAAATAGCTGATTGCGACATGCTGAGTTTACTGGCAGCGGCTTCGAAGCTACCTGAGGTGACTATCCAGTAAAGTGCATCTATTTGCTTAAAAGTGATCATAACGACATCTCATGAATAAAAGTAATGTTTTTCATTCATAAAATATCGCTAAAACTATTTAAATTCTATAGGTAGTATCACAAATGCTGTTGTACACACATCATCAATAATCAGATGCAGACGTAATACTATGATTAAGAGGGGAATAATGAACTTACCCGGAAGCGTGATTAATCCTGCGCCAGAACCTGCCAGCCAGAAAGTACGCGACGCCTTTATAGATGTCGTTACCCCCCATATTAGTGACAATTTGTCTCGCAGTATCGGTATTAACGGGCTTACCCGTTACAACCAGTCTGGAAAACTGGTCGGCACCGCTCTCACCGTGAAATCCCGTGGGGGAGACAACCTGGTTGTCTATAAGGCAATGACCATGCTTAAGCCAGGCCACGTATTGGTTATTGATGCCGCAGGCAATCTTGACAATGCCATGATTGGCGAGTTGATCAAACTGGAATCGTTAAGACGTGGATGTGTTGGATTCATCGTGGACGGTGCAATACGGGATATCGCCAGTTTTATCGATACGCCCTGCTATGCACGAGGCGTGACGCACCGCGGCCCCTACAAGGATGGCCCGGGGGAAGTCAATGTTCCGGTTTCCGCTGGCGGGCAAATAGTCAATCCTGGCGACATCGTGGTGGGAGATGAAAACGGCGTTATCTGCTTTGCGCCTCAATTTGCCGAAGAGCTACTTGCTCTGGCCGCTGAACATTCAGCGAAAGAAGAAGCAATCAAACAGCAGATCGCCTCCGGTGAGGAAGATCAGACCTGGTTTACCAACATACTCAAACAAAAAGGGCTACTTTAATCATGGTAAATAAAAAACAGATATCTGGCCGTCTGAGCCGCATCAAACCATCGCCCAGTATTGCCGCCAACGATCTGGTCACTCAACTGCGTACCGAAGGCAAAGACATCATAAATTTCACCATTGGTGAACCTGACTTTGATACACCAGGGCATATTATCGCCGCAGCGATTGCCGCCATGAGTAACGGTGAAACACACTATACGCCAGCCAGTGGAACACTGGCGCTGAGAAAGGCAGTCAGTGAAAAATTAAACAGAGACAACCGGCTGGACTATGCGCCGGACGAAATTGTCTGTGGCTGTGGCGGCAAACACATTATTTTTCATGCTTTTGCATCGACTTTAAATGAACAGGATGAAGTCATCATCCATGCCCCCTACTGGGTTTCCTACCCGGATCTGGCGATCCTGAACGACGCCTTGCCCATTATTATTGAAGGACGGGAAGAAAATCATTTCAAACTTACGCCGCAAGATCTGGAAAACACAATTACGCCTTACACCAAATGGCTGGTATTGAATTACCCGAATAACCCAAGCGGCGTTGTCTATACACATGAGGAGCTTTCCGCCCTCGCCAATGTTTTAAGAAAATACCCCAACGTGCTCATTATGCTGGATGAAATCTATGAATATTTTGTCTATCCGGGTAATAAACATATCTCTATGGCTGAGGTAGCGCCTGATTTGAAAGATCGCATTTTGATCATTAACGGCGTGTCCAAAGGCTATGCCATGACCGGATGGCGACTCGGTTATGGCGCCGGACCGCAATGGTTGATTTCCTCTATTACCAAATTGATCTCTCAGACCACAACCTGTCCCAGTTCCGTCAGTCAGGCGGCAGCCATTGCCGCACTTTCCGGCGACCAATCACCGGTACAACACATGCTGGATGTTTACCGCCAACGTCGGGATCGGATATCGACATTGTTAGGCGACGTACCCGGACTGCATTTTACGCCACCATCCGGTGCGTTTTATTTATTCCCTAACGTGTCTGAACTACTGGGGAAAGTGACGCCGACAGGTCAGAAAATCAACACAGATGACGACATAGTGCAATATTTGTTGCAGGAAGGGGGCGTGGCTACGGTCGGTGGACGTGCTTATGGTATGTCGCCCTATATCCGAATTTCTTTTGCCAGTTCACTGGATATTATTGAAGAAGGATGCAATCGAATTAAGTATGCGCTCGCCAAATTAAAGTGACGCTTTGTATGTACGCAGGTTTTAGCATATTAAAATCCTATATCTATGTTAGTGAGGTGCCATAATAAAAACCAATATTTAATTAAGGCAAAAAATAAACGTCATTGCCATTTTCACTCAGCAACTCATGAAAAAAAGTGATTTTAAACCAATATAAAAAATCACTTTTTTTACCAGGATAAATGGTCTATTACTAGTATTCAACGTGTGTTGTATCAGTTGAGTTTTTTGCAAACCTTTCCTGAGCACAGGTTTCCTTCACCTGAAACCTCCAGCAATTTTTATAGCGTTTTGGTAAATACGGAGAACGACAATGCGTAAAATATTAATAGTCACACTGGGTGCTGTTGCAATGTCTTTTCTGACAGCAACAGCCCATGCCGACCAGCTTGCCGACATCAAAAGTAAAGGAACGCTGATTTGCGGAACATTGGGTACAGCCGAACCATTTAGTTTTCCTAATCCCCAGACCAGGAAAATTCAGGGATATGACGTAGATTTTTGTAATGCGATAGCCAAAAGTCTGGGTGTCAGACCAGAACTCAAACTCATCTCCGTTGCCGCCCGCATCCCCGAATTGCAACAAGGGCGCGTCGATGTACTGGTTGCCAACCTCGGTTGGACGCCCGAACGTGCGGAACAAATCGTCTACAGTGATAGTTACTATGCCAGCTTGCAGAAAGTCGCGGCCAAACGCAGCCAGGACTATAAAACACTAGACGATCTTGAAGGCAAACGCGTCAGCGCACCAAAAGGTTCGACCTCCGAATCAGCCGTAAAAAGCCGTTTACCCAGCGCTAAAGTCATCACGTTTCAGGATCCTCCCGCCGCATTTCTCGCCATGCAGCAGGGCAAAGTGGAAGGTTTTGCCGTCTCGGAAATTATGCTGATGAAATTCAAAAAACAGGTCGAGAGCAGTTCGCCGATTAATATCCTCGAACCTGCTTTAATGACAGAAGCATGGGGGATCGGAATGAAAAAAGGCGAAACGGCGCTGATCAATCAGGTTAATAGCACCCTGCAATCTATGGAAAAATCGGGCGAAGCACAGCAGATCTTCAACAAATGGTTGGGTGAAGAAACGTCTTATGGCTTGCAGCGTAATTTCACTATCCAGCCGATTAAAGGCTGACAAGCGTTGTGCAGGTATACCCTAAATAATTCGAGTTGCAAGAAAGCGGTAAGGGAAGGACAAATTCGTCGGGAACGAATTTGACCAGCCAACGGCTGGCCTTCGGTGTGAGACAGGATGTCTCTCATTAATCCCGATGAGCTTACTCAGGTAAGTGATTCGGGTGACTGACAAATCTGCCTGGAGCAGATTTGAACGCTGCCCACAGCGGCCCCGTAGGGGCGAGGCCCACGGATGGGCCGAGTAACGCAGCCAACGCATATGCAGCTTGAAGTATGACGAGTATAAAATATATCAGGAGTTTCAATGGCAAGCCGATTAGATTTCTCAGTCCTGACACAAGGTGAGTATCCGCATTGGATACTCCAGGGGATCATCACAACCGTTGAACTGACCGCATTGGCATGGATGATTGCTCTGGTGGTGGGGACATTACTCGCCCTGATCCGCATGAGTAATAACCGTGCGGGGAAAATGCTGGTGGCCTGCTATGTTGAGTATCATCAGAACGTCCCTATGCTGGTGCAAATTTTCCTTTGGTATTTTGGTATTCCCACGTTATTTCCCGAAACGCTACAGACTTGGGTGAATACGCATAACAGCGAATTCCTGTTTGCGTTTATTGCAGTCGGGCTGTGCATGGGGGCTTACATATCGGAGGATCTGCGTGCAGGCATTCGGACGATACCGCGGTCACAAATTGAAGCCTCACGAGCGTTGGGGCTGGGATATGTGCAAGCTTTTCGTTTGGTTGTGTTCCCCCAAGCGGTGCGTGTTGCCCTACCGACATTAATTAACCATAGCGTATTGTTGTTTAAAAACACCAGTTTAGCCATGACGGTCGGTGTTGCGGAGCTTACCTATGTAGCCCGTGAAATCGAGAATCAGACATTTCACACAGCCGAGGTTTATTTTGTGGTTACCGCCCTGTACTTGTTTGCTTCTTTGCTCATCATGCTTACCGGGTCCGTCCTCGAGCATCGTTACCGTATTAAAGCGAGGTAGGAATGAGCGATATCCTATTAATTCTTAAAGATAACTGGCTGCTATTACTGGTGGGCCAATATCCCAATGGCCCGCTTGGAGGGTTAGCAATTACTTTTTTGCTTTCCATCCTCGGTCTGTTGCTCGCTTTCCCATTAAGCCTGGTAATTGCACTGGCGCGTGTCAGCCCTTTCCGCTGGTTGCGCGTACCGGCTACCGTGCTGGTTTATGGGGTTCGCGGTATCCCATTGGTTATGCTTATTTTTTGGGTTTATTTTTTCGTCCCGTTGTTAATCGGTCAGACGGTGAATGGTTTCACAACCATGCTGGTGACGCTGGTGATTTATCAGGCCGCCTACCTTGCCGAAATCATCCGCGCCGGCATCATTGGGCTGCCCAATGGCCAGACGGAGGCCGCTCGTGCGGTAGGACTGAGCTATATGCAAACTACGGTAAAAGTGATCTTGCCTCAGGCGCTCTACAATATGATGCCAGCCATAATCAGTCAGTTTGTTTCTACTATTAAAGAAACCTCTTTGGGTTATGTGATCAGTGTTAATGAACTGACGTTTGCCGCAAATCAGATTAACAGCACGCTGCTGACGAAACCATTCGAAGTCTTCCTCATCCTGACTGTTATCTATTTTTTACTCTGTTTTTCGTTAACGCAATTAGCGCGTTTCGTAGAACGGCGCATTAATAAAAAACGTGCCGGAGAAAAAAAGACAATAATGACTAATTTATCCACTTCAGTATCGCTCTGAAAGGACAATGAACGCCACAATGGGGAAATCTTTATCATGACAAATAACACAACGCGTAAAGTACCGATGATCGTATTTAAGTCAGTCAATAAATGGTACGGAGATTATCATGCGCTGAATAACGTGACCGCACATATTTCCAAAGGCGAGGTTGTGGTTGTTTGTGGCCCCTCGGGATCGGGAAAATCGACGCTTATCCGTACGGTAAATCGCCTGGAGGATATACAGCAAGGGTCGATACAATTTGATGGGCAAGACATACACTCCCCGGCGTTGGATCTGAATCAATTCCGCAGTCACGTCGGGTTTGTGTTCCAGAGCTTTAATCTCTTTCCCCATCTGTCGGTGGCAGAGAATATTATGCTGGCGCCCATAAACGTACTCAGGAAAAAGAAAAAAGAGGCTAGGGAGCGTGCGGAACAACTCCTTAACCGAGTGGGACTCGCCGCAAAAATTGATGCTTATCCCGGCCAACTTTCCGGCGGACAGCAACAGCGAGTGGCTATCGCCCGTGCGTTGGCAATGGACCCACCGGCCATGCTGTTTGATGAGCCGACCAGTGCGCTGGATCCAGAAATGGTCGGTGAAGTTTTACAGGTCATGAAAGGCCTCGCTCAGGAAGGAATGACCATGATGTGCGTCACCCACGAAATGAACTTCGCCCGCGAAGTTGCCGATCGTGTGTTATTTATGGATAACGGAAGCCTGATAGAAACCGCTACCCCCGGTGAATTTTTTTCAAATCCACAGAGTGAACGAGCCAGGAGATTTCTTACTGAACTTCGCGCACATTGATATTCAGAATATACCCGCCATCTTTCAAGTTGCAGGCGTGTTGTCTGTGTTACACGGCCTCGCCCCTGCGGGGCCGCCGCCAGCGGCGTTCAAATCTGCTCCACCCCGATTTACGGAATTCTTACATTTCCTTTTATCAAAGATTACCTATTCCTTTCCGCACTCAGAGTAAATTACCCTTTCCGATTTTTACCCTTATGATTATTCAAGGACGCATTACCCTGATGCCATTACGATTCATGACAACGCGCAGCATTATCATTGTGGTTGGCGTGGTACTTACCGCCATGCTTATTTATCTGTTTTCATCACGATCAGATTCAACAGTGAACTATATCACCGCTGCCGCTGAAGTCCGTGATATGGAGGAGACGGTTCTGGCGGACGGCACCATTGAGGCACAAAAGCAGGTTAGTGTTGGCGCACAGGTTTCAGGACAGATAAAAGCGCTGCACGTGACGTTGGGAGATAATGTCGCCAAAGGGCAGTTGCTGGCGGAAATTGATGACCTCACGCAGCAGAACACGTTGAAAAACAGTGAAGCCGCGTTAAAAAATGTGCAGGCGCAACGGGCAGCCAAACTCGCCACACTGCACAATGATCAATTGAGCTGGCAGCGCCAGCAGATGCTGGTGAAACGCAGCGTCGGCGCCCAGGCGGATTACGACAGCGCCAAAGCGACACTGGAGGCGACAAAAGCCGATATTGATGCGTTAGATGCTCAAATTGTTCAGTCAAAGATTGCCGTCAACACCGCCCAGGTCAATCTGGGCTATACCAAAATTCTGTCACCGATGGACGGCACCATCGTCTCGCTGCCGGTCGAAGCCGGGCAAACGGTCAATGCGGCACAAAGCACGCCCACCATTGCCAAAGTCGCCAATCTGAATACCATGACGATCAAAGCGCAGATATCCGAGGCTGACATCGTTAAAATCAAGACAGGTATGCTGGTATGGTTCAGCATCCTCGGCGAGCCAGATCGGCGCTACCAGGCAACACTGCGCGCCATTGAACCTGCCCCGGACTCGATTGATGATGACACAACCACCTCGTCCAGCAGCACCAGCAGTACATCATCCAGCAGCGCCATCTATTACAACGGCCTGTTCGACGTAGAGAACCCCGAAGGCGTGTTACGCATCTCCATGACTGCACAGGTCTACATCCTGTTGTCATCCGTCAAAAACGCCATTGTGGTTCCCGCCACCGCCTTAAGCATCCGTGATGGCCTGCACCATGTTCAGGTGGTCAACGACCACGGGCAGGTTGAATCCAGAATTGTAACCGTCGGTCTCAACGATAACGTCTATACCCAACTGCGCGCTGGCGTAAGCGTGGGCGAACGCGTCATCGTCAGCCAGCAGTCAGCCAGTGCGGTAACAACGCTCCGACCCGGCCCACCGATGGGGCTGTAATCATGGCTGAATCATTACTCAAACTTAGCAATATCACGCGCCGCTTCACTAACGGTGAACAAACCGTCACGGTGCTGAGAAATATTAATTTGACGATCAACGCAGGGGAAATGGTCGCCATTGTAGGAGCATCAGGATCGGGAAAATCGACGCTGATGAACATTTTGGGATGTCTGGATAAACCCTCCGAAGGGAACTATCAAGTCGCCGGTCATGCGGTACAGACACTAAGCAGTGATAGGTTAGCGCAACTGCGCCGCGAGAACTTTGGCTTTATCTTCCAGCGCTACCATCTGTTGGGCGATCTCACTGCACTGGGTAATGTGGAAGTGCCCGCCATCTATGCGGGCAAATCGCGTCAGATACGGCGGCAACGCGCAACGGATCTACTTAGCCGACTGGGGCTGGGCGAACGCCTGAGCTATCGCCCCAGCCAGCTTTCCGGCGGGCAACAGCAACGGGTCAGTATCGCCCGCGCACTGATGAACGGCGGGAAGGTGGTTCTGGCCGACGAACCCACCGGCGCACTGGATACGCACAGCGGTAATGACGTGTTAGGCATCCTTGCTGACCTGCATAAGCAAGGGCACACCGTGGTGATTGTGACGCATGACATGCAGATTGCAGAACTTGCTGAACGCATTATTGAGATTCGCGACGGCGAGATCATCGCCGATCGTCAGGTAAAACCGCCACAAACGCCGCCTCTCTCCTCCCCCGTCTCATCAGCGGCAATATCACCGCTGAACCAAATGAAAGATCGCTTCATTGATGCGTTTAAAATGGCGTTGCTGGCGATGAATGCGCAACGAATGAGAACCTTCCTGACGATGCTAGGGATTATCATCGGCATCGCGTCCGTGGTATCGGTGGTGGCATTGGGAAAAGGCTCACAGCAGCAGGTATTGGCGAATATCAGCGCTATGGGCACCAGTACACTGGAGATTTTCCCCGGTAAAGACTTCGGGGATATGCGATCCAGTGCGATTCAAACGCTGCGCGCTACGGATATTTCACCGCTGGCGCAGCAGCCTTATGTCCATAGCGTCACGCCTGCGGTATCGACCAGTGTGATGCTGCGCTACCGCAATATTGCCGTTTCCGCTAACGTGACCGGGGTTGGCGAACAGTTCTTTACCGTACGTGGCTACACGCTGGAACAAGGTATCACCTTCCCGGCCAGTAGCGTGACTAACCTGGTACAAGACGCCATCATTGATAAAAATACCCGGAATAAGCTCTTCGCCAACGGAGAGAACCCCATCGACCAGGTGATTTTACTCAATTCAATGCCAAGCCGGATTATCGGCGTAGTCAGCAAAAGCCAGTCTGGATTCGGCAGTGATGAAAACCTGAACGTCTGGGTTCCCTACACCACGGCAATGAAACGCATGATCGGCCAGTCTTACCTGAAAAGCATTACCGTGCGGGTAAAAGACAATGTCGATCTGAACGTCGCGGAACAGGGTATTACCCAGATACTCACGCAGCGGCATGGCACAAAAGACTTTTTTGTCATGAACACGGACAGCATCCGCCAGACCATTGAGAAAACCACATCGACCATGACGCTGCTGGTCTCCATGATCGCCCTGATCTCCCTGCTGGTCGGCGGCATCGGCGTGATGAACATCATGCTGGTGTCCGTCATGGAACGAACGCGAGAAATTGGCGTTCGCATGGCGGTCGGCGCCAGAGCCAGCGATATCATGCAGCAATTTTTGATCGAAGCCATTCTGGTCTGTTTGTTTGGCGGCGGGCTGGGCGTGGTGCTTTCGCTGGCCGTGGGGGTAATATTTGCCAATTTCAGCGCCAATTTCGCCATGGTTTACTCTACCGGGTCGATTATTGCCGCCTTTCTGTGTTCCAGCCTGATTGGCATCATCTTTGGGTTCTTCCCAGCGCGGCGTGCCGCACAAATGGAGCCGATACACGCGCTGGAGCGGGAGTAGCAAATCGGCGCTGCCTAATCAAACACGCCTGTCGATAAATAGCGATCGCCCCGGTCACAGGCTATCGTCACAATAAAGCTACCGGGGTTTTGCGCCGCGATACGCAGCGCACCTGAAACTGCGCCGCCGGAGCTGACGCCGCAGAAAATCCCTTCCCGACGAGCCAGTTGGCGCAGCGTCTCTTCCGCTTCCTGCTGAGAAACATCCATGATGCGATCGACAAGATCCGCACGGAAGATGCCGGGCTGATAACCCGGCGCCCAGCGTCGAATACCGGCAATATGGCTGCCTGCGGCTGGCTGTAACCCCGCAGTAACGATCTCGCTACGCTGCGCTTTCAGATAGCGGCTGACGCCGGAAATGGTGCCGGTGGTTCCCATACTGGCCACAAAATGCGTTAACTTCCCCGACGTTTGCCGCCAGATTTCCGGGCCGGTCGTCAGAAAATGGGCTAGCGCATTATCCGGGTTATTAAACTGATCGAGGATTTTCCCTTCACCTGACTGCGCCATGTGCTGCGCCAAATCGCGTGCGCCCTCCATCCCCGACTGCTGGCTGACTAAAACCAACTCGGCGCCATAGGCACGCATGGCAGCCTGACGCTCGCGGCTCATATTCTCCGGCATCAATAGGCGTAGACGGTAGCCTTTCACCGCCGCGATCATCGCCAGCGCAATGCCCGTATTGCCGCTGGTTGCTTCGATCAACCTATCGCCAGGAACGATATCACCCCGCGTTTCCGCCTGCTGAATCATAGATAACGCTGCACGATCTTTTACCGATCCCGCCGGGTTGTTTCCTTCTAGTTTCAGCCAAACTTCACTGCCCGTTCCCTGCGTCAAACGCTGCAACTTCACCAGCGGAGTGTTACCAATGCAATGTTCAAGCGTTGTCAAAAACCAGCCCCCACAAATGCCTTAAAACACATTACAGCGTCAGCAGACGTTCCAGCGAAGGAGCAAAGAAATAGCTGCCGCTCACCGCTCGGGTAAAACGCAGCATATCGTCACGCTTGCCATCCCGTTCGCCAAACATGCTGAGTAGCTGCTGCTCAATGTTATGCAGCCGTGCGCAGTAGGCGATAAAATAAAGCCCGTGCTTGCCGCTTGCCGTGCCGTAAGGCAGGCTTTGGCGTAAAATTTTCAACCCTTTGCCGTCCTCTTTTAAATCAACACGGCTGACGTGCGACGTCACCGGGCGCTGTTCAGAAGAAAGCTCCTGGTTATCCTGCTTGGTACGGCCAATCATCTGCTCTTGCTGCTCAACGCTAAAGCGCTGCCACTGCTTCAGATTGTGCTCCCAACGCTGAACAAACACATAACTGCCCCCGGCATCCGGCTGGCCGTCGGGAATGATCGCAACACCGTGGCGGGCATCGCCCTGCGGGTTTTCCGTCCCATCCACGAAACCGCTCAAATCGCGGTCCTCGACACAGCGAAAGCTATGTATTTCCTCTTCCACATGGATGGCACCGCCAAAAGCGGCCAGAGCCGCCTGCGCCAGACTGAAGTTCACATCATGCCGTAATGACTGAATATGAATCAGCAGATCGCGCTGGGTGGCTGGCGCCAGCCCTTTACCTAATGGCGTAAAGGATTTGAGTTCCAGCGCAGAATTGAGGCAATCCAGATCACGCCACACATCATTGCCAAAAGCCAGCACGGCGCCTAAGCCGACATCAGGAAATTGCTGTTGCAGCTCGGACAATGCCTGACAAAACTTTTTGCATCCCTGCCGGATGGCATCAAATTCCCCTTGCACCATAGCTTCCATAAAAATGGCAAAACGGCGATGCTCCAGCAAAATACCGCTTTGAATTTGTGTCATCTCGTCTTCCTCAATCTAATCATTCTTCTTTGTTGTTGTTTGTGAAGTGCTTATCTGCCATTGAGTGTGTGCAGAACCGCTATCATACCGGAAGAATCGAGATTTTTACTTTGCGTGAGAGCAAATTAATTTCGCGCTTGCGCATACCAGACAATCTTGCTCACCCGCCATGTTTTGAGAATATCATCAGGCGGCATTAACCCTTCCGGCCCGTTCCAGTCGCCGGAAAACAGGTAGCTGACATGTTTGCTTTGTGGGGCGACACACTCAACGCTTTGGGCATCATCCCCCTGCCCCGGCTGGCACACACCAAACGCTTTGCTGTAAGAAGCGCTGAAGGTGTCCCCGATTTTTACCCCCCACTCGCTGCCGATTGCCGCATCCATCACCTCAACTTTCTGGACATGACGCTTTGGCTGGCCACTGATAACCAATTTAACGGCCTTGCCGTCCAGCGCCTGATAAAAGGCGACGAGTTGACCGTTGGTCGAACCCATTCCGCTACGCAGGCGATAGTTATTATCCAGCGCTTTCTGTAAGACAGGTTCGGATAACGGCGTACCAGCATTAATCCCGCCAACGCCGGTATCCGCTACCTGAAGCGAGCCGCCAAACCAGTTAAACGGCGACAGGCTCGACCAGGAAAAATTGGACAGTGTGCCGCACCCGCTCAGTAACAGCGGTAACCCCAATAATAATGGGCGAAATATCATGACATTTACTCCTCAATAGTGAACGGCCCCAATCGGTAGCCGTTATCGCCAGATTTGGGTTTGAGTATAAGGTCGACGGAAAGTGCCGTAAAAGACAGGATAATCGAGATTAAGATTACCATTAATAATGAGGTGAAAGAGAAAGCCCAGTGAGCCTAAGCCCGCGATGAGCGCACGCGCTCTGACATAGCCAGGCGCCGCCTCAACCGGATCAGTATTCCTGATCCTCAATCAGCCGTTTTCCCAGCGTCACGCTATCGACCATTTCATAATCCAGCTTTTCGTACATGCCAATCACCGCGTCGTTATCTTCACGCACCATCAGGTGGATCTTGGGGCAACCACGGGCAATAAGTTTTTTTTCCAGGCGGCTGATCAGCGCATTGGCAATGCCTCTGCCACGAAAATCAGGATGTACGCCGAGATAATAGGCGGAACCGCGATGACCGTCATACCCACCCATGACAGAGCCCACCACTTCGCCACCGACTTCCGCCACCAGAAACAGATCGGGATCGTGGTTTAGCTTACGTTCAATATCCATTTCAGGATCGTTCCACGGACGCAGCAAATCGCAGCGTTCCCAAAGGGTGATCACTTCTTCAAAGTCATCTTGCCGGAATATGCGGATTTCCATCATATTTACCACTGTGCAATTAGGTAAGTTCTGATTATCGCGTGATTTGTGTCAGACGCAATATCAAATTACCGCCGGTCAATGGAAATGAACCACGCGGGGCCAGACGCAGGGATATTATTTATTGATTGGCAATAATCGTTATACTGTTTGGTCTTATTAAGCCGCAATAAAAGGAACCCTTGCGCATGTCTCATATCAGTGCCGTAAAAACTTTTCTGACTACGTTGCAGGATGATATCTGCCGACAGCTTGCCGCAGCAGATGGCGCTACCGATTTTAATGAAGATATCTGGCAGCGAGCGGAAGGCGGAGGCGGACGCAGCCGTGTATTATCCGGCGGCAGCGTATTCGAGCGTGCCGGCGTCAATTTTTCTCACGTCACAGGCAGCGCATTACCCCCTTCTGCCAGCGCGCATCGCCCTGAACTGGCTGGCAGGCGCTATCAGGCTATGGGCGTTTCGCTGGTCATTCATCCGCTAAACCCCTTTGTTCCCACCAGCCACGCCAATGTGCGTTTTTTCATTGCGGAAAAACCGGGTGAAGAACCGGTGTGGTGGTTCGGCGGCGGCTTTGATCTGACGCCGTATTACGGCTTCGAGGAAGATGCCATACACTGGCATCAGACCGCGCACGATCTGTGTCATCCTTTCGGCGCCGACGTTTATCCCCGTTATAAGAAATGGTGCGATGACTATTTTTTTCTCAAGCACCGTAACGAAGCCAGGGGCATCGGCGGATTATTCTTTGACGATTTGAACACCCCCGATTTTGATACCTGCTTTGCTTTTATCCGTGCGGTCGGCGGAGGTTTTCTGGATGGCTATCTGCCGATCGTCGAGCGGCGTAAGGCCCTGCCGTGGGGCGAGCGCGAGCGCGAATTTCAGCTTTATCGCCGCGGGCGCTACGTCGAATTTAATCTGGTATGGGATCGCGGTACGCTGTTTGGCCTGCAAAGCGGCGGGCGCACCGAGTCAATTCTTATGTCGATGCCGCCGCTGGCCCGCTGGGAATACCAGTATCAGCCCGAACCAGACAGCCCCGAAGCCGCGCTGTACCGGGATTTTTTACCCGTCAGAGATTGGCTGAGTGACAATAACAGCGGAATACCCCCAACAGGAGTAATCAAGTAATGCAGATTTGGGTCGACGCCGATGCCTGTCCCAACGTCATTAAAGAGGTGCTGTTTCGCGCCGCAGAGCGTACCGGAACACCAACGACGCTGGTGGCCAATCAGTCATTGAAAGTGCCGCCATCACGCTTTATTCGCACCTTGCGCGTTGCCGCCGGGTTTGATGTTGCGGATAACGAAATTGTGCGCCGGGTTGAGCCGGGCGACCTGGTGGTCACCAGTGATATACCACTGGCGGCTGAAGTGATCGAAAAAGGCGGCGTGGCGCTGAACCCTCGCGGCGAACGATATACGCCGGACACCATCCGCGAACGGCTGAACATGCGTGATTTTATGGATACCATGCGCGCCAGCGGCATACAAACCGGCGGACCAAATACCCTGACGCAGCGCGATCGCCAGCAGTTTGCCGGTGAGTTGGATAAATGGCTACGACAATCAATGTAAGCTCATCAGAAAAAAAACCTGCTGAAGCGCAACGCTCCGGCAGGCTTTTTTACTTCAAGCAGACATTACAGCGGCTGGGTCTGCGCCTCAACCACCGCCAGCGCCACCATATTAACGATACGGCGCACCGAGGCAATTGACGTCAGAATATGCACCGGTTTGGCAACCCCCATCAGCACCGGGCCAACCGTCACCCCTTCCGAGGAAGAAACGCGCAGCAGGTTATAGCTGATACGCGCCGCTTCCATATTTGGCATGATCAGAATATTGGCTGCTCCTTTCAGCGGGCTGTTTGGCATCCGCTCGCGGCGGATCGCTTCCACCAGCGCGGCGTCACCGTGCATTTCGCCGTCAATTTCCAACTCCGGCGCCAGTTTGTTCACCAGCGCCAGCGTCGCACGCATTTTCTGTGCGGTTGACGAATCAGACGTACCAAAGTTGGAATGCGACAACAAAGCAACTTTCGGTTCAATACCAAAGCGGCGCACGGTGTTTGCCGCCATCAGGGTAATTTCAGCCAGTTGCTCTGGAGTCGGATCGGCATTGACGTAAGTATCGGCAATAAACGTATTCCCACTCGGCAGCATCAGCGCATTCATGGCGCCGGCCACATGCACGCCATCACGATAACCGAACACACTCTCTACCACCTCAAAATGCTCTTCATAAGTACCGATGGTGCCGCAGATTAGCGCATCCGCCTCACCACGCAACACCATGATGGCGCCAATCAATGTCGGATTACCGATTACTTCACGCTGCGCCATTTCCTGCGATACGCCGCGACGTTTCATGATTTCGAAATACTCACTCCAGTACTCTTTGAAGCGCGGATCGGACTCATTATTGACCACTTCAAAGTCTTTACCGATAGTCAGTTGCAACCCCAGCTTTTGCAAACGCATTTCGATAACGTTCGGGCGCCCGATCAATATCGGAAAAGCCAGCCCCAGCGTCACCAGTTCCTGCGTCGCATGGAGCACTCGCGCATCTTCACCTTCGGCAAAAACAACCCGTTTAGGTTGCTGGCGCGCCTGAGCGAAAATCGGCTTCATAAACAGGTTGGTTTTATAGACGAATTGGGTCAGTTTCTCGATATAGGCATCGAAATCTTCGATCGGCCTCGTCGCCACGCCGGACTCCATTGCCGCTTTCGCCACCGCCGGGGCAATCTTGATAATCAGCCGCGGATCGAACGGTTTTGGGATCAAATACTCCGGGCCGAACGACAGATCCTGATCGCCATAAGCCGACGCCACCACTTCGCTCTGCTCCGCCAGCGCCAGATTAGCGATGGCATGAACACACGCCAGCTTCATCTCTTCATTGATGGTGGTGGCTCCGACATCCAGCGCGCCACGGAAGATGAACGGGAAGCACAGTACGTTGTTAACCTGATTAGGATAGTCTGAACGACCGGTACAAATAATGGCATCCGGACGAACCGCCTTAGCCAGCGGCGGCAGAATTTCCGGTTCAGGGTTAGCCAGCGCCAGGATCAGCGGACGTGGCGCCATAGTTTTCACCATCTCCGGCGTCAACACGCCGGGGCCGGAACAGCCGAGGAAAATATCGGCATCGGGAATGACATCCGCCAGCTTACGCGTGCCGTTATCCTCAATGGCGTAAGCCGCTTTGGTTTCCGCCATGTTATCTTCACGGCCTTTGTAGATCACCCCGCGTGAATCACAAACCGTGATGTTGCGCGGCTGCATACCCAACGCCACCAGCAGATTCAGACAGGCAATGGATGCCGCGCCCGCGCCTGAAACCACCAGGCGCACATCGGCGATATTCTTCTCAACCACACGCAGCCCATTGAGCACCGCAGCGGTACAGATAATGGCTGTACCGTGCTGGTCATCATGGAATACCGGAATTTTCATCCGTTCGCGCAGTTTCTTCTCAATGTAAAAGCATTCCGGCGCTTTAATATCTTCCAGATTGATACCGCCAAACGTCGGTTCCAGCGCTGCAACAACGTCGATCAATTTATCCGGGTCCAACTCGTCCACTTCAATATCGAATACATCAATACCTGAGAATTTTTTAAACAGAACGCCCTTACCTTCCATCACCGGCTTACCGGCCAACGCGCCGATATTACCCAGCCCAAGCACGGCAGTACCGTTGGAGATCACCGCCACCAGATTACCGCGGGCGGTGTACTTATAGGCAGCCAGCGGGTCTTCGGCAATTTCAAGACAAGGGGCGGCAACACCAGGAGAATAAGCCAGCGCCAGATCGCGCTGGGTAGCCAACGGTTTGGTCGGTGATACCTGAATTTTCCCTGGAACTGGAAACTGATGGAAATCCAATGCGCTCTGTTTCAGTTGATCGTCCATTGTTGCATCCTTTATCTATTTTCGTTATGCAGAATTAGTGAGACTTTAAGAGGCCAGTATAATATGTGATGCTTGTTAAACTTTGAAGGGCGGCAAAAACCGGAATTTAATTTCGCTTTATATAGTTAATATAGTTAATTTACAGGTGGGTTTTTCAGTCCTCTCAGGCTGTCGACTGAAAAAATGTATAGGGGGGAACATCATCGGGGCGTAAATTCATCAACCCAACACATCCTTGTGTTCAGCCCTTGTGTTTAAGGCGTAATAATAAAGGAGTTAATCGAATTCGGCAGCAGATCAAAGCGCAGAGTCTTACCTTGCCAGGCGACGTTCAGTTCCCGCAGCGACTCAAATGCATTGTTAATATTCACCACAATACTTTTGTCCGGGTTTTCAAACGCCACCGCATTACCGCTCATTCTCCCGGTTAGCGTTCTGCGACGCGCGCCTTTCTGTACCAGTGCGGAAAAGTGACGCATCACATAATATTCAGGATTATATGTGACGGCCTTTTGCTGCTTATCAATGGAAATCATACTGTTTTGTTTCCATCCCCAGGAACTTTCACCACCGGCTTCCAACACCATATTCCAGTAGAAGTAGCCATTTGCACCATTCACCAGATAGTGACGGAACAGACCAAATACATAGTGCGCGTAAGGCCACGCGTTCTTCCCGTCGCCGCATTCATTTTCTGTCTGGTAATAGCGCAATTCGGGGTAGCTTTCCACCGTTCTCTGGATCGCATTTTTCCCGGCCCATTGATAGCCCACGCCAGACAGATAGGAATAAGCGGTTTTATCGCTCAGAACATAATTGGCGTAATCATCATAATCTTCGCCCACTTCCTGCATAAACGCCGGAGCATTGATGGTTCCCAACCAGATTTCGGTATCAGGCAAATGTTTCGCAAAGCGTGGCCCGAGGTAATCAGCGGTAAACTGCCGCAATTGCTCGCCGCTCCAGACGCAAGAAGGAAATTTCTGATCAGCCGCCACCTCGTTCTGAATATGGATCTGAGCAACCCGGATACCTTCTGCCCGATAGTGCTCAATGAATTTCTGAAAATAAAGAGCATAGGCGTTCAGCGTCGCATCATCCATGCGCAAACGGCCATAGTTATATACCGGATGCGTTTTCATCCAGGTGGGCGGACTCCAGGGCGAACCAAACAGCGTCATTTCCGGCTGGCGTTGTAATGCCGCATGAATATAAGGAATTAAATATTTCTTATCCCGTGCAATGGAAAAATGCTGCATGGCATAATCATCCGGCATTTCATTGAGGCTATACCACGATTGCGCATAATCACTGGCGCCGATGGGAATTCTCCCCATATTCAACCGGCACTCGCCGCCAGGAGAAAAGAGGTCATCGAAGATGGTTTCTCTTTGTGAATCATCCAACGCCGCAAGCGATGCCATGCCCAACTCATTAAAACAGCCGCCAAACCCTTCAATTTCCTGGCCGTCCATCTCTCCCAGCACCAGATTAACAGGCCCCTCGCCGGTAGTAACCGCAGTATTGACCTGCCATTGCCGAACGTCGTCGCTGCTGATCCAGGTAATTGATGACATAACTCCCCCTTATGATTCCAACATCGTTATGCGGTTTTGTCTGACTGAAGCGAACTTTCAATCTTTTTGTTTTTTATTGCTTTTATCTTTTCATCATTTAATGAATAGCGTCTCATAATCAACACCAGTGAAAATACCAGTAGCGCGGGTAATAAGGTAAAAAGCAGCTTTATGGTAAGAATCGACTGAGCGTTTTGTTCACTGCCGCCGCCAACATATCCTCCCCATGCCAGCGACCAGCCAATTAATGCACCACCGATAGCAATACCCAATTTAATGGCGAATAAATTTGTCGAAAATACCATTCCGCTCAAACGGCGTCCGCTGACACTTTCTTCCAGATCAACGACGTCGCTTACCATACCCCATTGTAACGGGGTCGCCGCCGCCTGAATAAAGTTAATGATAATGACCAACCCAAACACAAAAAATAAATTTAGCGGGCTTACAAAAAAAAGAATGACCAATAATACAGCCTCAATCCCCATTGAGTAATTAAAGCCTTTTACTTTATCGATATTTTTAAAAATAACGGCAGAAAAAATAGCGCCTGCAATGCCGGACAAGAATACCACTGATAATAAAGGTGTCGCCAGCTCAGGGCGTTTCATTACGCTGTTCACATAATATATTGCCACCCCGCCTTTAAAGATAACGGCAATTAAGTTCACCACATTCAGGGTGAACATAATTCGCCAGTCTTTATTGGCAGATAAACACTTCAAATCTTTCCAGATACTGGCCGGTTCCCCAGAATCGATATGGCGTTCACGGGTATTTTTAAAACAGGTAAATAATAAAGCAACGCTCAGAACCCCCATGGTAATCATCGTCATAAAATAACCATGCTGTTTATCACCCTGCCCTAAATATGCCACAAGGGGCAACGCCGACATTGAAACAAACAGTCCTCCCAGTCCGCTGAACGCAAACCGGTACGATTGTAATGATACTCGCTCACGTGAATCATCCGAAAGGTTATTAACCATCGCACAATAGGGAACATTAACCGAAGTATAAACTAAAGAAAGCAGGATATATGAAGTATAAGCGTAAACCAGTTTGCCGGTGTAGCCAAAATCCGGCGTATAAAATGTTAATGCGCACAGCACGCCAAAAGGAATAGCAAACCATAATAAATAAGGTCTGAATTGCCCGAAACGGCTACGGGTTCGGTCAGCAACTGCCCCCATTAACACATCGGCAACCGCATCAATGATCCTAACCGCAAGGAACATTGTGCCCATATGCGCAGGTGATAGCCCATAAATATCCGTATAAAAATAGGCCATAAATAACATGACGGTTTGCCAGACTAAATTACAACCGGCATCCCCCAACCCATAGCTTATTTTTTCTTTTATCGATAATTTTATTGAAGATGTAGGTATTACAGAAGACATAGTTATCCCCTCAGAAAAAATATTATTGTTCTGATACTTCCATTACGTTCAATTATTGTATATTTATAACCCTCACCACATTTTTAACGAATAATTTATTCCATAATTTGTGGCGTATATAGAAATAAACAGGGTCAATTACATAAGGAATCTGAACCTGATGAGTGAGCCATATCCCATTTTTGAAAATATTCCCGTCACGCCAGGTGAACGCTTCACATTACGCCGGGATAACATCCCGGCGTTTGTGGGATGCCACGCCGGAACACATTTTCATGTGATGAGTGAAATTATGTGGTTCAGATGCGCCTGCGGCACGTTTGTTATCCAGGATACCGCCTATCCGATAAAAAATAATACCCTGGTTTACGTACCCACGCTTTTTATGCATGAAATGATACTGGAGTCTTGCCCCAGGCATTTACGCTACTTATTGCAATATGAGGAAAGCTGGCTGGAAGAGATGCATTTGCCTGTTAAGCCGCTCCAACGCATCCAGCCGATGGTTATGTACCTGAATGAGGGTGAGGCATCACGTCTGGAGGTACTATTTTCCTGGGTGGGCGAAAAATCAGCATCGACCACAACCTTATCGCTAAGTCTGCTGCGCTCCATCGTGATTTTCACCACGTCAAAATTAACGCTGGATTCAACACCAAACCCGGAATTATCCTGCCACCAACAAATAACCTGTCTGATCAATCTGATACAACAGATCGATGAACAAAAAAACTATACTATCAGCGTCACTCAGGCCGCCCGCCAGTGCGGCTGGTCTGACTCCTATTTCTCCCGCACATTCAGGCAGGCATTTGGGCAAACATTCAAAACGTTTATCCTGAAAAGAAAAATATCACTCGCCATCGACCTGCTCATCAATTCCGATCTCAATATTTCAGACATTGCCTACCAGACCAGCTTCACTGACTGCGCTTATTTTTGCGCCCGTTTTAAACATATCGTCGGTATGTCGCCGAAAAAATTCAAAGAGAATATCTATCCCTAAATAATTCGAGTTGCAGGAAGGCGGCAAGGGAAGGACAAATTCGTCGGGAACGAATTTGACCAGCCAACGGCTGGCCTTCGGTGAGAGACAGGATGTCTCTCATTAATCCCGATGAGCTTACTCAGGTAAGTGATTCGGGTGACTGACAAATCTGCCAGGAGCAGATTTGAACGCTGCTGGCAGCGGCCGCGAAGGGGCGAGGCCCACCGATGGGCCGAGTAACGCAGCCAACGCACATGCGGCTTGAAGTATGACGGGTATATACTCACCACGCCGAGATTTCTGGCCCGGTTGACTGACTACCCTATCCGCCAAACCATCCCCGAATATAGACATGCTGTAGCAACATAATGGTTTTCGCATCCTTAATACGGCCATCGTTCACCATGTCCATCGCCTGTGAGAAAGGCAGCTCAAGCACCTCAATGTCTTCATCCTCGACACCACCGCCCAAGTTGTCATAGAGGGACTCATCATATTCTGCGGCGAAAAAGTACAGCCGTTCAGTCACCCCGCCAGGCGACATATAGGCATCGAACAACGCTTCGACGTTGCTAACCGCATAGCCGGTTTCTTCGATCGCCTCATTACGGATACATTCCTCCGGCGAATGATCGTCCAGCATCCCGGCACAGGCCTCCAGCAGCATACCGCTTTCATTGCCATTCAGATAAGTAGGAAGACGGAACTGCCGCGTCAGGATAACGGTGCCCTTCTCCCGGTTATACAACAGAATGGTCGCCCCGTCGCCACGGTCATACACTTCCCGGATCTGGCGTACCACACCGCCATTCTTTCTTTTTAAATCAAAAACATACTTATTGAGAATAAACCAATGGTCAGACAACAGTTTCTTTTCGATGATATCAATTGGCGACGACATAACTGCACCCCGGCAAGGAAGAATCAGCGTCTGATGATAAGACGGGGCTTACCGGAATGCACGTATTGTCACAATCCTAAGGCCGTGCTGACAAGCAAGTAAACATTCAGCGATATCACAACAAAAACAATCAATTTCCCGGTATATTGTATCAATCGGCTGTTAACCATATTCCCCATTAATTCCCGGTTACCGGTGAATGACAGTAAAGGAACCAATGCCAGCGCGATACCGAAACTCAATATAACCTGACTGACTACCAGCACCCTGGTAGGATCCATCCCCGCCAGAATGATAATAAACGATGGCAGCATAGTCACCGTACGCCGCACCCACAGAGGAATATGGAAACGAATAAATCCCTGCATGACCACCTGCCCGGCCAGCGTACCGACAACAGCCGAAGACAGCCCCGCCACTACCAGACTCAGGCCGAAAATGGTCGCTGCCGCTTTCCCCAGTAAAGGCTCCAGCGTCAGATAGGCCCTATCCAGATCGGCAATATCCTGATAGCCGCTGAAATGGAAAGCCGCAGCAGCCGTCGCCATCATCGCCAGATTAACAAACCCGGCTATCGTCATGGCAATGGCCACATCGACTTTAGTCGCGGAATAACGTTCCGCACGAGTATGTTTGCCCTCGCGTTGCGTCAGGGAAGAATGCAGATAAATGACATGAGGCATGATCGTCGCCCCCAACACGCCTGCCGCCAGAAAGACCGCATCCGACGTCGGCAGACTGGGGATCGCCATACCTCGGGTCAGAGCAACCAATTCAGGACGTGAAAACACCAGTTCAACGATGTAGGCCGCGGCGACAAACAGCAACAACCCGCCGATCACCATTTCCAGCGGCTTTTGTCCACGCTGTTGCAGCATCAAAATCAGAAAAGTGGCAATACCGGTCAGAATCGCCCCTTCAAGCAGGGAAACACCCAACAACAGTTTGAAGCCGATGGTCGCACCGATGAATTCAGCCAGATCGGTCGCCATGGCGATGATCTCGGCCTGTACCCAATAGGCCCAAACGGCGGGCCGGGGAAAGCGATCGCGGATCAGTTCAGCCAGATTTTTACCGGTGGCGATGCCAAGCTTGGCTGACAACAACTGGATCAGCATCGCCATGATATTGGCCCACACCACCACCCATAACAGGGTATAGCCATAGGCGGCGCCGGACTGAATATTGGTCGCGAAGTTACCCGGATCGATGTAACCGATCGCCGCAATAAAGGCTGGCCCCATCAAAGAAAATTTGATCTTTCTTGATGTACGGCTTGCTGACTCGACGACACGGCTACCCGGCATAGTATAACCCTTCTAACGCTGTTGTTTTATTACTCTCACAGAAATGATAATGATTATCAAGCGCATTTAGAATGGCGATACCAATTCTTCTGATAGTTAAAGATGATGAGTGATCGGGAAAATAAAAAACACTTTTTTAACAAACAAATCTTAACAAAATATAAACAAAAAACCCCATGCCTGTGCATGAGGTTCGTGTGAATTCAAAAATGAATCAGTCTTACGCTTTAGAAACAGCCACCATCGCCGGACGCAGCAGCCGCCCGTTGAGCGTGTAGCCTTTCTGCATGACCATTATTACGTGATTCGGCTTATGATCGGCTGATTCCAGCATCGTCATTGCCTGGTGGACTTCCGGGTTAAAAGGAACGTTCACTTCCCCTACCACCTCGATGCCAAACTTATGCACGGCATCCAGCAACGATTTCAGCGTCAGTTCAACACCCTCAATCATTGATGCCAATGCAGCGTTGGATTTATCAGCCATATCCAGCGCACGTTCAAGGTTATCGATAACCGGCAACATTTCACTGGCAAATTTTTCTACCGCGAATTTATGCGCCTTCTCAACATCCATTTCCGCACGACGACGGACATTATCGGCTTCGGCACGCGCACGCAGTATACTGTCGCGCTCACGCTGTTGCAGTTCACTCAATTGCGCTTCCAGCTCGGCAATACGCTCATCACGCGGGTCAGCTACATCTGTTGTCTCTGGCGCGGCTTCCGCTTGTTGCCCTTTTGCTGTATCCATTTGATCCAAGACTTGCTCGTCAGGCGTGTTCTGTTCTTTACTACTCATGAAATTCTCCGCGGTTTAGCATTAATCTCGCTAGTTGCTTATTATGGGGATCAAAACCGGGGATGCAAGGGAGCCAGTCACATATTGGCTTCACTCGATACCGGTCACATCACGCTGAGGATAACGACAGCAATGAATAAACCGTTTAATTGTATTGGCATAGTCGGCCACCCGCGCCATCCCACTGCGCTGGCAACCCACGAAATGCTCTATCATTGGCTGACCGGTAAAGGTTATTCGGTACTTATTGAACAGCAGATTGCCCTCGACTTGAACCTGAAAGATGCCCAGACCGCTAGCCTGGCTGATATCGGGCAACAAGCCGATCTGGCGGTAGTGGTTGGCGGTGACGGCAACATGCTGGGTGCAGCCCGTGTATTATCACGTTATGACATTCAGGTTATCGGCGTTAACCGCGGCAATCTCGGGTTCCTGACCGATCTGGATCCCGACCATGCCCAGCAGCAACTCGCCGATGTATTGAACGGCCACTACCTGAGCGAACGGCGCTTTATGCTGGAAGCGCATATCTGCCGCGCCGATCAGCCCAGCAGCAGCAGTACCGCCATTAATGAAATTGTGCTTCACCCCGGCAAAGTGGCGCACATGATCGAATTTGAAGTCTACATTGACGACATCTTCGCTTTCTCTCAACGTTCAGACGGCCTGATTATCTCCACACCAACCGGATCTACCGCCTATTCATTATCTGGCGGCGGCCCGATCCTGACCCCTTCACTGGACGCCATCGCGCTAGTGCCCATGTTTCCCCATACGCTCTCGGCCCGTCCATTGGTTATTAACAGCAGCAGCACTATCCGGTTAAAATTTTCCCATATCACCAGCGATCTGGAAATCAGTTGCGACAGCCAGATTTCGTTACCGGTACAGCAAAGGGAAGAGGTGCTGATTCGCCGCAGCGAATACTACCTGAATCTTATTCACCCAAAAAATTACAGCTACTTCAATACATTAAGTACGAAACTGGGTTGGTCGAAAAAATTATTCTAAAATTATCGCTCTCTACTTTACTGTATATAAAACCAGTTTATACTGTATGTAATTACACCATGTCATTACATACAGGAAACTATCATGCTGGCGCAACTCACTATCAGTAACTTCGCCATCGTGCGCGAGTTAGAAATTGATTTTCAGGCAGGAATGAGCGTTATCACCGGGGAAACCGGCGCCGGGAAATCCATTGCGATTGACGCCCTCGGCCTGTGCCTGGGGAATCGCTCCGACGCCAGCATGGTTAGGCCAGGGGCCTCCCGCGCCGATATCTGTGCCCGTTTCTCGCTGGCGGATACGCCCGGCGCGCGCCAATGGCTGGAACAAAACCAACTGGATGACAGCAACGAGTGCCTGTTGCGCCGGGTGATTGGCGCCGACGGTCGTTCCCGTGGCTTTATCAACGGCACGGCGGTGCCACTCTCTCAACTACGCGATCTCGGCCAGCACCTAATTCAGCTTCACGGCCAACATGCACATCAGTTACTGCTCAGGCCTGATCACCAGAAACATCTGCTGGATGCCTATGCAGATGAACCCCAGTTGCTTGGCGCCATGCAGCAAATCTGGCAGCAGTGGCACCAGAGTTGCCGTTCACTGGCGCAGTTGCAACAGGCCGCCATTGAGCGGAAAGCGCGGCGCGAACTGCTGCAATACCAGTTGAAAGAGCTGAATGAGTTTGCATCTCAGCCCGGCGAATACGAACAGATCGATGCCGAATACAAACGGTTGGCGAACAGTGGACAATTGCTGGCATTGAGCCAGCAGACGTTACAGTTACTCAGCGAAGACGAAGAGCAAAACATCCTCAGTATGTTACACAGCGTCAAACATCAACTCAGCGAATTAGTCGGCATGGACGATAAACTGTCCGGCATACTCTCCATGCTGGAGGACGCGGGGATCCAAATCAGCGAAGCCAGCGACGAGCTGCGCCACTACAGCGAACAAATGGATCTCGATCCAATCCGACTATACGAGCTTGAACAACGGCTATCCCGCCAGTTGGCGTTAGCGCGTAAACATCATATTCCACCAGAAGCATTGCCAGCATTCCATCAACAGCTTTTGGAAGAGCAACAATTACTGGATCAGCAGGAAAGCGACCACCAGACTTTGGGCAACGACGTAAGCGAATACCATCAACAGGCGCTGCATATCGCCGGGCAACTACACCTTCGCCGGCAGCACCATGCCAGTGAACTGGCTCAGTTCATCACCGCCAATATGCATGAACTGGCTATGCCGCACGGACACTTCACCATTGACGTCAAATTCACCCCCGAGCATCTGACCGCCAGTGGCGCGGACAGTATTGAGTTTTGTGTTACCACCAACCCCGGCCAACCTCATCAACCGTTGGCTAAAGTGGCCTCCGGTGGAGAACTTTCCCGTATCGCACTGATTATTCAGGTGATCACCGCACGAAAAATGGATACGCCAGCGCTGATTTTCGATGAGATTGACGTGGGGATCAGCGGCCCGACAGCAGCGGTTGTTGGCAAAATGCTGCGCCGGCTTGGCGACTCGACACAGGTCATGTGTGTCACGCATCTGCCTCAGGTAGCAGGTTGTGGTCACCAGCACTTCTTTGTCAGCAAACAGACGGACGGCGCAGAAACGGAAACGCTGATGCAGCCACTCGATAAACGCGCCCGGCTGCAAGAACTGGCACGCCTGTTAGGTGGGGGTGCCGTAACGAAAAATACGCTGGCAAACGCAAAAGAACTATTGGCTGCATAAAAAAACGCCGGGAGCGTTTTTCAACGTTGTGCAACAACGGCCCGAAGGGTGGTGGGCAGGGATAGCCCGCCATAAAAATCTCAACTTTTTTGCCTTCCAGAGGTCATACAGGGATCTTGCAGGTTTTCAAGTCGTGCAAGGTCTATTATCATCGGCAACCTATGCCCTTAAGGAATGTAATCACTATGCGCTGTAAAACGCTGACTGTCGTCGCTGCGGTGGTTGTTATGCTGACTACCGGTTGTTCCACGTTAGAGAAAGTGGTTTATCGGCCAGACATCAATCAGGGAAACTATCTGGCACCGGGTGATGTCGCAAAAATTCATACCGGAATGACCAAACAACAGGTCGCTTACACTCTGGGAACGCCTATGATGCAAGATCCATTTGGCAGCGATACCTGGTTTTACGTATTCCGCCAACAACCCGGTCATGAGTCCGTAAAACAGCAAACCCTGACGCTAACCTTTAATAGCAGCAGTGTTTTAACCAATATCGATAACAAAGCCGCCCTAAATTAATCCGGCGACTGCCGGTTAAATCTAGAGCGCATCTGACACAACGAAAACCGTCTGATTTATTAGAGAAAAGTTTCCACTGTGCAGATGAACGGCAGGAATAAGGCACCTGATGCCTTATTTTTTTGCGCGCTCGGCACGCTGGCGGCGCAACTCTTTCGGATCGGCAATCAACGGGCGGTAGATCTCAACGCGATCGCCATCATTGAGGATATCGGTCAGCTTGGCCGTTCTGCTGTAAATACCGACTTTGTTAGTCTGTAGATCGATGTCTTCACGCAGCTCCAGCAGTCCCGATGCAACAATTGCCTGTTTGACCGAGCTGCCCTCCGCCAGCCTAACCGTCCGCAGATATTGACGTTCCGGTAACGCATACACCACGTCAACGCAAATATCAGTCACTGTAGACCTCTTTGGCACGCTGCGTGAACGCCTGAACCATATTTCCCGCCAGTTCCTTGAAAACTTTACCGAAAGCGAGTTCAATCAACGCGTTGGTGAATTCAAAATCAAGATGCAGTTCTACTTTGCAAGCATCAGTGCTCAACGGCGTAAAATGCCAGTCGCCCGTTAATTGGCGGAAAGGTCCGTCGACCAGTTGCATATTGATATTCTGATTGTTGGTCAGGGTATTACGCGTGGTAAATGTCTTGCGAATCCCCGCCTTGGCAACATCAACTGCGGCGGTCATTTCATCTGCCGTAGCCGAAAGCACCCGGCTACCAGTACAACCCGGTAAAAAAGCAGGATACGAAGAGACATCATTAACCAACTGGTACATCTGCTCGGCGCTGAAAGGCACCAAAGCAGAACGATTTATTTTTGGCATACAATTTTCCGTGATTCATAAAACGCGCAAAATAATAGCACCGATAAGCGGACAGACAAAAATTCTGCGCACACTATCGCACAATATCATCCAGTCATTCAGATGCATGATAGGGAACGCTTTCTATACCACACACAAAATCACCTCCGTCCATAAAAATCTACAAGCGCCGCGCTTCTCTGTGCATTTGTCTACCACGACATAGCAATACCGTTATTTAACGTTAAATATTATTAATGATTTTATGGCATAAGATTTTATTTTATAAGATGATTTAATTTTAAAAACATTAATCAGTTGAAAAATAGTGATTTTAAAAAAACGAAAACCCGCATACAGGAAAATTCGAATACATAAAAAAGAAACAAACATAAATTAGCATTGACCTACCGCGTTTGTCAGATAAGAAAAATAACTCGAGACATCGATAACATAATTCTACGAACCGTATGTTAAGCGGCACAGAACGATGGCTGTTGATATGTACCAACCAGTGTTAAAAAAATGAGGTGATATTATGAAAGTTTTAATAACTGGAAGTAGCGGAAATCTAGGAACAGCGCTGTCACTCAAATGCAAAGAAAAAGGGTTTGAGGTAATTGGACTGGATAAAAGACAGTCTGGAGAAACGAGCACCATTGGCTGCATCAATGATAGATCGCTGATCGATAGTTGCATGTCAGGCGTTGATATCGTATTTCATACCGCAGCGCTGCATAAGCCCCACATCGTCACACATTCCTATAAGGAATTTATTGAAACCAATACGTTAGGAACTTATAACCTTCTGCAAAGCGCTGCGAAGCATAACGTTAAGTCGTTTATTTTCTCAAGCACGACAAGCGTGTATGGCGACGTACTATCGCCCGATCCACATTTGCCATCGAGCTGGATAGATGAAAATAAACAGATTGAGAGTAAAAATATATACGGCGTAACAAAATTAGGGTCGGAAGAACTCTGCCGTATATTTTCACGCAATCACGGGTTAAATTGCATTGTCTTTCGCGTATCGCGATTCTTTTATGAAGATGATGATAACCCGATAATCAGAAAGCACTACTGCTCGGACAATGCTAAAGTCAATGAATTACTTTACCGACGCGTGGATATTGAAGACGCCGTCAATGCGCATCTTTCCGCTGCTTTAACTTATAAACCGGAAAACGGTTTCGACAGATTTATTATCAGCAGCACAACCCCATTTAGAAAAGGACATTGTCCTCTCCTTAACAAAAATCCCGATGCTGTCGTCGGCAAACTCTTTCCTCACTACCGTAAGATATACGACACATTAGGGTGGAAACTTTTCCCCCGAATCGACCGCGTATATGTCAATGATAAGGCCAGACTATTGCTGAACTGGCAGCCTAAATACACATTTGAATACGCACTCGACTGCCTGTCGCAACAACGCTCATTCCGCAGTCCGCTTTCCGAAAAAATCGGTTGGCATAGATATCATGATCTAGCCTTTGAAGATATGCCCTACCCGGTCTAAAACGACATAACGCGGGAACACACCAGGCAAAAACGATTAAAGGAGGATTGTTATGCCACACCTAAACAAAGACGCACTCATAGAATTACTGGCATTGAAAAAACATGAAGAGGGCGGATACTACAACGAAACTTACCGCAGCCCGGAAATGATACAAACCGGGCGCGAGAATAATAACGGACTCAGAACACTATCGACCTGTATTTATTATCTACTGACCGACGACAGTCCCATCGGATATTTTCACAAAAATCTTTCGCCGATCCTGCACTTTTATCACTCCGGCGCGCCTTTAACTTATCGCTTTATTTATCCTGACGGGAAAATAGAAGAGCACATCCTGGGGCCGGATATCCTCAGCGGCCATAAGCTCCAGCTTATAGCGCCTGGCGAGGTATGGAAATCAACGGAATTATCGTCCGGTGAATCATATGGACTGGTAAGTGAAGTGGTACTGCCCGGTTGGGAAATTTACGACACCGAAATTGCGCAATATCACGAACTGCTAGCACGCTATCCGCAGCATGAAACCTGGGTAAAACACTACAGCTACGGAGGCCAACCATGAGCAAATCCATCATCATTACTGGCGCAGCGAGAGGGATCGGTAAAGCCGTAACAGAGCATTTTATTCAGCAAGGAGAATATGATGTTATTGCCATAATACGGCGTCACGACCAGGTCGAGCAGCTTAAAGCAGAATGGCAAAGCATCAATCCATCGTGTCGTATTGACCTTAGAGCCGCCGACTTTTCCAACTCACAGGAAGTGCGACAGCTATGTCAGGCATTGGCGCAGGAAAAAAACATCGCCATCTTGATTAATAACGCCGGTATTTTTTATGGAGGCACAGCGGATATTGATTACCAACAACTGTTTGATTTAACTTCGGTCAATTTTCTGTCGCCGTTTTTAATTACGCAAACGGTGATTAACCAGATGCAGGAAAATAAGCAGGGATATATTTTCAATATCATCAGCAATTCGGCCAGGCGAGCAATACCGGGCATTGGTGCTTATAGCGCGTCCAAACATGCGCTCTTGGGATTCTCCGAATCGTTAATGCTCGACCTGATACCCTATAACATTAAAGTCTCCAATATTAATCCTGCTTTCGTCGATACCGACATGACGCGCGATTTTCCCGGTGTTTCTGCTGACGATAAGATACAAACCCGCGATATCATCCGTTGCATCAGCTTCTTGTTATCCCTGTCGGCTGGCGCCATCATTCCCAATATCGATCTGGAATGTGCCAGTTTCCTCTAAATCTCACCGTTTGATATATTGCAACAAGCCGGGCGCTCGTCCGGCGTCTCATCAGCGCAGACCTTAAAACATCCCCCGTATCAGGGATTTCATTCCCCATAACATCCAGTATAATGACGGCACTATGACAAAGAAAAAAGCGTACAAACCCGGTTCCGCTACCATTGCGCAAAACAAACGCGCCCGCCACGAATACTTCATTGAAGAAGAATTTGAAGCCGGGCTTTCGTTGCAAGGTTGGGAAGTAAAATCACTGCGTGCGGGCAAGGCCAATATCAGCGACAGCTACGTGACGTTCCGTGACGGCGAAGCGTATTTATTCGGCGCCACCATCACACCGCTCAACGTTGCCTCTTCACATGTTGTCTGCGACCCGATACGCACACGTAAACTGTTACTCAACAAACGGGAACTCGATTCTCTGATAGGGCGCGTCAGTCGCGAAGGCTATACCGTGGTTGCCTTATCCATGTACTGGAAGAACGCCTGGAGCAAAGTCAAAATCGGCGTAGCGAAAGGTAAGAAAGATCACGACAAGCGCGACGACATCAAAGAACGTGAATGGAAATTAGACAAAGCCCGTATCATGAAGAACGCAAACCGTTAAGCCAGTGGCTTAAGTAAGGAAAGTTCTGGTATACTGACGAAAGTTTCTTGGGGGCTGATTCTGGATTCGACGGGATTTGCAAAGCCCAAGGTGCATGCCGAGGGGCGGTTGGCCTCGTAAAAAGCCGCAAAAAAATAGTCGCAAACGACGAAAACTACGCCCTAGCAGCTTAATAACCTGCTCAGAGCCCTCTCTCCCTAGCCTCCGCTCTTAGGACGGGGATCAAGAGAGGTCAAACCTAAAAGAGATCGCGTGAATACCCTGCCTGGGGTTGAAGCGTTAAATTCAATCAGGCTAGTTTGTTAGTGGCGTGTCTATCCGCAGCTGGCAGGCGAATGTAAAGATTAGACTAAGCATGTAGTGCCGACGGTAGAGTAATTCCGGACGGGGGTTCAAATCCCCCCAGCTCCACCAAATTTTGTTCTATAGAACGCCAAAGAAGTCCACTAAGCCCGCATGGCACAAGCCCTGCGGGCTTTTTTACGTCTACTGGGCGCTGTGGCGATCTTGTGGCTTCCACAACTTTTAGGTACCCGAAAGGCAGGTAACCATCCAGCGGGTACCTAAATGATGGAGGTACCTATGGCACGGTTAACAAAACCCCTCACCGATACGGAGATCAAAGCCGCCAAACCACAGGAGGCGGATTACACACTGCATGACGGCGACGGTCTGCAACTGCTAATCAAAAGCAGCGGCAGGAAGGTCTGGCAGATGCGCTACTATCGGCCTTTAACCAAAAAGCGCGCAAAACTGACTTTTGGGCCTTATCCTGAAGTCACTCTGGCCGACGCCCGGCAACGCCGTACAGCGGCCCGCGCCCTGCTGGTAAAAGATATTGACCCTTATGAACACCAGCTTTCATTGCGCAAGCAAGCGCTGGAAACCCAATCAACACCTTTAAGGTCGTTGCCGAACGCTGCCCAAGTGTAAGTTGGCCTGATTATTATGCCCTATCAGGCAGATTAGCCTGTTTGACATGACTAATAAACAGCCTAAAATGTAACTACAAAAAGCAACTACATAGCGTGATTTTGGACATTCATCACATACTTAATGGAATAGCATTTGAGTGGGATGGGGATAAAGCTCACTCAAATTTACATAAGCACAATGTCGCTTTTGAATTCGCGTGTGAAATCTTTTTTGATCCTGACGCACTGAGCGTACCGGATAACAGATTTGATTACGGAGAAAAGCGATACCAAACAATAGGCAAGGCAAGCGGGCAAATATTACTTCTGGTGGTACACACGGACAGGTTCAGTTCAATAAGGCTTATTTCTGCCCGTAAAGCAAACGCCAAAGAGAGAGCGAGGTACGAAAATGATGAATCGTAAACAACAAATCGATCGCCTTAACAACATGGCGGATGAAGATATCGATTACAGCGATGCGCCAGAACTGCCTGATGCCGTGTGGAACAAGGCGGTGCGTGGCAAATTCTATAAACCGGTAAAAGTGCAAAAAACGGTACGTATTGATGCCGATGTACTGAACTGGCTTGAAAGTGAAGGGCCAGGCTATCAGACGCGGTTGAATAATATTCTGCGCCGGGAAATGGAAAAAGCATTACGTTCCTGATTACACTCCTCTCCTTTTTGCATAATCTTAAAAAGCGGTGACAGCGATCATGCGGTCACCGTTATTCCCACGATGATTTTTTATCTAATAGCGCCCTCAGTGATTCATTACAGATGATTGGTTTTTTCAATTCGACAATGAATGATGCAAACTGTACATCATCAACAACAAAAAGCCGTTGATCTTGCGGTGATATCTCAGCCTCAACATTAATGTCCTCTGGTTTATCATTTGCTCTCATATGTTCTTATTGAAAATACATAAACAGAGATGGCGAAAAGATGGGTTCCCACAGGTTGGCGTCAGACACGGTTGAATAATATTCAACGCCGGGAAATGGAAAAATTGTCATTAAATTCGAAAAGATTGCAGTCATCACTATTATGCCGTTGAGTATTTGTCTTCGGTGACGGCCAAACGAGCTCTCAGCATCCCCGATGGCGTACCCGACGCCCCCACGCCAAACACATTCGGATCCCCAAACACAATGAAAGCATCTTTTGCTCTGGATACCGCCACATTGAGCATATTCGGCCCACAATCGTAAAACTTACCGCTGCTTTTATCATTTTCGCCATAGACGCTGGAGAACAGTACGATTAAGCGCTCATCACCTTGCAAACTATGTACTGTTCCTACCGTAATTCCTTCAATGCCGACCTCTCGCAGTGCCCGCCGAATGAGTTCGGACTGTTTGCTAAACGGCGTCACAATCCCTACCGTTTTTTGCAAGACATCCGCCGCGTTTATCGAGAGGTATTTTTTATCCTGCTGGCGCGCATACTGGACTATTGCGCTGGATTCAGAAAGGAGCCACTGTGCAATCACCTGTGCTTCACCGGGATTGCCGCGGCTGCCGCCAAAGGTTCTCGACGGCGACAAGACCGGCTGTAACGTCATCATTCCCCAGGGAATAGCATGTCTGGCATTACCCCGTAGCGGTTCAAGAATACCTTTATAAACCAGTTCATTACAGTATCCGACGATGTTATTGAAGCAGCGTCGATGCTCTGTCAGATATAGACCACGCGGCAACTGTTCAAACTGATGATAATGACATTGACGCTGGGCCAGTTGCATCACATTGCCGCTGCTTGCCAGCAATCCGCTATGTAACCATTGTTCATAATCCGTTTCGCCTTTCAATAACTCAAAAAGCGCCAGGTTGGAACGGTCAACGCTGGCAGGGATATTCCAAACCGGTTCGATTTGGTCAGTATCTCCCACAATCAATGCACGTTTGGCGAGTGCGAAACTTACCGCTGAAACGTCCGGCAACGCCTGTCCCGCCTCATCCACAATAAGGAGATCAACCTCTTCCAGTTGAGGGAGGTCTGTCCAGACCTTGTCTCTGAACTCACCCGCCATAAAAGCACTGGGCGCCATATAAAATGTTGAGACAAAACAGGGGGTCAATTTTGCGTACCGACGTAGCTTACGCAATAGCTTCAGAGGTGTTTTCTTGTCCTCGTCATGACTATCAACAAAGAGTTTGGTTTCCTTAAGCCAATGGGCCTCAAAATAATGCGTCGCCAGTTTAAATAAACGAAAACGGTAATAACGGTCATTAAGTTCAGCCACTTGCTCTGCCCGGGACTGACTAAAGAGTTTCAATGCCGATGCTGGCTGCATCCAGGTATCGAGTTTTTCCTGTAAGGCATCAAACTGAGACAAACAGCTTTGCAATCCGGCCAATGTTTTTTCCAAACGGCCCGATTCATCACGAAGAGTGGCAAGACGCTGATTGCAGTCGGCCTCAACGGCGTCATCCATCGTGGAGGGCAGATGGCGATCAGATTTGTTCAATAATCTTGCCGTTCTACGCGCCTCCTGCTTACGAATTGGCGGCAACCATATCAACAGCCGCACCCACCAACTGCGCGACTCCCATAATTTATAAATGGTATCCAGCAGGGATTTTTCATCACCGTATTGTTTCGCGCATTCCGCCATCGCCCGCTCTGTTTTCGCCAAAACATCTTTTAATTCTTCAAGTGAACCATACTGCCGCTCAATCTGTTTGAGAGCAGCCTGCCAGGCAGACAAGTATTCAATGCCGTGGTGAATCTTCTGCCGGTTGTGCAACATGGCCTGATGCAGTAAATCTAAGGATTCATCCAGGTCTTTACACGCTTTTTGCTGCCAGGCAGAGACTTTGGCTAAAAAATGCTCCAGCGCTTGGGTAACAAACGCTGACGTTTGCCACCCTTGCATACAGCCTTCACCTTTAGGCCCGGAGTAACGGTAGAGATTTTTGTCATTCGCTCTTTCACGGGCGCAAAAATATAAACCATAACTATCCACCTCAGGCAGCCACCGCCCTTGCAACGACGTTTCCATCCCGGCTTCATCAATGCGGGCAAAGCTTTCCAAGATATTGGTTACCGCCTGATTATTGTTGGAGGCCGCCACGATTAGCGGCGGCTCTTTTTTCTCGAGTGCGGCTTTTGTCCACAAGTTTGCAACAACTGAACGCAATAATGTGGTTTTACCGGTTCCTGGCGGCCCATTCACTGCCAGAATTTCGCCCGCTTGCTGCTGAATAAAATAGTGCAGCGCATTACGCTGTTTGGAAGAGAGCGGAAACTCTCCCGACATTTGGCCCAAATGCTGTTTGGCCAAGTCCGTCGCCTCTTTTTGCTCCTGATAGCCTTTCAGTGGCGCTGCTTCACGGCGGCTGTAAGCCTGGTAAAGCGTCGGATAGCAATTCCTTTCTATCAGGAAATCAAGCGCTTTGAGCAAGTTCGCCTTTGCCCCGACAATAGGCGTATTAAATTGCAACAGGCATTGCTCACTTTGCTGATATTCGTTGTCAACCTCGATGTCACTGATTGCGATCGCGGGATTGTCGGCAGAGGCGTCAATAAATGGAGTACCGGTGGCATGGCAGAGCAGGCGCGTACAGTAACTTTTCAACTGCGGCCAGCTATTGATGCCCTCGAAAGGATGTAGAGTGAAAAATTCATCAAGCAACGACATCTCAGTAAATGGCTGGGTAGCCCCCTGCGTTGGCCCAATCCATACACGGGGAATCCACGGCGCTTTCTTGCCGGGCAGCAATGTGCCATCACGCTGGAGATTGACGAAAGCCACCAAAGGCAAGCACACCTCTCGCTTGCGCTTATCGATAGCGCCGCCTTGATAAACCAGCAAATCCACCCGTGGGAATATCACGATTTCCATCTGCTGCAATGGTGGTTTATTCCTGGGTTGACGGGCCTCAAGGATCTGCTCTGCAAGCGATATTTCGATGCCACCTCGTTCCCACACCTGTTGACTTAAAGCTAAATAATCAGCTGTCGGATCTTGCGTTTTATCCGGGCCAATAACAGGGAGAATGTCTTTGTCATCCGGGCAAAGCCTGTCGGCATCAATAAGAGACTGGCGGAAATAACGACTGATTTGACGAAAGTATTGGCTCATCCCTTATCCTTGCAGTTTTTCACTCTACCTGACTGGCCGCCCTTACTTGTTGGGGGTGTGTCCGACTTTCGGGGTTACGCCATACACTCATCAGTTTAGAATAATATTCCTTTAATATCAATAAGTTAACTCAATACCCAAGGGAACATTTTTGTATTCCCTCAGAGTCATGTTAATCAGACTCTGGCAAGAACCTTTTTCACATCGCCTTATCGCTCAGAAGATCTACATTGCTTACATTGGCGATATGTTCGATATAACGGGCGACATGCGGGCCGAAAGCCACGCCGTTAACAATAGTCAGTGAGCGCAGAATGGGGAACAAAATAAAATCGGTGGTAGATATGTCCCGTTTATCCGCAAGCAGCGCTTCAAGCTCAGTAAGTTTTTGCTGGATTTCAGATACCAGTGCGGGTGTATCGGCCATAAGCGCGTCCAGGTCGCCAAACGCCTTTTCTTCCCGTTGCCGATAAGCCAACCGCGCTTGCGGGGTAGATAATTCCTTAAAATCAGCCCTGGTGAAACGCGGAATAGCCAGTTTGAAAACCGCCCCCGAGGCCGCTTTGCACCACGCCTCAATCACTGGGTCGACTGGTTTATCGGCAAGTAAAGGCGTTTTCAGGCTGTCTGCGTAATGAACGATGTCCATACTTTCCGGCATAAAGCTGCCATCATCTTTCTGCAAAATAGGCACCACTTTGCGTCCCACCATACGAGTAGGGGTTTCAACGTCCCCCTCCATAATGACAGACAGTTCAAATGGCATGTCCTTCAACCCAAAAATCATTCTGGCTCTGACACAAAATGGACAGTGTTCATAAACAAAAAGTTTCATATATACCCCTGGTAACGTAAAACGGCAGGATGTTGTTTTATATCGGCCTTATCCTGACGCCGATGTCACCAGAGTAATACCAGCAATGGCTTGTGGTAAAGAAAATACAACTTGATGATACGGCAACGAGCGACTGAGGTTTCAACTGGCTGGTCTCCCTCACTTACTAAGCCGCAGTTCGGTGAGTGAGTTGGCGATACTGCGAAACGCCGCTGACAAATTGTTTACGTTGGAGGCATCATAGTATTTATCCGCACCGCTGGAACAATCCTGCATCAGTTTTTTGGTATTGGCATTAGTGCCACTACCCAGTATCACAGTGTAGATTTTTATAGCTTTATTTTTGTCTTTATTCTTAATATTTTCACACAGCTCTTTGGTTAATTCGTTAAGCGTATCATTACCAATCAGCCAATCCGATTGGTTATTGCGCCGCCCCTGATATAATTGTCCATAAGGTTCAATTGCTACACTACTCTTTTTCAGTTCATTCGTGGGACCTACTCGCAGTGAGCTAAAATCAGAACTGTTAGCATAATATTTATTGATGAAATTCTTATCATTAACAATATTATTTACCTTATCTGAATAATCATAAGTGCCGATCGTCCCGTCATTAACTTTATAGTCAAACTTGATTTTGAAGTCTCCAGTCCCTTTTTCTTTACTATCAATAGCTACATCGTCATAGCGATATCTATTATTATTTGGATCCATAGGATCCAAACCATTATTACCGTCGGTCAACAGCACAATGATTTTATTCAAACCGATAGCGGCATCGAGCGGCTTTTCGGAATCGCCCCAGCCAGCATCTCCACGCCAGTTGGCATCCAACATGCGCCACGACCATAATAACCCCAACGGAATAATGGTGCGGCCATCCACTTCCATAGCTTTTATTTGTTGCTTTAACCAGTCTGCATTATTGGTTAGAAAGATCATTTCCCGATTTGATGGGCAGTTATAACGACTTTGTCCATATTGTTCATAATGTGAATTAAAGGCGAATTTAATATTTATCTTGCTCGCCTCATGCTCTGCCCACATAAGGCGTTCACCCGTGACAGCTTGTGGTTCAGTCGCAGTATCAAAACTATATTCTGCATTAGAATCCAGTTTCTTTTTCAGAAAATCAGAATCAATGGTTAGCGAGCCAACCGTCATCAGCGGTTCAAAATGACCCGGCAGCCCCGACTCAGCTTTAAATGTGTTATCGATATAGGGTTCCACCACGCAGCCGCCCCAATGACTGCCGGTTTTAATATAGGGGAACTGCTGCGCCTTTGGTGACAGCCAATGGGCTTTCTCTTTCCCCACATAGACCGTATCGGCAAAAGGCACGATGCCGATAAATGCCTTCTTTGCGGTCTGACCGGCCTGCGCCGCCCCCAACAACGTATCCACCAGTTCGGTGGCGGCGATTTTCAGTTTACCAATCCTATCTTCTCCACTCATCGAGCCGGTGTTATCCAGCGCCAGCACCATTTCCAGATCGCTGCGGGTGCGGCGTACCGCCTCATTTGTCGCCGATAAAGTGAAAGCGGTTCTATCCATCATGCCGGTTATCAGCAACGGCAGGGTGCCGCTCACCGACATCTGCACCAGTTGCCCGGTGGTAGTCCCTTGCCCGGTTTTCTCTTCATCGTATGTTATCTTCAGCGCCTTCAGCGGAACCTGGCTGTCGAGAAACCCCTCCGGCATATTGCTGCGGAAATAGCTGCTGGCATCAATGCGCCAGCCGTCCTGTTCGCCAGACTCGCTTTCATCGCCAGAGCCGATTTGCGGCGTAAATTTTTCCAGATTACGCCCGGCGGATATCACCGCTGCATCCAGCGCATTCTGCAACTTGTCCTGCGCCATGCTGTAACGGATAAAATCAATCGACCCCAGCAGTGCCAGCAAGATCACTGGAAAACAGAGCAGATAGGTCATCGTTACCGCGCCGCGCTGTTCGCGCAGCAGACTAAGAAAAAACAACCTGAGTGTGGTCATAGTCTTTCCGCCATCACATTATTTTGAAGATCGTCACTTAACGTGCTAAAACGCGGGCGATAGAATACCCGGCTGCTAATTTGCCGTTCCCCGCTCAACTTCTGCCAGAATGTCGAACCGATGACAAAAGGGACGTAATCATAGAAAGTTTCCACCACGATGGTGGTGTCGCCAATCGACGCCGCCTGCGGAAAATCTGCCGGGGGGGCCAGTTTGGAAACCGGGATAGGGCTATTACCGCTGCCTTTATAAAGTCTTTGCCACTTAGGCTTCCAGACCGTATCGCCACTGTCATCCAATGATGTGGTATAGAGGCTAATGATGATGCCGCCATGATTCTCATAATCTAGGGGGGTCATCAAATCCGAAACAATCGTTCTATAGGTACAAATATCATTAGCCAGACGACACTCCCTACCCATGCTATCGTTCAGTTCACGTTGCATGGACAGACTGTTCGCCACCATAAATGCCGTGCGCTCCACCACCGCCGAGGTTCTAAAATAGCCATATAACTCCAGAGCGCCAAAGATCAGAAACACCGCCACTGGAAGGATCAGCGCCGCTTCAACCGCCATCACGCCACCGCTGTCGCGCCCAACACGCCACAGAATGCTTTGGGCCATACGCCGCCGCAGAGAGCAAGTCCCTTTCATCATTCTCCGCCTCATGGTTCGTTCTGGATCAGGACCACGCGTTCAAAACGCATGTAGTTGTAGCCCAGCCAGGCGATAAACCCCGTCAAACCGGGGCGATCAAAAGCCAGCCGATAGATCACCATATCGCCCCTCCCACCTGCATCACACACTGGCAGATAGTTTTTGTCATTCAGGTCGCTAAACTTATTCGCTTTATCTTCCCCTGGGGAGTAAATCTTCGCATCGACATACATTTCACTCTCGCTGCTGACCCAGGTTGACAAAGTGTTTTTCATTACGCTTCGCACCGCCTGTTGACAATCTCCGTCAATGCCGATGCGCCCCATCCGTGCCACTCGATTGGCGGCAATATCCAGATGCGCGTCGGCCAGCATGATGAAAGACACTTCAAGGGCAATAAATATCACCGCAAACAGTAACGGTGCGACAAGCGCATATCCCAGTGCGGTAACACCACGCTGGTTACGTCGCAACAGATAAGGCAAGGGTAACTTTCGCACCGGATCACCTCATGTTCTGACGCAGGTAGTGATAAAAGGCCAGATTATCCTGTACCGCGCCTTGCGACTGATTGCTCATCAGAATCTCTTCAGCGGCGTCATCACGCCCCAGCATACCGTAGGCCAACGCCAGATTATCCCGCTCCTGCGGTAACTTGCCGGACACACCGGTAGTTCCCAGCAGAACGTTGACCGCTTCGCGGGGTTTTCCGCTCAACGCCAACGATAACCCCAGATTGGTGCGTAGCGCGCTATCGTCAGGGTACAAACTTAACCCGCGCCGGTAGGTACTTTGCGCCTGATTATAATCACCGGCCAGATCGTAACTGACGCCCAGCCCGGACAGCGCCAGCGGATGGTCGGGAAAATGGGTGAGAATAGACTTGAAGCTGGCGGTGGCCGCCGTCAGATTACGCTGCCGGATCAAAATCCGGGCTTGTCCCAACTGGGCATCAATATTTTTCGGCTCCAGCCGCTGCGCAGTGGCATAGGCTTTATTGGCGCTGTCCAATTCTCCTGACAGAAAATGAGTATCCGCCAGCCCCAACCAGGCGGTAGCGTTTTCTGGCTGCTGTTCGATTACGCGGCCATAGATTGATCGGGCAACGTTGAGATCCCCACTCTGCAGCGCACTGGATGCGATACGCAGATCGCTCTCGCCCATTATCGACTGCCCCTGCGCGCTTTTGTCTTGATGCGCTGGCGCCGGACGCAAAATCGCGCAGCCCGTCAGCGGGAGCACGATGCAAAGTACCAGACCTATTCGGTATTTATAATCCATTACATCACCTGTTTTTATTGTTGCTGTGAAGCGAAAAAAATCATCAGCCCCAGTACTGCCGGCCCCGCCGCCACGATTAATACCGTCGGCATAATAAACAGCATCATTGGCAGCGTGATTTTCACCGCCAGTTTGGCAGCCGCTTCTTCCAACCGCATTATCCGGGCGGTACGTTCGGAGCGGGCCAAAATACGCAATGCCTGGGTTATCGCCGTACCATACTGGCGGGATTGCAGTAGCGTATTCACCAGCGTGCTGATGGAATCCAGGCCAGTACGCTGGGCCAATCGTTTGAGCACGGTTTCGGTATCATTACTGATTTGCAGTTCGCCAGAGGTTAAACGCAGCTCATCCGCCAGCGCCGGACAGACAATCTCAATTTCTTCCGCAACCCGCTGGATGGCGCTGTTTAATCCCAGCCCGGCGTTGGTACAGATCACCAGCAGATCGAGCGCGTCCGGCAGACTTTGCTGGATCTTGCGCTGACGCCTGGCCACCAGCCGGTCAAGCATCAAACGCGGGAATAGCGTACCCAGATAGATCGCCAGCAGGCAGAGCGCCAAACCATATATCCGGTTGCCCTCCAGGTACGGCCAGACGAAAATCACCACCAGCACGGTTAGTGAAATCATCGACAACAGCGATAATCCCGCCATAACAATCAGCGCCTGAGGGTTACGGAATCCGGCGGACAACAGCCTTTCCGCAATTTCCGTCCGCTGGGCCGCGCTAAACAACGGCGCGTAGCGCCCAATACGCTGCAACACCCGTATTATCCGCTGGGGTAAAGTATGGCTCTGCCGGGAAAGAGCCTGGCCCTGTTGCTGATTACGCTTACGTAAAACCTCAGAACGTAACCGTTCAGCCAGCCGGGCGCGACGGCCAATGCGGGCGTACAGATATAAAATCGCGCCGGTTAATGCACACAGCAGGTAAATGAGATTCAGTAGATCCACTCAGACCTCCATTTTGGCAATCTTACGAATCGATATCGTACCCAACGCCAGCATAATACCGGCTGTCCATAGCATCTTTTGCCCGGAGGGAGTTTCAAACATGATGCCGATGTACTCCGGGTTAAGCACAAACAATGCGCCAGCAATGAAGAACGGCAGAACAGCGAGGATCATGCCGGATAAACGCCCTTCCGCCGTCATCGCTTTGGTTTTCAACCGCAGATCGCGCCGTGTGCGAATAATGGTAGAGAGGTTATCCAACGCTTCCACCAGCGAACCGCCGGTATCACGTTGCAGGGCAAGGCAAACGGCAAAAAAGGCAAAATCAGGCGATTCGATACGCAATACCGCTTCGTCAACTACATCCTGAATATCATTGCCTAACAACAGCCCATCGCCCATTTTAAGAAATTCCGGGCCAAGCGGCGCCGCGACATGGTTGCCGACATTGCGGATGGATTGCGTGACCGGGATCCCAGCCTGACTGGCCCGGGTAATCATATCCAGCGCATCCGGCAATTGATTGAGAAACTGAATCTGGAAACGTTCAACCTGTTTTCGGTAAATGAAGATGAGGACTGCCAGCGGCATAACCAGCAGCAGCACAGGAATGCTCCACCAGGTGGCCGGTATCAGGCCAAGCGACAGGAAAACGATATTAAGCAGCAATATTGCCGCCGTGGCCGTTATCAATATTTGTTTACCCCGCCGACCACCAATAGTATCTAACCGATTAAGATAATACCCCATCGATCCCATAGCCTGACGGCGACGGCGACGGCGGGCTTCAGCCTGCGCGCGCTCCAGCTCCAGCAGTATTTTCTGCCGCGAAACGCTACCCGACACACCAGCAATCTCTTTAAGACGTTGCCGAATGCGCGTACCCGTTCGCTGGCGTAAGGCATTACTCACTACGATGATCGCCAGCCCGGCCAATACACTGGCGGCAAAGGCCAACATCATCACCACGTCAGCCTGGCTCATGGCCGCATCGCCTCCAATAGCGCGGTTTCCATACCATAGTAGCGCGCCCGTTCAGAGAAAATAGGCCGCATACCACTGCTGTCAAACGTTCCCTTCACTTCATCATCAAAGGCGCTGGCATCGTAACTAAAACGGAACAACTCCTGGGTGACAATGACGTCTCCCTCCATTCCCGCCAGCTCGGTAATGCTGGTGATGCGTCGCGTACCGTCACGCATACGCTCAACCTGTACAATCAGGTGTACCGCGCTGGAAATCTGCCTGCGTATGGAATACAGAGGCAAGTTGCCGTTCGCCATCAGCACCATGCTTTCCAGACGAATCAGCGCATCACGTGGGTTATTGGCATGTAGGGTCGTCATCGAACCATCATGACCGGTATTCATCGCCTGTAACACGTCCAGGGCTTCTACGCCACGCGTTTCTCCCAGAATGATCCTGTCCGGCCTCATACGCAGCGCGTTACGCACCAAATCTCCCTGTGCCACTTTACCGCTCCCTTCCAGGTTCGCCGGACGGGTTTCCAGCCTTAATACATGGGGCTGCTGTAGCTGTAATTCGGCTGCATCTTCAACGGTAATAACGCGCTCAGAAATAGAAATAAATCGCGACAGCGCATTAAGCAGCGTGGTTTTACCTGAGCCGGTGCCGCCGGAAATAATGATGTTGAGCCGGCTGGCGGCGGCAATCTCCAACACCCTGGCCATGGCGGGCGACAGACAGTTTCTCGCCACCAGCCGCTGTAGCGTCAAATCCCGACGGGAGAATTTACGAATCGAGATCGACGCGCCATCTATCGCCAGCGGGGGTAAAATCACATTAACACGGCTACCGTCTGCCAGACGGGCATCGACCATCGGGCTGCTTTCATCCACCCGTCGCCCCACCGAGGAAGCGATACGTTGAGCAACACTGATGACATGGGCATTATCACGGAATTTAAGCGGCGTCAGCTCCAGTTTGCCAAAACGCTCGACATAAATCTGATCCGGGCCATTAACCATGATATCGGACACTGTTTCATCCTGTAATAAGGGTTCAATCGGCCCGACGCCAAACATGTCATTGAGAATCTCCTGCCCCATTAGTCTCTGTTCGGTCTGCGTTACTGGCATACTGTCCATCACTACCGTTTCCGCGATAATGGCTTCGACATCAAGCTGAACCTCCTCACGGGTACGGCTCAGTGCGCTGGAAACATCAATGGTGGAAAACACCGTCTGTCGCAACCGAACATAATATTCGGAGCGCACCACCGTATCTCCGGTCTCCGGCAGACGGTAAGTCACCAGAGGATCGAGTTCGGGTTCGGGAGCAGTAACCCGCAATATGGGCGCAGGCGTGACGGCATCTTTTTTCTCTCGCCCGCTGTCATTCTCTGAGGGCAAGGTTTCCACTGGCTGCGGCGGTTGCATTTCAGGCGCCACTGCCAATTTGCGGCCAAATCTCATGTTAACCTCTTAATGCGTAACGTCTGCCACCAAGGCGCCTGCTGCCGGGTTTGTACTTCACCGGTCAAAACGCCGGTCAATTGTTTTATGCCCCTGGCAAACTCACTGCGCTCCGGCAATGCCTCGGCCAGATTTTCCGCCAGCGACAGCGACTGTGCGTCGTAGTCAATTTCTACCGTAACCGCCAGATCTACCGCTTTGACGAAATCATCGATATTGACTTTATTACGGTTCAGCGGCTGTGGCTGGTTGACGACGCTATATACCGTCGCCGGGTTAGGGTGGGCTTCAATATGGCGCACCAGCCTGACCAGCGCCCTGGCGGAATAAATCGACTGGTCTGCCACCACACAGGCCAGGCTGGCATGGGAAAACACCTCGGAAGCCAGTTCACCGCCGGGCTGTGGCACATCCAGCACCACATAGTGGAAATGCTGACTTAGCGTCGACAGCAACGCTCCCAACGCCCCTTCCACCGGCGTATAGGCGTCCATATAATCCAGTTCGGCCCCCAGGGCATACAGGCGATTGTCCACCGTAGACAGCGTGCGCTCCAGATACTGCGGATCTAAACGATTCACATTACCCAGAATCTCAATCAGGGCGCTCCCTCCCGCCAGCCCCAACATGCCCGTGCCGCTGCCGCCATAAAAATCGAGATCGATATAGACCACGCGGCGATGAGCGCCACCGACAGCAAGCCCTCTGGCTAAATGCGTCGCCACGCTGGTGGTGCCGACCCCGCCACGCGTTCCCACCACGGCGATAACTTTGCCAAGCCGCCGCTGACGCACGGTGTTACCCTCATCCGACTCCAGTGCGCGCCGCAGTAGTTCGGCACCCAACGGCTTGACCAGATAGTCCTGCACACCGCGTTGCAGCAAATTGCGATACAAGCCGACATCGTTGCGATCTCCCACCACATAGACCTGCACCGACGGTTCACAGGCATTGGCAAGCCGATCCAGTTCATCCAGCGGCCCGCTGGAACCAGAAATATCCACCATCAGGCGCTGTGGCGAGCGACCGTTCTTTTTCAGCCAGGCGATCACATCATCGATATTGCCGCGTTCAACCCGGCTATCGGTCAGGGTGCTGGCCTTCAGAAAACGCGTCAGTTCTTCTTTACTGTCTACATCATGGACAAATGCCGCGAAGTTTACCGCACGCTGTTCACCACGTTCTTTTTCACCCAGTACGCTCATATGTCCCTATCCGCTTAGTCACCTGATTTTGAAGTAGACTCGGTCTCCCGCAACGGCTCGACCTTATTCTGGCGATAACGCGTAACCGATAAGGCCGCCGCGTCCGCCTGCATACCGCTATAAATGCGCGGCGTGGACAAATCCTGCGGACGCGCCAGACTGACCGCCAGATTGGTATACGTAGCACAGCCAAACGCCACCTGCTGGCGTCCTTGATGGCTCCAGTGATAGCCGGGTTGCATCAATGAGGAACAGTCTGGCGGAACCGCGACCCACTGTTTGCCCTGCTGCTGCAATTTTATCGATGAAACATCCGGCAGACCGTCATCATCCCGCTGCCATGAGGCGCAACCCGCTAACAGCCCCATCGCGTTAGTGACCAGCAATAACGCGAGACAGCGGCGCAGCCCGGTAGAAATAGCCATCTTCACACTCCTTATGTCACCAAATTACTAATAGACAAAACCCGCCGACCCGGTCAGTCGGGGCACTTCATTCAGCAACGGGTCATAACCGGTCTTTTTATTGACGATAAATTCGATATCGGTATTCGCACGCATACTGTCCAGCGGCGTGGCCAACTGACCAGCGGCGGCGGGCCGCACCAGGTACGGCGTGACGATCACCACCAGTTCGCTTTTATTGTTCTGATAATCTGAAGAAGAAAACAGTTTGCCTAACACCGGTATCGAACCCAGACCAGGCACTTTGGAAAGCACGTCGCTGACATTTTTCTGTAACAACCCGCCAATGGCGAAACTCTGACCGCTCGCCAGCTCTACGGTTGTTTCAACGCGCCGCACGGATACGCCGGGAATGGTCAGCCCCTCCATCACAATGCTGTTGTTGGGATCGACTTCACTGATTTCAGGCCGTACCTTAAGGCTGATGCGGTCATCGCCCAATACCGTGGGGGTAAAGTCGAGCGCGACACCGAATGGCTTAAACTCCACGCTCATGGAGTCCGACTCCTGTCTGATTGGCACCGGGAACTCTCCGCCAGCCAGAAAGCTGGCGGTCTGACCAGACACGGCGGTCAAGTTTGGCTCGGCCAAAATGCTGATCAACCCTTCTTTATCCAGCGCGTCAACCATGGTTTCAATCGACGTACTGCCGGTCTTGAACCCGCCGATGGCGCCATAGGAACCCGATGCCCTGGTATAGTTCGTCATGCCGGTGCCCAAGTCGGTTGAAGCAAAATCCCGCACACCGCCCAGCCCAAGAAGGAAATTCCCAGGGCTGGAAATGACCTCCCAGTTCACCCCCAGTTGCTGTATGACCGAACGCGATACCTCGGTAACCCGCACCCGCAGATGCACCTGCACCGGGCTGGCGATGGTTAGCTGGTTGAGTAACTGCTCCTTTTCCGACAGATAGGGACTGACGGTCTGGACGATCGCCTCGGCGGTTTCAGCATTGGGCACCGAACCAGTGACCATGATCGAACCTGGCGTTGAGGTCAGCGCCAGCCGAAGTTTCGGAAAACGCTGGCGCAACGAGCTTTGCAGTTCACCCAGATTATGACGTACCACTACCGTGCGTTGCAGCAGCGGTTTACCCGCGGCATCCAGCACGTAGAGCGAGGTGGTGCCGACCCGTTTGCCCAGCACCAGTACCGCACCGTCCGCCGGTGACTGCACATCGGCGATCTCAGGATCAGCGACAAACACCGTGGTCACATCGGGAGCGACGTTGATGAGCGTACCGGCGCCGACGGATAATGCCAGCGGCGCCTGCGCCCTGACCGCCGTACTCAGCGATAAACTGGTGATAACCAGCATGAACGTGAAAGTGCGCAAGAAAATGCGCAAGAATGAAATTCTAGCGAGCATTGCTGTCAAACTCCTGTTCCTGACGTTGACTGCCGCGCATAATAACCACCTGACGCGGTTTAAGCGGGTTCGTTTTCCCTTCCGATTTGGTTGACATGCCGTTCCCCAGGGCACGGGAGACATCGCCCCCCCATACCGGCCGGTTATCTTTTCCGACAGTGTTATCCCATGCCACCACCGATGCCGTTGCGAGTTGCGAGTTGTCGTGGCTAGCTACCTCCCGCTCATCCACCGCAAAGCTGCGCAGCGCCATCGACAGGCTGCCCAGTTGTGCGGCCACGGTTACGGCTTCCGCCGCACGGGGGGCCACTTCAATGGTCACCGTACTGGCGCGGTTCGGTTTACCATTTTCTTCGGTTTTGCGCTGAATGCTGGAGCCGACGGCAATAATTCGAACCCGTTCGACCACCGTTTCACTCACCACCGATTGTGCATCTCGAGTGTTGTTACCTTCCTGGCGCAGACGCTGGGTAAGAATAATATCGACAAAATCCCCCGGCTGAATCAGCCCGGCGTTGCCGGAGACATCATCCACCGGCACCGAGACGGCGCGCATCCCCGGCTTTAATACCGCCGCCAGAAAACCGGGGGCATCCGGGCGGATCACATCGCTCGCCAGAATCAGTTCGCCCGCCGCCATCTGTTTGCGCAGAAGTGCGCCATTCAGTCTGGACTCAACGCTACCTTCCGTCAGCGCCCCTTGCGGCACGTCGCTTTCCGGGTAGGAACGCCAGGCCAGATCGCCTTCACGCAGCAGCAACCCTTCCGGTAACGCTGCCGCAGTGACACGCACCTGCACCCCCTGTTCCGGCGGAGGGTCACTCTGCTGACTGTTGACAAACATCACGCGGGCGACCGCCGCCAGCATTGCCGCCGCCAGCAGAATCAAAGCCAGTTTCAATAATGAAGACATCAACAGATCACTCCCTGAAGGATTAGCAAATAACTGAAAAAGCGATCAATCGTTTGTAGCGCCTTCCGAACAATCAGGAAGGCTTAATAGTTGGAATAAGTTAACTCAGGCCACTAACCAGCACGGTCATGCCGCCGGCAACCAATGCGACACCATAAGGCACGCCGCGCCGCGCCGACAAAGCATAAGCCATGCGCTGCCAGATACTGCCCCGCCGGGGGGGAGATGCCGCCGGCTGCGGGTTCATGCCTTTATCCGCCAGCCAACCCGCCACACCCAGCAGTGCGCCAACCAGACCAATGACGATTAAAGCTGGCGCCGCGTAAAGCGGCCCAGCCCAAAGCATGACTACCGCGCCTAATTTGACATCACCGCCGCCGACGCCACCGCGCATAAACGGTAACAGCAGCAACGTAAAGGCAATTACGCCAACTAAACAATGAGTGATAAATTGCACCCAATTAGTTCCCTGATAAAAAAAATAAAAAGGAAATAACAGGGCGTAATACAATATCCACCGATTAGGCAGGCAACGCCGGGTTAAATCGGCGTGTATTAACAGCCCAAATAACACCAGCAGCGGCGCAATAATCATTAGCTGCATAAATAACATTAACTGTTATTAGTTCAGTGTTGTAGATTCACTATTTTTTGCCGCCGTCGAAATAGACTTACTTGCATTAGTAAAGAGTGTTTCAATATCCGTTTTAAATTTTCCCACACCGGCCGCGACCACCACCACCACCACTCCAGCCAGAATGGCATACTCCAGCGCAGAGACGCCACGCTCATCTTTCTTCAACATTTTTAATAATTTACGCATCATCGTTCCTCGATAATTAATTTAGTCAAACAAACACACTAATGATAAATGTCAACGCCAAAATGACTTTGCAAAAAGCACTGCCATAAACGCTTAATGACATTTGGCCATATTTCTAAGCTACTTAGAAATTCCTTTTTTACAGATGCTGTCTAATGTAATTCTTGCAATCTAAAATTGATCAAAAATTCATACTACTGACTTTAGCGTGACTGTCGCCTGGTTATTGTTAGTATTTCCTGTAACGACGATCATTTATATTAATCACTTACTCTTATTATCCTGGGGAGTATAGCTTATAAAATAAAAAATATTTTTAAATTTAAAAAATATTTTTAATCTCGTCATGTTTGCTGGAAAAATCTAAAGAATTTCGTTTTGAAAAAATAATGACACCTCCAATTTAACATTTGGAAGGCATTATAAACAACTGATAATGTTTAAATTAGTGATAGAGCGTTATCCGAAACTATCCATTTTCATACACCTTTCGTGGAATATAGATGCGATCACGTAAATCCAATGTGAATGATATCAGCTACGAGCTTACTCTAGACAAAAATAAATCCATTACAAATCATTTTTACCGATTAATTCAATTGGTTTTGATAGCTTATATACATCAAAAT
>NZ_MJLZ01000026.1 GCF_003666245.1 Brenneria alni
TGATGTTTGAGCCAGTAATAAAAGGTGGCCGGGTTCAAATCGTGTTGCCGGCAATAGTGTTGTTTAGTTAACCCGCTCTGTTGCCAGGCGTCGAGATGCTGTTGCCGTTCACGGTGAGAATGCCGTTTTGCCATATTTTACCTCAGGTTCGTTTTATTGAGTGAGGGCAGCATGTGGCAGCAGAGTTTTGTTAACAATGTGAGTTTGCCGGACGCTTACGATTTTGGCTGATAAGACGGTAAATCCAGGCTTTACCGAATCCTGTTCTTTCTAAAACTTCCGACAGGCGAATAAGACGTGTACATGGCTGATTCATGGTATTTTCCTCATCTGCATTGACGGAAATGAATATACGATTGAATCACCAGCAAAAAGAGCGACCTTCAGATCGCCAAGTGTATGGATATCAGTCTTTATCAGAATCCGCGATTTTCATCACGTCTGAAACTCTGATGTTTTTGAGATGACTGTTTTTGTTGATGAACAGATGGAACTGACGGATGAAAGGTATACTGGCTGCTTTTATCGCCAGTGGTCTGTCTGTGTCCCGAATTTGGTGATTGAGGCGGGTCTGTTCTTCATCATCATCGTCGGTGTAAAGGAGGCGTGAAAGTCGATCTTCTGATATGCGAACCTTGTGCAGAGTTGACCATACAAGGATGTCGATCATGGGTATGAGTCTGTAGTTGATGATTTTCTTGATGGTTCCATAACCAAACCTGATCGAATCAGATGTATCGGCTTCAATGCCCCGTACTTTACGCCATTGAGGTAGCGCGGCTTTCAAAGATTCAGCTATTTCCTCATCAGTTCCATTCGCAAGGTCTATTTCGACCATGACAGTATCTCTAAACAGCTTAGGGAGAGCTTCGGATACAGGGCTATCGAGAAACTCCCTGTTAACTGGATATCCGACCGGGCGAAATCATCGGCATTGTCGGACGTTCAGGCTCCGGCAAAAGCACCCTGACCCGGCTATTGCAACGCCTCTATACGCCTGAGCAGGGGCGCGTACTTATCGATGGGCTGGACATCAGCCTGATTGACGCCGCCCAGTTGCGCCGCCAGACAGGCGTTGTCCTACAGGAAAATTTGCTGTTCAACCGCAGCGTACGCGAGAACATCGCCATTGCCGACCCCGCCGCGCCGCTGGAGAGAGTCATGCGCGCCGCGCAACTGGCTGGCGCGCATGAATTCATCAGCGAACTGGCCGAAGGCTACGACACGCGGGTCGCCGAACAGGGCAGCACCCTCTCTGGCGGCCAACGCCAGCGCATAGCGATTGCCAGAACGTTGTTCACCCAGCCGCGCATCCTTATTTTCGACGAAGCCACCAGCGCGTTGGATTATGAGAGCGAAGCCATTATCCAGCGCAACATGGCCGCCATTTGTCAGGGACGCACCGTGCTTATCATTGCACACCGCCTCACCGCGGTGCGACAGGCCGATCGCATTATCGTTATGGATAAAGGCCGTATCGTGGAAGCCGATCCGCACGATGTGCTGATCCGCAAGTCCGGAGGACTGTATGCCCATCTGTGGGCCATACAAAATGACCAGAGCGGTGGTGAAATACCTGCCCGGCATCCTCGTACCGTTACCCCATCAGCCCCCCACACACCAAACAGTCATTTATCAGAGAATCTACTATGACGTCCGGCGTATCCCATAAACCCCGGATGCGGTCTCAACGTCCGGCGAGTGAACAGCTTGCCCGGTATCGCGCCATCCTGACTGCAAGCTGGGCGATACGCCATAAACTGGCTGGCCCCGAACGTCTGACCGACGAAGCCGCCTTTCTGCCCGCTGCCATGAGCTTACAGGAAACCCCGGCGCACCCTGCACCGCTGCGGCTGGCGTGGTGACCGAAGCGCAACCACTGATGGTCATCGTACCTGAATCCGCCACGCTCACCGCGGAAGTGGCGCTGGAAAACAAAGACATCGGCTTCATCTATCCCGGCCAGCAGGCGGAGGTCAAACTGGAAACGTTCCCCTATACCCGCTACGGCACACTAAACGCCACGGTGGAAAAAATCACCCAAGATGCCGTTCAGGACGAAAAGAAGGGCGCAATCTTCATGGTGACGCTCCGGCTGCACGAAACGCGGATGAATATCGACGGCAAGACCATCCATCTCAGCCCTGGCATGAACCTCAGCGCTGAAATCAAGACTGGCAAGCGCCGCATCATCGAATTCATTACCAGTCCAGTCCAGCGTTTGGCAAGGGAAGGTTTGCGGGAAAGATAAATGTCACGCCGATTCACCATCCGCTGGTCACCCCATTTGATGACATGCGGGCATTAGCGCAGATATGGCGTGAAAAAGGCTGGGATATTGTAGCGTAACGTCATCAGGCTGGTTTCTTTAGCCACCATAACCATGCGCGTTTTCGCGGTTTTTCCCGCTGACTAAAACGCTTATTAAAGCCATTCGCCAACAGCTCCAGCGACAGGCAAAAAACAAAGTAGACCAGCGCGACAAACAGAAAAACTTCCATCGGATAAACCATGCTGCGATTGTTCACCTGGGTGGCTAAAAATGTCAGTTCGCCAACCCCGACGATGTACGCCAGCGAGGTGTCTTTAATCAGCGAAATCCACTGGTTGATAAAAGACGGCGCCATCATCCTCAGCGCCTGCGGCAAAACGATATGCCACAGCACCCGCCAGCGCCCGAACCCCAGCGATAACCCGGCCTGCCACTGGCCGCGGCCAATAGCCACGATCCCCGCCTTCACGCCATGCGCCAGATAAGCGGACGCAATCAGCGCCAGCGCACAGACCACCGTGGTAATTTCAGGGATCTCAACGCCGAAAAGAATCGGTAACAGGAAGTAGGTCCAGAAAATCAACATGATGACCGGGATCGCCCGGAAAAAGCCGAGGATCATCGCCAGCAGCGCCGCGCACCCGCCCCTGGACATCGCCAGCGCAACCCCCATCAGGGTTCCCAGCACGGCGGAAGCGACGCCCGCCAGCAGGCTAATCATCAGCGTCAACGCGGCCCCGCCCAGAGGGCCATCGGGAAAAGCGCCCCACATAAGATAACTGAAGTTATCGTAAATAATGGTGAAATCCATTTTCAGCGCTCCCCGGCCTGATTACGTTGCTGACGCCACATTCCCCAGCCTTCCATCAGCGCAATGACCGTGATGTACAGAACAGTCGCGACCCCAAACGCCTGAAAGGTGCGTAAGGTTTCGGTTTCCACCTGACGGGACGCATAAGAGAGTTCGGCCACGCCAATCGCCATAGTCAATGAGGAGTTCTTAATCACATTCATGTACTGACCCAGCAGGGGCGGGAGTGCAATTTTCAATGCCTGCGGCAATACCACATAGCGCATGGATTGCCACTCCGTTAACCCCAGCGCCAGCGCCGCGTACTTTTGCCCGCGCGCCACACCGCCAATACCGGCGCGAATTTCTTCCGCAATAAAGGCGCTGGAATAGAGCGTCAGCCCGAATAGCCCGGCCAGAAACTCAAATGAGGGCCATACCGCATTCATCCCCAGCAGAGTGAAATCATGTGGCGTATTAAGCCATTGCATCATGCCGGAGGGGAATAGCTGACCGGCGCCGAAGTACCAGAAAAAAAGCTGTATCAGCAGCGGCGTATTGCGAAATAGCGAGCTGTAAGCCATGACCGGCCAACGCAACACTCGCCGTTGACTGTCTCTCGCCGCCGCCAGCAAAAACCCCAGCGAGGTCGCCAGTATTACCGTGCAGAGGGAAATCCACAATGTGACCAGAAAACCCTGCCAGAGCCAACTGAGATAGTGGGGAGCCAGCAGCCACGCGTCAACATAGTGCAGTATCGTTTCGGTCAGTTTCATAGGTGACTAATTTTCATAAACAACAATGCCCCTTGCAAAGCAAAGGGCGGAAACCACCTGATCAGATAATTTACATCAGGCCTTTGGCTGCTGATCTAACGGGGCGAAAGTAAAATTGCCTCGCGGCTGGGATGATTTTGTCTCCGGCCCGAACCAGCGGTCATAAATGGTTTTTGCCTCACCCTGTTTTTCCAGATTCAGTAATGTTTCGTTTACTTTCTCAGTCAGACGTTCTTCACCTTTTGGAATACCAATCCCCTGATACTCCCTGGTTATGCTGAAAGGCGAGATTTCGAACTCGGCTTTCTGCGCATCCGGTACGTTAGCCAGCAGACCGACCAGTTTGGCATCATCCTGGGTGATGGCTTGCACGTTGCCATTACGCAGGGCGGCAAATGCCAGCGGCGTATCGTCATACGAGATCACTTTGGCGGTGGGATAATGCTCGCGCAGGGTGATTTCCTGTACCGTGCCTTTATCCGCGCCAATACGCAACGCGTTAATATCTTCCGGGGTTTTCAGCACGCCCTTGCGGGCAATGAATTTTTGTCCGGTAGCAAAATAAGGAATACTGAAGTTTACCTGCTTGGCGCGTTCATCAGTAATGGTGAAATTGGCGGCAATCAGGTCTACTTTCTTGGCGCTTAACAACGGAATACGGTTTGCCGGATTCGTCGCCCGCAGCTCTACCTTCACGCCCAGCGCTTTACCAATCGCTTCGGCGATATCAACATCGTAACCCACCAGCTTTTTGCTTTGCGGATCAACGTAACCAAACGGCGGATTACTGTCGAATACCGCGATTTTAACCACACCCGCTTTTTGAATATCATCCAGCTTATCAGCCTGTGCAACGCCAGAAACAGAAGCTAAACCTGCCAGCAACGTCAATGCCACGATACGATTCTTCATTCCCTGCCCCTAACCAGTTAATGTGTTGGTTGCAGGCTATCAGCGCAGTGAAAAAGCGGGAAATAACATAAACAGCTATAATATAACCTTATGTTACATAAGGTTTATGGCCGCCTATAGCGCCGGATAATTCGCCTGGCCAGCACGTGCTGTCCGTATCCACGGTGTTCCCGCCCAGCGCCGCCTAAAAATCGGGCAGCAAATCCGTCAGCGCTTAAATTCTATTAATTTCTCATCAGGATAAGTTTTTATAATTTTTCACTGGAATTAAATTATTTTTTTATCATTTAGTTGCAAGAAATAACGTAATGGCAGAATTATTGTCATAATGCGAAATCAGGCGCAATGAGGAAACCATCAATGAAAGCCAAATCACCTATCGTCACACCGCCCGCCGAGGACAAGAAAGCCTATGAGCTGGATCGCTTTGATACGGCCATCCTCCGTCTTTTGCAGGCAGATTCCTCCCTATCCAACGTGGCATTGGCCGAAAAGGTTAACCTCAGCCCACCAGCCTGTTTAAGACGAGTGGAACGTCTCAGGCAGGTAGGTTTGATAAAGCACTTTGTGGCGCTGCTTAACCCGCAGGCTCTCAACGCAGGGCTGGTGGTCATCATCGGGGTGGTGTTGGATCGTTCGACGCCAGGCTCGTTTGAAGATTTTGAAGCATCGGTACAGAAAATCAGCGGCTGCATGGAATGCCATGTGGTCACCGGTGAGTTTGATTATATTTTGATGATCAGAACCCGCGACAACCAGAGCTTCAACCGGCTACATGCAGAACAACTGCTTTTCCTGCCCGGTGTGCGCCAGATCCGTTCCTTTATCGGCCTGCGGGAAGTGCTTTCCACCACGCAGTTGACGTTCTGAACAGCTTCAGGCACTCACCCTTGCCAGGGCTGGCTGGAAGTCATGTTTTTATGCAGACGTAGAGGCACTGGCTCTCGCCGCATCCTTGCGGCTCACTCGGCGGTCAAACCCACCGCTGCATAATTTTTTACGCCGGATAACGACAAAATCCGCCATAATTCCCTGCATTTTTGTAAAGAAGCCGTTGTTACATAGTGGGTCAACCCACTGAAACAGATAGCAACTCAACCGTTACGGAAAATATAGCTATAAGCACTTAGCGCCGGGGCGCCGCCCAAATGCGCATAAAGCACTTTCGAGCCTTTCGGGAATTCACCGTTGCGGATCATACCGATCATACCCTGCATGGATTTACCCTCATACACCGGATCGGTCATCACCCCTTCCATACGTGCGCACAGACGGATGGCTTCCAGCGTACCCTCACTTGGCAGACCATATTCCGGCCCGCCGTAACGGGTATCCAGCACCACGTCTTCTTCGGTGATTTCCCGACCCAACTCAACCAGATTCGCCGTGTTCTGCGCAATCCGCAGGATCTGCGCCCTGGTTTTTTCCGGTTTTGCCGACGCATCAATACCGATGACATTCCGGGAGCGGCCATCAGCAGCAAACCCAACCACCATACCGGCCTGAGTACTGCCGGTGACGGAGCACACGACAATGTAGTCAAACTTGAAGCCCAGCTCTTTTTCCTGCTGACGGACTTCCTCGGCAAAACCAACAAAACCCAGGCCGCCATAAGGATGTTCGGAACAACCGGCAGGAATAGGGAAAGGCTTGCCGCCATTCTGCGACGCTTCTTCCATCGCGTTTTTCCAGCTTTCCCGAATGCCGATATCAAAACCGGCGGCATCGAGACGAACATCAGCGCCCATAATGCGCGACAGTTCGATATTGCCCACCCGGTCATACACCGCATCGGCATAATTTACCCAGTTTTCCTGCACCAGAATACATTTCATACCCAGGTGAGCAGCCACCGCAGCGACCTGACGCGTCTGGTTCGACTGAATGCCGCCGATGGAAACCAGCGTATCGCACCCCTGTTCCAAAGCCTCAGGAATGAGATATTCCAGCTTACGGATTTTATTGCCGCCAAATGCCAGGCCACTATTACAATCTTCACGCTTGGCATATATTTCCACATCCCCACCCAAATATTCACTGAGCCTTTTCATTGGCGTGATGGGGGAAGGGCCAAACGTTAATGGATAACGTGGGAATTTCTCCAGATTCATAATAATGCTCCGGTAAATAATGAGGTAAAGTCGCCATAGGTCGTCAATATTCCATAAGGAAATACCGTCATCCCATAGCCACAATACTACCCATAAACAGATGAATTTAAATTGCTAAATTTAGTAAAATTTATCCTAAAAATTCCCCCATAAACCCATTTAACACCCTTTAGTTTCAAAATAAAACAACATATCGAAATAAAATTAAAGCACCAATGAATGCTTACGGCAGCACCATTCCCTCCGGCGGTAAAGGCAGGGTGGTCTTATAGCGCACCTGCTTAAGCGCAAAGCTGGATCGGATGTTGGCAACGCCAGGGATTCGGGTCAGATGGTGCAGGATAAAATGCTCTATCTCATTGATATTCTTAACCAGAACACGAAGAAGATAATCGGCGTCCCCGGTCATCAGATAGCACTCCATCACTTCCGGGCGCTCAGAGATAGCCTGTTCAAAACGTTGCAGTACCTCTTCCACCTGTCGGTCAAGACTGACGTGGATAAACACGTTCACGTGCAACCCAAGGCGTTCCGGCGAAAGCAGCGTGACCTGCTGACGGATAAGCCCCAGTTCCTCCAGCGCTTTCACCCGGTTAAAACAAGGCGTGGTTGAAAGATTAACCGCCTTCGCCAATTCAACATGCGTGACTTTGGCATTTTCCTGTAATTTATTGAGGATACTGATATCGGTTTTATCCAGTTTACGCATAAAAGAAAACCTTTACTGTTAATAACAAATCGGCGGGAAAAATTACCCTGCAAACCAAAATATCATCATTAATAAGGGAAAAAATTTCCGCCAGAAAAATAATAAACTGGATTTATCCAGTAATTGGCGACAAGAAAATATAAAATGATTTCTCCCTCACTAAGAAATAAGAAAATAATCTGGCTGAAAGAAAAATCCGCCAGCGCATTACCTACCGTATTGCCGCTGCGTCAGGTTGGAGGCGTCATTCTGCTCTTACTGGCGATCCTGATTTGGGGCGCTAACTGGCCGGTCATGAAACTCGGACTGGAGCACATTACCCCGCTCTGGTTCTCCGCTTTGCGTTTCGCGCTCGGCGGGCTGTGCCTGTTCTTTATCCAGATTGTCACCGGTACGCTGAAACTGCCTCAACGCCGCGATATTCCCCTGCTGTTCAGCGTCGGCTTGCTACAGATGCTGACGTTCACTGCGCTGGGCGCCATCGCCATGATGGCGATCCCCGCCGGTCGTTCCGCCATTCTGGCTTATACCACGCCATTGTGGGTTCTGCCGGGCGCCATTCTATTCTTCAGACAACGCGTGACCCGTCAGGAGCTGATCGGCACGCTGATGGGTATTGCCGGCGTCGCCATTCTGTTTAATCCGCTGACGCTGGACTGGACGGACAGCAACGCGCTGCACGCCAATACCTTGCTGCTGATCGCATCATTCTGCTGGGCCATTTGCATCCTGCACCTGCGTCATTACCGGGGAGCCTCCAGCGCCTATCATCTGGCGCCCTGGCAAATGCTGATTGCCACCCTCCCGCTGATTATCATCGCCTGGTATAAAGAAGGGCCTTATACCGGCGATAATTCGCTGCGTTTCTGGGAGATCTCCCTGTTTGTCGGGCCGCTCGCCACCGCTTTCTGTTTCTGTGCCGTGAACACAGCCAGCCAATGGATCTCCAGTACCAGTATGGCGTCCTCCATGCTGGGCGTCCCGGTTATCGGGTTGATTATCTCTATTCTGTTTCTGAATGAGTCTTTAACGCTGGGGCTGATTATTGGCGTCGTCGCCATTATTGCCGGTATGCTGGTCGTCACCCTGAACAGGCCTTGTCCTTCGCAACACTGAACCATGCCATTATTTCCGCACCGCATGGCGGTGCGTTTTCACCATCAGCCCAAAACCGCATACTGCTGGCGAAAAAGCGCATCCTGTACCGCCAGCTCATCACGTAAAAAATCAACAAAGCCTTTCAGCGCCGCCGTTGTCGGCTTGCTGACTTCGGCCTGGATCTGGAGTGTCCGCTGGCTCAATTGCTCCATATTGATAGACTTCACCTGTAAACCATCACGCCGGGCGCTATACAACACAGAAAAATGGCTGCATATGGCGATAGCATCCGGCGTATTGAGCAAAAAGGCATACAGGGTTGAGAAATGATTGCAGGTGAAGACGGGATCGATGAAAACACCGTTCATCCGGCATGAAAGATCAAACAATTGACGGATGGTCGCCGCCTGATCGGGGAGCACCACCGGAAAAGCATTCAGGTCGGCTATCTGGAAATCTCTTGTTGCCAGTGGGTGATCCTCTTTCATCACCGCCATAAAAGGGGCCGCGAAAGAGGCAATAACCTGAACACCGTGTTCCGGCGCCAGGCTGAACTTCAGCGCCACATCACATTCCCCGTTGCGCACCAGATCGGGCACCTGTCTGGCGCTGCCCACCGTCAGCACAAAGTTGACCGCCGCATGTTGCTGGCGGAATTTCGCCAGCAAGGTCGGCAGAAGGTTAAAGCCGATACCGTCTGTACAAACCACCCGGATGGTAGTCTGACGCGCTGATTTCAGTCCCTCGATTTCGGCAATCGCCAGCTCCATATCCGTGATACTGCGCCGCACATGATTCTCCAGAATATGTCCGGCATCATTCAGTATCATCCCTCTGGCATGTCGCTCGAATAAAGGGACGCCCAGGCGGGTTTCCAGCAGTTGGATCTGCCTGCTGATGGCTGAAACCGCAACAAATAACTGCTTGCTGGCCGCACTCAGCGAACCGGTATTCGCCACAGCCATGAAGTAACGCATTTCGTTGCTATGCATCAGCTCTCCCGCCTATTTTATGCCGTTTCCACTGATTGAGGTTTCCTTATCTGTGAACGCATCCGCACAATGTCGGCCCCTTGTTCAGCCAGATCCCAGAACAGACCGGTCATGATTTTTAGTCCTTCCAGCGTCATATCAGCCAGAATATGCTCGTTCGGCGCATGTTGTGAACAAGCCGGATAGGAATGCGGCACCCACAGCGTCGGCAATCCCAGTGTTTCAGAGAAGCAGGCATTGGGCAATCCACCGCCAAAATTCGGCAATACCGCCGCTTTGGCGCCTGTCGAGCGCACAATCGACGTCGTCCCCCATTCGACCCACGGATCATCGGGATCGAGCCGGGTTGCCTTGTAGCAACTGGCATCGTTAACAATCTCTACGTCGTCAAAACCATTGGCATCCAGATGGCGGCGGATATGTTGGGTAAAATGCGCGACATCACAGCCCACCACATAGCGCATATGGCAATTGGCTTTGGCCTGCGGCGGAATAGCATGTGCGGGTTTGTCCGGATCGCCGGTCACAAATGCCAGCACATCCAGCGTGTTCCAGCCATAGACTTTCTCGGCGGCGGTCAGGCCGACCTCTCCCCAGCGGGGATCGATAACCGGATCGGTAGGCCCGCCCCCCAGCTCAATATCGGCCAGGATACGGCGCATGGTATCCGAAATAGCCGGAGGCCGCAGTCCCGGCACCAGAATACGGCCATGAGCATCCACCATGCTGGAAATAGCGTGCGCCAGACGGATGCCCGGATTGCTCAACAGGCCGCCCCAGTTGCCGGAATGGTGAGCGCCTTCACGCAAATTCAGCCTCAGCTCAAAATTGAATACCCCGCGTGAACCCAGAAACAGAGTCGGACGGGAAGCGGAAATCCGTGGGCCGTCTGAGGCAATAAACAGATCGGCGGCCAGCCAGTCGCGGTATTGCCCGCAGACAGCGTCCAGCCCCGGCGAACCGGCTTCTTCCCCCATCTCCAGAATGATTTTCACGTTATAACCCAACTGGCCGTTGCGTGCTTTCAGCACCTGCTCCAGCGCCGCCAGGTTAATGGTATGCTGCCCTTTGTTATCCGCGGTTCCGCGCCCGTACCAGACGTTGCCGTCCTGCACCACTTGCCAGGGCGATAATCCCTGACGCCATTTTTCATCGTATCCCCGCACCACATCACCATGACCATAGGTCAGCAGCGTCAGCTTCGCCTGTGGCTCCATCCGTCGCGCCAGTAAAAACGGGCTTCTCTCGCTGACCGGGTTTTCCACAATCAGGCATTCGAACCCCAATGCCTGCAACGCGGGAACCATCTCATCCGTCAGATAGGACATCAGAACAGGCCCGCTGCCGGCATCCTGGCTTTCCGTCCGATAGGCCACTCTGCGCGCCAGCGTTTCCGTGAATTTTCCTGAGTCAAAATAATCAACCGTTGCCTGGATAGTCTCTTCACGCGTCATCGTCAGTCCGTCCTCTTCTTATCCGATATTGATTGGTAAACAGCACGGCTCCAGTGGAGCGGTTGCGTGTCTGTCTGTGCGTTAGGGGTTCGTTCGGGTTAATACTGTTCGATATCAGGAATACCCAATCCCGGCTCCGGCGTGAGTACGGAAGCTAACAGCGATCGGGTATAAGGGTGGCGCGGCGAGTGAAAAATCTGTTCACGCGTTCCCTGTTCGACAATCGATCCTTTCTGCATCACCGCCACGTGATCGACCAGATGCTCCACCACCGACAGGTTGTGGCTGATAAGCAGATAGGTCAGACCAAACTCCTGTTTCAGCGCCAGCAGCAGGTTCAGGATCTGCGCCTGAACGGAAACATCCAGCGCGGACGTCGGCTCGTCACAGATCAGAATATCAGGCCGCATAATCAATGCTCTGGCGATCGCCACCCGCTGACGCTGGCCGCCGGAAAGCTGACCGGGATACTGACTGTGCGTCCTGGCGGGCATCCCCACCACATCCAGCATCTCGGTGACCCGTTGTTTACGTTCCTCCGGCGTACCAATACCGTGCAGGCGCAGGGCGACTTCGACGATATCCGCCACGGTTCGGCGCGGATTCAGCGACGAATAGGGATCCTGAAAAATAGGCTGAATATGGGACGCCATTTCCTTACGGTTGCCGGCATCGATCTCACGGCCTTCGATCAGAACGTTGCCGGAAGTGGGCGGCAACAGGCCCAGCAGCATTTTTGCCAGCGTACTTTTTCCGCATCCTGACTCTCCCACCAGCCCCAGGGTTTCTCCCCGCCGGATACGCAGGGAAACATTATTCACCGCCCGGATCTCACCGGCGCGGGTGAACAAACCGCGATTGAGGCGGAAAACCCGCGATAAGGAGCACAGCTCCAGCGCAATATCATCATTGCCCGGAATGTGCGTCGGCAGCGCGGAAGGCGCGACATCATGGTTTAGGCTATGGTTCATGCGACCTCCGCATCCCGTACCGGTAAGGCCCGAATGCAGCGAACCCTATGCTGGGCCGTCACATTGACATAAGGCGTTTCCTGGTGGCAGGCATCCGTACAGTAAGAACAACGATTGCTGAACGCACAGCCCCGCTGTATGCCAATCAGACCAGGCACCACGCCGGGGATCGACTTTAGCGGCTGCCCCGGAACGGTTTTACCCTGAATCGGAATACAGTCGAGCAGCGCCTGAGTATAGGGATGCTGTGGCTGGTTAAACAACGTCATCACCGGGGCGGTTTCCACAATCTGCCCGGCGTACATCACCGCCACCCGATCGGCAATACGCGCCACCACCCCCAAATCATGAGTGATGAAAATCACCGCCATGCCAAACTCCCGTTGCAGCTCGCGCAACATGCGCAGGATCTGCGCCTGAATGGTGACATCCAGCGCGGTAGTCGGCTCGTCAGCGATAATCAATTCTGGTTCACACATCAGCGCCATGGCGATCATGATGCGCTGCCGCAGGCCGCCGGAAAGTTGATGGGGATACTGATTCAGGCGATCGGCGGCCATGGGGATACCTACCCGCTCCATCAGATACACCGCCCGCTCCCTGGCTTGCGATAAAGAGACCTTGCGGTGGGCCTGAAGCGTTTCGCACAGTTGATTTCCCAGCGTGAAAGCGGGGTTCAGCGAGGTCATTGGCTCCTGAAAAATCATCGACATTTGATCGCCGCGCAGGGCCGTTATGTCGCGTTTTTTCAACGACTGCAATTCTATGCCCTTGAAGCGAAGATGATCCGCCGTGCGCACGGCCTTGCGTGGCAGCAGATCCATCAGCGCCAGCGACGTCATGGATTTACCGCAGCCGGACTCACCCACCAGACACAGCATTTCCCCGCGTCGTACCGTAAAATCCAGTCCGCGAACCGCATGTAGCGTGCCCCTTGAGGTAGGCAGATCAACCCGCAGGTTTTTTACATCCAGCAAAATGTCGTTATTCATGGCTTGTTCCTCAGTTACGTCCGTCCAGCGCGGTAATATCACGCAGGCCGTCTCCTACCAGATTGATCCCCAGCACGAGGATAGCCAGCACAATGCCGGGGATCAGGATGACCCACGGTTGAAAGAACATGTATGCCTTACCTTCCGCCACCATCAGCCCCCACGACGGCATAGGAGGCTGTACGCCCAGCCCGAGGAAAGAGAGCGTGGCTTCCAGCAAAATGGCATGGGCAATTTCCAGCGTGGCTACCACCGTTAACGGGCCAAGCAGATTGGGCAGGATCTCCCGCAGCATGATGAACAATGAGGACGCGCCCAGCGTTTTGGCGGCGGCGATAAATTCCGCCTCACGCAACTGCCGGGTGACCGAACGGGAAACAATCAGGAAGCGATCCCACAGCAGCAATCCCAGCAGCAGGATCACCACTTTTACCGAGCCGCCCACCAGCGAAGCCGTGGCCAGCGCCACCAGAATGATCGGCATAGACAGACGAACCGTCAGGATATAGCTGACCACCGCATCCACCCTTCCGCCGAAATAGCCAGCCAGCACGCCCAACGTGATGCCGATAAACCCGGCAACCAATATGGAAACCAGACCGATGGTTAACGATACCCTGGCCCCGAACAGCAGCCGGCTCAGGTAGTCACGCCCCAGCTTGTCGGTGCCCAGAATATGTTCCCAACTGCCTTTCTCATGCCATACCGGCGGTATCAGACGCCGGCTCACATCCTGCGCATAGGGATCATGCGGGCTGATTAACGGCGCGAGAATCGCGGCCAGCACAATAACCGCCAGAATAATCAGGCCAAGCGTCATGCTGTGATGACCAAGAATGCTGCCAAGCCACCGCCGCCAGGGCGCAGGTTCTGGAATAAGCCCCGGTTCCGGCACCGGCGTCTTGGCGACCAGTGGGGAAGAGAGTAATGAAGACGTTTTCATGGCAGTTCCCTATGAGGTACGCAGACGTGGATCGAGTGCCGCATTAAGGACATCAGCCAGAAATGTCAGCCCAATATAAAACACAGAGATAATCAGTACGATGGCCTGCACCACAGGAAAATCGTTGCGGGAAATGGAATCCCATGCCAGTTGTCCCAATCCCTGTAGGGCGAACACCGACTCAATCACCACCGAACCGCCCAACATAAAGCCCAGTTCGACCGTCGCCAGCGCCACCACCGGAATGATGGCATTACGCAGACCATGTTTGACGATAACCCTGAAAGCACTCAGTCCCTTGGCCCGTGCGGTACGGATATAGTCCGATCCCAGCACGTCCAGCATACCGGAGCGCGTCAGACGCATCAGTGACGGCATGGCGTAATAGCCGAGGGCGATTGCCGGTAACACAAAGTTCTGCCAACTGCTGTTCCCCGCCACCGGCAGCCATTTCAGCCCCACGGCAAAGATGACAATCAGCAGCAGGGCAAACCAGAAATTCGGCATCGCCTGACCGATAACGGAAATAAAAATGGAACATCTGTCGATCCAGGTATCACGAAACACCGCGGCCAATACGCCGAGAGGGATCGCCACCACCAGCGCCAGCGACAGGGAAACCACGCCCAGCTTCAGGGTAATGGGCATTCTCTGGCCGACCAGTTCCATGACCGTGCTTTCGAAATAGAACGAGCGACCGAAATCGAGATGCAATGCCGCCCAAAACCAGTGCAGAAACTGCGTGGTCAACGGCTGGTCCAGCCCATACTGCACCCGGATACGTTCCACCACTTCTGCGGTGGCGTCCGGCCCGGCAATCGCCGCCGCCAGATCGCCGGAAAGATGCAACAGAGAAAAACTGACTACCGCCACGGTAAACAGCACGGCCAGCGCGACCAGGAGCCGTTGCAAGATATAGATAATCATGAGCTGTTCCTCATTGTCACCCGATGTCAGTGGGAATCGGTATCGCTACCGATCCCCGACAATCTGTTACTTCCAACTCGCCAGAGCAAAACGCGGCAACTCATCCGGCCAACTATCAAAGTTCAGATCGGAGGTAAAGGCATAATTGGTTGAATAGGTAAACAGCGGCGCCAGATACGCCTGGGAAGAAATACGGCCCAGCACATCCGCATACATGGCGCTACGTTGTTTGGTATCGATGGTTTCATCAGCCCTGGTCAACATGCTGGTGACTTCCGCATCTTTCCAGATGTCATCACCCTTGCCGCCGAAATAAGGCGTGACGAAAGCGGAAGCATCGTTGATGGAATAAGAGCCCCAGGTACGTACCGCCATCGGCGCCTTACCGGAAATCAGATCAGCCGCCAGCACCGAGTGCTGCACATAATGCAACCGGGCATTAATGCCGATTTTGCGCAAATCGCCAATAATCGCCTCGGCGTAGTCCCGTTCGCGATAAGCCCAGATATCGGTATCAAAACCGTTGGGATAACCGGCTTGCGCCAGTAACTGTTTGGCTTTTTCCGGGTTGTACTCATACTTAATCACTTTGCTGGTGTTACAGGCGGCCTGAGCGGAGAAACAGGCGGAATACACCGGCTTACTGCCGCCACGCACCAGATTATCAACCATCCCCTGGCGGTTAATCGCATAGTTCACCGCCTGGCGGACACGCAGGTCTTTAAACGGTTCCCCGCCCGGCCCGCTGGCATGGGTATTCAGCGCCAGAAAACCGATTCTCATGGTTTCGCCGCTTTTCACTGAAAGATTCGGCATGGTTTCCAGCGAGGTCATCTGATCGGCGGGTACCCGCCAGATCCAGTCAACCTGACCTGTCATCAACTGCGCCAGCCGGGTTTCCGGGTCGCGGATCACCACAAACTGCAATTTGCCGATTTTTGGCTGACCAATCGGGCTGTCTTTAAAGTAATCGGGGTTTTTTTCCATAGTGACCCCCTGCGCCGGGGTCACGCTGGTAACTTTATAAGGGCCGGTGCCAATCGGGGCTTTGCTGAAACCAGCCAGCTTAACCTGTTGATAGTATTTGGCAGGATAAATCGGCGTCGGGCCGGACAAATATTCCAGCGCCGCCGGGAAAGGTTTTTTCAGTTGCAGTTTTACCGTGTAGTCATCAACTTTTTCGGCTTGCTTAATCCAGTTAACGCTCTGAGGCATAACTGAATCGGTATTATCACCGGCAATATCATTGAAAGTATAAACCACGTCATCAGCGGTAAAATCATCACCATTATGAAATTTAACGCCTTTACGCAAATGCAAAACTAATGTTTCCGGCGAATCCCACTCCCACGATGTAGCCAACTGGGGCTCATATTCACCGGTTTTTGGATCGCGGTAGACCAGCCTGTCCCACACCAGGTTGGAAATAATCACCCCTTCACGCAAGGTATTATGGTAAGGGCTAATATTTTCCACCTCGTTATCCGAGGCATAAACCAAAGTATCATTCTGTTTTCCCGCATAACTGTATGAAGTACATCCAATCAGTAATGCGGATACAGCATATTGTTGTATTTGTCTTGCCAGGGAACGAGTCATGCTATTTCTCCATACCATTAATGAATAAATTAAATAGCCACCAGGAATATTCACACCATGCCCAATAGATTTCGAGGTGCAGCCAACACACATGCAACTTGAAAGATGACGGGTATGTATTTGCAAGACTGAAGCCAACAGGGGATTAATGTCCTTACAGATTTTAGGTAAGAGGTTTCTAAAAATAAGAAACCGCCGTGATGGCATACACTTTTTTTGAATACTGCTTATCAGAAATTGAATTCCGTTTTTTGATATAAGAAATTCCTTTTAATTCTGGATATGCTGCAAGGGAAATGACGCGCCTACTTGCACCATTTAAAAGCAGTAAATCATCAAAATGGTGCTAATCGATAAGTGTGATTTATTGCGGAAATATAAATAACGGGGGAGTTATTTGATAAGGATTTTGTATAGCTATGATTAATTAAATTACTTTATTTGGGGTTAAACACACTTTCTGGCACATATATAAAAAAACGCCCTGCATACAGGACGTTTTAATATAAGGCTCGGGATAAGGTTATTCCGTCTTTTTACTGTCTTTCTCAACCAGCAGTTTTTCCAGCGCATCACCGCCCAGGTGGCGGAAATCCTGCCCTTTGACGAAGTAGAAGATAAATTCGCAGATATTCTGACAACGGTCGCCAATGCGCTCTATGGAGCGGGCGCAGAACAATGCCGTCAGTACGCTCGGAATAGTGCGGGAGTCTTCCATCATGTAAGTCATTAGCTGACGCACAATGCCTTCGTACTCCTTATCCACCTTTTTATCTTCACGGTAGATACGAATAGCCTCATCCAGATCCATGCGGGCAAACGCATCCAGCACGTCATGCAGCATTTGCACCGTGTGGCGCCCCAACGATTCCAGACTGACCAGCAGCGGCTGATGCTGATGGGAGAATTTCTCCAGCGCAGTGCGGCAGATCTTATCCGCCACGTCACCCATGCGTTCCAGTTCAGAAATAGTTTTAATGATGGCCATGACCAGACGCAAATCGCTGGCGGTTGGCTGCCGTTTAGCGATGATTCGCACACAGGCTTCATCAATCGTCACTTCCATCATGTTAACTTTAGCATCCCCTTCCACCACACGCTGCGCCAGCTCGGCATCCTGTTTGTGCATCGCGGTGATGGCATCCGTCAGTTGCTGCTCCACCAACCCGCCCATGGTTAACACCTGGGTACGGATGTGTTCCAACTCAGCATTGAACTGCCCGGAAATGTGTTTATTCAGATTCAAATTTTCCATGATGCTTCCCGTAATCAACCGTAGCGACCGGTAATGTAATCTTCGGTCTGTTTCTGCCGTGGCGCAGTAAACAGGGTGTCAGTATCGCTGAATTCAATCAGCTCCCCCAGATACATAAACGCCGTGTGGTCTGAGCAACGTGCAGCCTGCTGCATATTGTGGGTAACGATCACCACGGTGTAGTCTTTTTTCAGCTCAGAAATCAGCTCTTCGATTCTGCCGGTGGAAATAGGGTCAAGGGCGGAACAGGGTTCATCCAGCAGCAGCACATCAGGACGGATCGCAATACCCCGTGCAATACACAAACGCTGCTGCTGACCACCCGACAGGCTGTAGCCGCTCTGGTGCAGCTTATCTTTGGTTTCATGCCACAGCGCCGCTTTGGTTAATGCCCACTGCACCCGCTCATCCATATCCGTGCGTGATAATTTTTCAAACAGTCGCACGCCGAAAGCAATATTATCGTAAATGGACATCGGAAACGGTGTCGGTTTCTGAAAAACCATCCCCACCTTGGCCCTCAGCAGCGAGATATCCTGTTTATCGGTCAGAATGTTATTGCCATCAAGCAGAATATCGCCCTCGGCACGCTGCTCAGGATAGAGCTGATACATTTTGTTCATGGTACGCAATAGCGTGGATTTGCCACAGCCCGAAGGGCCGATAAAGGCCGTAACCTGATTGGCGGCAATGTCCAGCGTAATGTCTTTTAACGCATGGAATTTCCCATAATAGAAATTCAGATTACGTACCTGGATTTTACTGGTGGATGTCTCAGTAGCCATACTCATCAAGACTTCTCTCTTTTACACGGGCGCTGTCAGGCAACACCTTAATTTATTAGTGTTTCTTGGCGGAAAAAATAACTCGCGCCAGAATATTCAGCAGCAGAACACATAGGGTAATCAGTAATACCCCCGCCCAGGCCAGTTGCTGCCACTCAACAAACGGACTCATAGCAAACTTGAATATGGTGACCGGCAGGTTGGCGATCGGGTGCATCAGATCCGTGCTCCAGAACTGATTGGACAGCGACGTAAACAACAACGGCGCGGTCTCCCCTGCAATACGTGCTATCGCCAGTAAAATCCCGGTCATGATGCCGGATATCGATGCTTTCAACGTGATGGCGGAAATCATTTTCCATTTCGGCGTACCCAACGCATACGCCGCTTCACGCAGGCTGTCCGGCACCAGCTTGAGCATATTTTCCGTGGTGCGAATAACGATTGGCACTTGCAACAGCGCCAGCGCAATCACCCCGGCCCAGCCAGAGAAGTGCTGCATTTTCGCCACCACCAGCGTATAGACGAAAAGCCCGACCACAATGGATGGCGCTGACAACAGGATGTCGTTAATAAAGCGAATCACCTCGGCGATCCACGATTTACGGCCATATTCAGCCAGATAGATACCCGCCATGATCCCCAGCGGCGTGCCTAACACTGTCGCCCACAGGATCAGCAGGCCGCTGCCGACAATGGCGTTGGCCAGCCCGCCACCCGCGGTATTCGGCGGCGGCGTCATTTCGGTAAATAACGCCAGCGACATCCCGTCAACCCCTTTGGTGATGGTTGAAAACAGGATCCAGACCAGCCAGAAAAGACCAAAAGCCATGGTAGCCATTGATAAACAGAGTGCAATGCGGTTTTTCTGACGCCGCCAGGCCTGCATTTTACGTCGTGAACGCACCAGCGTCTCGTCTTGTTCCATGTCTAACGCAGCCATCAAAGCGTCCCCTCATTCTTTGTCAGTCGCATAATCATCAACTTTGAACACGCAAGAACAATAAAGGTAATCACAAACAGGATCAGACCCAGTTCCATCAATGCAGCGGTATGCAGACCTGATTCCGCCTCGGCAAACTCATTTGCCAGAGCCGATGTAATACTGTTGCCGGGCATATACAGCGATATGCTGTCCAGCTGGTAGGTATTACCGATAATAAAGGTCACCGCCATGGTTTCACCCAGAGCGCGCCCCAGCCCCAGCATAATGCCGCCAATCACCCCGTTTTTGGTAAAAGGCAGAACGATACGCCAGATAACTTCCCAGGTGGTACAGCCAATTCCGTAGGCTGACTCTTTCATCATCACCGGCGTTTGTTCAAAGACATCACGCATCACTGCGGCAATGTACGGAATAATCATGATGGCCAGAATCACACCCGCGGCAAGGATGCCGATACCAAATGCCGGGCCTGAGAACAACGCGCCGACAATCGGAAAACCGGACAGCACATTGCCTATCGGCTGCTGAAAGTATTTCGCGAACAGCGGCGCGAAAACAAACAGCCCCCACATGCCATAGACAATGCTGGGGATCGCGGCCAGCAGCTCAATGGCAACGCCCAAAGGGCGTCTGAGCCAGCCCGGCGCCAGTTCGGTCAAAAACAACGCAATACCGAAACTGATCGGTATCGCGATAATCAGAGCAATCAGCGAGGTAACAATCGTGCCGTAGATCGGAACCAGGGCGCCAAACTGTTCGGCAGGCGCATCCCAATCCTTGTTCCACAGAAAGGAAAAGCCAAATTTTTCGATGCTAGGCCAGGAAGCCACAATCAGGGAAACAATAATGCCCCCTAACAACAATAGCGTCACCAGCGCAGCCAGTTTTACCAGCGTACCAAAAATGATATCGCCATGTTTCCCAGGGGCTTTGATAGTTGGCTTGTACTCAGCCATACAGGTCTCTTCTCAATTTAATGGTGTTTGATAACAAAAGTGCTGTTGGGGCGAAGAGATGATGAACACCTCTTCGCCCCACTATATCCTACAACATCTCAGCTAATGACCTTGCTACCAAATACAAGGAGCGTAGTACGATTTTAGTACAATTACTCTTAATTCAATTAGTTTTAGATTATTTTTTAATACAAGGCTTTACCGCTGCTGTCCTTCACATTTGTCTTCCAGGCAGCACGAATCTGTTCAACCACTTCATTTGGCAGAATGGCGTAGTCCAGTGCCGTTGCCTGATCGCCGCCTTTGGTATAAGCCCAGTCAAAGAACTTCAGCACTTCAGCACCCTGCTCGGCTTTCGGCTGCGCTTTTTGGATCAGGATGAAAGTCGTAGAGGTGATCGGCCAGGCATCTTCACCTTTCTGGTTAGTCAGATCCTGAGCGAAAGATGTGCTCCAGTCTGCGCCCTTCGCCGCATTACTGAAACTGGCGCCGGTCGGACTGACCACTTTACCGTCAGCGGACAGCAGTTTGGTGTAAGCCAGGTTATTCTGCTTGGCGTAAGCGTATTCAACATAGCCAATGGAACCCGGCAGACGCTGAACAAACGCGGCGATTCCATCATTACCTTTACCGCCCAGACCCGTCGGCCAGTTAACCGTAGAGCCTGAACCAATTTTTTCTTTCCACTCTGGATTTACTTTCGCCAGGTAGCTGGTGAAGACGAAAGACGTACCAGACCCATCAGCACGACGCACTACCGCAATATCCTGATCCGGCAGTTTGGCATTCGGGTTCAGTTTGGTGATAGCAGGATCGTTCCATTTCTTGATTTTACCCAAGTAGATATCACCCAGCGTTTTACCATCCAGCGTCAGATCGCCGGATTTGATGCCAGGGATGTTCACCGCCAGCACCACGCCGCCGATAACCGTCGGGAACTGGAACAGGCCGTCCTGCGCCAGTTTATCGTCAGACAACGGCGCATCAGTTGCACCAAAGTCCACGGTTTTAGCGATAATTTGTTTTACGCCGCCTGAAGATCCGATGCCTTGATAGTTAACTTTATTACCGGTTTCTTTTTGATAGGAATCAGCCCATTTGGAATAGACCGGCGCGGGAAAAGTCGCACCAGCGCCAGTGAGATTGACAGCGGCAAAAGCGGAAACCGCTGTCATCGAAAATGTTGCGGCAGCGATACTGGCAATAGTAGTACGCATAAATTTCATAATCCCTCCTGTGGGATACCAAAAGTATTGTCGACCCGGAGTCGTGATTTATCAGAGTGTAGTTTGCAGGAGGAAAAATAGGACAGTTGAGTGACAGTAAAATGTACGAAATATTACAGTTTTATGACAAACAATAAAAAGCGCCGTTTCTGACTCATTCCTCAATGTGTCATTCCCAGCGTAGTGGGTGATCGCCCGCATCGTGCGTCTGTGGCGGCGGCTCCCCGCCTGAGCAGCCACGACAGGGAATATACTCTCGCCCCGTCAGCCCTTTTTATTTCCAGCGGCGGAAAATCAGTGATGTATTGATGCCGCCAAAAGCAAAGTTATTGGACTGAACATAGTCGGTATTGATATAACGCGGCTCCCCCATAATATAATCCAGTTTGCCGCAATCTTCCGCCGGTTGCCGAAGATTAAGAGTAGGGGCAAACCAGCCTTCACGCATCATTTCAATGCTTATCCAGGCTTCCAGCGCGCCGCAGGCGCCCAACGTGTGGCCGAAATAGCTTTTCAGGGAAGAAATGGGGGTTGAGTGACCAAAAACTGCGGCGGTCGCCTGACTTTCCGCTATATCTCCCCGATCCGTCGCCGTACCATGCGCATTAATATATCCAATATCGGCAGCGTGCAAACCGGCGCAGCGCAGTGAGCCTTCAATACAAATTTGCATGGTTTCACGCTGAGGCTGAGTAATGTGAGCTGCATCGCAATTAGTGTAGAAACCCACAATCTCAGCATAAATCGTCGCACCGCGCGCCTGTGCATGATCCAATTCTTCCAGCACCAGCGTACCCGCGCCTTCTCCAATCACCAGCCCGTCACGTCCGGCATCAAAGGGGGACGGCGTAGTCTCCGGCGCGTCATTGCGCTGGCTGGTGGCAAAAAGCGTATCAAACACCGCCGCTTCCGAAGGGCAAAGTTCTTCTGCCCCGCCGGCCACCATAACCGTTTGATAACCATGACGAATCGCTTCCCAGGCATAGCCAATCGCCTGACTACCGGAGGTGCAGGCGCTGGAGGTGGGAATCACGCGACCGCGCAGGCCAAAGAACAGCCCGGCATTGACTGCCGTGGTATGCGGCATCATCTGTACATAAGTGGTGCCGGTAATATTATTGGTATGTTTTTCCGTCAGCATGGTGGCAAAATCACTGACCGGGCCGGTACTTCCCGTCGAAGATCCGTATGCTATCCCGGTTTCCCCATTGGTCAACACCGGATGCTCAAGCAGCCCTGCCTGCGCCAGCGCCAGTTCGGTGGCCCGAGTCGCCATCAGCGAGACGCGCCCCATAGAGCGAATGCGTTTGCGCGTGTAGTGCTCTGGCAGACTGAAATTATCAATGGGCGATCCCAACTGCGTATTCAGTCCATCGTAAACCCGCCATTCCGGCATCTTGCGTATCGCATTGCGCCCGGCGCGCAATCCCATTGAAACGCTTTCCCAGGCGTCGCCAAATGCGGTTACGCCGCCCATTCCCGTTATCACGACACGACGCATCACAGCATCCCTCCATTAATGGAAATAACCTGACGCGTCACGTAACCCGCAATATCGGACATCAGATAGCTCGCCAGCCCCGCCACTTCATCCGCCTGCCCCATACGCTTCATGGGGATCATTTTCATTGCTTCTTCAATCGCCACCGGCTCCATGTGGATCATTCCTGTGTCAATCAGCCCCGGCGCAATGCAGTTAACGGTAATTTTTCGCTTGGCCAGTTCGATAGCCAGCGCTTTGGAGGCGCCAATAATACCCGCTTTCGCGGCGCTGTAGTTGACCTGCCCGCGATTACCCATAATGCCGGAAACCGAGGACAACGTAATGATACGGCCACCTTTACGCAGGCCAATCATCGGCATGACACAAGGATGAATAACGTTATAGAAGCTATCGAGATTAGTGTGGATCACACTATCCCAGGCGTCGTCATCCAACGCGGGAAAAGCGCCGTCGCAGGTAATTCCAGCATTGCTGACCACGCCATAATAGGCACCGTGAGCGGTGATATCCTGTTCGATACACTCGCGGCACATTTCCCGATTAGCGATATCAAACCCGACAACACGGCCTGTGCCTTTGGCGTCAATAATCCGGCCTAACGTATCGTCAGCGCCGTCTTTGTCCCGGTGGTAATGCACCACGACGGTAAATCCATCCGCCGCCAGGCGCAGTGCGATGGCTCGACCGATCCCTTTACTGGCACCGGTCACTAACACGGAACGCGTCATCACTCTTTTCCCTGTTGTAAAAGTTGTTTTAATTCGTTGTCGTCAGGCTGATAGGTGGTTAACCTGCCAGTGGCGTATTTTTCACCGTTAACCCTGATTTCGCCGTCAAAGCTGCCGATCTTCTCATCACGTATCAATAACGTCACATTGACATCAAGCAGCGACGCCGCTGGGAAAAACGCCTGTTTACAGTGATAACCCCGTCCACCCAACAACATGCCGGGACGCGGTTGTTGATCGTGGTTGTGATAATCACGGTTCTGACGCCCATGCCAACCGGACCAGACGCCTATCGTCTGAGCGATAATTTCAATCCCAAACCAGGCGGGCAGATTTCCTTCGGCATTCAGGAACGGCGCCAATACGCTTTCGCGGCTGACAAGCACCTGACAATGGGCGTGTTCATCATCAATCCGTATCACGCTATCAACCAATACCATCGGCGGCTGATGAGGCAGGTAGTACCTGGCGGGAAAATAGTCAGTCATGCGCTTTCCCCAATATCAGGCAGGTATTATTACCGCCAAAAGCAAAGGAATTAGACAGGATGACCGGCTGCCGAAGCTGACCTGGCTCAATGAGCAAACCACAGGGCGGCAGCGTCTCATCCCTGGCGCTGAGTGAAAAATCCTGCGGCGGTAACGGCAGCCCGCGCATCAGCAGCAGCCAGCAAATCACCGCTTCACAAACGCCTGCCGCACCGAGCGTATGGCCGGTAAGGTATTTGGTCGAGCTACAGGGCGTGGCGTCACCAAATATAGCATGAATGACTTTCGCTTCAATTTGGTCGTTCAGGCGGGTTGCCGTGCCGTGCAGATTGATGTAGCCGATATCCGCAGGCTGAAGGTTGGCCTGCTGTAACGCCATCTCGATCGCCCGGACAGCGCCGTTTCCCTCCGGGTGAGGCGCTGACATATGATGCGCATCGGACGATTCGCCTACGCCCAGCAGCGCCACACCGTCAGGCTCGCGACCGATCAGCATCAAGGCGGCGCCTTCGCCAATCGTAATACCGTCGCGCTGCTGACTGAAAGGCATACAGCGCTGCGATGAGAGGGACTCCAGGCTATCAAAACCGTTCAGCGGCATACGGCTCAACGTATCCGCGCCACCGACGATCGCTACATCCGCCAGTCCGGCTTCAATCAGGCGCTGCCCGCTGATTAACGCCCTGGCGCTGGAAGAACAGGCGGTCGAAATGGTGTAGGCCGGCCCATTTAACTCCAGATAAGCCGCCAGAAAACGGGAAGGATCGCCAAGCTCCTGCTGCGCATAGCAATAGGCTGGCAAATTAGCGCTGACGTAGCGATCGGCTTCGTCCAGACCGGAAGTGCTGGTGCCGAGGATTACGGCAACGCGATCGGCGCCAAAGCGGGCGATAACCTCATCCACCTGCGGGCGGATTTGCGCCAGCGCGGCCAGCAACAGTTGGTTATTACGGCTGTTATGTTCAGCCAGCCCATGAGGTATCGCAGGCAAATCCGCATCGACATTTCCGGTCCAGCATGGTTTTCCCTGCAACAGCCAGCCGCTGTCCGGGCGCATTCCCGGAGCGGTAACGTCCGTCAGATTCCTGGCAATCTCATCCAGGTCGTTACCCAATGCATTGAGCGCACCCACCGCATTAATATAAATCATGCTAGCCGTCCAAATATTGAATAACGATATGGTAACCAAACACCAACTGTCGAATGCTGATCGGTTCACGCCGGTCGTGACGTGTCATATAACGAATTTCGGTAATCAAATTGCCGTGATTATCACGTAGCTGCCTGCTGTCGCCCTTATCCCGTAGCGTCCAGCCTGTCGGAAGCCGCGTTTGCCAGACGGCTATCGGCCAGTGGCTCAACATAATATCCGCCAGCACCTGGCTGGCGGGCGGCATCTGCGGCAGTACGATGGACTGCTCGGTGTGGATCCCCTGATCGTCATAGGTAACGCGAAACAGACGAATACCGATTGAGGACAAGCCCACCAAAGAGAGCTGTTTGTCATCCGCACTCAACATCACCAGCAGCGACTGCTGTTTGCCTTTAAATGTCCCGGTTAACAACTGTTGCTCATTCACCGCCGGGGTAATGCCCGGCGCCGGTAGCGTCACTTTCACCCCCGGTTTGAGCCACGCCTGCGGGCGGTCGTCATCATGCTTGCTGGCGCAACTGCTCAGTAACAGCGCACACGTGAGCAGCATCACGCCCCGTAGTGATTTCATTTTCGTTTCCCTTTCGAATCGGGCAACGCCAAAGGCGCCAGCAGGAAAGCGGTAAAAATACCGCTGCAAAGCACAATACCAAAACTGCTGATCGCCTGAGTGGCGCTGAACACCAGCATCCCCAACGTGAGTAACGCCGTACACATCGCCAGCGTGACTGCCAGCAGCGAGGTCATCGGCGTACCGTGCGGGTTACTGAAAAACAGCGTGTAGTTAATGCCAATCCCTAATACCAGCATCAGAGCCAGCAATGAGAACAGATTCAGAGAATATCCGCTCAGGGCCAGCGCCGCCAGACCACCGCCTAACGACAGAACCGAAGGCACCACGCTTCGCAACCCGTGGCGCAGCCCCATGCGAACCACATAACTCAGGGCGATCACCGCCAGAGCGGCGGCCAACAGCCAGCCTAACATTACGCGATAGAAACCGAACAACTCATCAAAGGTGCTTTTTCGGTCAATCCACTCAACGCCGGGCACCGTTTTTGTCAGTTGAGCCAACTCAGCGCTGTGAGTAACACCGCTTACCGGCACCAACGCTCCGCTTTTTCCTTCAGGCAGGGTCAGCCACAGTAGCCGCCACCCTTCGCTTATCGGGCTGTTAAACCAGATTTCCGGCGTCACCGGCATGGGCTGCACGTTCGGGCTTGCCACATCCACCCCCGCCTGGTTAAGACGCCCCATCACCACAGGCGCCGCCGACGCGATAAGTTGCAGGTCGCTCTGCTGCTGCGTCAAAGATGAGAGCGGTAACAAACGGTAGGTTTTTAACCACGCGTTCTGTTGCGCTTCATTCAATTTTGGCGCCAGTTGCTCCAGCCGCTGCAACGTTTGTTCAGCACTGTCACCGTAGACCACAAACCAGGTTTGATCGGCGCTCTGCCCGGTCAGCGCGGTTATTTGCCGCTCCTGCTGCATTAACGTGGCCGGCAGCGCCTGAAGCTGGGAAATGTCATCATTCACTTCTAAGCGCAGCAGCCCAGTCACGGAGATAACCAGCAGCGCCGACGGTAGCCCCCAACGCACCTTGCGGTTATATCGCCAGGCGGCCAGCCAGCGCCCCATCAGCATCATAGCGGGAACAGGCCGTACCGGCAGCCCCTTGACCAGAAAAGGATACCAGCACACCACCGTCAGGCAGGATGCCGTCAGCCCTGTCGCCGCAAATACCGCAAGCTGTTGTAAACCGGGGAACGGCGCCAGCACCATAATCAGATAAGCTATCGCCGCGGTTCCCAGTGCAAGCAATAAGGCGGGAAGCACTTTTCTCAGGCTCTCAAGCGCGGAAACATGGCCGCCATGCACCATGCGCTCGGTAAGATAATAAAGCGTATAGTCCGCCGAAATTCCGACAATGCTGATGCTCATCACCAGCGTCATCAGATGCAGCTCACCAAACAACAACAACGTAAACACCGTACCGGCCAGCGCGCCAATGCCAACCGACAGGGCGCACAGCAACAAAGGCCGCGGGGAGCGGAAAACGGAAAAAATCAGCAGCAATACCCCCGCCACCGTCGCCACCCCAAGAGTGGACACATCATGCTTCGCCTGTTGGCTGGCGTAGTTGCTGAACAGCACCGTACCCCGCGTTAACACCTGCGCCTCAGGAAACTGTGCTTTAAGCGACGCCTGCAACGCATTAAGTTTATCGACCAGTTGCTGATTATGCGCCATATCAAACGAATTGCCGCTCAGTTCACCGTGCAGGAAATACCAGCTTCGGCCCTGCGGATCTTTAGCGGTAAGCCAGCCCTGCGACAACCCCAACTGGCTGGCGTTTTGTTGCAATGCCAATTGCGACCCGCGTACCAGCATCAGCGGGTCGTGATTCAACTCCTGACCGCTGACGCCGGCAAATGCGGAATAAAGCTGCGCCAATACCCAGTCGGCCTGTGCGGCCCCCCCTTTTTCCAGGCGCGCACGCGTGGCGCTGTCCACCAGACCATTACGATGTTCAAAAACAAACTTTCCCCACAGCCGTTGCTGTTCGGCATCAATCGGGCCTTTCACATTTTGCAGATCAGGAAGCGTTTGCAACTGTTGCCACCACCGGTAGGCGACAGCAGGATCCGCCTGCTCACCGGGCGTCACCAGCCATACCATCTGTCGGTCAAGGCGCTGCATAAAGCCTTGCTGCAACGCAGGAGGGATCGCTCCCATCGACTGCTTCGGCAGCAGTGCAAGCACGCTGCTGTTGATCTGCGCTTTCGGCAACAGACAGATCAGCGCCCCGATCAGTGCAATACAGCACAGCCCCCAGAAAAAGGCCGCACGGCGTACCCGCTTAGAAAACGAAACGCTGCTGCTCGTCATCACTTAACGTCCTGGGCGTTATTTGTTGATTACTTAGGGTAATTTTAGTCAGATCGCCCTGACGGTCATCCAACTCGATCCCCTCAAGAAATGCCCGGCCATTAAGCGTGATGGCGTTAAACAACTTATCCAACGGTGAAGTTGTCGGCGTCAGCACCAGCCGCCATTGCTGTTCGCCAAGATCGGTAAAGTCGATGGCAAAGTTTTGTTCCAGTACCTGACGATCAGCCTGAAACAACGCACGCAATAAATGATTGAATTGAAACATCTGCGGATTATTTTCCGCGGTAACGATCTGCGGCGGTTGCCCGTTCATCACCTGAACCATACGCTTATCATCCAGTACCATGGTCAGGGAGAAAGGCATTGCCTGATGCCACCACAGCCCTTTATCCTGCGCAATGAGCAGTTGTCCGCTGGACTTGAGCGGTTTCGCCATTCCTTTGATTGTTCGCAGTTGAGTAAAGTCCGCCCGCACCACCGGTTGGCTGCTGAAACGCTGTTGCAAATCATCCAGCGTGACGGCCTGCGCCACGCCGCTCAACAGCACCAAAACCGCAACTATCATCCGTATCATGGCGTCACTCCCAGGCGCTCAAACAAAATCTGTGGAGAAACAAAACTTAGCTCACGGCTTCCCTCTTCCACCGCCACCTGAATGGTGTACCCGGTGGTGGCGCGCTGCCCGTTGCCGGCATCGAAAATCTGGTAGGCAATACGCAGGCGATTCTCAACCTCTTCAACCGTGGCTCGCACACGGATCCGCTGCTCATAGGTCAGCGCAGCGCGGTATTTAACACGCGTATCCACTACCGGCCAAGCATAGCCGGAGGCTTTCATCTCGCGGTAGCCGTAGTTAAATTTATTGAGCAGCGCCTCGCGGGCCACTTCAAAAAAGCGAAAATAGTTGCCATGCCAGACAACACCCATAGGATCGCAGTCATGAAAGGAGACGGTCAGCTCCACGTCATGACTTAAACGGGGATCGTTTAACACTATTACTCCTTTTTCCCAGCGGCCTGATCCTCATTCGGCAGGCTCCAGAAATCAAAAAAATTAAACCAGTCGAGGGGAGACTTCAGCGCATAATGCGCCAGACGTTCGGCATAGCGATCGACCACCTGCTGCAACGCTTCCTTACGGGTGGCTCGCGGCAACACGATAGGATCGGCAAACGGCTCACAGTAAACGCGCAGCGTTTTGCGTTCACGGAGCACGAACATCAGCAATACCGGGCAGCGCAACGCCGCCGCCAGCACAAATGGCCCCTGAGGAAAAGGGGCGTCACGGCCCAGAAACCGACTCCAGATAACACGACGTACTCCGCCGCGCTGGCGATTCACCGCTGTGCGGTCGCCAACGATCGCCACCCATTCACCGGCTTCCAGCTTTTGTTGCAACAGCATAGCGGTATCCGGGCCAATATTGCTGACCGGGATTAAATTCACCCCCGCCTGCGGGGCAATTTCTTCCAGCACCTGCTTAAAACGCTGTGAATTCTCGGTAAATACCAGTGCATTAATCACCAACCCGCTAACCTGTTGCGCCAGCGCCCGGCAAACCTCGATATCACCAAGGTGAGACGCCAGGATCAACTGACCGCGCTGTCGTCCCTGCTCAATAGCCTCGCGGGCGCCGGGGGCGAAATCAATGTCTTTGCCCCAAAGTAAATCACCTCGCCAACTGGCAATTTTATCCAGCATTGACTGACCAAAACGCAAAAAATGGTGATAACTGCTTAACGGCCCCGGCAACGATAGGTGATGTTGCCGCGCGTAATCAATTATCTGGCGCAGCCACGCCTGAGAGGCCCTACGCTGCACGTTGCCGGTAAGCCAGTAAAAGGCGATAACCGGCCACAGAAGCAGCGTAAACATCCCGCGCCCCAGCCGTCGATAAACCGCCAGCATAAAACGCATACCGAGCATCCCTTTTCGCTCGCCAACGCCTGACCAGTGCGCCTGACCGCGCTGCCTGAGCAATAAAGGAATACGCGGTAACATGCCGAAAAACAACCGGGTGTGCATCCAGGAAATACGCAGGTTATCGTGCAGGGCATCAAAGTGGGACAAACCATCCTGCGGGTAGATTACCTCGGTATCGACAAAGCGGCTTGGCGTGCCCGCCCAGTAAAGCCGCACCATAATTTCCGTATCGAAATCCATGCGTCGGCCAACCGTATGCCGGGCGGTCAACGCGAGCGTGGCATTTAGCGGATAAACCCGAAAGCCGCACATGCTGTCCTTCAGGGAAAACGAAAGCGTTTCAATCCATACCCAGACATGGGTGACATAGCGTCCATAGAGGCGCGATTTAGGCGCCGACTCATCGTAAATCGGTCGGCCAGAAATCAGACAATCAGGGTAATGCCTCGCTTCTGTCAGCAAGCGAGGCGCATCCTCAATCTGGTGCTGCCCGTCGGCATCCACCTGCAACGCATGGCTATACCCGGCTTTCGCCGCCGCCTCAAGGCCACAGATTACCGCCGCACCTTTCCCGCTGTTTTGTGCCAGACGGATCAGGGTGATGCGATCATTTCCCCCGGCCAACTGCGCCAGAACCCTTTGCGTTGGCGTATCACTTCCATCGTCAACGATGAAAATCGGCAGGGAAAGCGGTGCCAGGCGCGCCATAACAGCGTGCATCATGGCGCCATGGTTATAGCAGGGGATCACCACACAGGGCGAAAAACCACCATTTATCGATAGGTTTTTTATCGACATAGTTTGATTTTCCCGCTGCTGGCGATTCGTTCCGCCTCATGATCCAGAATATGGTAGCTAAAGGTAAGCCACTGCTTTTCGGCATTCCACGCCAACACCAGACGGAGTGTTTTACCGGGCAGAATCGGCTGTTGAAATTTAACATTTTCGACCGCCGAAAACTGCCAGCCCGGAGCCAACAGTTCAACACCGTAATGCAGCACCCAGTCAAGCTGTGCCACCCCCGGTAACAGCGGCTGGGCGGGAAAATGGCCCTTAAACCAGAACAGATCCTCCGTCGCCAGCAGGGTAAGTTCGGCCTGCTGTTGCGTACTCTGCCGAAAAAGCTCAACGGGCAGCATGAAACAACGCCTGTATTTGCGGCCAGGCGCGTTTGCTCTGGCTATTATGGGGAATAATATCAACGATGCGCCAGAAACGCGGCATTGCCAGCGGCTCCAGCCACTTGTGCAGCTCATTCCGCCACTGACGCTTTAACCGTGGCAAGTCAGCGGCCAAATTCGGCGAGGTCAGTACCAGCACCACACCAATGCCACTGCGCTCTGTGCGCGTTATCGGTAAAGCGACCACATCGACAATTTCAGGCAGATCAAGCAAACGCCGCTCGATCTCGCTGAGGGAAATACGTTTATCTTCTATTTTAACCACGCGATCGTGCCGCCCACTAAGCTGAAAGTTCCCTGCATCGTCAAATTCCAGTTTATCGTCAAGCTTTTGCCCCGCCGGATGCGGGATCAGCGCCGAACGCGCCCACCAGTGACCCTGCTCATCAGCCAACAACGACACCCCGGCGAAAAGTCGCCACGGCGTGTTTTCGGCGCCACGGGCACGCCAGGCAAGCACACCGGTTTCGGTGCTACCGTAAATTTCATCAACTGGCGTAGTAAACCAGCATTTCGCTGCCTCAGCGCTGGCCCAGGGTAAGGCGCCGCCAGCGGAAACAATCAACGGACAGAATGGCGCTTTGAGAGAATGGTCGATACGACGTAAAAAAGCCGGGCTGCTGATAAATGCATAGCGCCGTTGCGGATCCTGGGAAGTTAGCTGTTCGGTATAAAGCAACTGACGGCTGTCAAAGCATAACCCCAGCGCCATCGGCAACCAGATGCGAAACGTCAGCCCATACAAGTGCTGGTGGGTAACGGAAGCGATAACGCAACAACCCCGTAAACGCGCTCCCCAGTATTGCGCCAGCCAGCGTGATTCCTCATCCAGACAGCGCACCGGTTTAACCACCTGTCGAGGCTTGCCGGTAGATCCTGAGGTAAAAAGCACAATGCAAGCATCATCCGCTATCTCAGGCAGAGCGGTATCAACCCGTTGTTCGCTTTCGGTTACCTTAAAAGAGGGGCAGTTCAGGTTGAGTGACGTATCCGTCAGCAACCCATCAAATTCATCAGCCTGCTCTTGTAGAAGAGACTGTCGGCAGTGTCCGGGAATGACCGGGATTTTTCCCGCATGTAGCGCAGCCAGTAACCCGATGGTAAAACGGTAACTGTCTTCAAAGCACAGCGCCCAGCGCAGCGCTTTGTGGTCAAGTAACTGCTGGCAAAGTACGGCAACCTGCCGTTTCAACATACCCAACGTGAACGTATGCACATCATTGCTGGCAACAATTCGCCACGGGTCATCCTCACCGTTCAGCCAGTCACCAATCGCCAGAGGGGTAACACGGCTTATACTTGTCTTCGCAGGCGCTGACGTACTATCCATTCGCCCCCCATCAATAGTCCCATCAGCAGATAGCTGATTATGCCGTTCCATAACGTCCACCAATGAACATTGCCTGCGAGGCAAGTCAGCACGGCAGCACTGCCGTTAAAAATGAAAAACAGGCACCAGATTTGTGTTACCCGGCGCGTATAGGCAATCGCCCGCGCCGAGAGTTCCTGTTCCCGCATTCGTGCAAGACGTTCCACCAGCGGCACGCCGCTATAAAGCGATCCGCCAAACAACAACAACATCACCGCGTTTACCGCCACCGGATACCACAGTAGCCAGTCCCCCTCGCGTAGAAATAAGCTGGCGAGGGACAACGCCGCGCCAACCGCCGCCAACAGCAGCCCGGCTCCCTTAAAAACATTTTTCTCACCGTTCAGCGTGGCAAAGCGCAGAATAAACATCAGCACCAGCATCGGTAGCAGCCAACGGTGTTCCGGGTGGGTAACGCTAAACCAGACCAGAAAAGGCCAGGCCAACGTCATCAGCCAGCTCAGGCTATTTATCAACGCACGCATCGCTTGCTCAGGCCGTCAGCCTTCATCAATCAGGTTTTCTACCGCATCAACCACATCCTGCACGGTACGCACCGATTTAAACGTCTCCGGGGAAATTTTCTGGCCGATGCGCTTTTGCAGATGAACCACCATATCCACCGCGTCGATACTGTCCAGTTCAAGATCTTCATAAAGGCGGGACTCTGGCTTGATATCCTCTGCATCCAACTCGAACAGTTTGACCAATAGAGTGGTAATTTCCTGATAAATTTCGTTTTTATCCATTATTGACTCGTTATTTTATTATCAGGCACTCACTGCGCGCTGAGTGTTAATGAAAGCAGCCAGCGTCGCAACGGAAAAAAAATGCTGACGCATCTCTTCGCTTTCAGCCGAAAGTACCACGCCATAGCGATTTTTTACCGCCAACCCCAGTTCAAGAGCATCGATAGAATCCAAACCAAGACCATCGCCAAAAAGCGGCGCATCGGTTTCGATTTCATCGACGCTAACGTCCTCAAGATTCAGAGATTCAATAATCATCTCTTTAATTTCAATGAATATATTTTCCATGCTTTTCCCGGATAATTATAAATTTTCTGGTGTTAAAGATTGTTGTAAAAGGCGATTCAGCCGACGTGCAGCCAGAGGGAGCACGTCTTCTGTCGCCATAAAGGTTTTATTGCTGATCCGTTCGCGAACACTAACCGTGAAATAAGGTTTCTCCGGCGGAATATGATACCAGCGACTTTGCTTATCCAACATCCTCTGACTACAGCGAATATGCACTATGCGCAAATCACAGCCACAGCGCACGGCGATATTGGCGGCGCCGCGTTGCAACACCAGCGGTTCGCCATAACGCGTTCGCGTGCCTTCAGGGAAAATAACGATCACATCCCCGTTGTCCAGCCTCTGCCGACAATCGGGCAGCAGCGTCTCGGACTGGCTGTTGAGCAGGTAATTTGCCGAGCGGATAACGCCCCGAATAAACAGATTATGCTGCAACTCGGCTTTAACCAGACAATCCACATCCGGCATCACCGAGGCCAGCAATACGTAGTCAATTAACGACGGGTGGTTGGCGACTACCAGACAACCACTATCGGTTTGCAAGGTTTCAATGCCTTCAATGTGATAATCAAGCACCCCCAGCGTACGCAAGATCCGTAAAAAGAAGCGAAAACAGGCCGATATGCTGCGGCGAGCCAACTGACGACGACGAGTGGCGTCGCGCTGAATCAGCAGCAGATTGAACCACACCAGCGATAGCAGTAAACCACCAAGACCAAACATCACAAAACAGCAGCCAGTCATCGCCAGCCGCCATAAACGATTTAAACGTGATGATGATCGTAATACCAAGGAAGATTCAGACATCGCGCCTATCCCACTGCCAGTTGAGTCGTTCACCACGGATATGAAATGCCGGTTGCCGGGCCAGAAACGCGTGCAAAAATTGCAGGCTTTGCGGTAATTCTGGCTCTTCGCACTCCGCCATCGGCGTCGAGATACAGCTTATCTCCTCACCGCTGCCCAATAGCACAGCAACGGCATAAGGATAACGGGGCATCCATGCGGGAATATGCTGATGATAAAATTCAGGGATTACACCGTCGAAATCGACCAGCAGAACATTTCTGTAACCCGCGCTCTGTAATGCTTTTACCTCGACCAGTCCTTGCTGGAAAGAATCAACGCCAGCCGCAATGGATGTCGATACCAACGGCGCTTGCGCTGCTATGGTCAGGCTACCTGCGGCGGCATTGTGCACAGACATGGCGAAATCGGTAGGGGAAATATTTTCATTGCGTGATAACGCCAGCAAAATACGCAGGTTACGTTCCAGTTCACCGTGACGAGAGGTAAAAACAATCGCATCAACAGATTGACGGCGAAGCAGCGTTAATCCGCAATCCACCGCTAGGCGACTGCCGCTGTTTAAACGGCGGGCCATCATCATTGGCAGCTGGCGACATTTTTCCAACGGCTGGTCTGCATGTATTACTGCTGTTCGCATCGCCCAATGCAGCCAGTCATCAAAATTGCCAAGCCCTGGCGCACTGGCCTGCCAATCAAGGATTGAAAAAGCGAGTTTCATACTATCGTTCTTCTTCCGGTGTTACATAAACCACAAGCACACATGCCATACCGCATCACTTTTTATTTTTTTTTAGAGATAAAAAGCTGATGACTGATACCAAGACCATCAACTTGCTGTTCCACGATTATGCTGGGCTTCGGTAATAGCATCCAGCACGCTAACATTTTCTTTGTCATATCCGTAAGACTCAATGGTTTCCTTGATACGTCAAATGTGACTGAATAAAAAGCAAAAAGGGCCGAATAGCCTGTATTCGGCCCTTGAAATTATTTAATTGCCAGCCTGTGAAATATGGAAATCAATACACCGTTTAAACTATCTTACACAAAATGAATATAGGTTGACAAAAAGCATCGACGTTATGCGCTATAAACGCAGGATGATGGCTGTAAAAGCGAGAGTGGGATAGCCAGATAACCGGGGAATACGGGTTAAATAAACAAAAAAATCCGCCCTATGGATTCAGTCACCACAAGACGGATTTAATCTTAACGATACTGCCGCGGTTTATTCCACCGTCACCGACTTGGCCAGGTTACGCGGCTGGTCGACATCCGTGCCTTTGATCAACGCAACATGATAAGCCAGTAATTGCAGCGGCACCGTATAGAAAATCGGCGCTATCACTTCTTCAATATGCGGCAGCGGAATAATTTTCATATTTTCGCTACTGGTGAAACCGGCATCTTCGTCGGCAAAGACATATAGCTCGCCGCCGCGCGCCCGGACTTCTTCAATATTGGATTTCAGTTTTTCCAGCAGCTCATTATTGGGCGCCACTACCACTACCGGCATATCCGCATCAATCAATGCCAGTGGACCGTGTTTCAGCTCACCGGCGGCATAGGCTTCCGCATGAATATAGGAGATTTCTTTCAGCTTCAGCGCCCCTTCCATCGCAATGGGGTACTGATCGCCACGGCCCAGGAACAACGCATGATGCTTATCTGAAAATCCCTCAGCCAGCGACTCGATAAGCCTATCTTGCGACAGCATTTGCTCAATACGGGCCGGCAACGCCTGCAAACCGTGTACGATATCACGCTCAACCTGCGCATCCATACCGCGCAGGCGACCAATGCGCGCCACCAGCATCAGCAGCACCGCTAACTGAGTAGTGAACGCTTTGGTTGAAGCCACACCGATTTCAACGCCAGCTTTGGTCATCAGCGACAGATCGGACTCGCGTACCAGCGAAGAACCGGCAACGTTACAAATAGCCAGCGACCCCAGATACCCCAGATCTTTGGACAAACGCAGCGCCGCCAGCGTATCCGCCGTTTCACCTGATTGAGACAACGTAATCATTAGGCTGTTTTGACGAATTGCCGGTTTGCGATAGCGAAACTCGGAGGCGATTTCCACATCACACGGAATACCCGCCAACGCTTCAAACCAGTAGCGGGAAACCATACCCGAGTTGTAAGACGTGCCACAGGCAATGATCTGGACATGCTGCACTTTCGCCAGCAGTTCATCCGCTTTCGGGCCTAACTCAGAGAGATTGACCTCTCCGTGGCTGAAACGCCCTTCAAGCGTGTTCTTAATCGCCATCGGCTGTTCATAGATCTCTTTTTGCATGTAATGACGGTAAGCGCCTTTGTCACCGGCATCATAATTTACTTTTGATTCAATCTCTTCACGTTCGGCAATGTTACCGGTTTTATCAAATATGCGAACGTTACGGCGTGTGACTTCAGCCACATCACCTTCTTCCAGAAACATAAAGCGGCGGGTAACCGGCAGCAACGCCAACTGGTCAGAAGCAATGAAGTTTTCCCCCACACCAAGACCAATAACCAGCGGACTACCTGAACGTGCGGCAACCAGCACGCTCGGATCGCGGCTATCCAGCACCACCATGCCATAGGCGCCGCGCAGTTGTGGAATAACACGCTTGACCACATCAAGTAGCGAACCACCCTGTTTCTGTTCGAAATGAACCAGATGGGCGACCACTTCCGTATCCGTTTCCGATACAAAATGATAACCACGTTCAATCATCAGCTCACGCAAGGGTTCGTGGTTTTCGATAATACCGTTATGTACGATGATAATATTTTCAGAAACATGAGGGTGCGCATTGGCCTCTGAAGGTTCGCCATGCGTGGCCCAACGGGTATGGGCAATCCCGGTGCCGCCATGCAATGCACATTCTTCAGCCGCCTGGGCCAGAATCTGAACTTTTCCCAAACGCCGCAAACGGGCAACCTGCCCTTCATTATCCACCACAGCCAGACCCGCAGAGTCATAACCACGGTACTCAAGACGTCGCAAACCTTCCAACAGGATTTCCGCGATATCACGTTGCGCAACAGCGCCTACAATTCCACACATCGGTTGTATTCCTATAAAAGTGACATATTGTGTCACCAGAGATGTCTTAGACCTGATTATTCCGGATTTTCCGGGTTCCCCGAGCCTTGTAGAGAGTTGGGGATTATTATGTTTTGCCCTGCACTTTTTATGACAACGAATGAAAACACAGGGCAAAACAGCCTCCGCTACTGGCGAAGGCCAATAACTCAATTATTTTTTCTTCACCGGTCGCTGCCAACCCTCAATGTGTTGCTGCTTTACACGACTGATTACCAGCTCATTTTCCGCCACATCCTGAGTGACGGTAGTACCAGCACCAATTGTTGCGCCGCTGGCAACCGTAACAGGCGCCACCAGTTGGGTATCCGACCCAACAAAAACATCATCACCGATGGTCGTTTTATGCTTATTGGCGCCATCATAATTGCAGGTAATGGTTCCCGCCCCAATATTCACACCGGCGCCGATATCGGCATCACCCAAATAGCTCAGATGACCGGCTTTTGATCCTTTACCCAGGCGAGCTTTTTTCAGTTCCACAAAGTTACCGACATGAGCGCCTTCCGCCAGTTCAGCACCCGGACGCAAACGGGCGAACGGCCCAATGGTGCAGCGCGCGTCAAGTACGGCGTCCTCCAGCACTGAGTATGGACTGATTTCACAATCATCACCAATAATCACGTTCCTGATGATGCAGCCCGCGCCGATTTTAACCCGGTCGCCAAGCTGAACGTGACCTTCCATCACTACATTGACGTCAATGATAACATCACGACCATAGGTCAATTCACCACGCAGATCAAAACGATGCGGATCAAGCAGCATAACGCCCGCCAACAGGAGTTGCTGCGCCTGTTCATATTGATACACGCACTCCAGTGCCGACAACTGCAAGCGGTTATTCACTCCTTCAACTTCACTTAAACGCTCGGGATGCACCGCTACCACACTGCGGCCTTCTGCCGCCGCCATAGCAATGATGTCGGTGATGTAATATTCACCTTGCGCATTATCATTATTCAACTGGCTTAACCAGCGCTTCAAATCTTTGCCGTTGGCAACCAGAATCCCAGTATTAATTTCATTAATCCGACGTTGTTCATCACTGGCATCTTTGTGTTCGACGATCCCGACAACAGCACCATTTTCACGCACAATACGCCCATAGCCAGCAGGATCATCCAGCTTCACGGTAAGCAACCCAATTCCACCCTGTGGCTTCGCCTGCAACAACTTGCGTAGCGTTATAGGTGAAATCAACGGCACATCGCCGTACAACATCAGAATATCTTCATCATCAGCAAAATACGGCGCCGCCTGCTGCATAGCATGCCCCGTTCCCAGTTGATCCGCCTGTAACACCCAGTTCAATGCCGGATCGGACAGTTCGCGCTTCAACAAATCCCCCCCATGCCCATAAACCAAATGGATATGCTGCGCACCGGTTGTCAGTGCTGCATCAATCACATGCTGGACCATCGGCTTACCTGCCAGAGGGTGCAAAACTTTAGGAAGATCGGAGTACATGCGGGTTCCTTTTCCTGCGGCAAGGATAACCACACTCATAGCGCTGTTCGACATAAGCATCCTGACAAAAACTGATTGGCAGACAATCAAAATGGATGAATAAAAGTAAACCTGTTATGGCACAGAATTACTACACATTTTTATAGCAGACTCCCCGGAGGAACCTGCCGTCTGAGGACTGGTTCATTATCATCATAATGATAGTAAGAGTTTATCGAAACTTGTGCTGAACACAGACAGTTTTTTCTGAAAAAGTGAGGCAGGAAGGAGGATCGCGCTTAATCCATAGGCGTAAAAAAGCCAGTCAGCTCTGGCTGACTGGCTTCTATTTATCAAACGGTTATCTGTTACATCGCTTTTTTGGTCAGTTCGATAACGCGCAGCTTGGCAATCGCTTTACTCAGCTCTGCGGAAGCCTGAGCATAATCCACATCGCCATGCGAGTTACGGATATGTTCTTCAGCTTTACGTTTCGCTTCCAACGCACGCGCTTCATCCAGATCCTGCCCACGAATAGCGGTATCGGACAGTACGGTAACCATATTTGGCTGCACCTCAAGGATGCCGCCAGACAGGTAGATATATTCTTCTTCACCGTGCTGTTTAACAATACGAACCATACCAGGCTTAATGGCAGTGAGCAGAGGGGCATGTCCCGGATAAATACCCAGTTCGCCTTCACTCCCCGTCACCTGGATTTTCTCTACCAGACCGGAGAACATTTCCTGCTCCGCACTAACGACATCCAGATGGTAAGTCATAGCAGCCATATCCCCTCCTACAAGGCGTTACAGTTTCTTGGCTTTTTCCACTGCTTCTTCAATGGAACCAACCATGAAGAACGCCTGCTCTGGCAGATGATCGTATTCGCCGTCCATAATACCTTTAAAACCACGAATGGTATCTTTCAGGGATACGTACTTACCCGGAGAGCCGGTGAATACTTCCGCCACGAAGAACGGCTGTGACAGGAAGCGCTGGATTTTACGAGCGCGGGATACAACCAACTTGTCTTCTTCTGACAACTCGTCCATACCCAGGATCGCGATGATATCCTTCAGTTCCTGGTAGCGTTGCAGAATAGACTGCACGCCACGCGCAACATCGTAGTGTTCCTGACCGACAACCAACGGATCCAACTGACGGCTGGTGGAATCCAGCGGGTCAACAGCCGGGTAGATACCCAGAGACGCGATCTGACGGCTCAATACCACGGTAGCATCCAGGTGGGCAAAGGTGGTGGCTGGCGACGGGTCAGTCAAGTCATCCGCAGGAACGTAAACGGCCTGAACCGATGTGATAGAACCGGTTTTCGTAGAAGTAATACGTTCTTGCAACACGCCCATCTCTTCCGCCAGCGTCGGCTGGTAGCCTACTGCTGAAGGCATACGCCCTAACAAGGCAGATACTTCTGTACCGGCCAGAGTGTAACGATAAATGTTATCGATAAACAGCAGGACGTCACGGCCTTCATCACGGAATTTTTCCGCCATGGTCAGACCGGTCAATGCCACACGCAGACGGTTACCCGGCGGTTCGTTCATCTGACCATAGACAAGTGAAACTTTATCGATAACGTTGGAATCGGTCATTTCGTGGTAGAAGTCATTACCTTCACGGGTACGTTCGCCCACGCCCGCAAACACGGAGTAACCAGAGTGCTCGATCGCGATGTTACGGATAAGCTCCATCATGTTTACCGTTTTACCAACACCGGCACCGCCAAACAGACCAACTTTACCGCCCTTGGCAAACGGACACATCAGGTCGATAACCTTGATACCGGTTTCCAGCAGTTCCTGCGAGTTGGACAATTCTTCGTAGCTTGGCGCCGGGCGGTGAATCGCCCAGCGTTCTTCTTCGCCGATATCGCCTTTCATGTCGACCGGATCACCCAGTACGTTCATGATACGACCCAATGTTGCTTTACCAACCGGCACTTCAATCGCGTGTCCCAGGTTCGTTACGTTCAACCCGCGACGCAGGCCGTCGGAAGAGCCCATTGCGATACAGCGAACAACGCCACCGCCTAATTGCTGCTGCACTTCCAGCACCAGTTTTTCAGTATCATTATCTACCTCAAGCGCATCGTACACTTTTGGTACGGCATCTTGCGGGAACTCGACGTCCACCACGGCGCCGATTACCTGGATCATCTTTCCAGTAGCCATCTTGAATCCTCTACGTAATTCGACAATACGTAATTCGTAAACCTGGTTTAAATCGCGGAGGCTCCCCCGACGATTTCGGTGAGTTCCTGAGTGATGCTGGCCTGACGAGCCTTGTTGTATACCAACTGCAACTCTTTAATCAGACTGCCGCCGTTATCGGTCGCGGCTTTCATCGCCACCATTCGTGCGGCCTGTTCACTGGCCAGATTCTCTACTACCCCCTGATAAACCTGAGACTCCACATAACGTCGCAACAGGGTATCCAGCAGCGACTTGGGATCGGGTTCATACAGGTAATCCCAGGACTTTTTCTTCAACTCGCCGTCATCCGCAGGCGGTAACGGTAACAGTTGAGCAACAAGCGGTTCCTGAGACATGGTATTGATGAACCTGTTGCACACAATATACAGCTTGTCCAGGCGACCTTCGTCATAGGCTTGCAGCATAACTTTCACCGGCCCGATCAATTCCGACACGGAAGGATTATCACCCATGCCAGTGACCTGAGCGACAATATTTCCACCCACCGAACTGAAAAAAGAGACCGCTTTAGAGCCAATCAGCGCCAAATCGGTTTCAACGCCTTTCTCGTTCCAGGATTTCATATCAGCCAGCAGTTTTTTGAACAGGTTGATGTTCAAACCACCGCACAGACCACGGTCGGTAGACACCACCAAATACCCGACGCGTTTAACGTCCCGCTCTTCCAGGTATGGGTGCTTATATTCCAGATTTCCCAATGCAAGGTGACCAATCACTTTGCGTATGGTTTTTGCATAAGGACGGCTGGCCGCCATACGATCCTGCGATTTACGCATTTTGGAGGCGGCGACCATTTCCATCGCTTTGGTGATCTTCTGCGTGTTCTGGACGCTTGCAATCTTACTACGTATCTCTTTTGCGCCGGCCATCTTTGCTTCTCCTCAAAGCCTTGCGGCCCGCTTAACAGCAGGCCACAGGACGTTACCAGGACTGGGTTGCCTTAAAGGTTTCGAGGATGCCTTTTAACTTACCCTCGATCTCATCGTTATAAGCGCCAGACTGGTCGATTTGTTGCAAAAGTTCGCCATACTCGCGGTCAGCATACGCCAGCAATGCCGCTTCAAAGCCACCGACTTTCGCTAGTTCAACGTCTTCCAGGTAACCGCGTTCCGCAGCAAACAGAACCAGAGACTGCTGCGCAACCGACATCGGCGCATACTGTTTCTGCTTGAGCAACTCGGTCACTTTCTGACCGTGGTTTAACTGCTTGCGTGTTGCATCATCCAGATCGGATGCAAACTGGGAGAACGCCGCCAGTTCACGATACTGCGCCAGCGCGGTACGAATGCCACCGGACAGTTTTTTCATGATCTTGGTCTGTGCGGCACCCCCTACGCGGGATACGGAAATCCCTGGGTTAACCGCAGGACGGATACCGGCATTGAACAGGTTGGATTCCAGGAAGATCTGACCATCGGTAATAGAGATTACGTTGGTCGGAACGAACGCAGAAACGTCCCCCGCCTGAGTTTCGATAATCGGCAGCGCAGTCAGTGAACCGGTTTTTCCTTTTACTTCACCCTTGGTGAATGCTTCAACGTAGTCAACGTTTACACGCGCAGCACGTTCCAGCAGACGGGAATGGAGATAGAAAACGTCACCCGGATAGGCTTCACGACCTGGTGGACGACGAAGCAACAGAGAAATCTGACGATAAGCAACGGCCTGTTTAGACAGATCATCATAAATAATCAGCGCATCTTCACCACGGTCACGGAAATATTCCCCCATGGCACATCCGGCATAGGGCGCCAGATATTGTAGTGCGGCAGATTCAGACGCGGTAGCCACCACCACAATGGTGTTTTCCAGCGCGCCATGCTCTTCCAGTTTCCGCACCACGTTGGAAATGGTGGACGCTTTCTGACCGATTGCGACATAAACGCACTTAATGCCGGAATTACGCTGGTTGATGATGGCATCGATGGCCAGTGCCGTTTTACCGGTCTGACGGTCGCCGATGATCAGTTCACGCTGACCACGACCGATGGGGATCATGGCATCGACAGATTTATAACCGGTCTGAACCGGTTCATCGACGGATTGACGCTCGATAACGCCTGGCGCAATCGCTTCAACAGCGGAAAAACCATCGTGATCCAGCGGGCCTTTACCGTCAATCGGGGCGCCCAGCGTGTTAACAACACGACCCAGCAGGCCGCGGCCAACGGGTACTTCAAGAATACGACCGGTGCATTTTACTTTCATGCCCTCGGCCAGATCCGTATACGGCCCCATCACTACCGCACCAACGGAGTCACGCTCCAGGTTCAATGCAATCGCGTAACGGTTGCCTGGCAGGGAAATCATCTCCCCCTGCATAACATCGGCAAGACCATGAACACGGATGATCCCGTCGCTGACGGAAACAATAGTACCTTCATTGTGAGCTTCGCTCACCACATTGAACTGAGCAATGCGCTGCTTGATCAGTTCGCTGATTTCGGTGGAATTCAGTTGCATGCTCCAGTCCCCTTAAGACTGCAAGACGTCTGCCAGACGTTCCAGACGACCGCGAATGCTGCCATCTATCACCATATCGCCCGCGCGTATTACCACGCCAGCCATGACAGACTTATCAATTTTGCAATTCAGCTTCACTTTGCGTGACAGACGTTGTTCCATTGCAGCAGCTATCTTCGATAACTGCTGCTCACTCAACGTACTGGCAGAAACAACATCGACATCAACTGTCGATTCCTGCGCTGCCCGTAGTTGAATAAATTGTTCCAGTACTTCAGGAAGCACCAGTAAACGTCCGTTTTCAGCCATGACCTTAATCAGGTTCTGACCGGCTTCATCAAGTTGATCACCACAAACGGCAATAAACGTTTTCGCCAGTTCAATCGGTGCAATAGCACCAGAAAGCAGCTCGGCAATCTGTTCGTTACGCGTTACTTCAGCCGTAAATGCCAACATGTTCTGCCAGCGTTCAACGGCCTGATTCTCAACCGCAAAGTCAAAAGCTGCTTTGGCGTAGGGGCGAGCTACCGTGACAAATTCAGACATCAGCCCCTCCCTCCTTACAGTTCAGCGACCAGTTTATCAACGATGTCGCTGTTAGCAGCTTCATCCACGGAACGTTCAATAATTTTCTCGGCACCGGCAATAGCCAACATAGCGACTTGCTTACGCAACTCTTCACGAGCGCGTTTACGTTCAGCGTCAATTTCAGCCTGCGCCTGCGCCACAATTTTGTTACGTTCAGCTTCCGCTTCCACTTTAGCTTCGTCCAGGATTTGAGTACGACGTTTGTTCGCCTGCTCAATAATGACCTGTGCATCCGCTTTAGCTTTCTTCAGTTGATCCGTCGCATTGGCCTGCGCCAAGTTCAAATCTTTTTTGGCACGTTCAGCAGAAGCCAGACCGTCAGCAATTTCTTTCTGACGCTTCTCAATGGCAGCCATAATCGGCGGCCATACATACTTCATACAGAACCAGACAAACAGGACGAACGCAATGGCCTGGCCGAGGATTGTTGCATTAATATTCACAGCACAATACCTCTTTCAAAGTTAAATAAGTTGATGTTTCAACCCCAGCAGAAAACATTTCCGCTTAGGCCACCGCAAACATCACATACAGCCCCAGACCAACAGCAATCATCGGGATGGCGTCAACCAGACCCATTACGATAAAGAACTGTGTACGCAGCAGAGGAATCAGGTCAGGCTGACGAGCAGCGCCTTCCAAGAATTTACCACCCAGAATGCCGATACCGATCGCAGCACCGATTGCCGCCAAACCCATCATTAACGCGGCAGCCATGTACAGCAGATCCACACTCAGGTTTTCCATGACAGTCTCCAGTTTGTTTCAGTTAAAACGTTATTGTGTTGAAAGAAAATCAATGCTCTTCAGATGCCATCGAGAGATAAACAACCGTCAGAACCATGAAAATAAAAGCCTGAAGCGTAATGATCAAAATATGAAAAATGGCCCAGGGCACATTTAACAACCATTGTGACCACCACGGCAGCAAGCCGGCAATCAGGATGAAGATCAACTCACCCGCATACATGTTGCCAAACAGTCGCAAACCAAGAGAGATCGGTTTAGACAGCAGGCTGACACCTTCAAGAATCAGGTTGATAGGAATAAATACTGGATGGTTAAACGGCTGCATGGTCAGTTCTTTAACAAAACCACCCACACCTTTCATTTTAATGCTGTAGAACAGGACAAGAGCAAAAACGCCTAACGCCATGGACAACGTAATATTCACATCGGCAGATGGCACCACGCGTAGGTAAGCATGTGTCGGATCGTAACCCAAAATACTATAGATGCCCGCCCAGACTTGCGGCAGAAAATCGATTGGCAGCAGATCCATCAGGTTCATCAGAAACACCCAGACGAAAATGGTCAGAGCCAGGGGAGCGATCAGCTTGCTTTTGCCATGAAACATATCGCGTACGTTAGTATCAACAAAGCCGACTATCAGTTCGACAGCCGTTTGCAATTTACCCGGTACGCCGCTGGTCGCATTTTTGGCAACTCGACGGAAGATGAGCAGAAAGAGGATCCCAAGAGCGACAGAGAAAAACATCGAATCGATGTTGATCGACCAGAACCCCGTACCCACCTGTAAGTGTGTCAGGTGATGACCGATGTACTCTTGAGGAGTAGAGATTTCTCCTGATGCAGACATGATGTCTCTTACCCTTTTGTTGTTAATTACGGTAACGATTAATTACAGCCGGTGCCACTATCTGCGTAACCAGCACCGATAAATAAGTCAGACCAAGCGGAAAAAAAGCCGCATTGAACATCCCTAACGCCACCACCAACAGTCCAATGGTGATCAATACCTTAAGTGCCTCACCGATAGCAAATGACCAGGCAACACGCCCACCCGCAGGTTTGTGCGACTGGTGACGCAAGGCAAACAGCACAAACAAGACATTCGGCAACCAGGCTGCCAACCCTCCACCTAACGCGGAAACCCCGGCGTCAACGCTGTGAGCAGTGAAAACCACGCTCAACAGGGTAAAAGTGGCTAACTGCAACAACAATAACCGCAAAGCCGTTTTTCCGCTGTAAAGGGATACCGACATAACGCTTGCGCTCTCCGTACCTTCCCAGAGGTATGCTGAATGACGTATAAAACTGTCTTTATACCGTTGAGTCAAGCAGCAAAAAACGAGCAAATTATACGGCTCATGCCTGCGAATTCAATCGATAAGTAGAGAAAAGGTGAACAATTATTTAAATTTCATTCAGGACCTTCATTTTTGCTAACAAGCATAATTGCACCGAAGCGATGTAATTAATTTCTAAAGGTATCCAATGTGTGAGATGTCTCACATAAACGATTTCTTAACATCTTATAACGGATAAGGTTATTTTGTGTCTTTAGCAAAGAAAGCTATTTATATTATTTAAATTCAATTAGTTAAAAAGGAACATAGCAAAAACACCTGATATACACCTTTTAAACCATCTATTGACATTATTGATAGTATTTTTTCACTCAATTAACACAAAAAAGCGCCGAATTTTGGCGGTACGCATTTATTTTCGTCAGTGACTATTAATCATGAAAGCAAATCAACCACAAGAAAAACACGCCATATGTGAAATTTTAGTGATCATTAATCGCTAAACGACAAACGGTACGCCTGGAATGTGAAGAACCGTTAGCAAGATAATTAGTTATAATTTTTTTGATAAAACTCAAAATTAATTTGGTTTAAGCACAATCAAATGGCGCTCGGCTTCCAATTTCGGCACCGACAAACGAATAACCTGCTCCAACCCGACACCTTGTGGCAACGCAACAAATTCTTCTTCGGGCACGCCCCCCTTCAGGGCATAGAAACGACCATCAGGTCTGGCAGGAAGATGATGACACCAAGTAACCATATCCTGTAGCGAAGCAAAAGCGCGACTGATTACACCGTCAAAAGGTGGTTCAGCATCAAAATCTTCCACCCGACTTTGGACAGGAGTGACATTTTCAAGCTGTAATTCATGCTGAACCTGACGCAGAAAGCGAACGCGTTTTCCCAGGCTGTCAAGCAGTGTGAAATGCGATGCAGGACGCACTATCGCCAGCGGGATCCCCGGTAATCCCGGCCCGGTTCCCACATCAATGAAGCGTTGTCCCTGCAAATGAGATTCGACCACGATACTGTCCATAACATGTCTGATCAGCATCTGCTCAGGTTGGCGAACGGATGTCAGATTATAGGCTTTATTCCACTTATTCAGCATTTCAACATACTGTATTAATAAGTTTTTTTGCCCATCTGAAATCACAATACCGGCAGTTTTCAGCAGATTATCGAGAGCATTGTGCACAATAAGATCCTGGAATTATTGATTAAATCAAAAAATAGTCGGCCTTAAATATCCCTATAGCAGCCACTCCCACTTTGGCTCAGGCGCTGCGGCGCAGCAGGCCTTGCTTTTTCAGCCATACCAGAAGAATTGAAATCGCCGCTGGGGTAATGCCGGAAATACGTGAGGCCTGGCCGATCGAACCGGGTTTGTGATCGTTAAGTTTGGCAATCACTTCATTGGACAGACCGTTGACATGACGATAATCAAGATCAGCGGGCAACAGCGTATTCTCGTTACGCAGTTGCTTCTCAATTTCATCCTGTTGACGGGCGATGTAACCTTCGTATTTGACCTGAATTTCAACCTGTTCTGCAGCCTGTTCGTTGGTTAGCGCTGGCGCAAATAACGGCAGAGCGGTGAGCTTGACATAATCCACCTCGGGGCGACGCAGCAGCTCCTCGCCGTTTGCTTCACGGGAGAGCGGTGTTTTCAGCAAGGCATTGACCTGCTCCAGCTGATCCGACTGCGGATGAACCCGGATATCACGTAAACGCTGACGTTCTTTCTCGATGCTTTCCAGCTTCTCATTAAAGCAAGCCCAGCGATGATCATCCACCATGCCCAGCTCACGGCCAATTTCAGTCAGGCGCAGGTCGGCATTATCTTCCCGTAGCATCAGGCGGTATTCGGCACGGGAAGTAAACATGCGGTAGGGTTCTTTGGTTCCCAGCGTACAGAGGTCATCCACCAGCACGCCCAGATAAGCCTGATCGCGGCGTGGCGCCCAACCTTCCTGTTCAAATGCCAGACGCGCCGCATTCAAACCAGCCAGCATTCCCTGAGCAGCGGCTTCTTCATAGCCAGTGGTGCCGTTAATCTGACCGGCAAAAAACAGTCCGTGGATAAACTTGTTCTCCAGCGTGATTTTCAGATCCCGTGGATCAAAGAAATCATACTCAATGGCATAGCCAGGACGGACAATACGAGCATTTTCCATCCCGGTCATAGAGCGCACAATTTGCCACTGCACGTCAAACGGCAGACTGGTTGAAATACCGTTGGGGTAAATTTCGTTACTGGTTAGCCCTTCAGGCTCCAGGAAGATCTGGTGCGAATTCCGATCGGCAAAACGCATTACCTTATCTTCGATCGAAGGACAATAGCGAGGGCCGATCCCTTCAATGATCCCGGCATACATCGGGCTGCGATCCAGATTATTGCGGATCACTTCATGTGTTTTTTCATTGGTATGAGTGATATAGCACGGCATTTGGGCCGGATGCTGGCTTGCCTGTCCCAGGAATGAAAATACCGGCATGGGAGTGTCGCCATGCTGCTGAGTCAATAGGCTGAAATCAATGGTTCTGGCGTCGATGCGCGGTGGAGTACCGGTTTTAAGACGATTAACGCGCAACGGCAATTCACGCAGTCGCCGCGCCAGAGGAATGGAAGGCGGATCGCCAGCACGTCCGCCGCTGTAATTATCCAGACCAATATGAATTTTTCCATCGAGAAAAGTCCCGACGGTCAACACCACAGCTTTCGCACGGAATGTCAACCCCATTTGGGTAACCGCACCCACGACACGATCGTTTTCAACGATAAGATCGTCAACAGCCTGTTGAAAGATCATCAGGTTAGGCTGGTTTTCCAGTGCGATACGAATAGCCTGACGATAAAGCACACGATCCGCCTGTGCTCGTGTAGCACGTACCGCAGGGCCTTTACTGATGTTTAGTATCCTAAACTGAATGCCTGCCTGATCGACCGCACGGGCCATTAACCCACCCATAGCATCGATCTCTTTAACCAGATGGCCTTTTCCAATACCACCAATCGCCGGGTTACAAGACATTTGTCCCAGCGTATCAATATTGTGCGTCAGCAAAAGGGTTTGTCGTCCCATACGGGCTGAAGCCATTGCCGCTTCTGTACCGGCATGACCTCCACCGATCACGATGACGTCAAAAGGATCTGGATAAAACATGGTACTGCTCCTCGCATTGTTGCGAATGAATTGCGAACGATCGTTATTTGCCCTGGGGTGGGGGATTCTACTCAACTTTAGGCAAACGACCAAGCGCGTTGGATCGTGGCTAATTAAAGAAAGATCTTTTTATTTAAAGATCTCTTTATTAGATCTCTTATTAGGATCGTTCATTTGTGTGGATAAGTGATTATTCGTATTAAGGATCAAAGGGTTAATGACGATCATTAGCTGTGAATGATCAGTGATCCTGCATCGTATAAGCTGGGATCTTAATGGCTAGTTATACACAGGCGGAAAAACAATCAGTGGTTGTTATTGGGATAACTACTGCTTTTACACCTGAATTAAGCCTACTTATACACATTCAACAGCTGATTATTTCACCTTATTTGAGTAAATATATCCAAGATCCTAGCCATTCCTCCGCCGGATCTTCCGGAATTTCGTGCTGGGTGATGTCGATCTGCAGAATGTCGCCGATCCTTTTTGCACCGCATTGGCTTAACACCTGATCCACTGTAATGATCGCACCACAAAAGGTATCGTATTCTTTACTGCCAATGCCTACCGCGCCGAAACGCACTTGAGAAAGATCGGGTTTGCGCTCTTTAAGCTGTTCAAACAAAGGTTGCAGGTTGCCTGGAAGTTCACCGGCGCCATGAGTTGATGTGATCACCAGCCATAAACCGCTACCCGGCAGTTCATCCAACTCAGGGCCGTGCAGCATCTCTGTGGAGAAGTTTTCCTTTTCCAGCAGTTCGGCTAAATGTTCCGCTACGTATTCTGCGCTGCCCAAGGTACTGCCGCTGATTAGCGTAATGTCTGCCATACACCATTCCACCAGATAAAAGACAGGCCATTGTACGCTGTGATCAGCCTGGGATCTACCTGTGGATAATAGGGGTATAGGAAAAAAGACTAAGGTGCGATCGTCCGCATGATGGGGTTTTGCAGCGAGATCAGTGTTTCTGTGGACTGAATTTCATCAATTGTTTGGATCTTGTTGATAAGTACATGTTGCAGGGCGTCGATTGAGCGGCACATGACCTTAATGAAAATGCTGTAATGCCCGGTCGTGTAATAGGCTTCCACTACTTCTTCCAGGCTATTTAGTTTTTCCAGTGCAGAGGGATAGTCTTTAGCGCTTTTCAAAATGATGCCGATAAAGCAACAGACGTCATACCCCAGTTGTTTCGGACTTACATCCAGACGCGTGCCGATGATGATCCCCGCCTGTTTCATTTTTTCTACCCGCACATGAATGGTTCCCGGGCTGACGGAAAATTGTTTTGCCAGTTCGGCATAGGGGGTGCGGGCATTTTCCATTAACGCTGAAAGGATGCCGCGATCGAGATTATCGATCTGATAGGTTTCCGCCACGTTTTCTCCCTTTTTCATTTACCGTCGTTAATAAGATGATGGGCTAAGATTATCCATGTTGCCAGCGCCGCATTAAGCGGCTTTTTAATCCGGTATCAAAGCGCCAGATATGGTCGAAAATGCGCATAATACCGGGTTTGCCGTGATCGGACATCGCTACGGCATGAAAACGCTGCTGTAGCTGCTTCTGGCGCTGTTTGACTTTGTTGATCAACTCATCGGGCAGGCGTTGGGCGATAAAATCTGAAATGACGACAGCATCGGCATCATGCCATAGCCTGTCATCCATTTTATCCAGCAGCGCGGATAAGCAAGCGCTCAGATCGGTTCCGCCGCGAAATGCCTGGCTGAGAAAGCGCACGGCCTGTTCTAGCCCGTCAGCCGTGGTTAGTTCATATCTAACAATGCCGGTTGAAAAAAGCATGATGTAACAACGGCGATTATCCGCCAGGGCAATACGCAATAGCGCCAGACAGAAAGCCTTGGCGCAGCGCTCGTTAAACCCGCCCATTGATCCTGATGTATCAACGCAGACAATGAACGGCCCGCGCGGCAGTTGCTCATTCTGTTGGTGGATAACCGGCCGCTCGGTAGTTTTTTCGCGCCAGTTTTCCCCTTGTAAACGGTAGGTCAGCAGACGGCGTTCCAATAGCCGGCGATAGAATTCGTATTCCAGCTCAGTTATGCTCATCGCCGCCAGTTCTGCTGGCAATAAGCGCAGTATATCGTCACTCTGGTGTATACCACTGACCTGTTCAGGAACGGTTGCGGGTTCATGAACCATTACGCTGAATGCTTCTTTTGGCGCATCCTGGCTGGGGATGGATCTTGTCTCTCGACTGCGTCCTAAACGCTCGGCCAATCGTTGCAATGCTGGCTGGCGTTGCAGGAAAGCGCCAAAATCCAGCAGGATTTGGTGGTCAGTTTGAATGCATTTCCCGGCACTGAGATCCCACAATCGCCCCGCAGCATTGTCATTTTCAGCCAGAATGGGTTCCAGCTTGCCGCTCAGTTTAAGGCGCTGCTGTAATTCATCCAGCAGGATCTCCCTTTCCTGTTCCATTATCTGATGGTGCAGGGAAACCGTTTGCAGCGTCAGACTTAACCGCCAGCGTTGTAGAAACAGTGAGTGTAATCCACTGCTGATTTTTTGCCCTAAAGTGCGCTCAGGTTGATGTATAAGCTGGTAGGCTTGCGTCAGGAATGGCGATTCAACGGTGTTTAGCATCTCCATTATTCGTGGCAGGCGAGTATGAAACGCCTGATTGTCCACCACCTGAGAGCGTTGATAACAGTTGAATTCCGTTTCCAGTTCTGGCGGTGCCTGAGTATTGCGTAAGCGCTGTTTTAAGGTTTCTTTCCAGTCGGGAAGATCATTAAGCAGCGCTGATTTGAGGTTGGGGTATTTTTCAAAAAAAATAGCCAACTGCGGCGTAGCCAAAAGTGTTACCACCAGATCGTCCAGTAGTTCGTTTTCGTCTATCGACAACAGCACTTCCAGTGACTCCAGCGTGATCATAGGCGTTTAATCCTGCTCTGATAGCTGAATCTGTTCTGCAACGTGTTGCAGACTGGCTTCAATTTTCGCCAGCCATGCTCCGGGAACGAACAGGCAAGGCTGGTGCTGACTGAATAACCGTCGTTGTTCACGCAGTTGAATACTCAGATTGTCATATTCATCAGTGAGTTCGGCCGGTAGCGTGCAGTCACGTTTTTCAGGCAGAGAAAGAATCGAAGATTGCAGGCTGATATCACGGATAGTCAGGCGATGCCGATCATCCACCACCAGATCCAGACGCTGGGTAAAGCCGATACTATTCAGTTTTCCACGTATTTCGCCACCTTTTCGTAACCAGCTTTGTAGCGCATTTTTATCAATAGTCAGGTGAGTGACTTCAATATCGTTGAGGATTAGCGAACGTTGCAGTACCAGGTTAAGTGAATCCGCAGTTAGCGATTCCGGTAAGGAGTAATGGAATTTACGGCCTAAAAATGTCCCGTGCTTTTCCACGCAAAATGCCTGTAGCTCGCTTTGTTGTATTTGATATTGCTGACGTTTTACGTTCAGATGTTGTAGGCGAAACAGCAGGTTCTGTTGCTGATAGGCTTGCTCTGTTATCAGTTGTTCAAGCTGCTGCTCTATCAGTATTAGTGTGTCTGCGTCGTGCCAGAGGCAGTCTTTCAGCAAAATGATATCTACCGGGGTGATGGTTTCCCGCCCGCTGAAAAAAGCACAGGCCTGAAGTAAACGTAGGGCTTTTTTCCAGCGTCTGTCGGAAACATAAGGCGCCTGTTCCTGGGTATCCAACCGCTGGCGTAGTTGAAAAATCAATTCAAAACAATTTTCCGGTAGTGAAACCCGATCAATCTCGCCTTGCCATTGTTGGTATTCTTCATCACTGACGCTGATGGAAGGGCTGACAGGGTTGTCGCGATCGCCGCCGTTATTTATCAGTAAGGCGCGGAAATTCTGTTTTTCCTGAACCCGATCGAGCCACAAACGAATGAGCATTCGGTCATAAAGGGCTTCCAGACTGCTGTCTGCTTCGGGTAATTCATTGGATGCAGTGACCAGAAGGCGCATTGGTATGGGGTCTTCGCTGTTGCCGTTGCGAAAACGACGTTCATTAATGGCTGTCAGTAAGGTATTTAAAATGGCGGGGCCCGCTTTCCAGATTTCATCCAGAAAGACAATCTCCGCTTCCGGCAGGTAACCCTCGGTTAATCGCTGATAACGGCCTTCATCCTTTAATGCCTGAATAGACAACGGACCGAATACTTCTTCGGGGGTGGAAAAGCGAGTCATCAGGTATTCAAACGCATTCGCATGGCGAAAGGCGAATTTAAGACGCCTGGCGATCATGCTTTTTGCAATACCCGGCGGGCCCAGCAGAAAAACGCTTTCTCCACTTAATGCGGCCAATAAACACAATCGGATGGCATGTTGTCGTTCATAAAGGCCATGCTCAAGCGCGTTACTGAGGCGCGAAATTCTGTCAGCCAAAGCGGCGGATTGGAGCATAATTAATCAATCATTCCCGTGGTTTCGTTTGCAAAAAACAATAGTAATAATAAACGGCAGATCACAGATTTTTATTAGTGCGGAAGAACGGATTATTGGCACTTCCGGGCTGGTTAATCAATAAACGACTTTTTACAGGATGTTTCTTACCCGATATAAAAATAGTTTTTTACCCTTAATTGTCATACTGTGCTTCTTTGGGCGAGCAGTAGCGGAAAACCGCGATTCGCTAATAGATTGATAAAAGAAGATAAGTTTATGATTTCAGAGCATAAACGTTCGCTTTCGGCCACCACGCTGGCAGCGATAGGGGTGGTTTATGGGGATATAGGAACCAGCCCGCTTTATACCCTAAGAGAGTGTTTATCCGGGCAGTTTGGTTTTGGTGTTGAACCCGACTCGGTATTTGGTTTTCTTTCTTTGATCTTTTGGTTATTGGTTCTTGTTGTGTCGCTTAAGTACCTTACCTATGTCATGCGAGCCGATAATGCCGGAGAAGGCGGGATACTCACGCTTATGTCGCTGGCCGGGCGAAATACCTCTGACCGGATGACTTCGGCGTTAGTCATTATGGGATTGATTGGCGGCAGTTTCTTTTATGGTGAAGTGGTGATCACACCAGCCATATCGGTGATGTCGGCGATGGAAGGGATGGAAATCGCCGCGCCGTCCATGGATAACTATGTTGTCCCCCTGTCCATTATTGTTCTGACGTTACTGTTTATGATCCAAAAACGTGGCACCGGCAGCGTGGGGAAATTGTTTGCACCGGTTATGCTGGCTTGGTTTGTTACACTGGCGATATTGGGGGCCCGTAGCATTATGGCTTACCCACAGGTGCTGCAGGCACTGAATCCCATATGGGCCATCCACTTTTTTGCCGAATATAAAATGGTGTCGTTTTTTGCGCTGGGTGCGGTTGTACTGGCCATTACCGGCGTAGAGGCGCTGTATGCGGATATGGGGCATTTCGGCAAGTTTCCTATTCGTCTTGCCTGGTTTATCGTGGTGCTCCCGTCGCTGGTGCTGAACTATTTTGGTCAGGGCGCCCTATTGCTTAAAAATCCCGAGGCGATTAAAAATCCTTTCTTTCTGCTGGCGCCCGGTTGGGCGCTGATACCGTTAATGGTACTGGCCACACTGGCGACGATTATTGCTTCACAGGCGGTAATTTCCGGTGTGTTTTCACTCACTCGTCAGGCTGTTCGTCTTGGCTATCTTCCCCCCATGCGCATTGTGCACACCTCGGATATGGAGTCGGGCCAGATTTATATCCCGGTAATTAACTGGCTGTTATATATCGCAGTGGTGATCGTGATCGTCAGCTTTGAACATTCGAGTAATCTAGCGGCTGCGTATGGTATTGCCGTAACGGGAACGATGGTGTTAACCAGTATTCTGTTCTGCACCGTGGCAATGAAAAACTGGCATTGGCCCCGTTATCTGGTGTGGGTATTGCTTACGGGACTGCTGCTTATTGATGTGCCGATGTTTTTAGCCAATATGGTTAAAATTTTTTCCGGTGGCTGGTTACCGCTGGCGTTGGGGATGGTGATGTTTATCATCATGACCACCTGGAAAAGCGAACGTTTCAGATTATTACGTCGGCTGAATGAACATGGTAATTCACTGGATGCCATGATTGTTTCGCTGGAAAAATCGCCTCCGCTGAGAGTGCCTGGCACGGCGGTTTACCTGTCACGTGTGACGCACGTTATCCCCTTTGCCCTGTTGCATAACCTAAAACATAACAAGATATTGCATGAACGGGTGGTGCTGTTAACCATGCGAAATGAAGATGCGCCTTACGTGCTCAATGCCCGCCGGGTGACAGTTGAGCAACTCTCGCCAACGTTCTGGCGGGTCATTGCCAACTATGGCTGGCGTGAAACTCCTAACGTAGAAGAAGTATTTCACCGCTGCTGGCAGGATGGGTTGGCCTGTCAAATGATGGAAACCTCATTTTTTATGTCCAACGAATCGCTGACGATGGGCAAACGCCCCTGGTATCTGCGACTACGCGGCAAGCTGTTTATGATGCTTAGTCGTAATGCTCTGCGGGCGGCCGATCAGTTTGAAATTCCACCCAACAGGCTGATTGAACTTGGCATTCAGGTGGAAATTTAATTCGTTTAGGGCCAGATTTTCCAGGCCTTTATCAACTCACTGAAACTTTCAATCCACCAGCTTGCTGGTATGCAAGTATTACTTGCATACCAGACTTAATCTGTCGTTATTCTCTCTATAACAGAAGATCCCCAGTTTCTATTCGTTATGGAATTTATCTCGCCATACGCTGGCAGGTTTTACCACCGGCTAACGAAACGTTTCGATAACGATCACATTTTCATCGCGTCCTCTTTGCTCTTTCACGTTGTCTTTTTCTAAAATGATTATCAGCGAAACGTTTCGCTGGCGGAGTAAAGAGATGAAAAAAGCGGTATTACTGAATTCTGAGATTTCTTGCGTTATTTCCCGGTTGGGGCATACCGACCAGATAGTAATTTGTGATGCGGGCTTGCCTATTGCTGACACCACAACCCGAGTCGATCTGGCATTGACGCACAATGTACCTGCTTTTTTGCAGGTAGTGGATGTGGTAACCAGTGAGATGCAGGTAGAAGCCGCCATTCTGGCGCAAGAGATGGTGGAAAAAAATCCAATACTCCATGGCGCGTTACTCGATCAATTAAAACAACTTGAGCTACAACAGGGAAACTCAATTGAATTGCATTATGTCAGCCACGAAGATTTTAAGATCCAAAGCGGAAAAAGCCGGGCCATCATTCGCAGCGGAGAGTGTTCCCCGTATGCCAATGTCATCCTTTGTGCGGGTGTAACGTTCTGAGGCATCAATGCAACCTTTACTGCAACTGCAAGGTATTAATAAGGCTTTTCCCGGCGTTAAGGCGCTTTCCGGTGCGGCATTAAATGTTTATCCGGGCAAAGTCATGGCGCTGGTGGGCGAGAATGGCGCAGGTAAATCCACCATGATGAAAGTGTTGACCGGTATTTACAATAAAGACGCCGGCAGCATGCATTTCCTGGGACATGAAGTGGACTTCAACGGCCCTAAAGCCTCACAGGAAGCGGGGATTGGCATTATTCATCAAGAGCTTAATCTGATCCCCCAACTGACGATTGCGGAAAATATTTTCCTCGGTCGTGAATTTACCCATCGTTTTGGTCGCATTGACTGGAAAAAGATGTATGAGGAATCGGACAAGCTGTTGAAACGTCTGAACTTGCGTTATGAAAGCCGACGTACGGTGGGTGAACTGTCGATTGGCGATCAGCAGATGGTGGAGATTGCCAAAGTACTGAGCTTTGAATCGAAAGTCATCATCATGGATGAGCCTACTGATGCCCTGACCGATACCGAAACCGCATCATTATTCAGCGTGATTAAAGAGCTGCGGGCCCAGGGGCGCGGCATTGTTTACATTTCTCACCGGCTGAAAGAAATCTTTGAAATATGCGACGACGTCACTGTGCTCCGTGACGGTCAGTTTATCGGTGAATGTCCGGTTGGCGTGTTGCAGGAAGACAAGCTCATTGAAATGATGGTGGGGCGCAAACTTGAAGAACAATATCCACGGCTGAATCAAGCGCCGGGAAGCGTTCGCCTGCTGGTGAAAAATCTTTCCGGGCCGGGCGTTGATGACGTCAGTTTTACCGTCCGCAAAGGGGAAATTCTTGGCGTGGCGGGGTTAATGGGGGCCGGTCGTACCGAATTAATGAAGATCCTTTACGGCGCACTGCCGCGAACGAGTGGCTATGTGGCGCTGGATGGTCGTGAAGTGGTGGCCCGCAGTCCACAGGACGGCCTGGCAAACGGCATTGTTTATATTTCTGAAGACCGGAAACGTGATGGGCTGATATTAGGCATGTCGGTCAAAGAGAACATGTCATTAACCGCACTGCGTTACTTCAGCCGCCGTGGCGGGCAACTCAAACATCCTGAAGAGCAACTGGCCGTCGGCGATTTTATCCGTCTGTTTAATATCAAAACCCCGTCTATGGAACAGCCCATCGGGTTGTTATCCGGGGGCAACCAGCAAAAAGTGGCGATCGCCCGTGGGTTAATGACCCGCCCTAAAGTGCTGATCCTTGATGAACCTACTCGCGGTGTCGATGTTGGGGCGAAGAAAGAGATTTATCAACTAATCAACCAGTTCAAGCAAGAAGGGCTGAGTATTATTTTGGTTTCATCCGAAATGCCCGAAGTATTGGGAATGAGCGATCGTATCATTGTGATGCATGAAGGTCGTTTAAGCGGTGAGTTCCCGATTGAGCAAGCAACCCAGGAAGCGCTGATGACAGCGGCCATTGGTAAGCAATACGGCGTAAAGCAGGAGTAAGTCAGACATGAGTTCCCAATCTATTACGGCAAAACGCTGGTTCAGTAAAGAGTGGCTATTGGAGCAGAAATCGCTGATTGCCTTACTGATCCTCATTGCAATTGTTTCCGCCATGAGCCCTAACTTTTTCACTCTCAATAATTTGTTCAATATTCTCCAGCAAACGTCGGTGAACGCCATAATGGCGGTGGGGATGACGCTGGTCATTCTTACCTCTGGTATCGATCTTTCCGTTGGCTCTTTACTGGCGCTGACAGGCGCGGTTGCCGCCTCGATTGTCGGTCTTGAGGTTAATGCGCTGTTCGCGGTTTTTGGGGCATTGGCATTAGGGGCGATTATCGGCGCTGGCACCGGGGTCATTGTTGCCAAAGGAAAGGTTCAGGCGTTCATCGCCACACTGGTCATGATGTTGTTACTGCGTGGCGTCACGATGGTTTATACCAATGGTAGCCCCGTCAACACCGGCTTTTCCGATGCAGCAGACGCCTTTGGCTGGTTCGGTATTGGCCGTCCCTTAGGTATCCCGACGCCTATCTGGATTATGTTCATCGTCTTTGCGGCAGCCTGGTACATGCTGCACCACACACGATTAGGCCGTTACATATATGCGCTGGGCGGGAATGAGTCCGCCACCCGGTTGTCTGGCATCAGCGTTGATAAAATTAAAATCATTGTCTATTCCCTGTGTGGGTTGTTATCCGCACTGGCGGGAATTATCGAAGTGGCTCGCTTATCGTCGGCTCAACCTACCGCAGGGACAGGCTACGAGCTTGATGCTATCGCCGCCGTTGTGTTGGGGGGCACCAGCCTGGCCGGCGGCAAAGGACGTATTATCGGTACGCTGATTGGCGCACTAATACTTGGGTTCCTCAACAATGGGCTGAATTTGTTAGGTGTTTCTTCTTACTACCAGATGATCGTCAAAGCAGTCGTCATTTTGCTGGCGGTTTTGGTAGATAACAAAAGTAGTAAATAACCTTTACTCACACAGGAATTGAGCTATGAATATGAAAAAACTGGCGACTCTGGTTTCTGCTGTTGCGCTGAGTGCGACAGTTAGTGGAACAGCATTAGCCAAAGATACGATTGCCCTGGTGGTATCAACATTGAATAACCCGTTCTTTGTGTCAATGAAAGAGGGGGCGCAGAAGGAAGCTGACAAACTGGGATATAACCTGGTGGTGTTGGATTCTCAGAATAACCCGGCTAAAGAGTTGGCTAACGTTCAAGACCTGACGGTTCGCGGTACTAAAGTGTTGCTGATTAACCCAACCGACTCCGATGCGGTAGGTAACGCTATCAAGCTGGCTAATCAGGCGAAAATCCCGGTGATTACCCTCGATCGCGTGGCCAGCAGTGGTGAAGTTATCAGCCACGTGGCTTCTGATAATGCCTTTGGCGGTAAAGTTGCGGGCGATTTCATTGCCCAAAAAGCAGGTGAAGGCGCCAGGATCATCCAGCTTGAAGGGATTGCCGGAACCTCTGCGGCGCGTGAGCGTGGAGCGGGCTTTATGAAATCTGCTGAAAAGAACAAATTCAAAATCCTGGCCAGCCAACCTGCTGACTTCGATCGAACCAAAGGTCTGAACGTTATGCAGAACCTATTGACTGCACATCCTGATGTGCAAGCGGTCTTTGCTCAGAATGACGAAATGGCGCTAGGCGCACTGCGTGCGCTGCAAACCGCAGGTAAAACCGATGTACTGGTAGTGGGGTTTGACGGCACGGAAGACGGCGTGAAAGCTGTTGAGTCAGGCAAACTGGCGGCAACGGTCGCGCAGCGTCCCGAACAGATTGGCGTTATCGGTGTAGAAACGGCGGATAAGGTGCTGAAAGGTGAGAAAATACAAGCCATTATTCCGGTCGATCTGAAGTTGATAACAAAATAATCAAAATAAAGAAAAGCAGGGCGAGCGCCACCGCATCAGCGGTGGCGCATAATAAACATGTTGGGATTCAGCATAATGAAAACGGGTAAGCTGGTGGTGCTGGGCAGTATTAATGCTGACCATATTCTCAATCTGGAACAATTTCCCCGTCCGGGTGAAACGGTGATTGGTAAACAATATCGTGTCGCTTTCGGCGGAAAGGGCGCCAATCAGGCGGTAGCGGCTGGCAGGAGTGGTGCGGATATCTCATTTATTGCCTGTGTCGGCGATGATGATATCGGGGCGCGCATTCGCCAACAGTTATCCGATGACAGAATTGATGTCTCTGCGGTTGAAGTTGTTACTAATGAAACGACCGGCGTGGCCTTGATTTTTGTAAACGGCGTGGCGGAGAATATGATCGCGATTAATGCTGGTGCAAATGCAGCCGTTACGCCTGACTATCTAAGTCGTCATCAACAACAGATTATTGATGCCTCTGCGCTGCTTATGCAGTTGGAGTCACCGCTGGAAACCGTTATTACGGCAGCCAGACTGGCGCATGAAAATAACACTCAGGTTATTCTTAACCCGGCGCCCGCTTGTGAACTGCCCGATGAATTGTTGTCGCTGGTCGATATGATTACGCCTAATGAAACTGAAGCTCAGTGCCTGACGGGTATTACCGTAGAGACAGAAGAAGATGCTGCTCGCGCTGCGCAGGTATTGCACGATAAAGGTATTGCTACCGTTTTGATCACATTAGGTAGCCGAGGCGTCTGGCTGAGTGAAAAAGGTCATGGGCGACGTATTCCTGGTTATCAGGTTCAGGCGGTGGACACCATTGCCGCAGGGGATACGTTCAACGGTGCTCTGGTAACGGCGAGACTGGAGAATCAATCGATGTTATCAGCGGTTAAGTTTGCACACGCCGCCGCCGCGATTGCCGTCACCCGTCCGGGCGCTCAACCTTCTGTACCGTGGCGTGAAGAGATAGATGCTTTCTTGCAAGCTCAGGGGTGATCTTTGACAACCATGAAAGACGTCGCCCGTTTAGCGGGTGTTTCCACCTCTACGGTTTCTCACGTTATCAATAATAACCGCTTTGTCAGCGATACCATCCGCGACAAAGTGATGGTGGCCGTTGAACAACTAAATTACGCGCCGTCGGCGCTGGCCAGAAGTCTTAAAATAAATCAGACTCAAACCATCGGTATGTTGCTCACTGCCAGCAATAACCCGTTTTACGCCGAGGTGGTACGAGGTGTTGAACGGTGTTGCTATGAAAGAGGCTACAGCTTGATTCTGTGTAATACCGAAGGCGACCCCGATCGGATGAGCCGCAGTCTGGAAACCTTGCTGCAAAAGCGCGTTGATGGCGTACTGCTGATGTGTACCGAGAGCCATCGACCTTTACCTGATATGGTTAACCGTTACCCTTCTGTGCCGATGGTGATGATGGACTGGTCGCCATTTGAGGAGGGTATCGACGTTATTAAAGATAACTCCCTGGTGGGCGGTGAAATGGCAACGAATTACCTCATTTCCCGTGGTTACCGGAAAATAGCCTGTATTGCAGGTCCCAAAGACAAAACCACTGCTTATAACCGGCTTGAAGGGTATCGTCAGGCCATGCAACGTGCAGGATTACCGGTTCCGGCTGATTATGAAATATTTGGCGACTTCGAATTTGAAACCGGCTATCGGGCGATGCAGCAGTTGCTGGCGCTGGATGAGCGGCCTCATGCGGTCTTTACTGGCAATGATGCAATGGCTGTTGGCGTTTACCATGCACTATATCAGGCTGGGCTGTCGATACCTCAGGATATGGCCGTGATTGGGTACGATGATATTGAACTGGCCCGCTATATGTCTCCCCCGCTGACAACCATTCATCAACCTAAAGATGAACTTGGCGAATTAGCCGTCGATACATTACTTCACCGTCTGGAGCATCCCGACACTGAACCGAATATTCTGGTACTGACGCCAGAGTTAATGGTTCGTCAGTCTGTTGGGTAACGCGCTTCGCCAACGAGTTCGGGCAACTAGCGCCGAAAAAAAGCGCATTCAACCACTTTTTTGCATTTACCCCTTGTAAGCTGCCGTGAAGTCCCTATAATGCGCCACCACTGACCCGGCAACGGCGCTTGCGCGGTTGTGATGGCAGCAGGAAGTCAGGCATTAATCACTTGACTTCACAGCGGAAATGCATAGACTATGCGGCCCGCGCCACAGCGTAATGTGGCACTGCTCTTTAACAATTTAATCAGACAATCTGTGTGGGCACTCACAAGACGGTATCGGCAAACGATATAAGAAAGTCTTGAAGAGTGACTGACAGTAAATTCATTACGAATAAACAGTTGATAATTCTTTGAGCACAGCTATTAAGTTAGCGAATCAAACAAATCTTAAATTGAAGAGTTTGATCATGGCTCAGATTGAACGCTGGCGGCAGGCCTAACACATGCAAGTCGGGCGGTAGCACAGGGGAGCTTGCTTCCTGGGTGACGAGCGGCGGACGGGTGAGTAAAGTCTGGGAAACTGCCTGATGG
>NZ_MJLZ01000027.1 GCF_003666245.1 Brenneria alni
GGATAGTTTTTATGTTATATGCACTTTAATGATCTCAATAGAAGAATAACCGTACCAATTGAGAAAGTCATAGGTCAGAAGCGGCAGAAAAGAGTAAAAACGATGTAATTCATTGAAATGTTGGTGGGTCGTCGGGGGCTCGAACCCCGGACCAATTGATTAAGAGTCAACTGCTCTACCGACTGAGCTAACGACCCAACGGCGTGGATTATTCTCCACTTAGCGGCAAGTGTCAAATATTGACATTGGTTTTTTTCTTATTTTTTACATTCTAAAATTATATTGTGAGCAATGTGCAATTTTGCTAGTCTTAAGTCCGCTTCGTCTGTTCCCTTCATATTACAATATGCTATTTACTCAGGGCAAAAAACATACAGAATTACACATGCCCTTATTCATCGTATTTACACCAGCCGCGCCTTAAATCTGTACAGAAGTTGCGCTAGTTTATCCGTGCCCATATTAGTAAATGACGGAGCCGTTCAAAAGCTCAAACCCACATCACATAAAGAAGGAAATTGTATTAAATGGTAAATCAATCAAAAGAGGTGGCAGACCTTACAGGGTCTGGAGGTGACGGGCTACGGCGAAACCTGACTAACCGTCACATTCAGCTCATCGCCATTGGAGGAGCCATTGGTACCGGGTTATTTATGGGGTCAGGAAAAACCATCAGCCTGGCCGGGCCGTCGATCATCTTCGTCTATATGATCATTGGCTTTATGCTATTTTTCGTTATGCGGGCGATGGGGGAGTTGCTGCTTTCTAATCTGAATTATAAATCATTCAGTGATTTTGCTGCCGACCTGCTCGGCCCCTGGGCTGGTTTTTTTACCGGCTGGACCTACTGGTTCTGCTGGGTTGTTACCGGTATCGCCGATGTGGTGGCTATCAGTGCTTATGCACAGTTCTGGTTTCCCGACCTGTCACAGTGGGTATCTTCATTACTCTGTGTTCTATTATTACTCACACTTAATCTGGCAACAGTAAAACTGTTTGGTGAAATGGAATTCTGGTTTGCGATGATCAAAATTGTAGCCATCGTTGCCTTAATTATTATTGGTGTGGCGTTGGTAATGATGAAGTTTCCTTCACCGTCAGGATCAGTCGCCTCGTTTAATAACTTATGGAACGATGGCGGTATGTTTCCCAAAGGCATCGGAGGATTTTTTGCCGGATTCCAGATAGCCGTATTCGCTTTCGTTGGGATTGAACTGGTAGGAACAACAGCTGCGGAAACGAAGAACCCAAGCGTCGTGCTTCCCCGTGCGATCAACGCGATACCGCTTCGTATCATCATGTTCTATGTTTTTTCATTAATCATGATCATGTCTGTTACGCCGTGGAGCGCGATAGCCGCAGATCGCAGCCCCTTTGTTGAAATGTTTATATTGGTCGGGTTTCCCGCCGCAGCCAGCGTGATTAACTTTGTGGTACTGACATCTGCTGCATCGTCAGCCAACAGCGGCGTGTTCTCCACCAGCCGGATGCTGTTTGGGTTAGCTAAACAAGGAGATGCGCCAAAACGTTTCAGTATGCTGTCTAAACGCGCAGTCCCTTCTGCAGGACTACTGTTTTCCTGTACCTGCCTGTTATTCGGTGTGATATTAATTTACCTGATCCCAAATGTGATGACGGTATTTACCCTGGTAACAACCGTTTCAGCTATTCTGTTCATGTTCATCTGGAGCATTATTCTCTGCTCATACTTGGTATATCGCAGAAAAAGACCTCAGTTACATGCAAACTCCCAATATAAAATGCCTTGGGGTATTTTTATGTGCTGGATTTGTCTGGCATTTTTTGCCTTTGTGATCGTTCTGTTAACTCTACAGCCTGATACCCTACAGGCGCTGGTTGTAACACCATTATGGTTTGTTATTCTGGCGATAGCCTATCAGGTTATTCGGAAGAAAAAACAGCAGGCATAAGATAAATAATAACCATTACAACACACAAAGGACGCTGGTCAAAAAAATCAGCGTCTTGACTTTTTAACAATTCGTATAGAATACATTAATCTTATCAATATATGAGATGGGTTATTATTATAAAAAACGGGAATAAAAACTATAACACCCGCTAATTAATGCAACTAAGATAATAATACAATAGAATTAATTTCTTAATGAAGTGGTAGTAAACCGGTTAATATTGCGAGTTAATAATTCGACTGCTAAGTAAGTATCTTCACCTTTACTTTGAGTCACTTCTGCTAATACGCCCTCCACCTTTTTTGTTAATGTATTCATTTCATTATCGTCTAGCATTGAAACAATGGCAAACACTAGCATTTCTAACGATTCGATTTTGGCATGAAGTTCTTTTTCCCCGACCTCTTTTTCTGCCAGTCTTATTAAGAGTTGAGAGAGAAGATTATTCATTTGAACTCCTTAATCAAAGAAATAACTGCCATACATCCCGATAGGCACCAACAGGACGCCAGTAATGGGATAAGAGAAATCATTACAGGGATTAATGTAACACTTAAACCAGTGCTACTGCTAGAGTATATCGCAACTTTGGTATCATCACATTCATAGGATGACGATAAAACGAGGAAAGATGAAATAGATAAACAAAATAGTATTTTTAAAAATCCTTTTTATTTTAAATAGATCCAAGCGATTTCAATATGCAGGAATGCGGTAAGTGAACAACTCATCAGGAGTTAAAGTTACTACGTGGACGGGATGACAAATCTGCCCAAAACAGATTTGAAGGCTGCTTGCATCGCCACAAGTTCGAAGCCCAGGTAAAGCATGAAAGCCAATACCCTTGCACTTGAAAGATGACGGGTATAGCCAGCCATCACGCAATGACTGGCTACTTAAAATTTATACGTTTACCGACTGCCTGGCCCCGTTCACTGCACTTTTGGCCTGCTCGCATTGGTACAAAATAGTTTGTGCGTGCGAATAAAGAATTTTCCCCGCTTCTGTGGGAGTAACTCCACGTCTGCTACGTACCAGCAACTGTTTTTCAAGCTCACTCTCCAGCGTAGCGACCTGCTGGCTCAGCGCCGGTTGCGCAATGTGCAACAACTCAGCAGCCTGGGTCAGGCTACCGATATCAACGATTTTAACAAAATATTTGAGCCGTCTAAGATTCATTTCTGCCTCCTGAGTAGTTACCCCAAAAAAGGTAGCAAGATCCGCGCCATATTGTGAACGCGTATCGATGAAAACCTGATACATGGTTGATAAGCCACGGGTAAAATAAGGAAAAGGAATGGTTCACTGATCAAACCAAACTAGCTGGAAGTGAAAAATATCGATTTCTCTCCATCTGGGTATGCACCACGCCAATGCAACTATTGCTATCTTAAGGTGCAGGTTCTGATACAAAAGTAAAGCAGTCACATCAAATCCACACGCAACTTGCGCACTAATTTCAATATGTTGATTATTACTTCAGCAATCAGTCGCCATAAAGCATAACAGCCTTTGACAAGGTGAAATGCTCTCGTTATTATCCCCCGCAGTTAACCGATTCCTCTGTAGTTCAGTCGGTAGAACGGCGGACTGTTAATCCGTATGTCACTGGTTCGAGTCCAGTCAGAGGAGCCATTTTAGAGAAAGCAGACGTTCACAGACGTCTGCTTTTTTGCATTTAATCAGTTGGTTATCCTCTTCTTCAGGTTTACTCTCGTCCACTAAAAACCACTCGAAGCCATACCCTTTTGCTGGTAAAAATACGGGTAAAGCTGGTTTACTACTAAAACCACATGGTCAGAAGATTATCAGCGTTCTGTATGGACACGACTCGAAACCTTATATCTTTGATCGGTGTAGTGACCTGCGTTTATAAATGGTCAAACCTGCATTTATCGCACTTTTCAGCCCCCATTAGCTGCAACCAGCGCAGGTACTAAACCCACGATACCTGCAAATAAACCTGCATTCATCTCCACCGACCTGCATTCCATTTTTGCCAACCCAAAATAGCTGAAAATAAAAACTTACAGGCAGAAATCAGCTTTGGAGTAGGTCTTTTTTCATCATCGGTGACAATTTAATCAGTATGTTGCAGTTCGGTGAGTGTATTCATTCTTTTATAAAGGCTATTTTTTCAACGTAATTTGTTTCAATGAATACCACAAGCGTTCTTTATCGCTAGCTTTTAAGTGAGTCTGGTCAAGCTGTTGGATAAAGCTGGTTTTGTCGTTAAATCGCTCACCCTTAGATAATTTGGTACTAACATCGGTAAGAATGTCGGTGTTTAAGACGCTAATTTTTGATCTTACCTGCTCCAGAGAGGCAGGTTGCCAACCTTTTTCCGGCACAGATAGCCAGTCAGCACGGTAGCGATATTGAATCGCCTTGGCAGCATCCATTTGCGCTTGTATGAAGGGTTTTACTGACTCACCCTCTAACCTCAACTTTTCTGCCTCGAGCACTGAGCTGGACAATACTCTGGCTTCCTGAGGTAAATCTTCAATGGCAAGATGATTGTTCGCTTTGTAGCCTGCGACATCCTTCATGTAAGACAAACGCTTGTTAATCAATGAGGCCACTTCGTCATTTTGTGTTAGCCTCGCCATAGCGGTCGCAGAAAAAAATAATCCAGCCAAAAGCAGCAGTCCTCCAGATGCTTTACTTCCCATTTAAAGCCACCTCTTTTTCAATTAGTCGGTTCACATATATAATCAAAACCAAATTTCACATAAAGTTATTCCCTGACATAATAGCGCCCTGTGTTACAAGTACTGGTTCGATACGGTTTGCGACCATATATCCGGCGTCATAAGTAGGTAAAGTTACCTGCGCCATTATGTTATCCGAACCCTGTTTCCTTATCACTACACCGGTATACGATTCCCCTGGTCAACTTCAGGCTGTTACAGGGGCGGTAGCCTACATTAGGAATGGGCGTCCATCACACCACCACATGTCCTTTTTCAACGCGAAAATACGCTAATCACATGCATGAGTCATTGTAAGCCAATTAATTTTAAACCAGGCAAGGGAACTATACTTGCCAGTTTCATATTCAAGTAATGTTCATAAGGAAAAACCTTAACGTGAGTTTTCGCTCTACTCAGTGTTAAACCCTTAGTGAAACTAACCCCAAAACTTTACTTGAAGGATACGCATGAGAATCAACAACACCTTTTCCGCAGTCACCAATAACCCACTTGATACACCGCCAACGAGTGCCGACCAAATTACAGTGGCGCCAAGCCGTTCTCCTGACCAGTTGAACGAGTTATACAACTTGGCATCCGCCCGCGCTAAAGCAATCACCTATGGGGAGCGCGTTCGCGAACAAGTTCGTGTGCAATCAGTCGCACCAGGAATAATCCAGACGACATTAAAACCGTTAAAGCAAGGTGAAGCATCTCTTGCCAGCGATAATGCGCCGCTTACACGCATTCAAAACTTTTTGAAAGAGCAATCTGTGTATACCCGTCTGACTGTGGTAGGTGGTGCCCCGGCGACAAATGTGATTGGCACCAAAGAAGGTGGTTTGCCGGAGCACCCCGAGGAGTTAACCAAAAATACGCCCGTCCCTTCGGCTATTGTCAACGGCGGATATTTCATACACAGGGCAGGCTTGATAGGTGACGATGGAAAACAAATCACCGACATCGGCGCGCCGATCGGCCCAACGTCGCACCGGGGGGATCATCAACCTATCTCCAAGATCTGGAAGCAGTACTACGGACAAATCAAGATTAATGGCGAGACCGGTTTGTGCAGCGGGCCTCTGCTAGCTCGAAACGGAAAGCTGGAAGCCATCCCCTTCGGAGACCATAAATTTCTATATCGGCCAGACGGGAAGAATGAAAACGAGCTTAACAAATATGGCGGGTCTATGACGCCATCGGGTGACCCGATCGAGCGATCAGCGATTAGTGTTAACAGATCCGAAACGGGAACAGGTGGTGATGTCATCATGCATACGCTAACCGCCGGAGGAAGCCGAAAAAATGGCGCCACGATGGCAGTTTGGCAAAAACTTACCCAGATCGGCGCAATCTCCGCTCAAGGTTATGCTCATTCGAGTGGGATGGGAGGCAATACGTCCACGCTCGCCTTAGATGGCGGCGGTTCGACGTACCTTGGCCTACGAAATGAGAATGGCGTAACCACGCTGGTACATGGTCGCGGAGGAATTTCGGGCGATTCCATCCGGCCAACACCCAACGTCATTGTTTCGACACCTGTACTTCAGGGGCAAAATGCGGTTCCAACGGGGGGCGGCGGCGGACATATTTCGATCGATCAGGCACCACAAGACGAAAATTGATTAGGAACTAAGCATCTGTATTTACCACTTATTTTTATGGATCGTCGCAGGTGAAAAAACAATGAAAAAGTTTTTTAATCTTTATATTTATCCTCTGATTAATCGATTGCTATGAAAATGTCTTTCGGATGATTTAATAAACAGGCTGGTTATTACTAATGACTAAAATATCAGACACTCGCTCCCTTTCTATTGCACAATACGAAAGAGGGTCTTACGACGCTCAGGTTTCGAGCATTCAGGAACCGCTTTCCCACAATGCTGATATAAGTGAAGCTAACGGTAATCATCCGCTCAGACGTAGCCATTCTCTCCCGACGCAGCATCAAAGAAATAATTTAATGTTGCAACTCGGCAGTCACGGACAGGCAGCTTTAAGCGCGACAGAAAAAAGCGTATTGGCAGAATTATCGATTAAAAGACCTGCGGTTCCCCACAATATAATTCTTTTTTCCGATCCCAATAAAGATCCTGATGATGTAGTGACATTTACTATTGCAAAACAACTGCAGTCGATGGGATTTGTCAGGGTTAGGGATGCCATTATTACTCTTGGTTCTCCGAATGTCCGTGAAGCCAGGGCGCAAATGGCGAAAGGGGTGTTTAACTCTCTGGGAATGCGGGGGGTGAATGTATATATGGGTAAAGATTACCCGATGGATGATAAGCAAATAAAGGACCATTCAAAATTTTTACCCGAAGGCCTGAAATTACGTGCACCTGACAGGATGATTAGCGGAAAGGGTGAAGAGTCAGTTAAAGCCCTTGAGCTAAGGCTTGCTTCAGCCCAAAAGCCGGTACGGCTCGTGGTTATCGCCGGAATGACGGATGCAGCGGCTTTAGTAGAAAATCATCCCGACCTTATGAAAAAAAAGGTAGATATGGTGACGGTGATGGGGGGAATAAGTAATGACAGGAATTTAAACGAACACGTTCAGCCAGACAAGCGGGCATATAATAATACTGCTGATCAACATGCCGCAGAGACGTTTTACCTCCGGGTGCAAGAATTGGGTATTCCTCTGCGCATTATCAGTAAAGAAGCCGCTTATAAAACCGCGGTTCCCCCTTCTTTTTATGAAGCGATGGCAGTTAATCATCACCCTGTTGGCGATTACCTGAAAGATGTGCAGAAAAATGCTCTGAAAGGGTTATGGGAAGGCGTTAATGCAGGGCTGTTGCCTGGGTTATCACGTGAATGGTTTTTCCATACTTTTATCTCAGAAAAAGATGATCTTCCTTCAGAGGAACCGGCATCCTTCGAAGATATTTGGCCAAACGTGACTCGCCTTAACCTCTATGATCCACTGACATTGCTTGCTACGGTTGATGCATCGACTGATTTGCTGATGACGCCGAAAGTTTTGCCTGACACAGGAAAAAGCAGGGTTGAACTTGTGAGTTCTGATGAAATCCGTGAACCGGAAAAAGCACGTTTATTACTGACGGCTTTGGCAAAAACCGCGTTGCAGACTCCTGATCCCGCGCCACAATCACACGACGCCAGTATGCGCCTATAAAACGGCAAACAACACGAGTTTGAAAGCGCCTGTTCCCCCCGCTATTGGTCAGTGTTTGCCGGCGGAGCGGAACTCCTCTTTTCAGGGTACTATTTAAGTGCAGCCTCGCTTTAAGGTGCATAGTCAACACCCGGCCTGAATACACAACACACAAATATATGTCATGGTATGGTTTTTGCTTGGTAGTGATCGCTGGCAGTTTTTTTATTATTTCACACCGGAGAAAGATATGTTCAGAGTTCGACACGCATCAGCAGGGGTTGCGTTGGCAGTCCTGCTTTCTTCTTTTACAGTTAGTGCAGCGGTAACTGACGCTCAGATTATAAAAATGGATCTTCAGCAACTGAGAACCGCATTAGATCGCAAGGAAATCACATCAGAAGAAATTTTGAACGCCTATATAAAAAAAATTACTGAAAACAATCACCAGAACCAAAACATCAATGCCGTTATAACCATGAATGAACAAGCCTTAACGGAAGCCAGGACGTGGGATGAGCAAAATAAGGGGCAGAAAAAAAATCCTCCGCTGGCAGGAATACCCTTCCTGGTAAAAGACAACTTCAACACCAAAGGTATTTTAACAACCGGGGGTTCTGTAGCGCTGGAAACATCCAAGCCGGACAGTAACGCGTTTGTTGTACAGAAACTGCTGGACGAGGGAGCCATTCTTCTTGGCAAAACAAATATGTCTGAACTGTCGGCCTCATACGGCTGGTTAGGATACAGTTCTTTCGGCGGCCAGACGCTTAATCCGCTAAATACGCTTCGGGATGCGTCAGGCTCCAGCAGCGGATCGGCAGCGGCGGTGACGGCTAATTTCGCTCCCTTTGCGCTTGGCACCGACACCAGTGGTTCTATCCGTGGCCCGGCCAGTGTGACAGGTAATGTGGGTCTACGCCCGACCCTCGGGCTCACCAGCCGTTCTGGGATTATCCCGCTTTCGCTTACCTCGGATAACGCGGGCGTCATCACGCGCACCGTTCAGGATCAAGCCATCGTGCTTGATGCCATCCAGGGCGAGGACAAAGCCGATGCCGCCACTCTCCAGGTCAAGCGCGCTGACAAGCCATTCGCCCTGGATCTGAATAGCAGCTATCTGAAAGGAAAACGAATAGCCGTCGTGGATAATTTTGACGGAGGCAACCCGGACGTCGATAACATTAAGAAACAGGCTGAACAAACGCTTGAGCAAGCCGGGGCAAAAATCACCCATATCACCCTGCCGAAAGAGTATGAAAACCTCTGGGGGCTGGTGCTGGGGCCGGTTGGTACGGCAGAGTTCCGACCGCAGTTTGATGCCTATCTGGCATCACTTCCTGACGGACAACCCCAAAATACCAGCGAGTTCATGAAGCGCCTCAGTTCCATGACAGATAATGGCACTCTGAAAATAAATCCCGCCCGATACAAAGGGCTACAGGAAAGCGCCAACTCGAAAACAACCGACTCACCGGAATATATCAGCATACTCAGCAATACCATTCCGAAGCTGAGAGCTGAATTAACCGCGATTATGACGAAAGGACAATATGATGCATTCTTTTTTCCTACTATGAGTTGCCCCGGCTCTGTTGTTAATGGAAAAAGCGATCCTTCTTATATTTGCAAATCGTCCGATGCTTATGCGGCGTCTTATATTGCATCTTCCACGGGTTTTCCTGAAGTAACCGTACCCGCAGGCAGAGCAACCGCAAATATGCCGGTGGGAGTCTCTTTTCTTGGTCTGGCGGGAGAGGATGAAAAGGTGCTGAAACTGGCTTACTCCTTTGAAAAACACTCACATTAGCGAAGCAATAACTGCCAACTTTATCATCGCCGGGGCTACCGCAAAATCCGCTTTGTTGTCGTGGTAGCTCAACGCCACATCGATGAAACACCGGTTTGGCGATTACTTCGGAAAAGTGGCCTGCAATCCCGCCCTCGGAGGTTAAAGGGGCGGGATTACCCACACCGACCTCCCCTTACTATCGAGGATAACCGTTGCACGTTAGCTGGCCCCACTATCCGATCCACGACACCATAAAAGTGCATGGTGAGCGCGCCTGCACCACTAAAGCGCACCGCCACGGGGAAATATCACCCGGTGCCCTTAGCCGGATTGGGCTAGCTGTTGTTGTTAATATTTTGATCTGAATCAATTTTAAAAAAAATAATTCATCTGGCATGTGTTTTGCTTGAATGATAGACATCAATGGACGCCTCTCTCACCCCTATAGCGGAACCCAGGGCGTCATAACACAGAAATCTGGCAAAGATGCCCTGTCAACGTAACCGTTGATGGGGCTTTTTTTTTACCCAAGGAGCGCGTGAGAATGATCAAAGAACCTGTTTCCGTCGCTGCAATTCAGTTTGAACCCACCCAATTTCGTAAAGAAGAAAATATTCTCAGGCTTCTTGCACTCACTGAAGACGCTGCGGCGCATGGCGCACGGCTTATTGTTATGCCTGAAATGAGCACCACAGGCTATTGCTGGATGGATCGGGAAGAAGTGGCCGACTATGTTGAAACCGTACCCGGCGCCACCACCGAGCGCTTCGGCAAGATTGCGGCAGACCATCAATGTTATCTGGTCGTCGGCTTGCCGGAAGTCGATGCGCAAAGTGGACTCTATTATAACTGCGCGGTACTGATCGGCCCCGAAGGGATCATCGGCAAACACCGCAAAACCCATCCTTATATATCGGAACCCAAATGGGCGGCGAACGGTGATTTAGGCCATCAGGTGTTTACCACCCCGCTGGGCAATATTGCACTGCTGATCTGCATGGATATCCATTTTATTGAAACCGCCCGTCTGGCCGGATTGCAGGATGCAGACGTTATTTGCCATATCAGCAACTGGCTGGCCGAGCGGACTCCCGCCCCTTACTGGATTAACCGCGCTTATGAAAATGACTGCTATCTTATCGAAAGCAACCGCTGGGGGCGGGAACGCGGCGTTCAGTTCAGCGGCGGCAGTTGCATCATTGATCCCAACGGCCACATCCAGTCCTGGCGCGACACTGGCGACGGCATCGTCTACGGCCAGTTGTACCCCGGTGATCGGCAGCGCGGTTTCCTGTCTGAACGGCGACCGGAACTCTATAAAGAGCTGATGACCCATACTTTTATGTGGAATCCTCTGGATTTCTTCGGTCTGTACGCCACCAAACCCTTACCCGCAGGCAAACATTCGCACATTGCCGTCGGGCAATTCGAACCACAGAACGATATCTCCGCCAATCTACAGCAGATTGAGCAACTGGCTGTCAGGGCAAAAGCGCAAGGCGCTGAATTACTGACGTTGCCCGAACTTTGCCTCACCGGGCGCTATCACTCCCCGGCGGACGCCATCGGCCTGCACCATCCATCTATTGCTTTCCTGATGGATCTGAGTGCGCACTTGCGGCTGTATCTGTTGGCGGGTATGGCGGAGGAAGCCAGCGACGGTCGCCGTTATAACTCGGCGGTACTTATCGGCCCGGACGGCCTGCCGGGCGTGTACCGGAAAATCCACTTGACCGAAGAAGACAAATGCTGGGCCACCGCAGGTCACGAATGGAAAACTTTCGATATTCCCTGTGGACGCATCGGGCTGCTGATTGGTCACGATATCAATTTCCCCGAGGCCGGACGCATACTGGCAATGCGGGGCTGCGACATTATCGCCTGTCCGGCGGCGCTCGATCTGCCAGGGCCGACGGATCATCCCGGCACCCGCGTGCCACACGACTATCCCATTGCCACCGGCGCATCCCGCTATCACTGGCTGCTCACCAGAGTGCGGGCCGGGGAGAATAATGTCTATCTCAGCTATGCCAATGCCAATCCCTCTGGACTTAGCGGCATATTCGGGCCGGATACCTTTGTCTGGCCGCGGCGGGAGGCGCTGGTCATTGAGCCACAGGATCTGGCGGTGCTGGAGATCGATACCAGTAATCTGGATTCGGTGTATCCCACCAATGTGGTGCGCCGCAAAGATTTGATCGCCATGCGCCAGCCGCATTATTACCAGCCGTTGATTAACGCCGTGGTCAGTGCAAGAGATTAAGCGGGGTGACTATGTTTTCAGCAGACAGCTACATTATGCCGGGTGATCGCCGCGCCAAAGCCACGATCCCCGTAGGCATACTCTATTCGGTATCCGGCCAGTATGGCGGCATCGGACGCGAAATGCTCAACGGCATTATGCTGGCCATTGAAGAAGTGAATGCCAGCCGCCGCTTCAATTTTACGCTGGCGCCGGTGGTCTACGATCCGGCCTGTAATCTGGACAACTACTACCGCTATTGTCATGACCTGTTATACCGGCACGGGGTCAAACACATCGTCGGTTGCTACACCTCCGCCTCACGCAAGCTGATTTTGCCGCTGGTCGAAGGAGCAAACGCCCTGCTCTGGCATACCGCCCGCTATGAGGGATTTGAAAGCAGCAACAATGTCATGTATCTGGGCGCAGTGCCTAACCAGCACGTCTTGCCGATGCTGTCCTACGTTATCAATCACTATCCTGCCGAGATCTACCATGTCGGCTCGAACTACATCTGGTCGGAAGAAATTGACCGTATCATCCGCGACGCGCTGGAAACCCAGGGTGGCGCCATGATCCACAGCCAGTTTCTGGCGCTGGGGGACACCGAGGTAGAGCAGGTTATTCTGGATATTATCCATCGGCGGCCGCCGGTGATTCTGGTGACGCTGGTCGGCATCTCGGCCTACCGGTTCTACCGCGTTTGGAAAACGATGGAGCAAGATTATGAATTCCTGCGCTCACAATCCATCGTGCGGCTTAGTCTGACGCTGTGCGAGTCGGAAGTGGCGCTGGTCGGCGCCGATGCGCTGGAAGGCTATCTGGTTTCCGCCGTCTACTTCCAGAGTATCGAAAACGAGCAGAACAGCCAGTTTATCCAACGCTATCGCCGTCGTTTCGGCGAGAACGCCACCACCACGGTGGACGCGGAAGCCGCCTGGATGTGCGGGCATTTTTTAGCCAAGGCGATTAACCGCTGCGGCAGCGACGAAACATCACAGGTGCGTGAAGCCGTGTACGCCGAAAGTCTGTCGGCGCCGAACGGCGTGACCTGCATTAACCGGGAAAACAATCATGCCAGCCTGACACCGCGTCTGGCCCGGCTAGGCAAAGACGGGCGCTTCCAGATTCTTTGGCAGTCGCCGGGGCCGGTCACCCCTGATCCCTGGTTAACCTGGTCTGACTTTTCGCTATAGCAAGCGGTGCGAGGTGTAAGGTGCAAGCGACAAAAAAACGACTGATAGTGCGAGGATTGAAAATTGCGCTTTTCGGCTGTTCACCTCGTGATGAAAAGAATCTGCTATCGCAGTTTCAGCGTCTTGGCATTCAGGGTAGTAGCTTCGTGGATTATCATGATGACGTGTTTCGCGATCGCTATGACAGTGTGATTTTTGATTCAGACAACAGTGTGCTGATTAAACAAATCAGTCAGGGTAGTTGGCCGTCGTTGCCCAAAATCGCCCTGATGGGACTGGAAACGCCATCGCGGCTGTCATGGGTCATCGATCAGGACGTAGATGGCTGCCTGCGTAAGCCGGTCAAAACCGATGGCATTTTGTCCACCATCATTCTTGCCCGGCATCACTTTGAACGCCATCAGGCGCATCAGGACATGCTCAGGCAACAGGAGATCCGTATTCGTTCACGGCGGTTCCTGTTATCGGCACAGTTATTATTAATCAAGGAGTTAAATTACAGTGAACAGCAGTCCTATGACCTATTGCGGCGTCTGGCGACCGAACAGCAGCAAACGGTAGAAGAGTTCTGCATTATTTTTTTATCGCGCCAACAGGAATGGCTCGTAATGTTAAAATCGCGCCAGGTGTGACAGCACGGCAATGGGCGCGTCTGAGTACTGCGTAGATACGGATATCATGCACCAGAATAGTGATGGCGGCGCACTTAAACAGAACATCCACCCCGATTAATTCAGGAATGATTATCTGCACCACAGGGGAAAGTCAGTTTAAATTCAATGCATTAAGCAATAAATAACACATAAAAAACATTGGCACCCATTTTGCTTAACATAGTTATCATGTAAAGCGTTATTTTGGACGGACCTGCTTTATCACCAGTTAGTGTAAACATAACGTCGGCAAAGATGCCCTCGCAGCTCACCAGAGTTGCCGGGGCTTTTTTTTTTGCACGGCTTTCAGCAGCCAGCGTGCATTATCTGGCGCCAACACCAGGAAAGAGGAAAGAGCATGAGCGATATTCTGGAACCCACAACACCGCCGAATATTCCGACTTTACGGATTAAAGCCATTCAATCTTTATTGATAGAAAAAGGCTATCTCAAAGCGGAAGCGGTGGATGAAATCATCGACATTTTTGAACATCGTTTCGGCCCGAAGAATGGCGCCAAAGTAGTAGCCAAAGCCTGGAGCGATCCGTCCTATAAACAACGGCTGCTGGATGACGCCACGTCGGCCATTGCGGAACTGGGTTTTACCGGGCTGGAAGGCGCCCACATGTTTGTGGCCGAAAATACCGACCAGATCCATAACATGGTGGTATGCACCCTCTGTTCCTGCTATCCGTGGCCGACGCTGGGCCTGCCGCCCACCTGGTATAAAGCGCCGCAGTACCGTTCACGGGCGGTGATCGAGCCACGGGCGGTGCTGGCGGAATTCAATGTGCACTTACCGGACAGCGTTGAAATCCGGGTGTGGGACAGCAACGCGGAAATCCGCTATATGATCCTGCCGCAACGCCCGGTCGGCAGCGAAAACATGAGCGAGGATGAACTGGCCGCCCTGGTTACCCGCGACTCGATGATCGGCACCGCCCTGCTTGCCCCGGTAAGCCAGGCCCGATAACCCAAGCCCGAACAGGAGAGAAAGATGAATTCGATTCATGATGTAGGTGGTATGCATAACCTCGGCCCGGTGGCGATCAATCCCGACGAGCCGGTATTCAAAGCGGAATGGGAAAAGCAGGTCTTTTCCACCATCGGCCTCTATTTTGCCGGCGGACTCTGCCCTATCGACGAATTCCGTCACGCGATTGAAGTGATGGATCCCGCCGAATACCTCAGTACGCCTTATTACGTGCACTGGTATCACGCGATGGAAACGCTGGGCATCGACAACGGACTGTTCACCCGTGAAGAGTTGGAACAGAAGGTACAACAGTTGGCACAACTGGAGAAAGCATCATGAATATCCTGGAAAAAGATCAGGTTTACCCTGCGGTGCAAACCAACCCGGTCTACGTGCGCCCCACCGACTTGCCGATACGTTTTGCCGCAGGCGATAAGGTTCAGGCCAAAAACATCAATCCGCTCGGCCATACCCGCCTGCCACGTTATGTCCGAGGCAAAGTGGGCACCGTCATCCGTCACCACGGTTCGTTTGTCTTTCCCGATACCTACGCCCACGGCAAAGGGGAAAATCCGCAGCATGTCTACAGTGTGCGCTTCGAAGCGCAGGAGCTGTGGGGGGAAGAGGTTAAGGAGAACACTGCGGTTTATCTCGATCTCTGGGATGACTATATCACTCCGGCAACCTGAGTAACCTGAGAGGAGAACAGCATGACCACCCTGACTACAACGCCGTCCCCCCTGCCCGTTCAGGACGAGCCGGAAATGGCGTTTGGCGAACCCTGGCAGGCGGAAGTCTTCGCCACCGCCCTGCAACTGTCGCGCAATGGCCTCTATGGCTGGAGCGAATGGGTGCAGGTATTTTCCGCCTCCATCAGAGAGCAGCCGCAACGGACGGACGAGACAGCGGCGCAAGCCTACTATCGTCAGTGGCTGACCGCGCTGGAAACGCTGCTGCAACAGAAATCGCTGTTATCCGGCGAGGATGTCGAAACGCGTCAGGCATTGTGGCACCTGGCCTATCTGCATACGCCGCACGGGCAGCCCGTATCTCTGCATCGCGTGGCGCATATCGCCGATCCCTGCGTCACCCTTGACCGGGTCGGGGAGACGCATCCGGCACATCACCATCACAGCCACACGCATGAAGGCCGGATAGCCCCCACGCCGATCGTGGTGGTTCCGGGAGTAGTCTGATCGCGGTCTGTACGCCAGGGAACGGCGTTAAGCGCATGAAAAGATGATGATATAGCGGCCTGATTCGGGCGGGTTTGACGCCTCCGGCCTTACTGCCATCCAGACGACACCAACACAGGAAGCTCGACTATGAGTTATGTATCACAGGGTCTTCATCAGAAGCCCCCGGGTTCCCCTCGGCCCGGAAAAAGTCCTCTCCCGGCGCTAAGGGGCGCCACGCTGGCGGTCGTGGTGTATCTGCTCATGTACCTGCTGTACGGTTGGTCGGAGCCTGGCGCGTTCAGCGCCTACGCCATCACCGACCTGATCAATAACGCCGCGCCTCTGGCGCTGGCCGCCGCAGGTCAAACGCTGGTGGTGCTGACCAGAGGCTTCGATTTATCGCTGGTGGGCGTTATTTCCATTGCCAACGCCCTGACCGCCATCCTCCCGTTCGACGGGCCGGGCGGCGCGCTGTTCAGCCTATTGCTCTGCATGGGCGCCGGGGCGCTGTTCGGCCTGCTGAACGGTTATCTGGTGGCCTATCGCGGCATTCAGAGCATTGCCGCCACGCTGGGCACGATGATTATCGGTCAAGGCATTGCACTACTGCTGCTACCGGTTCCCGGCGGTTCGGTGTCCGAGTTTATCAGCGATAGCCTGACGGATATGCTGTGGCAAACCATTCCGGTGTCGGCGCTGGTGCTGGCGATTTTCGCTCTGGTGTGGATGCTAATCAAGCGTACCGATACCGGCGTCGCCTTCTACGCGGTGGGAGCGGATGAAACCGCTGCCGGGCTGTCCGGTATCGCCGTCAAGTGGGTACGCTGCAAAGCGTTTATCCTGGCCGGGTGCTTCTACGGCGCGGCGGGATTTATGCTCAGTGCCCAAACCGCCACCGGCGATCCTAACTCCGGGCTGCCCTTTCTGTTGCTCTCCTTTGCGGCGGTAGCGCTGGGCGGCACCAGTCTCAGCGGGGGCCGCGGCGGCGCGTTCGGTTCTATGGTGGGTGCGGCGGTGCTGCTGCTGATGCAGAAGATGCTGTTCGCTATTGGCGTCTCCTCCTTCTATATCGGTTTCTTTCAGGGCGTATTGCTGATCCTCGCCATCGTCTGCGAGAAGTTACTCAATCGTTCGCCACGTAGCGGAGTGCACTCATGAGCAGAATCCCCGCCGTGGCGACAGACGCCGAACGTATCGACCAGCGCGCCAGTAGCCGCATGAATCCTGACGCTATCGCGCCGCTATTATTGCTGGGGCTGACGGTTATCATGATCCTTGCCTCCCGCCTGATCAGCCCGTCGCTGGGTTCCTGGGCGCAGGTACTGATGATCATTACCCTGACCTCCTTTCTTCTGGTGATGGCATTCGGTCAGGGGTTGGTCATTCTCTCAGGCGGCATGGATCTATCGGTGGCCTCCCTGTTCATGTATGGCGGCGTGATGTCGGCAGGCATAATCGGCGCTTCCGGCGACAATATCGCCTACATGCTGCCCCTGATCCTGCTTTCCGCCGCGGCCATCGGCGCCGTCAGCGGACTGGGGATTACGCTGCTGCGCATTCCGCCGTTTATCATGACGATGGGAACTGGGATCATCGTCGCATCATTGGCGCTGGGGGCCACCCGTGGCAGCACGCTCGGTGCGTCGCCCAAACTGCTGGCAGAGATCGTCAAAGGCAATCTGGCCGGTATTCCCTGCATCGTCCTGTTTTTCCTGGTTTTCAGCATACTGGGAATGGCGATCCAGACGCGCACGGTATTCGGACGCAATCTGTATGCGCTGGGGGGCAGTCCGGGCGCGGCGAAAGTCAGCGGTATTCCGGTCGGGGCGGTCACTGTGACGGCCTATGCTCTGAGCGCGCTGTGCGCCGCCCTCGGCGGAGCGTTGCTGACCGGCTATTCCGATGGCGCCACCCTGCGTATGGGAGATCCCTATTTGCTCCCCTCCATTGCGGCAGTGGTCGTCGGCGGTTCTTCCATTCTGGGAGGTAAAGGCACCTTTTTCGGCACCATTGCCGGATCGCTGTTTTTAATTACCGTGGACTCGGTCATTGCCGCTACTGGTCTTGATCAAGGCTGGAGGCTGATTGTTTCCGGCGCCATTATTACCATCGCCCTGCTATTTCAATCAGGTTCGATGAATTCTCTCATTCTATTATCAGGAAAAACCCAGGCCATATTTAAACGCCAATAAAAAGCAAACACGTTATAGCAACCTTCACCATCACCACCAGATCGGGAGTTAATATGTCTACACAAACACGTCTTAAAAGAGGTGCGGCCATAGCCGTCGCTATACTGGGGTTATCAGGTTATTTTTCTGCGGCGCACGCGGAGGATGAAGCAAAAAAATATAAAATATTTCTTAGCCTGAGTTATAGCGGAAATAACTGGATGAGCGAAACAGCGAATATTATCCGCTCGCTGGCGAAAACACCGCCTTACGACAAGATGGTGGAATTGGAAGAGGTGATTTCCGGCACCGATCCGCAAGCGCAAATATCGGCTTATGAAAGTATGATTGCCGCCAAAGCGGACGGTATTATCAGCTTTCCTATTTCTCCCACCGCCTTAAACCGTGTTATTCGGCGCGGTTGTAGTCAGGGCGTTAAATTTTTCATGTTCGATTCCACGGTGACGGAAAAATGCGCTTATAACATCAGCTATATTTCCGCCGGGGCCGGAGAAAATATGGCCCAGCAATTAGTGAATGAACTGAACGGAAAAGGGAAAATATTTATGAACCGCGGCGTACCCGGCACCTCGGTAGATAAACGCCATTACGACGGCGCCATGCATATTTTCTCCCAATATCCGGGGATTAAAGTGGCCTCGGAATATTACGGCTATTGGGATGACCGCATCAGCCAACGGGAAACCGCCAAAGCGCTGGCGGCCCATCCCGACGTGGATGGCATCTGGTCTGAACTGGGCGAAGCCGGTGTGCTAAACGCGGTGGCCGACCGCAAAAGCCGGATGGTGCCGATTATGGGGGAAAACATGAACGGTTTTCGGCTCGGCTTCCTCAATGCCGATTACCGTCAGCGCGGTCTGAGCGGCGTTTCCGCCGGTTCGCCCCCGGCCACCGCTGGCTATGCTTTCAAGCTGATGATGGAGGTACTGACCGGTCAACGAGATCTGGAGCCGACCAATATCGAATATCCGCTGCCGTGGGTCACCGCCGATCAGATCAAGCTCTGTCAGGGCGGCGCCATTGCTGATGGCTGCAACGTTTTCGCCGCCAATCTGGTGCCGGAAGGCTTCTCCACCGAGATTTATCACCCGGTACTGCTGCCGGAAATCTCTCTGGATTCCGCGCTCAAGGGCATTCCTACGCCGGGAACCACCATCCAGCCGCTGCCAGCGGAAATCACCAAAGCGGCGGATGAACCCGGCATTAACTGCGATCGCTGTCAGGCGGCGCCGGATCAGTACAAGCTGACCAAAGTGCAGCCGACGGTTCAACCTTAAGATATCACCAGTGCGTCCCGATGGCTGACCGCCATCGGGCGCGGAGAGCGCAGGCCATGCAACCATCACTATCGCAATCTATGTCGGAAGGGATGCACCTTTCTTCGGTGTCCAAGTCCTATGGCGCCACCGTGGCGCTCGAAAGCGTTTCTTTGACTATCGAACCCGGACAGGTGCAAGCCATTCTGGGGGAAAACGGCGCTGGAAAATCCACGCTGGTGAAAATTCTCTCAGGGGTGGTGACGCCCAATACCGGCGCCATGACGCTGGAGGGGGAAGCCTATGCACCACGTTCCTTGCTTCAGGCCCGCCACATCGGCGTCAGTACGGCGTTTCAGGAACTCAGCCTGTTGCCGAATCTCAGCGTCGCCCAGAATTTCTTTTTGCCGCACTCCCTGAAACAGCAGGTCATGTTAACCTCGCCGGCGCAGATGGCGCGCCGCGCCGCAGCGATTCTGGCCGATCACGAGGTACAGGACATCTCTCCCCATGCCAGCGTCGATACCCTGTCTCTGGCCGCCCGCCAGCGGATTGAAATCGTGCGCGCCATGCATTATCACCCCAAACTGCTGATTCTGGATGAACCTACCGGCGCCCTCGCAGATGTCGACTGGCTGTTTCGTCTGGTGCGCCGCCTCACCGCCAGGGGTACGTCGGTGCTCTACATCTCCCATCGGCTGGCGGAAATCCGGGAAATCGCCAGCCACGCCACGGTATTGCGCAGCGGTAAAACCATCTCCACAGTGGATCTGAACCAAGTGAGCAACGCCGACATCTTCGAAATGATGGTAGGACGCCGTTCGACACAACAACAGGAGCGTCAGCACAGTGCGTCATTGCGTCAGAAAAGCGCCACGCTGGTGGCCAACGATCTGAGCGGCCACAACTTCAGCGACGTCTCTTTTCAGCTCCGGCGGGGAGAAATTCTGGGCGTGGCCGGTCTGGAAGGTCAGGGGCAGCGGGAACTGTTTCGCACCCTGGCCGGTCTGATGCGCCATAGCGGCGGGCAGATGCTGCTGCACGATCAGGAAGTGATATTACGTAACCCCCGTGATGCGCTGCGTAAACATGGCGGTATCGCCTTTGTGCCGGAAGATCGTAAAAGCGAGGGTATTTTCCCCACGATGTCAGCCGGGGCCAATATTACGCAATCCATGTTGCACCGTTTTAGCCAGCTCGGACTGATCCGTCGGGACAAAGAAAAAAAAGCCATCAATAGCGTCGCGCCACAGGTAGAGCTGGGGGAGCGTTATCTGCATTTCAAAATCAGCAATCTCTCCGGCGGAAACCAGCAGAAAGCGCTGATTGCCCGCGCCCTGCTCACCGGTGCCAGTACTCTGCTGCTGTATGATCCCACTCGCGGGGTGGATGTCGGCACCAAGGAAATCATATATCAGGCAATTAATCATTTTGTGGATAATGGCGGTGCGGTGTTGATCTACTCCACCGATCTGGCCGAGTTGCAGGTGCTGGTCGATCGCTGTCTGGTGATGTATGAGGGGCGTATCGTGGCTGATTTGCCGCGAGACAAACTGGATGAAGGTGAGATAGTGGGACTGATGACGGGTAACGCTGTCGGATAACATACTGCACCGCGTATCATCCGGTGTCCCGAAATGAACCCAATGGGGAAGAGGTCAGAAACAATGAAGAATGCTCCTTTGCTCCAGCTACAGGGGATGACCGCTGGCGCGCATGGCCTGCCGTCGCTGATCAAGGGCATCACCTTGACGCTGGACGATCATCAGTGTCTGGCGGTGATTGGCCCCAACGGCAGCGGTAAATCTACCCTGCTGAGAACCATCATTGGCGAAATCGCGCTCACGTCGGGACAACTGTTGCTTGAGGGGCGGCCTGTCAGCCAGCTTTCCCGGCAAGTACGGGCGCAGAACCTCGCGCTGCTGTCGCAAAACGACACGCCCGACTTGCGGCTGACTGTCATCGAATATGTCGGGCTGGGACGACTGCCCCATTACGCACAGCATAGTGCGCAGCAACATGCCGCGATCATTAATCAGGCGATCACAGACACCGGTTTGCAGGCGCTGCGCCAGCGCAGGCTGGGTACGCTCTCAGGCGGTGAATTGCAACGAGCCGGTCTGGCGCGGGCCTTTGCGCAATCCCCCCGGCTGCTGTTGCTGGATGAACCAACCAATCATCTCGATCCGTTGGCCAGGGCGCAACTACTCCGGCTGGTGCGGGCTCGGGGTGTCGCCACCATTGCCGTACTGCATGATTTAACGCTTATCGAATCCTTTGCCGATCAGGTGGCGGTGCTGCAACAAGGGCATCTGGTGTGTTGTGAAAAACCGGAACGGGCGCTGAATTCGTCTTGTCTCGAACCGGTATTCGGTATGCAGAGTTTTACCGTGCACCACCCCTCAACCGGGCAACCGTTACGGGTTTTCGAGCCAGCATTCCGTTAATAAAACCCTTTTTAAGAGGATTACAATGAAAAATGTTTTATTTGGTGGTTTTCTGGCGCTATCGGCAATATCGGCGCAGGCATCGGATTTCCCGGTCACCGTGTACAGTTGCGAGCAGCCGCTTACCTTTACTCAAGCGCCGCAACGAGCGGTTATCCATGACTTGAACATGACAGAAATGGCATTTGCATTGGGGCTGCAATCTCATATCCGTGGCGTGACCGGCATCAGCGGCTGGTATAAAGCGACAGCGGAGTTTACCCGCCAGCGTGGCAGCATCCCGGAATTGGCCGCTAAATATCCCACACTGGAAAATCTGCTGGCGGTCGATCCCGATTTCTTTTTTGCCGGCTGGAACTATGGCATGAAAGTGGGGGGTGAGGTGACGCCGCAATCGCTGGCCCGCTATCAAATACCGACGCTGGTATTGAGTGAAAGCTGCGCGCAGATTGGCAAGCAAAAACAGACCGCCAGTATGGAACTTCTGTACGGCGATATACTGAAGCTGGGAAAAATTTTCGGCAAAGCGGAACAGGCGGAATCGCTGATTGACGGCTGGAAAAAGCAGCTCGCCGCCATTCGGGAAAAAATCGGTCAGCGTCCGCCATTAAAGGTGTTCGTCTACGATTCCGGCGAAGATAAACCCTTTACCAGTGGCCGTTATGCCATGCCGACCGCGTTGATCGCCGCGGCGGGAGGACGCAACGTGATGGACACGCTGGATATCAGTTGGGGCACCACCTCCTGGGAAAGTGTGGCGACCGCTGAACCAGACCTGATTATCCTGCTGGATTACCAGACCGGAAGCGGCGCCGATGGGTTACAGACGTTTCTTGAAAACCATCCGTTGATGAAGTACACGCCAGCGGTAGTCAATCGCCGTTATCTTAAGTTGCAATATGCGCAGCTTACCCCCGGCCCCGCGAACATAGATGCCATCGACCGGCTGGCTCATGCACTGTATCCGGATGTTTTTCGATGAACGAAAGCCGTTACCGATTTCCGCTGATCATCGCGGCAGCAGTGCTGGCATTGTTACTGGCGGGGATCGCCAATGTGGTGTTTGGCAGCACCACATTACATCCCGACGAGGTTCTGGTGGCGCTGGGGTTACAGGCCGGTGAAGTCAGACCTATGGTCGAGCGCATCGTTCTGGAAGTTCGTCTGCCACGCAGTTTGCTGGCAATGTTGACGGGCGCCGGGCTGGCAATGGTCGGCGCCTTGTTGCAGACGGCCACCCGCAACGATTTGGCCGATCCCTTTTTATTTGGCCTCTCTTCCGGGGCTTCCGCCGGGGCGGTGGCGGTGATTACCCGTCTGGGTGAACGGCTGGGGGACTGGGCTTTGCCAGTCGCGGCCTTCGTGGGCGGCGTGCTGTCGGCTGTCGCGGTAATTTTATTATTTTTGCAGCAGCGGTCACGCGGCGCAGCGCGGTTGGTGGTGTCCGGTCTGGCCGTCTCGTTCCTGTTCAGCGCCCTGACCAACTATCTGGTGTTCTCCGGCGACCAGCGGGCGGCCAGTTCTATCCTGTTCTGGTCGCTGGGCGGGCTGGGGCTGGCACGCTGGGACAATATCGGCTTTGCACTGGCGGGCGTATTGCTGCTGGGCGCGCTGGTCGCGCTGCGCTGGCGCTCACTGGATGCCTTGCTGGCCGGAGAACAGAGCGCGGTATCGCTGGGCGTTAACGTCACCGTATTACGTATCGAAGTGTTTTTATGTTGCGCTTTCGCCACGGCGCTTTTCGTCTCATTGACCGGCGTCATCGGCTTTATTGGTCTGATGGTGCCGCATCTGGCAAGGCCGCTATCTGGTGTCCGCCACCGATGTTTATTGCCGCTGGTCGCGATACTCGGCGCCCTGCTGATGTCTGGCGGCGACTTATTGAGCCGCTGTCTGCTGGCCCCTCAGGAGCTGCCTATCGGTATCATTACCGCCGGAGTTGGCGCGATTTTCGTACTGGCGCACCTTATGCGCAGAGAGGGATAGCCCGATGGATGCCGTCATTGGAGTTACTGAATATCCGGGGGAGTTGTCGGCCCCTTGCCGCATCGCGGAATCGAACAGGCAGGGGCCACTGAAAGAAAATGGGGGATCACCGGGAATGAGCCGGTTTGGCTCCATCAAGCGCATGGTGGATAGCCGTCGCCAATTCGTTAATTTCGAATTTTGCTACATAAGCATCGGCCCCCACTTTGCGGACATGCTCTTCATTTGCGCTGCCTGACAGCGAAGAGTGGATAATGACGGGAATATTTTTCAGAAAATCGTCGCGTTTAATATTCCGTGTCAGGGTGAAGCCATCCATCTCAGGCATTTCCAAATCGGTCAGCACAAAGGCGATCTTGTCCGAAATCGGCCTGCCCTCTGCTTTCGCCTCTTGCGCCATCATCTGTATTTTATTCCAGGCTTCTTGTCCGGTTATATGCATAACGGCTGGAATATCCATCATCTTCAGCCCCTGTTCAAGCAGCGAACGGGCAACTTTTGAATCTTCCGCCACAATGGCCACCGCCCCCGGTTGCAGATGAAAAGCCTTCGCTTCCATGTTCTCTATCTGAACATCACGATCCACCGGGATGATGTCATGCAGAATCTGTTCAACATCCAGCACCAGGGCCAGACGGTTACTCGTTTTATCGTTGTCAAGGCGAGCAATACTGGTGATATAGCTGCTGCCGATACCAGACTCGGCGGCCAGCACCTGGCTCCAGTCAAGACGGGCAATGTCGTCAACAGATTCCACCGCGAATGCCTGAGTACTCCGCGCATATTCCGTCACCAGCAGAATGTTAAGCCCGGTGTCTGGCACACAACCGGCTATGGCGGGGAGATCAATGACGGGAATGATCTGCCCGCGAATATTAACCATACCAAGCATGGGCGATGTCATACCCGCAGCTTTGGTCAACGATTGCATCGGAACGATTTCGCGCACTTTAAACACATTGATGCCGAACAACTCAGATTGTTCTTCATTTGGTGCAGACCCCAACCGGAACAATAAAAGTTCAAACTTGTTAGCAGAAGTGAGATTCGTTCTCTCCTCTATATCTTTTTGAAAATTATCCATGCTTTCCTCAATGTGAATAATTATTGATGTATCGTCACAAAGCGACATTGGTGATGCGAGCAAGTAAAGGCCAACATCCTGCCCCCTCACTGTACGCGATCAATCGCGCTCTTCAAGTCACTCTTACATCTTATTCACCATTAAACACACATGATCTGTCCTTGATTTAGCGCCCACCTTGTTTTCAAATCAATCAACGAAAGCGAGGTCACTATGGCAAGACAACAATATACTCCAGAGTTCAAGCGCAGAGCCGTTGCATTGCTGCTCGAAAGCGGTAAGTCTGTTGCCCGTATGGCACAGGAGCTAGATATCAAAGAGAACACACTCAACAACTGGAAAAAACGCTATCGTTTTTAATCTCACCGCACCGGATTCACATAAAGCAAAATTTAAAAGATTCAATCAACTACTGCATGGAGAGTTAGATGACCGCCATTAAAGCCACACTCGAAGACCTTAGAAATGAAATCAATGCATTAGATACGCAACTCGTGACCTTATTGGTAAAAAGGATGCACGTGGCATTATCCATTGCTGATTTAAAGGAAAATAGCGTAGACGCAGTAACGGCAAAGAACCGAGTCGAGGCGGTGCTTGGCAGAGTGAGTCAATTAGCCGCTAATAACAACGGCGATGAAGCATTTATACGCAAAATTTATGAGCTAATTATCAGTGAACTTACCGAGATGCAGCTTAAGAAAAAAGGGTTATTCTGATTATGCTTACCACTATCATATACCAGGAAAAGCTGACCTCCCTCTTCCCTGAACTGCATGTATGCTGCATTGCCATCGATGGAATAGATGCTCAAGCCAAGGTATCCGATCTCGCAACAAAGAATATCAAGTTGGCCTCGAAGTGGCGTTTACACATGGCGATGAACGATACACCACTTTTACGGGTGAAGAGATTATCATGCCGGAAAATGAGGTTTCGTTCATTGATGAGCAGAAAATTGCACATGCACGTAAGTGGTCACATAAACAAAATGCGGTTTCGGTGATTACAGACCAAACATTAATTTAGTGGCGCTCAGGGCGACAGGTATTTGTACGACAAGTCACTGCCGCCGCATTGGCCACCCTGAATCATTCAGGCCAGAGCCGGAGTAAAGCCGTCTGCTTTAAATCGCCACCAGGCCGCGCACGCCGTCTTTCTCCATATCCTCGCCGCAGCCACGTTGCACAATTTCACCGCGCGACATCACCAGATAGCTGTCGGCCAACTCGGCGGCAAAGTCATAAAACTGTTCCACCAGCAAAATCGCCATATCGCCGCGCTGGGCCAACTGGCGGATGACGGCGCCGATTTCTTTGATCACCGAAGGCTGGATCCCTTCGGTTGGTTCGTCCAGAATCAAAAGCTGCGGTTTACCCGCCAGCGCACGGCCTATGGCTAACTGCTGTTGCTGACCGCCGGACAGATCGCCGCCCCGGCGTTGCTTCATCTCTTCCAGCACCGGGAAAAGCCGGTAGATCTCATCCGGGACGCGCTTCGCCTGGGCGCCGGAAAAACGCGACAACCCCAGCAGCAGATTTTCCTCCACGGTTAAGCGCGGAAAGATTTCCCGCCCCTGCGGGACATAGGCAATCCCGGCCTGCACCCGCTGGTGCGGCTTACGGTGATTAATCACCTTGTCTTGCCAGCGGATGGTGCCCGATTTTGCCGGGATCAAGCCCATCAGACACTTTAGCAAGGTGGTTTTACCTACGCCGTTACGGCCCAGCAGGCAGGTAATTTCCCCAGGACTGGCCTCGAACGATAAGCCGCGCAGAATATGGCTGCCGCCGTAGTATTGATTAAGTTCGGATATCTGTAACATTCAGCGCCCCAAGTAAACGTCAATAACCTGCTCGTTGGCCTGCACTTCACGCAGCGAGCCTTCCGCCAGCACCTGCCCCTGATGCAACACCGTGACATGATCGGCAATGGTTTCAACAAAGCCCATATCGTGCTCCACCACCATCAGCGAATGTTTTCCCGCCAGACGGCGAAACAGTTCGGCGGTGTATTCGGTTTCGGCGTCGGTCATGCCCGCCGCCGGTTCGTCCAGCAGTAACAGATGCGGTTCCTGCACCAGCAACATGCCAATCTCCAGAAACTGTTTTTGTCCGTGCGACAGTAGCCCGGCCAGGCGATGACGCTCGTCTCTTAAACGCAGCAGTTCCAACACCTCAATGATGCGATCGTTCTGCTCGCCGCTGAGTCTGGCGTGCAAACAGGCCCACACCGACTTATCCGTTTTTAAGGCGATTTCGAGGTTCTCAAAAACCGTCAAGGCTTCAAAAACCGTCGGTTTCTGGAATTTTCGTCCCACGCCGGCACGGGCAATCTCCACCGGAGAAAGCGTGGTGAGATCGGTGTCCTGATCGTAAAACACCTTGCCGCTGTCCGGGCGCGTTTTACCGGTAATCACGTCCATCAGGGTGGTTTTACCCGCCCCGTTAGGGCCAATCACACAGCGGAGTTCGCCAACCCCTATCTGCAACGACAAATCCGTCAGGGCGCGAAAGCCGTCAAAACTGACATTAATCTGGTTGAGTTGCAGTACCGGATCGGTCTGATGGCGATGACGATCCGATGGATGCGGCTGAGTAAACAGTGGCTCAGTCATGCTTCCTCCGATGAATCAGTCCGATAACGCCACGCGGCAGAAACAGCGTGACCAAAATAAACATCAGACCGAGAAAGAACAGCCAATATTCCGGGAATGCCACGGTGAACCAGCTTTTGGCGCCGTTGACAATCCCGGCGCCGAGCAGCGGCCCCACCAGCGTACCGCGGCCCCCCAGCGCCACCCAGATAGCCGCTTCAATGGAGTTGGTCGGCGACATTTCGCCGGGGTTGATGATGCCCACCTGCGGCACATACAGCGCCCCCGCCAGCCCACACAACACCGCAGACAGCGTCCAGACGAATAGCTTGAAACCTTTCGGATCATAGCCGCAAAACATCAGCCGGTTTTCCGCATCACGCACCGCCGTCAGTACCCGGCCAAACTTGCTGCGCGCCAGCGCAAAGCCAATGGCCAGGCTGATAATCAGCAACAGTACGGTGGCAATGAATAAGCCAATGCGCGTACCCGTGGCGGTTATCTGAAAGCCGAGTAACGTGGTGAATCCGGTAAAGCCGTTGTTGCCGCCAAAACCCGTTTCATTGCGGAAAAACAGCAACATACCGGCGTAGGTTAGCGCCTGCGTCATAATGGAAAAATAGACGCCTTTGATTTTGGAACGAAAGGCGAACCAGCCAAAGACCAGTGCCAGTAATCCCGGCACCAGCACCACCAGACACAGCGCCCAGATAAAATATTGCGTGCCGGCCCAGAACCACGGCAGTTCATTCCACGACAGGAACGACATAAAGGCGGGCAGCCCCTCCCCGGCTACCTGCCGCATCAGGTACATGCCCATAGCATATCCCCCCAGCGCGAAGAACAGACCGTGACCCAGCGACAGTAATCCGGCATATCCCCACACCAGATCCAGTGCCACGGCGACAATGGCATAGCAGAGGATCTTGCCAACCAGCGTCAGCGTATAGGTGGAAAGCGCCAGCGGGTTATCGGCTGGTAGAAGCGCCAGAAACGGCAGTATCAGCAGCGCCAGCAGAACGATCAGACCGATACTGATCGTCAGTCGCGGTGCTTTTTGCGCGACGGTTAACGTTATTGGTCGTGTCATCAGTCAATCACCCGCCCTTTGAATGCAAACAGTCCCTGTGGCCGTTTCTGAATAAACAAGATGATCAAGACCAGAATCAGGATCTTGCCCAGCACGGCGCCGATCTGCGGCTCCAGCACTTTATTAACAATACCCAAGCCAAATGCCGCCGCCACCGTACCGGCCAATTGACCGACACCGCCCAGCACCACCACCAGAAAGGAATCAATGATGTAGCCCTGTCCCAGTTCCGGCCCGACATTACCCAGTTGCGACAGCGCCACGCCCCCCAGACCGGCGATACCGGAACCCAGCCCGAAAGCCAGCATATCAACGCGCCCGGTCGGCACACCGCAGCAATCCGCCATCGCCCGGTTTTGGGTGACCGCCCGCACATTCAACCCCAGCCGGGTTTTATTCAACAACAGCCAGGTGAGCAGCAGTACGCCCATCACAAACAGGATCACCGCGATACGGTTATAAGGCAGCACCAGATTTGGCAGCACCGTTATGCCGCCGGACAGCCAGCCCGGATTGGACACCTCCAGATTCTGGGTGCCAAACAACATACGAACCAGTTGGATAAGCATCAGACTAATGCCCCAGGTGGCGAGTAGCGTTTCGAGCGGACGCCCGTAGAGATGACGGATCACGGTGCGTTCCAGCGCCATGCCAATCGCCGCGGTGATAAAGAACGCCGCCGGTAACGCCAGTAGCGGATAGTAGGCCAGCCACTCCGGCGCAAACCGTTGAAACAGCGACTGGACCAGCCAGGTGGAATAGGCTCCCAGCATCAGCATTTCACCGTGCGCCATATTGATGACGCCCAGCAAACCATAGGTGATCGCCAGTCCCAGCGCCGCCAGCAACAAGATAGAGCCAAGCGATAACCCGGTGAACGCCTGTCCCAGCAGATCGCCCAAAATCAGGCTCTGTTTGAGTTGCTTCAGGCTTTCGGCAGCGGCGGCGCGTACCCCGGCATCCGGTTCATTTTGCGCCAGAGTCAGCGGTTGCAGGCGCGCCTGCATGTGCGGATCGCCGGTTTCACCCAGCCGCTGCACCGCGCTCAGGCGCACCTGCGGCTGACTGTCGCTCAGTTGTAAATTGGCTACCGCTATCGTCAACGCGGTATGAACCTCACTGTCTTGCTCGGCGGCAAGACGCTGCATTAACAGCGGCAGTTGTTCGGCAACTCCGGCGCTTTGCAGCCTACGCGCCGCATTTAACCGGGTTGCCCGGTCGTCGCTGACCAATTGATGAGAAGCCAGCGCCGCCGCAATCAATACCCGCAGGCGGTTATTCATAAACAGTTTTTTAGGCGTACCGGCAGGTTGCGCATCGCCTTCCATCGGCGTTAACCGGCCCTGCGCCTCACTGAATGGCTGTTTATTCTGATCGACGACCACCGATTCATTGCGTAATGCCTGGAGTAACGGCAAACGCCCGATATCAGGCGCAACCGCCCACTGCTGTAGCATTTTGGCCTGCTGGGTACGATTCGCCGCGACAAAGTCAGCGGCGGGACCGGCCAGCGCCGCCAGCGGGGCCACTAAGCACAGCGACAGAAACAACTTACCGAATTGAGCAATAATCATCGCAATGCCTGTTATGTAAGATCGAATTTATGCCCCCTCCCCGGATAGGGACGAGGGGGAGATGTGAGGATTGACGCCGCGCCCTTACCCTCTCCGACAAGCGGTCTCTTAGTCACATTTTCATGCAGATGCAGAGACAGTTTCGTGCGCGATAATGCCGCCATTTCTATGCTGTGTCGTAGCACGCGCCCGACACGGGGCGGCGCAATCGCCGCCCGCCCCGTGCCCCCAGGCTTCCGGCTAAATTATGCCGGGTAACGGCAAAACCCGTCATGAACCCCTGCATATGTGTATAAGAGACAGCCAGCAAGAAAGCGCCAAACAGGCAAATCACTGGGCGGTTTTCACCGGGCGATCCGCTTTCTTATCATTACCGGGGATATACGGGCTCCACGGCTAGGCGCGTACCGGCTGGTCGGTCTGCCATACCACGTTGAACTGCCCGTTATCTTCGATTTCACCAATCATGACCGGTTTGTGCAGATGGTGATTGGTGGCGTCCATCGTCAGCGTAAAGCCGTCCGGCGCGGCGAAAGTTTGTCCGGCCATCGCAGCACGAACTTTATCCACATCGGTAGTGCCTGCCTTTTCAACCGCCTGGGCCCACATATGAATACCGACATAGGTGGCTTCCATCGGATCGTTAGTGACCACAGTATCGGCATTCGGCAGATTGCGCGCTTTGGCATAGGCTTTGTAAGCCGCCACGAACGCCGCGTTAGTCGGGTTGTCCACCGACTCAAAGTAGTTCCATGCCGCCAGGTGCCCCACCAGCGGTTTGGTATCAATCCCGCGCAATTCCTCTTCACCCACCGAGAAGGCAACCACCGGTACGTCGGTCGCTTTGATGCCCTGATTCGCCAGTTCTTTGTAGAAAGGGACGTTGGAGTCGCCATTGATGGTGGACACTACCGCCGTTTTTCCCCCGGTGGAGAATTTCTTGATATCGGAGACGATGGTCTGATAGTCGCTGTGACCAAACGGCGTATACACTTCCTCGATATCTTTGTCCTGAATCCCTTTCGCGTGCAGGAAGGCACGCAGGATCTTATTGGTGGTACGCGGATAAACATAGTCAGTACCCAACAGGAAGTAGCGTTTCGCCGCCCCGCCATCTTCGCTCATCAGATATTCCACCGCAGGAATGGCCTGCTGATTAGGCGCGGCGCCGGTATAAAACACGTTCGGCGACATCTCTTCGCCTTCATACTGCACCGGATAAAACAGCAGCCCGTTGAGTTCTTCAAACACCGGCAACACCGATTTGCGTGATACGGAAGTCCAGCAGCCAAACACCACGGCGGCCTTGTCCTGCGTCAGCAACTGACGGGCTTTTTCGGCAAACAGCGGCCAGTTGGACGCGGGGTCGACCACCACCGGCTCCAGCTTTTTACCCAATACGCCACCTTTGGCGTTGATCTCATCAATGGTCATTAACGCCACATCCTTCAGCGGCGTTTCAGAAATCGCCATCGTGCCGGATAGCGAATGCATAATGCCCACTTTAATGGTATCCGCCGCCTGCACCCCCCATGCCAATCCCATACCAACGACCGTCGCGGAGAGTGCAAATACTTTTAACAATGAACGTCTTTTCATCTCTGAGCCCTTAAAGAGTATTGAATGATGATTCAGATGGAACGGGTTTAAGCCTTGCCTGCTGCAATCTATGCAAGGTTATTTTTCTGACTTCTGCCTTACTCATGGAGATGTGATCGGTCAGGATACGCTGCGCCTCCTCGGTTTTTTGTTGTAATACCGCCAGCAAAATACCGGCGTGTTCGCTATAGGTCGCCGCGATACGATCCTCGCGGGTGAAATCAAGACGGCGGATAATGCGGATTTTTTCTGTCAATTGGCTGTGAACCCGCGCCATTTCACTATTTCCAGTCATTTCCACCAGGGTGATATGAAACGCTTCGTCATAGCGCGACACCGTTTTGCCATCCTCAAGGGGGGGCGCATCGATCCAGAACGCTTTCAAATCGGCTAACAGCTCGGCACAACGCTCCGGTGGCATCCCACACAGGCGGCGCACCGCTTCGCGCTCCAACACGATGCGAAAGTCATATAGCTCCTCGAAATATTCAAAATCGAACGGCCTCACCTGCCAGCCGCTGCGAAAATAGACCTCCACATATCCTTCCCGCTCAAGCCAGAACAGCGCCTGACGTACCGGTGTGCGGCTGACATCCATACGTTCAGCGATTTCACTCTCGCTAAAGCGATCGCCCGGCATCAGACGGAAGTCAAAAATATCGTTTTTAAGCGTCTGATAGACCCGTTCAGCCAGCGCTTCCGGGCGGCCTTTCCCGCGTTTCTTGCGCATCTCTGTTAGCATTCTTACTCCTCCAGCCACAGCAGCGGATCGCCTGGGCTTACCGGGCGACCGGGCTGACACCCTATCCGCTTCACCCGGCCCGATCGCGGCGCAGGGATCGTCAGTTCCATTTTCATCGCTTCAACAATAATCAGCGGCTGGCCCTGCGCCACCTCATCACCGGGCTGCACCAGCACTTTCCAGATGTTGCCATTCATATCGGCGCTCACCTGAAAGGCGCGCTCGTCCGGTTCTGCCGGGGGCGGGGCCATCTCATCAACCGGGGAGACCTCTTGTTCCTCTTGCTGCCATCGCGCCACTTCGGCATCAAACGCCGTGGACTGACGCTGACGGAACCCGGCGATAGACGCCGCGTGCCGCTCGAGAAAATCGCTATAGGCGGCGAAATCAAATTCGGTTTCTTCAATAGCAATAGTGGCGCGCCCTTCACGAAAATCGTCGCGCAGCACATTCAGTTCGGCTTCGCTCACCGGATAAAAACGCACCTGGTCGAAAAAGCGCAGCAGCCAGGGTTCATCAGCGGCGAACTGATCGTTCTTCAGGAATTTGTTCCAGATAGGCAGGGTACGGCCCACCAGTTGGTAGCCGCCCGGTGAATCCATGCCGTAGATACACATATACATACCGCCGATACCCACCGTACCCTCGGCAGTAACGGTGCGGGCCGGGTTATATTTGGAACTGAGCAGACGATGGCGTGGATCGATCGGCACCGCGCAAGGCGCGCCGAGATAGACGTCGCCAAGACCGAGGATCAAATAGCTGGCGTCGAAAATGATATCGCGCACCGCTTCACGCGTTGGCAGTCCATTAATGCGTTGAATAAAATCAACGTTGTTGGGCAGCCAGGGGGCGCTGGCGCGCACCGTCTCCTGATAACGCGCCACCGCCCCCAGCGTCGCGCTGTCTTCAAAGGCCATCGGCAGATGCACAATGCGCGACGCCACTTTCATCCGGCTGACATCACCAAGATTTTGCTCCAGATTCAACAGCAGCGACATCAGTTGTTGCTGGCCGATGATCAGGCTGTCATAACGGATCTGTAACGAGCGCACACCGGGTGACAACTCTTCAATGCCGGGCTGATTTGCTTCACGAATGGCGTTCATCAACAGATGCACACGCAAACGTAACGCCAGATCCAGAACGTTATCGCCGTACTCAATCAGGATATAGTTATCGCCCGCCTGACGGTAAATGGCGGTCGGCGTGCGGGTGGTGGCCTTGATGGCCGCCAGCACAGTAGCGGAACCCTGTTCGGTTGCCGCCAGTGACGGCGCGTCAAAGGTTGGCGCAGGGGCGGTGGTTAAGGTTTTTATCGCCGTATCCTGGGCTTTCTCCAGCGCCAGCGCTTCGTCAAAGCTGATAGGATGAAAACGAAGGCGATCACCCGGTTTCACCTGACCGACTTTCCACAACTCGGCTTTGGCGATAGTAACCGGACAGACGAAGCCCCCCAGACTGGGGCCATCACGGGTGAGGATAACCGGCGAATCGCCGGTAAAGTTCACCGCGCCAATGGCGTATTCACAATCATGCACATTGGAGGGATGCAGCCCCGCCTCCCCCCCGTTGGCACGGGTCCAGGCGGGTTTCGGCCCGACAAGACGGACGCCGAGGCGGTTAGCGTTGTAGTGGACCCGCCATTCGCTGGCAAAGAACTCGTCAATCGATTCAGGGGTGAAAAAATCCGGCGCGCCGTGCGGCCCGTAAAGTACGCCAATCCGCCATTCGTCGGCATAGGTCGGCACCAGCGAAGGATCGATCGCCTGCGGCTGGCTGACCGGCGCGGCGGTGGTGCAGGCCGCCAGTTGCGGTTGGGAAATCGCCAGCATATCCGCCACACGCAACGTGCGCCCGGCGTGACCGCCGAACTGCCCGAGGGCAAAGGTCGAGCGGCTGCCGAGGTATTGCGGTACATCGATACCGTTGCGCACCGCCAGATAAGTACGGCAGCCTGACTGCGCCCGTCCCAGCGTCAGCGTCTGCCCCGCTTGCACGGCCACCGGCTGCCAGTAAGCGATCGGCTCGCCATCGAGATTGGCCGGACAATCCGCCCCGGTCAGCGCAATCAGCGCCTCGCTGTGGAAGCGCAGCGTCGGGCCTTGTAACGTGAATTCCAGCCCTGCGGCTTCTTCAGCGTTACCCACAATGCGGTTCGCCAGCCGAAAAGCGAAATCATCCATCGGCCCGGACGGCGGCACGCCAATATCCCAATACCCAAGACGCCCAGGATAATCCTGCACGCCGCTCCAGGTTCCCGGCTGAATCACCTCGATAACCGGCGCGGCGGGCGTGAAGCCGTCGAGCATCCGAGTCCAGACATTGCCTTGCCGGAAAGCGTCGGTGGCGACAATCTGACGCAGATAGTCAAGATTGGTGGCAATGCCGTGCAGCCGCGTTTCATTCAGCGCCTGCTGCATTTTCGCCAGCGCCCGCTCGCGGGTCGGCGCGTGAACAATCAGCTTGGCCACCATCGGGTCGTAATACGCCGATACCTCAGTACCGGTATCGATCCAGCCGTCAACGCGCACATTCTCCGGGAAACGGACTTCCGTCAGCACGCCGGGGCTTGGCTGAAAGTTTTTCAGCGGATCTTCGGCGTAAATACGCACTTCGATGGACGCCCCTTGCGGGGCCTGCGCCAGCCGCGCCCAGTCCAGCGGCTCGTCGGCGGCGACGCGCAACATGCACTCCACCAAATCAAGACCGGTCACACACTCGGTCACCGGATGCTCCACCTGCAACCGGGTATTCACTTCCAGAAAAAAGAATTCGTCACGCCCGGCATCGTAGATATATTCCACCGTCCCGGCGCTGCGATAGCTGACCAGTTCCCCTAGCTTTACCGCCGATGCCAGCAAGGCGGCGCGCGTGCTTTCCGGCAGGTTGGGGGCGGGTGTCTCCTCCACCACTTTCTGGTTGCGGCGTTGCAGCGAACAGTCACGCTCACCCAGCGCGATCACGTTACCTTTACCGTCACCGAAGATTTGTACTTCCACGTGGCGCGCGCGATCGATGCAACGTTCGAGGAATACACCGGCATCGCTGAAAAACTGTTCGCCCAGACGGCGCACGCTTTCCCAGGCGGTACGCAGCGCCAGCGCGTCAGCACAGCGCGTCAGGCCAATACCGCCGCCCCCGGCGGTGCTTTTCAACATGACCGGATAACCAATCTCTTCCGCCGACGCCAGCGCCTCTTCCAGTGAAGACAGCAGCGCGGTGCCTGGCGTCATCGGCACCCCCGCACTGGCGGCCAGCTCTCGGGCCCGGTGTTTCAGACCGAACTCGCCAATCTGCTGCGCGGTAGGGCCAACAAAAACAATACCGGCTTTTTCGCAGGCATCGGCAAAGGGCAAACTTTCCGACAGGAACCCGTAGCCCGGCCACACCGCCTGCGCCCCGGACTGTCTGGCGGCATCCAGGATCTTGTCAATACACAGATAGCTGTCGCTGGCCTTCTCGCCGCCGATCGCAATAGCGATATCCGCATCTTTGACGTGTTGCGCGTTTTTATCGGCATCGGAGTAAACCGCCACGCTGGTAATGCCCAAACGTTTTAACGTCCGCATTGCGCGACAGGCAATCTCACCACGGTTAGCAATCAGTACGGTGTTAAACATGAGCATCCTCCTGACGGGCAAGCCAGTTACGCCAGCCGCCAAACCCGGTAATGTCCACCGCGTCACTCAACGCGGCCGGTTCGCAAATAAATCCTTTCACCCGTCGGCCATCGGCCAATTCCAGCGTCCCGATTCCCAGCGGAGCCGGAATTTCCGCGACGAATTCGCCAAATCGGGCCAGTGGGATATCCCATAGTTCAACCGCAATGGCCGCTCCGCTATCCGTTCTGACCAGACCGGGTTTGGCGGGCTGGGTGTTAGCCAGCGCGTAGAGGCGATAGCAGGCCGCCGTTGTGGTCTCTTCCACCCATACCGCATCGCGGCGGGTTAGCTGATGGTTAAGCGGCATCCCCGTCAGATGTGCGCCAACCACCGCCACACGAACATGCAGGGGTGAAACAGGCAGCGGCAGGCGGCAAGCGGGCTGATCCTTACCGGTCGCCCCCAGGCTTAATGCCAGTTGCGATTGCCAGCGCACGCCAAAAGCGGCCAGTGCGCGGTCATGCCAGGCTGGCGCAATCAGCGTGATACCGGCAGGCAGGCCATCTTCGCGCCACGGGCCGGGCAGCGCCAGCGCCGCCAGATCCGCCAGGTTGGTGAAGTTGGTGTAAGTCCCAAATTGCGAGTTATAGCTTACCGGCTCCTGCTTCATCTCTTCGATGGTGCGAATGGTCGGCGAGGTCGGCACCACCAGCGCATCGAACTGACTGAGTGTCTGCTGAATCTGCCGTGTCAACCCGGCACGCAGGTATTCGGCCTTAAAGGCATCAACCGCACTGTAGCGCTCACCGCTGGCAACAATGCCATACACCACCGGATCCATGTTGTCCGGGTGTTGCAGCATCTCGCCGACCGCTACTGTCCGTTCAGCCACCCACGGACCATAATAGAGTTGTTCAGCAAGCTGCTGGAACAGACTGAAATCAATAGGTTGCAGCGTCGCGCCGCCCGCTTCCAGCGCCGCTAATGCCTTTTCCCACGCCTGCTGCGCCCGCTTGTCGTCAAAAAAAACCGGATTGGCGGGCACGGCGAAATGCGGCGCGTCAGGTAACGTGGCTGGCGCCAGAGCTGGATTGGCGCGTGAGTAGGCATCGGCAGCATCGTAGCCGCCAGCAATGTCAGCGACAGTGAACGCGTCTTCAACCGTTAAGGCAAACACCGAAATGGTGTCATTCAGGCGGCAGGCAGGCACGACGCCGCTGGCAGATAGCCAGCCTTTGGTTGGTTTCAGGCCAACAATGTTGTTAAAACCCGCCGGTACGCGGCCAGAACCTGCCGTATCCGTACCCAGCGAAAAACCCACTAACCCGCGTGCCAACACGGAGGCGGAACCGGAACTTGAACCACCGCTGACATATTCAGCATTAAAGGTGTTGCTGACCGCCCCGAACGGCGAGCGCGTCCCGACCAGACCGGTGGCGTACTGGTCAAGATTGGTTTTGCCGATGACCACCGCGCCTGCCGCTTTCAGTTTTGCCACCGCCGTCGCATCTGTCTGCGCCAGATAGGTTAATGCCGGACAGGCGGCGCTGGTCGGCCAGCCAGCCACATCAATGTTGTCTTTAACCGCGAAAGGCACACCGAACAGCGGAAGCGCCGCCGGATTTTCATGATAACGCGCCAGCAGGGGTTCGATCTGCGCACGTAGCTGTGCGGGCGTCGCCAGATAAATCCAGGCATTATCGTCGGTTGAAAGGGTTGCCAGATGCGTTTCCAGCGTTAGGTAAATTGCCTGCGGGTCTTGCTGATAATAGTGCTGCCACTCATAGAGTGTGAGTCCAATCACTGATGTCATAATTTGAATTCCAACTTGTATACAAGAATGAATTCAAACTAGCAAAGCCCGTACCAATTTTTAATGAATTGATTTTTATTGTTTTTATTTTCCTGTCGAAGCAGACGCGCACAATCAGTGGGCAACTGTGCGCCATAAAGGCGCAAGAGCATAATAAGAACTTATCGATGGCGGCATGATAATCTTTGTCGGATTAAATTGGATATCTGGGAATTCCCCTGATGCTGAATTAAACAACCGCCGGGAATAGCTGGTAAACCAGAGTGCTGCAACATATGCGTCTGTGCCCGTTGCAGTTATTTATACAAACACCGGGTGAATAGCGTGCGGATAACGGAATAGAGATGAAAATAAAACGCCACGACAAAGGCGTGGCGTGCGTAGCGCAGTATCAGCCACGCAAGTAAAATATGATGCCCTGATTAATCACGCAATCATATTGCACGGGATTACCGGAAGGTTTCCAATCAGGCAGTGAAAATAAATGCATTGTAAACGTTATCGTATGTTCATCTTTCGACCGATAGCGCAGAATTTGCGCCACCGGTTTTTCATTACTCACCGTCTGACGGGTGTCAGAAAAAGCCAGAGAACCATCCGGCCTGATCAGATAGGAATTAACCAGCAGACCGCCTTTCATGGTGCCAGTGGCGCCGGTGTCCGGGTTGGAGCACTGTGTTAAATCTATCGTCAGATTGATTCGCTGGCCTCTGTCCAGTACGCTTTTAACGTCAGACAAAGTACTTAGCGGACTGGCAAAGCTGTATTGGGAAAGACTGAGTAACAGCGTGGTATAAATGACTTTTCTTACAGTTAAAAAAGAGGACATCCTGTTTCCTTTAAAAAAAGATTTGGCAAAAAGCATTTTTCTTTTCTCCGCATTATGAAAGTAAATAAACGAAAAACAAAAAATGGCAAAATAAATATTCCATCTTTCGGCATAAAAAACAAGCGTTTTTTATTGTCGAACGGATAATTTAAATAGTTAATTTTATATAACAAAAACATGATTGTAATAAAAAAATAATATTAACAAAGATTATAAGCAATCTAATAGGTAGCGAATAATTCATTCTAAATTAATTTCACATCCCGCTTTATAATAAAGCGGTCAATATATTTTCAGTGAGGGAAAGATATATTATGGTGGGCTAACCTACTTGCCCGCCCCGGCCACGCGGGATGAACAGGGAAACCAACGCCAGCGCCATCGGGTTGGCAACGGCAATTTGCCGATCGGTATCAACAGAGATACCCCCATTCCTGGACATCGGTTTAAAGCTGGGGGAGGAAGAAGACGGGAATAGGTTAACGCCACCGCGTCACCAAACATTTCCTTTGCATTATCTCGCTTCAATTTGTTATGTTATCACATAACAAAACACTACAACGCAGTGCAACGATAATGACAAACAGCGGCAAACCGGCAGATACCGTATTAGCGGTGGATAATCTTAGCCTGTCCATCGGTGCGGATATCAAAATCAGCAACCTCACCTTTAGCCTGTGTGCTGGGGAAAAAGTTTGTCTGATCGGCGCCTCCGGTTCCGGTAAATCGTTAACCGCCAAAATGGTTATCGGTACGCCGCTGGCAGGCGGCCGGATAAGTGGGAAAATTTGGGTCAACGGTGAAGATGTGACGCATCTGAATGCCCTTGCCCGACCAGTTTCTGCGCGGGTGTCTGCGGTTTTTCAGGACTCCGCCACCGCGCTCAACCCGCTTATGACGCTGGGTAAACAGTTGTCGCTGGCATTGGGCGCATCATCGCAGGATGAACTCACGATGCTGCTGGAAAAGATGGGGCTGGGTGATATTCCCAATCTGCAACAACGTTTTCCATCCGAGCTATCCGGCGGTCAACGCCAGCGTATCTGTATCACACTCGCGCTGCTGGGACGCACCCGTTTGCTGGTTGCCGATGAGCCGACCACCGCGCTTGATGTTATTACTCAACAGCACGTTTTGCAGGTGTTACAGGCAAAGTGTGCGACACCCAAAGCTCCCGCGTTGTTATTCATTACTCATGATATCGCCGTTGCGGCGCAGCTTTGTCAGCGTGGACTGGTATTGGAAAATGGCCGCTTGATTGAGTCCGGCAACATGTTGCAATTACTGAATGCTCCCCGGCACCCGTATACCCGCAACCTGGTTAAGTCGGCTCGCCATGCCAGCCTGTTACTGTCCGCCGTTGGAGCGCTCGCCGGATGAGTCACCGCCTGCACGCCGTATCAACGCCTTTTCTGAGCATGGAGCGAGTCAGTCTTTACCGCCAGCGACCACGTTTCCCGTGGCAAAAAGCCGATCCCGCCAGCGCCATTTTTCTCGACCTGTCACTGAACCTGCAACGCGGTGAATGCGTTGGTCTGGTTGGCGCCTCCGGCTGCGGTAAATCCACGTTGCTGAAAACCCTGCTGGCATTGGACACGCCGGATAACGGCACGATACACTGCGACGGCCAATTGGTGCGGCCCGGTTCAGTACGTTCACTGTTATGGTATCGCCGCCGTGTACAGTACATACCGCAGGAACCGGCTGGCTCGCTGGATCCTCGTCAGTGTGTCGCCGCATTGATTGCGGAACCCCTGAAACGCTTGAGATGCGGCGAAAATATTTCATTATGCGTGCGAGACGTGATGGATCAGGTCGGCCTGAGCGTCAGCTTATTGGCAAGGCCTGCCAGCTTGCTGTCGGGCGGACAGGCCCAACGGGTGGCGATAGCCCGTGCGCTGGTGACGCGTCCCGATTTTTTACTGGCTGACGAACCCACCAGCGGGCTGGATTTACCGCTGCGAGAGCAAATAAAAACCCTGCTACAGCAGGTGACAGCGCAAAATAATATGGGATTGCTGATGGCGTCGCACGATATCTCAACGATCGCCGGTTTGTGCGAACGAATGCTGGTCATGGACGATGGACGGATTATCGAAGATCGCCCAACAGCTGACGTGCTGGCATCGCCGCACCATATACACACTCAACGGTTATTACAGGCTATTCCTTCTTTAACGACGCTCAATGGATTTCAACGCGCAGCCCCTATCGCTGCAACTTGAAAGATGAAGGGCATATTTGAATTAATGGATAATTCTATGTCAGACCCCACTCATGACCGTACATTGCGGCCTTACCCGCCGTTACTCCTGGGCAGCCAGTTGGTTTTCAATATTGGCTTCTATGCCGTGGTGCCCTTTCTGGCCATTTTCCTGCGTGACGATATGTTGCTTTCCGGCTGGGCGATCGGGCTGGTTATCGGCCTGAGAACTTTTTCACAGCAGGGCATGTTTCTGGTCGGCGGCGCGCTGGCCGATCGCTTTGGCGCACGCGGCGTGATTTTGTGCGGCTGCGTGGTGCGGATCATCGGCTACCTGCTGCTGGCGCTGGGCGATACCCTGTGGCCGATTATTCTCGGCGCCTGTCTGACCGGCATTGGCGGCGCGCTATTCTCGCCCGCCATTGAAGCGCTGATGGCGCAGGCCGGTACGCACAGCGAGGAAGCAGGCAAACGCAGCCGTTCGGAATGGTTCGCGCTGTTTGCCATTTGCGGCGAATTGGGGGCGGTGCTGGGGCCGTTGCTGGGATCGCTGCTGGTGGGATACGGTTTTCAGCGCGTGGCGCTCGCTGGCGCCAGTGTGTTTTTACTGGCGCTGTTCATCCTGTTTTTCAGCCTGCCCGCCTCCCCGCGTCATCATGCTGCGCTGCGCATCGCGCCGTGGTGGCAGACATTCCGCCAGCCTCGCTTTGTAGCGTTTATCATTGCCTATAGCGCCTATTTGTTCAGCTACAACCAGCTCTATCTGGCGTTGCCGGTCGAACTGCGCCGCGCCGGAGGCGATGAAAAAGACCTCGGCCCGCTGTTTGTGCTGGCTTCGCTGCTGGTGATTTTCCTACAACTGCCGCTGGCGCGTTTTGCCCGCCGTCACGGCGCGGCCCGTATGCTGCCGCTGGGGTTTGCGCTGCTGGCATTGTCTTTCATCAGTGTGGCCCTGTTCGCCCACACCACGCCGCCGGAAGGTTGGCAGCGCCTGCTGCCAGCCGTTTCGCTCATTACGCTGCTGACGCTGGGGCAGATGTTGATTGTCCCGGTAGGCATGGATTTGGTTCCCCGTTTCGCCAACAACCACAATCTGGGCGCTCATTACGGCGCGCTGGCATCGATGGGCGGCGTGGCGGTACTGGTCGGCAATTTCCTGCTCGGCGGGCAGCTCGACCGGGCGCTGACACCGTCGCCGCAAGCGGCGATCCCCTGGCTGCTGCTGGCGGCGGCGCCATTGTGCAGCGCAATAGCCATGACGCTGATTTGCCGCCCCTTTACTTCCCGTTCCTCACAAAGCTGATAAGGACTGTCAAATGAATATGCGAATTTCCCTTTGGTCTGTTGCCAGCCTGTTGTCGGCTTCCCTGCTGCTGTCAGGCTGTTTCAATGAGCCTGAGCAAAAACAGATCGACGATGGAGATGCTCGCCTGAAACTTGCCATGCTCCAACCGCCACGCTCCGGGCTGACGCCACTCAGCGACGATGCGTTCAAACTTTCCCGCTGGAGTACGGCGGAAACGCTGGTGGTTCTCGATCCGCTCGGCGAAACCCGGCCAGCGCTGGCAATTGGTTGGCAACCCGTTGATGATCGCGCCTGGCGCTTTGAGCTACGTCCCGGCGTGCGTTTTCACGATAACAGCGTGTTGACCGCCGCCGCCGTGGTCAATGCGCTGACCGTCGCCGCCCACGCGGCGCCGAAACCGCGTATTCTTGACGGCGTGCAGATGACCGTAGCCGCCGATGGCGATAACGCGGTGATTGTCTCAACCGCCAAACCGGACCCTCTGCTGCCACAGCGCTTATCCAGCCCGCAATTAGCCATTTTATCCACCGCCGCTTATGCAAAAAATGACGTCGTCAACCCGATCAATACCGGCAGCGGCCCCTTTGTGCTACGCAGCGTAAACGGCACCAGCGGCGCAACACTGGACAGATTCGACGGCTACTGGGGCGAGAAAGCGCAGGCCAGCGGCATTGATGTCAGCTTCGTGCCGGACGGCACCGCCAGAGCCGCCGCTTTACGTACCGGCGCGGCGGATATCGTAGAAGCCATTCCGGTTTCCCAGGCGCCGTTGCTGGATCAAAAGCTGATCCATGAAGTACCGATGCCCCGCACCAACACACTGTATCTCAATGCCCGACACGGCGTAATGGCCGACCCGGCCATGCGGGCGGCGGTGCGTGTTGCCGTTAATCGGCAACAACTGGTGGATAACGTTTATGAGAAACGTGCGGATATTGCGCAGGGATTGCTTGGCCCCGCCCTGCCGTGGGCCGCTGCGTTACGCCAGCCGGTTGCCGACCCGGTGCAGGCCGCGGCTCCCAACGGCGCCAGCATTACCCTGGCGACCTTCAGCGATCGCGCTGAACTGCCAGAGGTAGCGGTCTATCTGGCACAGCAACTCACTGCGGCGGGCTTTACCGTGCGGCAGGTAGTGCGTGAATATGCACAGATTGAAGCCGATGCATTGGCCGGTAAATTTGACGCTTTTATTTTATCCCGGGCGACCGTGCTGGATTCCGGCGATCCCGTTGCTTATCTCTACAGTGATTTCTCCTGCGAGGGATCGTTCAACATCGCCCAACTGTGCCGCCCGGAAATCGATCAGGCATTACAGCAGGCCGCCGTTATTCCGGCTGGTGATGAACGCCGGAAAGCCATCATGCGGGCGGAAAACCTGATTCTTGCCAGCGACGCAGCGATCCCGATGTTGCATGAACGCGTTATTCAGGGCGAAAGCGCGCAGATACAAGGCGCGCTGCGCGATCCGCGTGAACGCGCTCTGATCAACGCCTCGACAAAACGGGCTACGGCAGCAGACGCGCATCAATGAGCGAATCGTTATATTGCCGGGCCTGCGCCACGGTCAACCGCCAGCGTTACCCCCGCTGTGGCGTTCTGATCCCGCTGTTTTCGCGCCTGCTGACGCTGGCGGCGATTATCGCCTTGATTGGTATGCTGCCGTGGCTATCCGGCCAGGATCCGGCTCTGGCGCTGCTGCGCGCCCGTTCCGGCGATCAGGAAGCCACCGCAGAAACATTGAATGCAATCCGCCAGTCGCTGGGATTGGATCAGGGGCCGGTGCAGTTATTGTTCAACTGGCTTAACGGGTTGCTGTGCGGCGACGCGGGAACGTCATGGGTATCCGGGCGTCCGGTGCTGCCAGGAATGTTGCAGGCGACCGGCGTCTCGCTGACGTTGATGCTCTGTTCCGCATTGGTGGCATTCTCGCTGGCGAGCGCTCTGTGCGCCGCCACCTTTATGCGGGGGCTACGCGGCCAGTTGCAACGCTCTAACGGCTTGTTTGCCGCATGGTTCACTGCCATGCCGGAATTTCTGCTGGCATCATTGTTACTGATTATCGGGGCGGTCTGGCTGCAATGGTTTCCGCCTTACGGCTGGCAGGGGGCGCATTATGCCGTGTTGCCCTCACTGGCGTTGGGGATACCTGCTGGCGGTTATCTTGGTCGGATTATCGCCGACGCGCTGTCGGCGACATTCAGCGAAAGCTGGCTGACCACCTGGAGCGTGGCGGGTATTAGCCGTCGGCATATTGCGCTGGCGGTACTGAAACGGACACTACCCGGCGTAATGCCGCTGTTCGGGCTGGTGCTGGTCTCCCTGACGGGCGGCGCCATCGCCGTGGAAAAAGTCTTCGCCATACCTGGACTTGGCCGGGCAATTTTGGGGGCGGCGGCGGCGCAGGATCTCCCCGCGTTACAGGCTGGCGTACTCATTTTGCTGATTATCGCCTCCCTGGCCGGTATGACTGCGGGTGGTGTGCGACTGCTTATTCTTGGACGAGCGCTGAACAGCGGCACGATGCCGGTACCGGAAGAAACGCAGATGACGTTATCGCGCTACGCCATCTGGCTACCGGTATGCTGTCTATTGCTGTTAGCGGTATTACTGATCGCCGGACTGCCGCGCGACCCCTACACTTCCGCTTTTTTACGCTTACAATCACCCTCATTTACTCTGCCTTTCGGTGCCGATGCTATGGGGCGCGATCTGCTGGCGCGTGTCGCTCACGGTACGCTGCACACTTGCATACTGGCATTAATGATATCGCTGGCCTGTCTGGCAATTGGCCTGTTTATCGGTCTATTCCCCCGCCTGTTTACCGGCCCGGTTGAAGTGACCAACGCCCTGCCCCCGGTTATTGCCGGTCTGCTGGTGGCGGCAATCAATGGCCCGACATCAATGGGCGCGGCGGCTGCCGTCACCGCAGTCAGTTGGGCGCCACTGGCGGCGCACACTGCGGCATTGCTGGCGGAAATTGATGCGCGTCCCTATGTGCGTATATTGCCGGTGATCGGTGTCGGCCCCCTGCGCCGTCGTCTGTTTTACGTTTTACCGGCGTTAATCGGGCCATTATTCCGCCATGCCATGCTGCGCCTGCCCGGTATCGCGCTGGCGCTGGCCTCGCTGGGATTTTTAGGATTAGGCGCGTCGCCGCCAACACCGGAATGGGGCCGCGTTCTGGCGGAAGGTATGCCGTATATTGAGCGGGGATTCTGGAGCGTACTGGCTCCCGCAGCGGCGTTGGGCGTACTGTCGGTGCTGGCCGTCAGCGCCGCTAATTTGTCCGGTCAGGAAAAATAGTAACCCCGAAAGTTCAGCCCGCGTTGACAACGTCCGATATTAAGGACAGCGTACTGAGGCCGCTACAGGTTTGTCATCAACCTTGAAAGTTCGTTTTTACTTTTATTTTCAGCTAGCCTGTTACAGCAGGGTTAACCGTAAAAGAATGAAGAATGCAAACGGAGAAAAAAGTATGCATAACAACGGATCCAGCATAAACCTCACGACCGAAGAGGCGCTTGATAAACTGGAAGGGTTGTACGACGACGCGGTTTCAGCGCTGCGTGACGCCATAGGGGATTTCATCCGCCACGGCACGTTGCCTGAGGTAAAAGCACGCGCCGCAGGGTGCTTTGCTTATCCTGAACTGCGCGTAAAATGGGATGGCGTAACGCCAGGCCACCCCAAACATCGGGCCTATGGCCGCTTTACCCGGCCGGGCAGCTACGCCACCACCATTACCCGCCCCGGCTTTTTCCGTCACTATCTGGCCGAACAGTTAGCCCTGCTTGAGGAGGAGTATGCCGCCAGTATTGAAGTGGTTCCCTCACAGCAGGAAATCCCCTTCCCTTACGTGCTGGATGGTTCAGACCTTATTCTTGATCGTTCAATGAGCGCCGGGATCGCCAAACATTTCCCGACCACGGAACTCTCTCAGATCGGTGATGAAACCGCCGACGGGTTATTTCATGCCACTACCACCTCGCCGCTGTCGCATTTCGACGCCTTGAGAACCGACTTTTCGCTGGCGCGTCTGCGCCACTATACCGGCACACCGGTTGAACATTTTCAACCTTTCGTTCTCTTCACCAACTATACCCGCTACGTTGATGAATTCGTGCGCTGGGCCTGTAGCCAGATTTGCGATCCAGACAGCCCCTATGAAGCTCTTTCCTGCGCAGGCGGTATCTACATCACAGCCAAAACATCCGATCCTGATCAAAGCGTTTCCGATCTCGCCTGGAAAAACCACCAGATGCCGGCTTACCATCTGATTTCACGCCACGGCAAAGGCATTACGCTGGTCAACATTGGCGTCGGCCCGTCCAATGCCAAAACCATCTGCGATCACCTCGCGGTGCTGCGGCCACACGCCTGGCTGATGATCGGCCACTGCGGCGGTCTGCGTGAAAGTCAGGCTATCGGCGATTATGTGCTGGCCCATGCCTATCTGCGCGACGATCATGTACTTGATTCGGTGCTGCCGCCCGATATTCCTATTCCCAGCATTGCCGAAGTGCAGCGCGCCCTTTACGACGCAACCAAAATGGTAAGCGGTATGCCCGGCGAGGAAGTGAAACAGCGTCTGCGCACCGGCACGGTGGTCACCACCGACGATCGCAATTGGGAGTTGAGATATTCTGCCTCCGCACTGCGCTTTAATCTCAGCCGTGCGGTTGCCGTTGATATGGAAAGCGCGACGATTGCCGCGCAGGGTTACCGCTTCCGGGTGCCTTACGGCACGTTGCTCTGCGTCTCTGACAAGCCGTTGCACGGCGAAATCAAACTGCCCGGTCAGGCTAATCGCTTCTATGAAGGCGCGATTTCCGAGCATTTGCAAATTGGCATCTGCACCATCGATCTGCTGCGCGCGGAAGGCGACCGTCTGCATTCACGCAAGCTGCGTACCTTCAACGAACCCCCTTTCCGCTAAACTTGCGGCAGTATGCTTTCGAGCTTACTGCCGGCATTTCATATTTATTCAAGTCGCAGGGGTATTGGCTTCGTTTCCCGGCCTAATTTATTTCAGGATGCTGATCGATCAGGTTTTTTCTTTTCTTCTGCAACGCGGCAATTTGTTCATCAATATCTTCTATTTTCTGTTCAATATTGTCGTGGTGCTCCTGTAACAGTTCTTTCGCTTCAGTTCGGTCTGAAGCCGCAGGCGTCGCGCCTTTTAATGGCCGGTTGGCTGTTTCTTTCATCAACATCCCCGTGATCAAACCAATGATGGCGACAACCATTAAATAATAGGCTGGCATATAGAGATTCTTCGTTGATTCCACCAGCCATGCCGCCACAGTCGGTGTAAAACCCGCCACCAGAACGGAAATATTGAATGAAGTCGCCAACGCGCTATAGCGTATATGCGTCGGAAACATCGCGGGCAAAATTGACGCCATAACACCAGTAAAAGAGTTAAGCAAAACGGCCAGAATTAACAGCCCGCAAAAGATCAGACCGATCACGCCGCTATTAATCAGCATGAAACTTGGGATGGATAAAATAAAAAGACCAATACTCCCGCAGATAATAAACGGCTTGCGTCCATATCTGTCACTCATTAATCCCATTATCGGCTGTACAAATAACATACCAATCATCACGGCGATAATAATCATTACACCATGATCTTCAGAATAATTGAGGCTGTGGGAAAGATAGCTCGGCATATACGTCAGCAACATATAGTAGGTGACGTTGGTGACAATGACTATACCGACGCAAAGCACTAAACTCCTCCACTGAGTAGTGGCAATTTCGCGGACGGAAATTTTCGGGGCCGACTGTAGGCTATCTTTCGATGCTTTATCAATTTTATCAAAATGTTGTTGAAAGGTGGGGGTTTCCTCCAACGCATGCCGCAAATAGATGCCAATCAGCCCTAAAGGCCCGGCAATAAAGAACGGGATACGCCATCCCCATGCAAGGAAATTCTCTTCACCGACAATCGACGATATCAGAACAACAACACCCGCCCCTAAAACAAAGCCGGCGATCGATCCAAAATCAAGCCAACTGCCTAAAAACCCGCGCTTTCTGTCGGGTGAGTATTCGGCAACAAATACCGCCGCGCCGGTGTATTCGCCCCCAACCGAAAAACCCTGCGCCAATTTCGCCAGCAATAATAATACCGGCGCCCAGATGCCTATCGAGTCATATGACGGGATCAAACCAATACAGAAAGTACTTACCGCCATAATAATAATGGTAATTGATAATACTTTCTGGCGACCAAATTTATCGCCCATAGCGCCAAAGAATATCCCACCCAATGGCCTGACAAGAAAAGGAACGGAAAAGGTCGCCAGAGCGGCAATCATTTGCACGCCTGGGTCCGCGCCAGGGAAAAACACCCGCCCAAGAGCATAAGCAACGAAACCATATACGCCAAAATCAAACCATTCCATGGCATTTCCAAGTGCCGCCGCCGTTATAGCCTTCTTTAGTTTGGCATCATCAATGATGGTAATATCCTGTATTTCCATTGGCACAGTTCGTTTCTTTTTTAATACCATTTATGACTTCCTCTGTTTAAAAACAACCGCTCCAATAACTTTACTTAAAGCCGCTGCAATAAAACTTTTCCGAAACGACTTGATTATAGGATATTTTAAAAAGTAACGCATATTACGCCCGATAATTAAAATTGATTTACGTTTTTATGGATAAATAACAGATTAATAATTTCACATTCAATTATTAGCATATTAAATACAACGGTTGTCATTACGCCAAATTCCCTCTGGACAGGCTGATGACGGAAGACGAGGCCGGATACAACGCGATGCGCTGGCCCGTTTTGCACCAAATAGCAGCAGGCCGTTCCAATATGAGGCAAATTATCCGGCGCATACCGCGAAAAGTGAACTATCAGGCAACCCTTCTCTGTCGCATCGGGTCATTTTTTTGCAAAAAAAATGACTATACGGCAACTTTTTCCCTACCTTTCTTTCTGGTTTTTCCGTCGCTTTTCGCCGAATGAAGAATTTTAATTAGCTGTAGTTATTCTGATTCTTGTTGCTTTGTGGCAAAGACCATCGTATTGGCAGACCGGATCAACCGCATGACAAAAACGCCGAATTTCGGGAAATGGCATGGAAGATGCATGAAAGGGTTAAAGTTACCTAATACGCAACAAAAGGGATCAGGATGCCTCGTTCAGAACATAATGACCAATCTGAGAGTAGCAGGAAAAACGACGCGGTCGAAGACTTTAACGTTGGCGTGCGTCTGCGCGCCCTGCGTAAAGCCAAAGGGATGCGTATCGAAGAAGTCGCGCAAAAGGTCGGCGTGAGTAAATCGTTTATCAGCCGACTGGAACGCAATGTGACGCAAGCGTCAATCGCCACGCTGCTGCGTGTGTGCGAAGTGGTGGGCATTACGCCGTCAAAACTGTTTGATCCGCCGTCAACCAACTTTGTCCCGGCAGGCCAGGGCACGCCGATCAGCCTCGGCGGCGAGAACATGCGCGAGTATTTGATTAGCGGCGCCGGCAACGAAGAGATGATGGTGCTGTTCTCCGAGATCGATCCCCTGGGGGGTTCCGGCACCGAGCCTTATACCCTGAAAGCGGCGGTGGATATGGTGCATGTCCTGAGCGGCAGCCTGGAATTGGTGATTGAAGAGCAGCGCTATGTGCTGAAAAAAAGCGACACGCTGACCTTCAAACCCACGCTGCCCCATACGTGGCGCAACACGTCGGCCACGGAGATATGCACCGCCATCTGGGTGATTGTACCGCCTCCGATGGGCACCTGAATCCAAGCGGTGGAGAATAGCGAGCCAGACGACATATCGGCAGGTCGCAGCCTGCTGCGGGATAACGTATTAAACTAACCAACCAGAGGATGTAACGATGAAAAAAATATCAACAGTGCTGCTGGCTGTCGCTGCAATGAGTCTGGCAGGCCCGGCTTTGGCCAAAGGGCCGATCACTATCGCCACCGACGCAACCTTCCCGCCGTTTGAGTCGGTGGATGATTCCGGCAAGCTGGTCGGCTACGACATTGAGCTGGCGGAAGCGGTGTGTATGGCGGCAGAGCTTAACTGCAACATTATCAACGCCGCATGGGACGGTATGATCCCCGGCCTGATCAGCGGCAAGTATGACGCGCTGATTTCGCAGTTGACGGTAACCGACGCACGCCGCAAGGTGATGGCGTTCAGCGATATCTACGAGCGTCCGGTGTTTCGTTTCGTGGCGCGTAAAGGGGCGATTACCGACACATCGCCGACAGGCATGAAGGGCAAGGTTATCGCGGTGCAGACCGGTACGCCGATGGATGCCTGGGTGTCAAAAAATTACCGCCAGAGCACTATCAAACGCTATGACGGCGGCAGCGCGCCCTATCTTGACCTCACCGCCGGTCGCGCCGATGTGCATATGAGCTACGAGGCGCAGATTATCCATAGCTTCCTGAAAAAAGAGAGCGGCAAGGATTATGAGCTGGTGGGGCCGCGCCTGACCGGCAAAGACGCGCCCGAGTTCGGCGAAGGCGTAGCGATCGCCATCAACAAAAAGAATACCGCTCTGTTGGAGAAAATTAATCAGGGGCTGGCTAAAGTCCGGGCCGACGGTCAGTTGGACGCGCTGAATAAGAAATACTTCTCAGCCGAGTGACCGCCATGTCTGGTAACTACTTTTTCATGGTGATCGGGGCGGGATGGGTAACGCTGCAACTGGCGCTGGCCGCTCTGCTGCTGGCGGTGCTGATTGGCCTGCTGTGCGCGCTGGGCAAACAATCCGGCGCCCGCTGGCTGAACTATCTGATCGCGCCCTATACCCTGCTGGCACGCGGCATCCCGGACCTGGTGTTGATGCTGCTGGTGTTTTATAGCCTGCCGGCGCTGCTCAATAACGGGATCGAACTGGCTGGCGGGGAGTATCGCGTGGAGTTCAGCCCGTTCACCGCAGGCTTTGTTACGTTGGGTTTTATCTTTGGCGCCTACATGACCGAGACTTTCCGCAATGCGCTGACCAACATCCCTTACGGGGAAATTGAAGCCGCGCAGGCGTTTGGCTTCAGCGCCGGCAAAACCTTTTACCGCATCGTCCTGCCGCAAATGATCCGTCTGGCGCTGCCCGGCTTCACCAACAACTGGCTGGTGTTGATGAAAGCCACCGCGCTGGTTTCCCTGCTGGGGCTGGAGGACATCATGTTCCGTACCCGCAGCGCGGCGGAATCGACCGGCCAGCCGTTCACCTTTTATCTGCTGGCCGGCGCTTTTTATCTGGTCATCACTCTGCTGTCGGTGCTGGCGCTACGCTTGCTGAGTAAACGTTATGCGCTGGGCGTGCGCGAGGTAGATCTATGAACTGGGATATCATCGCCGACAATCTCTGGATGTACGCCGACGGCACCCGCCTGACGCTGCTGCTGACGGCGGCTTCGCTGGGCATCAGTTTCTTCCTGTCGCTGGGGCTGGCGCTGGCGCTCAACAACGCGCCGAGGCCGATCCGTGCGCTGATCGAACTGTATACATTGATTTTTCGCGGCACGCCGCTATTGGTTCAGCTATTCCTGATCTATTACGGACTGGCTCAGTTCGAGTTGCTGCGCAGCAGCCTGCTGTGGCCGTGGTTATCCAGTCCGTTGGTCTGTGTGTTGATGACCTTTGTGCTCAACACCACCGCCTATACCACGGTGATCTTCGCTGGCGGGCTGCGCCATTTGCCGCCCGGCGAAATTGAGGCGGCCAGAGCCTACGGCATGTCGTTCCCGGTTCGCGTGCGACGCATCCTGCTGCCCGCCATGCTGACGCGTTCGCTCTCACTGTATAGCAATGAAACCATCATGATGCTGCACGCCACCTCGCTGGCCAGCACCGTCACGTTGATGGAAATCACTGGCGCCGCACGCAACATCAGTCTGAATTACTACATTCAGTTCGAACCCTACGTGACTGCGGGACTGATCTATCTGGCGCTGACGCTGCTGATGTTGACGCTATTTCGCTACGCCGCGCAGCGTTGGGGGGGTTATCTACAGTCGCCGCGTGGTTAATATTCTTCTGTACTAGAGGCTGGTATGAACAACAAAAGACAGTTTGATTTATGGGGCGTTCCTTTCGATGGCGAGTCCTCGCTCGGCTGGCCAGGCTCTCGCTATGCGCCAGCGCGAGTGCGCGAATGCGCACGCTGGATTAATATGCGTATCCAGCAGGGCAAAGTCTACTGCCTGGAAACCGACAGCCAGATGGAAGTGGGAGAACAGTTGCTGGTTGATCGAGGCGATATCAACGTGATTCTGAACGACACATTGAAAACCTTCGACGCCACCTCGCAGGCGGTGCAGGAATCCATCGGCAACGGGCGCGTCCCGGTAGTGGTCGGCGGCGACGACAGCTTGCTCTTCCCGGTGGCGCGCGGCGTACATGATGCGCTGCCTGGCCGGATTGGCATCATTCACTTCGACGCCCATCTGGATTTGATGGATGAGAGCGAACGACAGGGGCGCCACAGTCAGTCGAGCGGTATGCGGCGCTCGCTGGAGCTGGAGCGCATCGCACCCACCGACTGCATCCAGGTATGTGAGCGTCACTTTAACTTTCCGGCTTCCGGCCAGTTCAAGCACGACAACGATCTGGTGCATCTGTCCGCACGCGACGTGCTGCGCCTCGGGGCGGAAGAGTCGGTCGCACGCATCCTGCAACGGGTAGCCGGGGCTGACCACCTGTTCCTGTCGTTTGATATCGATTCGGTCGATCCGGCCTTCGCGCCCGGCGCCGGTGCGCACGAACCCGGCGGCATTAGCTCCGATCAGGCGCTGCACATGGTGGAACTGCTGGCGCCGCACTGCGCGGCGATGGCGATTACCGAGGTTAACCCAACCAAAGACGTCGGCGATATGACCTCGACGCTGGCTGCCTATCTGGCCTTTACCTTTGCGGTTTACGGTAGCCAGGCGAAATAAGCCGCCTGGCGCTATTTTTACCGGGAACTGCGGGCCGCAATAATTTCCTCCATCACATTACGTGGCGCTTCCACGTAATGTTTGAACTCCATAGTGTAGGTCGCCCGCCCCTGAGACATCGAGCGCAGCGCGGTAGAGTAACCAAACATCTCGGACAAAGGCACCTCGGCGCGGATAATCCGCCCGGTAATCATCTCCTCCATGCCCTGCACCAGACCACGGCGGGAAGACAAATCCCCCATTACGCTACCTGCATACTCTTCCGGCGTTTCAACTTCCACTTGCATAACCGGTTCCAGGATCACCGGATTGGCGCGTTTGATTGCATCGCGGAAGCCGAAAATCGCCGCCATCTTGAACGCCATTTCCGAGGAATCCACCTCATGATAGGAACCGAAAGTCAGCGTGACCTTGACGTCGACAATCGGATAACCCGCCAGTACGCCGGTCATCATCGCTTCGCGCACGCCTTTTTCAACCGACGGAATAAACTCACGCGGCACCACCCCACCTTTGGTGTCATCCTCGAAAGCAAAACCCTTGCCAGCTTCCTGGGGCGCCACCGTCAGCACAACGTGACCATACTGGCCCTTACCACCGGACTGACGGACAAACTTCCCTTCTACATCAGTCACTTTGCTGCGTATCGTTTCACGGTAGGTGACCTGCGGTCTGCCGATATTAGCCGCCACGCCGAATTCACGCTTCATACGATCGACAATAATTTCCAGATGCAGCTCGCCCATGCCGGAAATGATGGTCTGGCCGGATTCCTCGTCCGTTCTGAGCCGAAATGACGGATCTTCCGACGCCAGCCGTTGCAGGGCGATCCCCATTCTTTCCTGATCGGCTTTGGTTTTGGGTTCAATGGCGAGCGAAATCACCGGTTCAGGGAACTCCATGCGTTCCAGCGTCAAAACGGCATCCGGGTCGCACAGGGTTTCCCCGGTGGTCACTTCTTTCAGGCCGACGCAGGCCGCAATGTCCCCGGCGCGGATTTCATCCACTTCATGACGGGCATTGGCGTGCATCTGGACGATACGCCCAATACGTTCCTTTTTTCCCCGCACCGGGTTATAAACGCTGTCGCCTTTGTTCAGCACGCCAGAATAAACCCGCACGAAAGTCAACTGCCCGACATAGGGATCAGTCATCAACTTGAACGCCAGCGCCGAGAATTTATCGTTGTCATCGGCGTGACGTACCGACACATTGCCTTTTTCATCAATACCGCTGACCGGAGGAATATCCAGCGGAGAAGGCATCAGTTCAATGATGGCGTCCAACATGCGCTGCACGCCTTTATTTTTAAATGCGCTGCCGCACAACATCGGCTGAATTTCGCCGGCAATGGTGCGGGTGCGCAGGCCCAGGGTAATCTCATCTTCACTCAACGCCACGCCATCCAGATACTTGGTCATCAGTTCATCGGAAGCCTCTGCCGCCGCCGTGACCATTTTCTCCCGCCATTCCTGCGCCGTAGCCAGCAACTCGTCCGGGATCGCCTCATAGCTAAAGGTCATTCCCTGTGAGGCGTCGTCCCAGATAATGGCGCGCATCTTGATCAGATCAACCACGCCGATAAAGTTTTCTTCACTGCCTATCGGGATAACAATTGGCACCGGATTGGCTTTCAGCCGGTCAATCATCATCTGACAGACACGGAAATAGTTGGCGCCGGGGCGGTCCATTTTGTTAACGAACGCCAGGCGCGGCACATGATATTTATTGGCCTGACGCCATACCGTCTCCGACTGCGGCTGTACGCCGCCGACAGAGTCATACACCATCACCGCGCCATCCAGCACGCGCATTGAACGTTCGACTTCAATGGTGAAATCCACATGGCCGGGAGTATCGATAATATTAATGCGATGTTGGGAATAACGGCGGTCCATCCCCTGCCAGAAACAGGTCACCGCCGCAGAGGTGATGGTGATGCCGCGTTCCTGTTCCTGCGCCATCCAGTCAGTGGTTGCCGCGCCATCGTGGACTTCCCCCATCTTGTGACTCACCCCGGTGTAAAACAGGATGCGTTCCGTTGTGGTGGTTTTACCGGCATCAATGTGAGCCGAAATGCCAATATTACGATAGCGTTCAATAGGGGTCGTGCGAGCCATATAACATCCTTAATTAGTTAAACTAATTCTGGGGCTGGCAGTTAACTGTCTGCGGCAGAACTCGGTACTGATATCGACGAACAGTATAGTACAATTGTACGAGTATACTCGAACTATTTAATTGCTGGGGTTTTCCTGACTACCGTTTCGCAAAGCCATTATTCAATCCGGCTCCGGCAGGCATAATCTGGTGCCTAATCAAGACTGGCGCAAAGCGGAACAGGCCGATCCCTGGGGAAACCGGCTGAATCTGATTGAAAAACTGGCCGTTCATAACACCCATTAACGTTATTTAGACAGGTACTGCTGTCATTATGCTGGTTAATACAGGCATGATGACAGCAATAAAGATACCCTGTCCCCGTTCTGGTATGCAGCGAATAGAGCATATCCGATACCCTTGTGCGCAACTTTTCGTCAATAAACGAAGCTGACTCCAACTGCAATGTGCTGAAATCACAGCGTTCACGAATGTCCGACGGAAGATGGATAGAGAGAAAGTCCCTCGCTACCTCAATATCACTGAGAAATTGCTTAAAGATCGCATCATGCGTTTGCATCGATTGTCCTCTCCATCCCTGATTATCTCCCGGCATAGTAGTGGAATGGACGCGGGTAACTAGCTGAAAAGCGGAAAACTGGAAAGCAGTTCGAAAACATTCCCGATTTTTATGCTCAAGGAGCATAGGGAAAAGCGAGGGTAACACGCTCATAAAAAAACCAGTCAGATAACATCCGACTGGTTTCAATGAAGTGAAGAAAATGCTGTATGTTGGTATTACTCGCCTTACTCGACGACAAATTCCTTCATTCTATTCTCTTCCGTGTCTTCCTCTACCATCATGCCCTTGAGCTTTTTTAACACCTCGCCCGCTTCTTTCAGCACGTGAGCGCACTGTTCGCGGGTGATGGTCAGCGGCGGTTCGATGCGTACCGATTTAGCGTTGTTCAGCGTACCGGCAACCAGGATATGACGATGGAAAAGTTCTTTCGCAAATGCATAACCAATCTCGTTTTTCTTGAACTCGATAGCCTGCAACAGGCCAAGACCACGAACATCGGAAATCAATTCCGGATAGCTGGCGGCAAGCTGCTTCAGTCCATTCAGTAAGAAAGCGCCTTGCTGTGCGGACTTTTCAGGTAAATTATCGGTCAATAACACATTGATGGTTGCCAGCGCCGCCGAACAGGCCAGCGGGTTACCACCAAAGGTAGTGGTGTGCAGGAACGGGTTTTCAAACAGCACGGAGAACACTTCTTCCGTCGCCACCGTTGCGCCAATTGGCATCACACCGCCGCCCAGGGCTTTAGCCAAACAAAGAATATCGGGCTGAACACCATAATGTTCACAGGCAAACATCTTGCCCGTCCGCCCCATGCCGGTCTGTACTTCATCCAGAATCAGCAATGCCCCAACCTCATCACATAATGCTCTGACTGCAGGCAAGTAATTGTCCGGGGGAATGATAACACCGCCTTCTCCCTGAATGGGTTCAAGGATGATAGCGGCTACGTCATCTCCGGTCTTCTGGCATTGATGAACCTGCTTCCTTATAGCGCTGATATCGCCAAAAGGAACATGGTGAAAACCAGGAAGTAATGGCATGAAAGGACGACGGAATTCAGCCTTGGCGGTGGCGGACAGCGCACCGAGAGACTTACCATGAAATGCGCCCGACGCGGCGATAAAGGTATATTTACCACGCTTGGACTGGTAGGCCTTGGCCAACTTCAGCGCCGCTTCAACCGACTCTGTTCCACTATTGCAGAAAAAACTGTATTTAAGATTGCCTGGCGTTAATGCCGCCAATGTTTTTGCCAGCATAGCCCGCAGTGGGTCAAGAAGCTCCTGGCTATGCAGGGGTTGCTTGGCAAGTTGCTGTTCAACAGCGGCAATAACGGTGGGATTGCGATGACCAACACTGAAGATACCAAAACCACCCAGACAATCCAGGTATTCATTTCCCTGGGTATCAACTAGTGTATTTGGGCCGCTGGCGCGCCATTCAACTGCGCCGTACTCACCCCCGGAGGTGACGGATTTCCTGTATTCAAGAAAACCCGGATTGACGTATTCACGAAAACAATGCACGACTTCCCGATTTAATGCGGACAACTCTTCGGTAGTCAATTTTTCACTCTTAATCAAATGTAATGCCTGCTGAGTACACTCTAGCGGGTTAAGGTTTACCATTGGTCTGGACAAAATGCGCTCCTTGATAACTGATATCACGCGATATCAATTTAATTAATGCACATAACGCGCCAATTAGCAGCCCCAGGCACCAATAAAAAATTAAAATCTGAGTTAACATAAAAAATCAAAATAAAAATAAAAACCAAATCTTACATTCAGAATTAAAATCCAATGAGTGTCATAAATTCAGAGGAAATATCAAAAAAGGAGACAAAAACGCACCAAAAATGAGCATTAAGCCCTCTTTTAGTGCAAAAAGAGGCTTAATGATGCAGCGTTTCGAAATAGCGAATATTATCGGCGGGAGGAAAATTGTCAGCGGAAGAATTGCAGACCCACGTTACCCCCACTCATAGCAGAGGCAACATGGATTATTGATCAGGCGAAAATCAGTGGCGGATCATGACATGGCGAACAAGAGTGTAATCTTCCAGGCCGTATATCGACATATCCTTTCCGTAACCAGAAAGTTTCTGCCCACCGTGCGGCATTTCGCTTACCAGCATGAAATGGGTATTTACCCAGGTGCAGCCATATTGCAGACACGCCGCCAGACGATGCGCCCGGCCAATATCCCTGGTCCAGACTGACGACGCCAACCCGTAGTTGGAGGCATTAGCCCAACCAACTACCTGTTCTTCATCATCAAATGGGGTGATAGAAATCACCGGACCAAAGATCTCTTTCTGCACGATCTCATCTTCCTGACGAGCACCGGCCAATACGGTGGGCTGGAAATAATATCCCTTTCCTTCCACCCGCTCGCCGCCGGTAACCACGCTGATATGCGGCAATGCTTTGGCTCGTTCGACAAATCCGACGACCCTTTCCAACTGCGGCTCGGTAATTAGCGGCCCCAGTTCAGTTTGTTCATCCTGCGGATCGCCCATATTCAGCGTAGAAACGGCTTTACCCAGTTCAGCCACTACCTGATCATAGACACCACGCTGTACATACAGACGGCAGGCCGCAGTACAGTCCTGACCGGCATTGTAGAAACCGAAACCGCGAATGCCCTCAACCACTTGTTCAATATCCGCGTCGTCAAAGACAATGACCGGTGCTTTCCCGCCCAGCTCCATGTGAGTCCGTTTTACACTGGGCGCCGTATTCGAAAGAATGTGTACGCCGGTGGCAATCGATCCGGTCAGGGAGACCATCCGCACCTTTTCATGTCCGGTGAGCGCGTTGCCCACCTCAGCGCCGCTTCCAAACAGGATATTCACCACACCTGCTGGCAGTATATCCACCAGCAGGTGGGCTAAATAAAAGGTTGTCAGCGGGGTTTGTTCAGCAGGTTTCAGCACTACACAGTTTCCCGCCGCCAACGCTGGCGCCAGTTTCCAGGATGCCATCATTAACGGGTAATTCCACGGGGCGATGGATGCCACAACGCCTATCGGATCGCGTCGAATCATTGAGGTATGCCCCTCAAGATATTCCCCCGCCGCCGAACCATTCAGGCAACGTGCCGCACCGGCGAAAAACCGGAACACATCAGCAACAGCCGGAATTTCATCATTCAATACCGCATGATAGGGTTTGCCGCAGTTAAGGGACTCCAGCCGGGCAAATTCCTCAGCGTGCTCCTCAATTACATCGGCAATTTTTAATAAATAGGCGGAACGTGCTTTGGGCGTGGTTTTCCCCCACTGCGTAAATGCCGCATCCGCCGCCTGCACGGCGGCATCGACCTGCTGTAGATCCGCCTGTGCTATCAATGCGATTCGCTCTCCGCTTGCAGGATTAAAAACCGCCAGCGCTTTCCCCTGACCCGCGACTTGTTGACCGTCTATGAGCAATTTGTCGTGCATAATACTTCCCTTATAAACAGAAAATCAGTGGCTTTTTGGCCACTACCTGGTTTTCACTTGTAAAAGCCGCATGCAAAATATCTGCCAATTTTTCAATTTGATAAAACACCAGCAGACTGCTGTTTGATTTCAACAGCACTTCCCATTCTCGTTTGCCGGCAGACTGAGCGCTACCCCTAACGTTTGTTATCGGCCTCTGTTTTCGTGTCTATCACCGCCTGCTTTGCCTCCTCCGCCAACGCATCCACTTCTTCTTCAGTCAGCTTATCCGCCGCTTCACGCATTTTCGCCAGCCCTTCACTCACGGTGGCATCTTTAGGATCGGGTTTAGTCATGTAAAATCTCCTGAAATATAATGACGAACACATCAACAAGTTTAACCGATAATCTCATTCTTTAGCGGTGAAGCACATTTACATCTCTGCCAGGATAAAACAGAACACCGTGGAGCGGATAGCGTTCTGCGCCACCTGAGTAATCTGACTACCGGCAACCAGCCGAGAATCGGGTTTTCGAACAGGCGGGAACATCAGCATGTTCTGGTTGACGGACGGTTTCAGCAATCACCTGCGCCTACTGGTGGATTATTTGTATCTCTGCTAATCGAACATATTCGAAAAAAATTTATAGAGTTATTATTTTAATAACGTATAAAGCTATATGTTTCGATGCTCTATTTTTCAAAAAAAAATAAAAATCATGTTGACTGACAATTATTAGATAAAAAACAAGTATAGAGATTAATTATTATCATTAATTGGAATATTGAGAAGAGAGAATAATTGACATTCATCCATAATAAGTATTTTTTCAAAAAATAAAAAATTTATTCAAAAAAATCAATTAATTAAAAAAACACAAGCATCAATAATCAACATTTATCACATAAATAAGAGTTGCTTTACTAAAAAACCAAACCTTAAAAATGACAAATAAAAACCAATCAACAACAAAAATAGAACAATGGTGCGATGAACGCATAATTTTTTAAAAATTAATTAACCAGAGCATCAGA
>NZ_MJLZ01000028.1 GCF_003666245.1 Brenneria alni
TCTCGGTATTACCGGCCAGTACGCTGCCCGGCACATTCACGCTCCAACTGGTGCCGTCAGCGTTGACCGTGGTCTGGTAGGTTTCATTGCCTACGGTGACCGTTACCGCATCACCGGCCTGCACATTATTGCCGACCTTGCCGCTGATATTCACAGACTGGCTGGATTCGGCAATATTCACCCTATCATCACCGGCAATAGTGTCGATGCTGATCAAGGCGTCCGGGGCTACCGTATCGACGGCGTAAGGACGGCTGGCCTCTGCGGTGGTGGTGTTACCCGCCGCATCGGCAGTGGTGACACTGGCGCTAACTGCCGAGTTGGAAGCCAGTACAGAACCCGGAATATCTACGCTCCAGCTAATACCATCGGCATTGACAGTAGTCTGGTAGGTCTCTGAACCGACTGCTACCGTGACGGTATCACCGGCCTGCACATTGTTGCTAACCTTGCCGCTGATATTCACGGACTGGCTGGATTCGGCAATATTTACCCTATCATCACCGGCAATGGTGTCGATGGTGATCGACGCGTCCGGCGCTACGGTGTCGACAGTGTAAGAACGATCCGCACTTACCGTAGTGCTATTACCCGCCGCATCGGCAGTGGTGACGCTGGCATTAATCTCGGTATTACCGGCCAGTACGCTGCCCGGCACATCCACGCTCCAGCTAACACCATCGGCATTCACCGTGGTCTGGAAGGTCTCCGCACCCACGGTGACCGTCACCGCGTCACCGGCCTGAACGTTATTACCAACCTTGCCGGTCACGTTGATGGCTTGATTGGACTCATCGATATTCACCACATCGTCACCAGCGACAGTGTCGATAGTGATGGAGGCCTCCGGCGCTACGGTGTCGACAGTGTAAGAACGATCAGCGCTTGCCGTAGTGCTATTACCCGCCGCATCGGCAGTAGTGACGCTGGCATTAATCTCAGTGTTTGCCGCCAGCACGCTGCCCGGTACGCTAACACTCCAGCTAATACCATCGGCATTGACCGTGGTCTGGTAGGTCTCTGAACCGACGGTTACCGTAACCGTATCACCGGCCTGCACATTATTACCAACGCGGCCTGTCACATTAACCGTCTGATTGGACTCGGCGATATTAACACTATCGTCACCGGCGATAGTGTTAATGGTGATCGAGGCATGTGGAGCCACGGTATCCGCATCATAAGTGCGGCTGGTATTCGCCGTGGTTTCGTTGCCTGCCTCATCACGGGTTGTGACGTTGGCATTGATCTCAGTATTCGCCGCCAGTACGCTGCCCGGCACGCTAACACTCCAGCTAACACCATCGGCATTCACCGTGGTCTGATACGTTTCAGATCCCACGGTGACCATCACCACATCACCGGCCTGCACATTATTGCCGACCTTGCCGCTGACATTCACGTTCTGACCGGACTCGGCAATATTTATCACATCATCCCCGGTGACAGTATCGATAGTAATAGATGCATCGGGTGCCAATGTATCGACCGTTATCGTACCACTAACGCCAGTGCCTGATGTTCCTGACTCGTCAGTGTAGCTGCCATCAGGAACACTAACGCGGACTTCCCCTTCAAAACGGGAGGCTGGAGTAAGTACAGCAGTCCATAGCATGGGAGCGTTCGGATCCTGAATTAGACTCGTCAGTGTACCGTTATCGACGGTAATATCACTTTCATCGAACCCCACAGGAGGACTGGTAAAGCTAAAGCTAACGGTACCGTCATTATTAAAGGCAAGCGTCAGAGAAGGAGGTATCGAGCTATCAGGATTATTGGTGTCAGACGCTGCCAGCACCGTAGTGCTGGCATCCCCCCCCTCGATGGGGGAATCTGTGCTGGAGGCTAAACCCGTAGTTTCGTAACCTGTTGCAGTTGATATATCAACAATTTCACCTGTGAGATCCAACACTACGGCGGTATGACCACCACCACCGTCTCCGGCCTCACCCACAACATCATTTCCTGCCGCCGTGGGTTCCAACACTTGTGTCGGATCTTCCCCCTGAGCAATGGCAGATTGTAAAGCAGCGACTTCATCGTCCACATCCGCCGTTTTCTGAGATGCTACACCTGCAACATCACTCCAGCGGCTATCACGGCCTAAATCCAGTGTGCGACCGTCAGGCAATGCGATGGAAACAGCGCCGTTATCTCCCGTAACGACCTCTTCTCCGCTATAGATGCGTTCACCTGCGACCAGTAACCGTTGGCTGCCATCCAGTGCGATGACAAAAACCTGACCAATAACGAATTTGATGATACCGATAATGCCATTCATAATAGCTTCTCCTTGATATCTATATTATTTTTATATTTTAATAAACTACGGTAATTAGGATCTCGGCATCATCCTGACAGGTTTATCGTGCTGAATGTCGTCCTGACAAATTATTGAGAAGTAGTTATCAATTAGCTGTCTTATGCGTCAGCGCTTGACTCGATGACCAATATAATAAAAAATTCGAAATATTCTTTCCAGAACTTTACTCATATAAAATAATTAACATGTTTTAGTTCGCTTTCTTTTGCTTACAAAAAAAATAAGTCATTGATATTAATAGACATATAATTACATTAGCTAACAAGCTATTAATATCACTGCTTTATGGAAAAATAGGAATAATCACAAAATCAACTATTATGAAGGAAATTAATATTATGGCGTGTATATATAGAACTTCTATATTGTTTCTCATTACGGTTTTTACCGGTAACACTTATGCCGATACTATTCAGGATGCAATTAAACACTCGCTTAACACACACCCTGAAGTCAGCGCTGCCATTAATAGCCGTTTCTCGGCTGACCATGATTTAAGTGCAGCCAAAGGGGGCTATCTTCCCTCCATCACGTTAAATGCGGGAGCAGGCCGTGAAGAAACAGACAGCGTGTCAACACGCGCCAGCGGTAATCACCGTACTGGGCTGAATCGCAGTGAATCCAGTATCAACTTAAGCCAGATGGTTTTTGATGGTTTTGCTACTTCCAGTGAGGTTGGGCGGCAACGCGCAACGGTGAACTCCCGTGCGTACAAAGTCTTAAATACCAGCGAAACTACAGCATTAGATGCCGTGCAGGTTTATCTTGATGTGTTACAGCGTCAGGAGTTTGTACGGCTGGCCGAAGCCAACCTTGCCAATCACGAACGTATCTACGATCAAATAAAACTGCGTAGTGAACAAGGTGTTGGTCGCCTTGCTGATCTGGAACAGGCAGAAGCCCGTTTGGCTCAGGCGCGCAATAATCTTCTGACAGAAAAAACAAATCTTGATGATGCCCAAACCAATTACCATAGTGTCATCGGCAAAGAAGCTGCTAATCTGGTTCTTCCCAGCGATTCCACCATTATCCTGCCCGCTTCGCTGAAAGAAGCGCAACGTATCATGCGGGCTAATAGTCCGGCGTTAAAATCCGCCGAGTCCGATATTGAAGCGACCGAACAGCAGTACGAAGCGGCGAAATCCACCTTTTATCCACGAGTAAATATTGAACTGGCGCGTAGTATGGATAACAACATTGATGGTAGTCGCGGTCACAACAACGAATGGCAGGCGATGCTAAGAATGCGTTACAACCTCTACGAAGGCGGAAGCGGTAAAGCAGGAATAGAATCAAAGGCTTATCAAATAAAAGAAGCACAGGATTTAAGAAATAACGCCCTACGCCAGCTCAATGAAGAACTTCGATTGTCGTGGTCTGCATTAAACAATGCCCGCCAGCAACTTCCTATTGCAGCAGAATATGCTAACCGTAGTATGAAAGTGCGTACCGCTTATCAGAAACAGTTTAGTCTGGGCGAAAGGACACTATTGGACTTGCTGGACAGTGAAAATGAGTTATTTACCGCGCAGCGGCGCTTGGTGGAAGTCCGGTTTATTTCGTTGTTCAGCGAATACCGGATAAAATCGCGTATGGGTGATTTATTGAATAGTTTATCGATCCCGGCGCCCGCGGCGGGTAATAGTCTTACGAACGTGACAGCTCGCGCAGAGTTACCCGGACTGAATTAATTATCCATTATCGATAAATCATGCTTGTATTCAGGCTCAAGCCCCACGGGGACGTAAACCAATTGCAGGGATTGCGTTGAGTAAGGGAAATTTCAGCTAAATGAAATTGCATTCTGTTCAAGATACTAAAAATCCTGACGAATCGGTTGCCCATAAGCATAGCGATCCTCGTAACCGTCATGACGATCCTTTGCTGGATAGCTTGCTGATACTTTGTGCTTTGCAGGGAAAATCAGCCAGTAGATCAACCTTAACCGCAGGATTACCACTTGCCAACCAGCGTCTGTCGGTGAAGTTATTGCCCAGAGCCGCGGCCCGTGCAGGATTACAAGGCAGAGTGCTTAAGCGCCAGCTAAACAAAATTGATGAAATGTCGCTGCCGGCAATGTTGTTGCTGAGTGAGGGAAGAGCGGCAATTTTATTGGGCTGGAATGCCGATGGCAGTGCCCGTATTATGCCCAGTGAAACAGAAGGCGGGGAAATTACCGTCGAGCACCACACATTGCAACAGAACTATCTGGGGCTGGTGATGTTCGCTCAACCTCGCCATCAATTTGATATTCAGCATGACTCACTCATTCCCCGCACCAAATCCTGGTTTAAAGATACGCTTAAACTGTCGCGTTTTCTTTATATGGACGCAGTTCTTGCCAGTCTGCTGATTAACATCATCGCATTGGCAACGCCGCTGTTCATTATGAATGTCTATGACAGGGTTGTTCCCAATCAAGCAACGGCAACCTTATGGGTGTTGGCGATTGGTATTACCGGTGCGTTTATCTTCGATTTGATATTAAAAACACTACGTGGAATTTGCTTTGATATTGCAGGCAAAAAAACCGATCTGATCATCTCGGCCACGCTATTTGAACGCATCACGGGTATGTCGATGAAAGCCCGCCCGGCGCGGGTCGGCAGTTTTGCACAAAATATTCATGAGTTTCAATCACTCAGAGATTTTCTCTCTTCGTTAACGCTGACAACCCTTGTCGATTTCCCCTTCACATTATTACTCCTGCTGGTCATCGGTATTATTGGTGGGCCGTTGGTCTGGGTTTCAATACTCGCCTACCCTGTTGCTTTGCTTACCAGTTGGGCGCTGCAAAAACCGCTATCGGCCACGATTGAAAAAACAATGCAGCTTGCCAGTGAACGTCAGGCTACGCTTATCGAAACATTAAGCGGTCTGGATGCAATAAAAGTGAATAATGCCGAAAGCGAACGGCAATATCAGTGGGAACAGACTATTGGCAGCCTCAGTCGGCTGGAAATGCGAGCCAAGGCATTATCATCATTGGCCGTTAATCTGACGCAATGGTTTCAACAAGTTGCTGGCGTCGCCATGATTGTGATCGGCGTATATATGTTAATTGATGGAAAACTCAGCATGGGGGGGTTAATCGCCTGCTATATGCTGAATGGCCGGGCGCTGATACCACTGGGGCAACTATCAGGACTGGTTACTCGTTACCAGCAAGCTCGCCTGACAATGGTCACGACGGAACAAATGATGCAACTACCACAGGAGCGCAGTGAAAGTGAGCGCCCGCTTAAGCGGGAAAGCATTCGCGGCAGCATCGAGTTTCGTGATGTGACCTTCCATTATCCTGAGCAGAAAAACAGCTCTCTGCAAGGCATAAATATTTCAATCGCCGCAGGTGAAAAAGTGGGCATTATCGGGCGGAGTGGTTCAGGTAAAAGCTCTCTGCAAAAACTGATTGTCAATCTTTACCAACCCGCAGCAGGTAATATCCTTATTGATGATGTGGACGTGCGTCAGTTGGATGTCAGCGATCTGCGGCACAACATCGGTTATGTTCCACAGGACGTTCAGCTTTTCAGTGGATCACTACGCGATAACCTGATCAGTGGAGCCCGTTACGTTGAAGATGAAATCATGCTACAGGCGGCCGAAATAGCAGGGGTTAATGATTTTGCCCGCCTGCATCCAGACGGTTACAACCTTCAGGTCGGTGAGCGTGGGCAGCAACTATCTGGTGGTCAGCGCCAGGCGGTTGCGCTGGCCAGAGCGTTATTGCTCGATCCGCCTATTCTGGTTTTTGATGAGCCAACCAGCTCTATGGATAACACCAGTGAAGATCGGCTTAAACAGGCGTTAGTACCCGTGATCGCCAATAAAACGCTATTGCTGGTGACACATCGGGCGTCTATGCTGGCATTAGTTGATCGTTTAGTTATTGTTGATAAAGGACGCATTATTGCCGATGGGCCAAAGGCCATCGTGATGGATGCCTTAAAGAAAGGACAGATCAATGCGTCTCGTTGAATATGCTAAACGTATCAGGCGTTATTTTACCGGACGAGATGAAGATAACCTTCAGACCATGCCCGAAGTCAATCACGCCATGGAGGAGGACTCCCCCAGAATCATTCGTATTACACTATGGAGTATCGGGGCCTTTTTCTTATTCTTCATTCTATGGGCGGCATTCGCAAACGTAGACGAAGTTACACGCGGTGATGGCAAGGCAATCCCCTCCTCACGGCTGCAAAAAATCCAGAATCTGGAAGGCGGTATTGTCACCGAACTGTTTATTCGTGAAGGTCAGGTCGTTCAGGCCGGCGATCCATTACTGCGGCTTGACGATACCCGTTTCGCCTCCAATGTAGGGGAAACCGAAGCAGATCGGCTTGCTTTAACCTTGAGAATTGAGCGCCTGAGTGCTGAGATTAACGATCAGGATTTAACGTTATCTGCAGACATCGCCGCCCGATCGCCGGAAGTGGCTAATGGCGAACGAGAGCTATATAACAGCCGACGTCAGCAATTCCGCAATGAGATTTCCGGGTTGGAAGAACAGTTGATACAGCGCCGACAGGAGCTGCGTGATTTCTCCGCTAAACAGATCCAGTTTCGCAATAGCCTGAATCTGCTCCAGCAAGAAATCAGGATGTCTGAACCACTTATCGCCGAAGGCGCCATTTCAAAGGTGGAAGTGCTGCGTTTGCGGCGAGCAGAAGTGGAAACCAAAGGTCAGCTTGAATCCATCACGCTGTCTATCCCCCGCGCCGAATCGGCCATCAAAGAGATTGAGAATAAAATTGAGGAAACTCGCGGGCGTTACAAAAGCGATGCATTGTCACAATTGAACGAAGCGCAAACCAACCTGAATAAGATCGCTGCCACTGGCAAGGCTTTGGAAGATCGGGTAAATCGTACACTCGTCGTTTCTCCCGTCCGGGGTATTATCCAGCAAATTCTGGTTAACACCATTGGTGGCGTTATTCAGCCAGGAAGTGATTTAGTAGAGATTGTTCCGCTGGATGACAATCTGTTGGTCGAGGCCAGAATCCGCCCTCAGGATATCGCTTTTCTGCACCCCGGTCAGGAAGCCATTATTAAACTTACCGCTTATGATTACACCGTCTATGGCGGACTGAAAGGTCAACTAGAACAAATTAGTCCAGATACAGTGACCGATAAAGAAGGGAATAGTTTTTATATTATTCGTTTGCGCACTGATAAAAACTATTTGGGAACCGCTGAGAAACCGCTCCTTATTATTCCAGGTATGGTGGCATCGGTTGATATAATAACGGGAAAGAAAACAATTCTTAGCTACTTGTTAAAACCGATCCTCCGAGCCAGGGCTGAAGCATTGCGAGAACGATGATTGGGAAAAGGCTCTTTTTAGCAGAGCCTTTTTATTTATGATTATTTAATATCATGATAAATTTGAGTATGACTACGCCCCATAGCCTTTGCCTGATACATTGCAGAGTCCGCATTAATGGCTAATGTCAGCGAGTCAGTGCCATGCTCTGGATACAGGGCGATACCTATACTACAGGATATATCAAGCCTTTTCCCTTCAATATCAAAGGGTTTATTTAACGCATTATGAATTTTATCAGCAACATACAATGTGTTATCAACCTCCTTAATACCTTGCAATAAGATAATAAATTCATCGCCACTGCGCCGGTATACCGTATCTGAATCTCTTACCGCATCACGCATTCGTGTTGCGGCTTCTTTTAATAACAAATCGCCGACAGCATGTCCGAAAGAATCATTTATCTGTTTAAACCTATCAAGATCAAGGAACATCAATGCAATCTTTCTGCCTGTTTGCTTAGACAACAGAATTGCCTGCTCCATTTGTTCTGCAAACGTTAAGCCGTTCGCCAATGAAGTTAATGAATCATAATGTGCCAATTGGCGATAGTGCTCCTCACTTCGCCGCAGCATATCAATCGCACGATATCGTTCTATGGCAATCGATATTAGCTGGGCAGATTTCTCAATAGAGTAAATTTCCTCATCATTAGGAACATACACTTTTCGGTGATAAACACTCAGCACACCTAATATTTCTTTATTCTGGCCATAAATAGGTTCAGACCAGCACGAACGCAAACCAGCGTATAAAGCCAAACCTTTATATAAAGACCAATCAGGATGAATAGAGATATCATCTGCTATTACTCTTTTTCCTGTATAAGCTGCGGTTCCAAATGAGGCGACGCCATCAGCAATCTTAACGTTATGAATCGCATTTTTATAAAAACCAGGCAAACTGGGTGCCGACCCTAAAGTCAGGCATTTCTTATCCTTATCAACCAGTAATACTGAACATACAATACGACCAGGATTTTTTTCTTCTACGCTGAATATGATTGCATCAAGAATATCTTTTAACGGTGCGCCGCTTGATAGGAGTTCTAATGCTCGATTATAGGAATTATCATGATGTTCTTGAATTTTTCTCTCAGTGATATCAAGTTTAACGCCAACATATTGAGTTGAATTGTTTGCTTTATTATATATTTTAACGATATTGGCTTTTTCCCAATAAAGTTGCCCATCTTTCCGGCGGTTAACAAACTCGCCACTCCAAACATCACCTTTATTTATGGTAGACCAAAGATCTTCATAGACGGCAGCATTGGTCAAACCCGAGCTTAATATATTCGTTTTTTTGCCAATAACTTCATCCGGCATATAGCCAGACATGGTAATAAATTGGCGGTTGACGTAAATGATTTCACAATTTTCATCCGCAATCATAATAGAAGCAGGACTATATTCTGTCGCAAAGAAAATCATGTTTAGAAAATTTTGTTTTTTCTGCTCAGAGTTAAACTTTTGTTTAATTTTTCTATTCTTTACAGAAGAAAACAACAACAGTAATAATAATATGGTTATTATAATTTCATACACAATAACACTCTCCTCAGTCCCGAGTGGTCCTGATCGTACAAATCATAGCACTGATGACGAAAAATCCCGGTAACAAACCCCTATCCCGTCGATTTTCAGGATCGGCACATTTCCAGAGAGCAGAAAGGATGAAAGAAAAAATGCTCCAGATAGCTGGTGAATTCAGAAACATAGAAATATCAACATAAAACCCTCGCATATGGCTGTGCGTAAATTAAGACTAAAAAGATCAAAAAAGTGTTTTAATTTAATATTAGTAATTGATTACGTTATAAGTTTCTCTAATGGAATTTAAAAATATTCCACGGAGTACATGACGATATATTCTGAACATCAATTTTTTGTAAGCAAATCAATTATACCAATAAATATCACCATTTTAATCAACAAAATCTATCATAAAATGATTTTCGATCGTTAGTAACAAACAGTTATTTTTTTATGATTAATAATCAAGTAGTTAATAATATATAAAATTACTTAAGCACTTGCCCTGTGCAAGCCATATACATACTAAAAAAGTCATAAAGAGTACCCCACCCTTCACTAATAATATAAAACACTGGAATTAACAAAAAACAAGGAATAAAACAATAATAATAATTAAATTAACAAATGAATATATCATTTTAACTATAGAGAAGGCTTATCATAGAGCATCCGATTTTCTTGAAGTTAACAAGCATTAGCCACTGTAATGAGTTTAGGGGAAATAGAGGAGGATGAAGAACCAGATTTAGAACCGCTCGTATCACAAAGGTATGTGTTACATGCTCACAGCATGGAATGAAAATTTTTCATCTAGAGTTCTGTTCTCAGCGTATCAAAGTTATCAAATGGCTGCGGACGAGAGAGATAGTACCCCTGGGCAGCATCCGCATGGGATGCTTTAACAATGGCCAACTCTTCCTTTGTTTCAATTCCTTCAATAACAACATAATTGCAAAAGCGTGCAAGTAAAGCGATCAACGCAGGGAAAACCGAACGACCTTCGCTGCTTTGCTGTAGCAGAATGAAGAGTTCGCGGGCCACTTTAATGCAATCGTATTGCGCCAACATTAATGATGAAAAATTCGCCATCCCACAGCCAAAATCATCCAACCAAAGGGTTTGTGCTTCAGGAAGTTTTGTTAATGTTTCTTTCGGTAAGCCCCCCTGATTTTCTACCATTTCAAAACGAATCCAGGGCATCGAAGAGATAAGCCTTTTCGCTTCATGACTCTTTTGTAAAGCAAGCAGCGTCATACCATCAATGTTGACCGATGCAACCAGTTCGTCACGAATAAAACGCCGATGCCAATGCGATAAAAGTTGCAGTTGTTCTACAATAATTTGCAGACGCTCTTCAACATTGATGTTGGCGAAGTATTTTTCAGGAGAAATAAATTTTTGTGGCAAGGCAGGAGAAAAAACTGAGGTTAATAGCTCAATAGCCATCAATTTACCCGACGTTAGGTAAATTGGCTGAAAAGTATACCGCCGCTGGCATTGATGCCAATAATTATAATCCAATAGTTCAACGTCCCCCTGCTGAGGAAACAATAGCCCAAACTGATTAACATTCCCTTCCTGTTGCACTATGAGTTCCGCCATTAGACTGACACTATTCGTTATAAAAACCATATCATACGGGCATATACCGTTATCGACTCTCCAAAAACAAACTTTATCGGTGATAAAAATAAATCTATGCTCACGATACGGCGAAAGTAATAAAACCAGTATCACAATTACATTAATTGATATTTAAAATCAATATGTTAAACGCTTAAAGTCACAGTCATATCGACTACTTAGTACAGTTTAAAGGATAAATCCAGATCCAATTTAACGAATAGATGGTTAATTTACCCTGTAACTTAACCATCTATTTGCTCATCAATAACAGTTGATCGTGTTTAAATAGTTGTCAGCAGGTATAATCTGCGCCCTGTTTGTAAGATAGAAGATCATCATGGCATTACTCATCACCCATAAATGTATCAATTGCGATATGTGTGAACCTGAATGCCCTAACCAGGCTATCTCAATGGGAATGGATATCTACGAAATTGATGCAAACCGGTGTACAGAATGTGTCGGACATTACGACACGCCAACTTGTCAGAAAGTATGTCCAATCGACAACACCATCATCAAGGATCCTGAACACCGGGAAAACAATGAGCAACTGTGGGAAAAATATGTGTTAATGCATCATGCTGACAAACTCTAAACATCAATCTTCGATAATCACCGTCGCGCAAGCGTAACGTCGCTCATCAGCCAGAGTAACATGCACATTCTTTACCCCCAGATGAGCAGCCAATTCAGAGGCTTTGGCGAAAAAACGCAGGCAAGGTTTCCCCAGTTCGTCGTTAAATACCTCAAATTGAGAAAAAGACAGTCCATTACGAATCCCTGTTCCAAAGGCTTTCGCCGCCGCTTCTTTAACGGCGAAACGCTTGGCAAGAAAGCGAACTGGCTGCTGATGCTGTTGATACTGCAGCCACTCATTTTCTGTTAGAATGCGGCGGGCCAGCCGCTCACCTGAACGCTCAACCACAGATTCGATACGAGCGATTTCGACAATATCCGTCCCCAGCCCCAGGATCGCCATCAGCGGCGGGCTTCCCGCATTAATGCCTTCATTTCGGCGACTGCGGCGCTCAAGCCACTCATCACCGCACGTCCGATGATTGAGTGACCAATATTCAGTTCATGCATTTCCGGCAAAGCCGCAATAGGCTGTACGTTATGATACGTCAAACCGTGACCGGCGTTCACTTTCAGTCCTTTTCCCGCCGCATAGGCCGCCGCCTCGCGGATACGCTCAAACTCATGTTGTCGGGCCTTATCATCAACGGCATCCGCATAAGCGCCGGTGTGGATTTCAATGTAAGGCGCACCACTGGCGACAGCCGCCTCGATTTGGCGTTCATCCGCATCAATGAATAAAGACACCAGGATCCCTGCACGGCTTAATCTGGCGACCGCATCGTTCATTTTCTCCTGCTGGCCAGCAACATCCAATCCTCCCTCGGTTGTCACTTCCTGACGCTTTTCAGGTACCAGGCAGCAAAAATGGGGTTTCAACTCGCAGGCAATATTCACCATCTCTTCAGTCACTGCCATTTCCAGATTCATACGGGTTTGAATGGTTTTCCGCAGGATGCGCACGTCACGATCAGTGATATGGCGTCGGTCTTCACGCAGGTGGACTGTAATCCCATCGGCTCCGGCCTGTTCTGATAAAAATGCGGCCTGCACCGGATCAGGGTAGTTAGTACCGCGGGCATTACGAAGCGTAGCGATATGATCGATATTAACGCCCAATAACAGTTCAGCCATGATAAATCCTCGATAAAATAATGTGTAACATGAGGCAGTTTACACTGATGTTCTACTTTCTGGGTACAGGAGAGACAGGATTATTTATCAGAAGGAGGAAGGGGCGGTAAAATAAATTTAGGTAAAAATTGGCGAAACAGTTCACGACTTTTCAAAGGTTTACCACCAAGATAAGGTTTTAATGCCATGCGGGTAAAACGCTTGGCCGCCCGTAATGTTGCCGAATCGGGAAATTCTCGTGACGCCAGCGCCCGCAACTCATAGCCAGTAAAACTATTGTTATCGACGATAAGACTGGCTATAAAACCTTTCTCTTCACGATACCGGTAGGTCATGGTATCGGCAACAGGTTCGCCACTACCCGCACAGTGAAGAAAATCCACGCCATATCCCAGGTTCTCCAACAAGCCTAGCTCAATGCGCCGCAACGCTGGCTCAGGTGAAGTATTCTGAGAAGCAAGCTGTTGTAAGCAACTGAGATAATCAAAGAAGAGCGCGGAATAATTGGTTTCATGCTCCAGAACCCGGGCAAGTAGCTCATTTACGTATAAACCGCTATAGAGCATCACGCCGGTAAGAGGAAGCGCCAGCGATACCGGTTCGGCATTGCGTAAGGTTTTCACTTCGCCCCGCCCGCTCCAACGTACCAGCAGAGGCGTGAATGGTTGCAAACAACCTTTCAAACTGGAACGGCGCGCACGTGCTCCTTTTGCCAGAATCCGAACCCGTCCGTCACTTTCGCTGAACAAATCCAGCAATAAACTGGTTTCGCTATAAGGTCGCCCATGCAAGACAAATGCGCGTTGCCAGCCTTCCATCGGCGTGGGCCTTACAAGTCTTCACTGTAACCCAGGCTTCGCAGAGCACGTTCGTCGTCTGCCCAACCTGATTTTACTTTTACCCATAATTCGAGGTGAACTTTGGCTTCAAACATCTCTTCCATGTCATGACGGGCTTCAATGCCGATCGTTTTGATCTTGCTGCCTTTATTCCCGATCACCATTTTTTTCTGACCTTCACGTTCGACAAGAATCAAACCATTAATGTCATAACCGCCACGCTCATTGGTCACAAAACGCTCAATTTCTACCGTTACCGAATAGGGTAATTCCTCACCCAAAAAGCGCATCAGCTTTTCACGGATAATTTCGGAAGCCATAAAGCGCTGAGAGCGATCGGTTATGTAATCTTCCGGGAAATGATGCGTTGCCTGAGGCAAATGCTTGCGAACAATACTGGCAACCGTATCTACGTTTGTACCCTTTTCCGCAGAAATCGGCACGACATCCAGAAAGTTCATTTGCTGACTGATAAATTGAATATGCGGCAACAGCTTGCTTTTATCTGTTACGTTATCCACTTTATTAATCGCCAGAAGGACAGGATGTTTCTGATCGCGCAGTTTATTCAGCACCATTTCATCATCATCGTTCCAGTGGGTGCCTTCTATCACAAAAATAATCAGCTCAACATCACCAATAGAACTGCTGGCAGCACGGTTCATCAGGCGGTTGATTGCCCGTTTCTCCTCAATGTGCAGCCCTGGGGTATCCACGTAGATAGCCTGATACGGCCCTTCGGTATGAATACCCATAATGCGGTGGCGTGTTGTCTGAGGTTTACGCGAGGTAATAGAGATTTTTTGCCCCAGCAACTGATTCAGTAATGTAGATTTACCAACGTTAGGCCGACCAACAATCGCGACAAAACCGCAGTATGTCTGTTCTTCGCTCATTCAAGCTCCAGTTTTTTCAACGCTTGTTCTGCCGCAGCCTGTTCAGCCTTCCGGCGGCTCGAACCGGTGCCAATGACCGATTCACTAAAACCACTTACCTGACAATGGATAGTAAACTCCTGATCGTGCGCCTCACCACGTACCTGCACAACCAGATAGGTTGGCAGCGGTAAGTGACGCCCTTGCAAAAATTCCTGTAACCGCGTTTTCGGATCTTTTTGCTTATCGCCAGGGCTGATTTCATCCAGTCGGCTTTGATACCAATTCAGGATCAATCGCTCAATGGTCTGAATATCACTATCGAGAAAAATACCACCGATCAGAGCTTCTACCGTATCAGCCAGAATGGATTCACGGCGGAAACCTCCACTCTTCAACTCACCCGGCCCCAAACGCAGGCACTCTCCCAATTCAAATTCACGCGCAATTTCTGCCAGTGTATTGCCGCGAACCAGCGTTGCTCGCATCCGGCTCATATCCCCTTCGTCTACCTTGGGAAAACGGTGATACAGCGCGTTCGCGATAACAAAACTCAGAATGGAATCGCCCAGGAACTCGAGCCGTTCGTTGTGCTTACTGCTGGCACTTCGATGCGTCAGGGCCTGTAACAAAAGGTCGTGCTGCTGAAAAGTATAGCCCAGCTTTCTTTGTAAACGGTTTATTAGGATGGGGTTCATGTGTTACCAATAGATCAACAATGCGTCAAAAACAACAACACACGGAACAGCCCTGACTCGCTAATGATTTGCCAAAACTGTTTCGTTTGCATTGGCCCCCCGACCGGGAGCCAGCCTGCGTGCATTTCTGAAAATATTCTACAACGGACAGCATAATAATGCTGCGTGTTTATTACCTGATTAGTGAATGCGGCCAATACGGTTCAATCGAACCCCGGTAGGCCATTCACCTTCCTGTTTTTCAAAGCTCATCCAGATGGCGGTTGCTTTACCAACAAGATTTCTTTCTGGCACAAAACCCCAATAACGACTATCCAGACTGTTATCGCGATTATCCCCCATCATGAAATAATGACCGGCAGGTACAATCCACGTAGCGAGCTGTTGTTGAGACTGCTGATAATATCCGCCAAGCTGATCCTGTACGCCTGGAACAATCAGAATATTGTGCGTCACATTTCCCAACGACTCTTTACGTATGCCCATGCGAACACCATCGGCATTATTTTCATTCGCCGGGATCTGATAAAAACCGCTATGGGATCCCAAGCCTGGCTGATTGAATGTTTGAACAAAATCGCTGGGCTGCACATTATTATAGGTTACAGCCAGCGCCTTATCACAAATTTGCTGACCGTCGCAAGCAGGGTGAATGGTAACCTGCTTACTCAAGGGATTATAACTGACACGATCGCCCGGCAACCCGACCACCCGTTTGATAAAATCAACCTTAGGATCGGATGGATATTTAAATACCGCAATATCGCCACGTTTCGGGTGACCTGTCTCAATTAAGGTTTGCTGAGTAAAGGGTTCTTTAATACCGTAAGCATATTTCTCTACTAGGATGAAATCACCTATCAATAATGTCGGCATCATTGAACCGGACGGAATCTGAAATGGTTCATAAATAAATGAACGCACAACTAAAACCAGCGCCACCACCGGAAATATGGAAGCGACGGTTTCAATCCATCCAGGTTGCCCAATTGATTTTGACAATACGGTGTTATCCGTCAGCGCATTCGATGCCGCAAATTTTTTCCGGCGTGCTGGTGCCAACATAAAGCGTTCAAAGCACCAGACAATTCCCGTGACTAGCGTTACCAACGCCAGAATTACGGCAAACATATTGGCCATGCCAACTCCTCAGGATTTATTTGTTGTCTTTACCGACGTGCAAAATAGCCAGGAAGGCTTCCTGCGGTAATTCAACGTTGCCTACCTGCTTCATACGTTTCTTACCGTCTTTCTGTTTCTGCAACAGTTTCTTCTTACGGCTGACATCACCGCCATAACATTTCGCCAGTACGTTCTTACGCAACTGTTTCACGGTAGAACGAGCAATGATGTGGTTACCAATCGCAGCCTGAATAGCAATATCAAACTGCTGACGGGGAATAAGGTCTTTCATTTTTTCCACCAGATCGCGACCACGGTACTGTGAATTTTCCCGGTGAGTAATCAGTGCCAACGCATCCACTCGTTCACCATTGATAAGCACATCAACACGCACCATGTCGGAGGCCTGAAAACGTTTGAAGCTATAGTCCAGAGAAGCGTAACCTCGGGAAGTCGACTTCAACCGGTCAAAGAAATCAAGTACCACTTCCGCCATCGGAATTTCATAAGTGAGCGCAACCTGATTACCGTGATAGACCATGTTGGTCTGTACACCACGCTTCTCAATGCACAACGTGATGACATTGCCCAGATATTCCTGCGGCATCAACATATGGCATTCAGCAATAGGTTCTCGCAATTCCTGAATATTGTTCAGTGGCGGCAGTTTCGACGGGCTATCGACATGGATCGTCTCCCCGCCTGTTGTTTCGACTTCATAAACAACCGTAGGCGCGGTGGTGATGAGATCCAGATCGTACTCACGCTCCAGCCGTTCCTGAATGATCTCCATGTGCAACAGCCCCAGGAAACCACAGCGGAAACCAAAGCCCAGCGCGGTAGAGCTTTCCGGTTCGTAAAACAGGGAAGCATCGTTCAGGCTCAGTTTACCCAGCGCATCGCGGAAGGCTTCATAATCATCAGAACTGATTGGGAATAACCCGGCATAAACCTGAGGTTTGACTTTCTTGAATCCCGGCAACGCTTTTTCTGCTGGCTGACGAGCCAATGTCAGCGTATCGCCAACCGGCGCCCCCAGAATATCTTTGATGGCACAAACCAGCCAGCCAACTTCACCACAGTTGAGCACGTCGCGGTCAACCCGTTTCGGGGTGAAAATCCCCAAACGATCGGCGTTATAAACCTGCCCGGTACTCATGACTTTGATTTTGTCACCTTTACGCATAGAACCATTTTTAATGCGCACCAGTGAAACAACGCCCAGATAGTTATCAAACCAGGAGTCAATAATCAGTGCCTGTAACGGCGCCTCCACACTCCCCTGAGGGGGTGGAACGTCCCTCACCAGACGCTCTAAAACATCAGGTACGCCAATACCGGTTTTAGCCGAGCAACGCACCGCATCCGTCGCATCAATGCCGACAATATCTTCAATTTCCTGGGCAACACGATCCGGATCAGCGGCAGGCAGGTCGATTTTATTCAGCACCGGAACCACTTCCAAATCCATATCAAGCGCGGTGTAACAGTTCGCTAATGTCTGAGCTTCAACCCCCTGACCGGCATCAACAACCAGCAAAGCACCTTCACAAGCGGCCAGCGAGCGCGAAACCTCATAAGAGAAGTCGACGTGTCCAGGCGTATCAATGAAATTTAACTGATAAGTTTGACCATCCAGCGCTTTGTAATCCAGCGTCACACTCTGCGCTTTAATCGTTATACCGCGTTCCCGTTCCAAATCCATTGAGTCCAGAACCTGCGCAGCCATTTCACGTTCGGTTAAACCACCGCAAATCTGGATAATACGGTCAGATAACGTCGACTTACCGTGGTCGATGTGGGCAATAATGGAGAAATTTCGTATATGCTTCATTATAAAAATTTTTCTACCTTGATATTCCTGAAATTCTTGCCGATGGGCATACGCATTAGGTGAAAACAGCAGCAATGGCCTTCTACCTGAATCGCTGCATTCTACATGCCGGGCGGCTGAAAACCTAGTCATGTACCGCGCATTACCTTTGATTATGACGGTTTTATTCGCAATGTCAGAAGACGGGATGAAAGAAGATATTAAATCGATAACAACGGCTAAACAGAACGGGGGATAATAAAGGAAAAATGACGCCATCTTCATCTTTCCCAGCACACATCATTCTATGACTCAGTTACGGTTTTAATTTGTAATAACTCGCCGGGAAGCGCAATTTGCAGAATAACAGGTTGATAGCGACTGTTTTTACCCAGGTTTCCCGACCAGCGTTTCACCGATAAAAAAGCCAGGCCGCCACCGATAAACGCGCCTAAAATTGCAGAGAATTCATTGGTAAAGAGAGTCTGGAATAACGCTGATCCGGCAAACAACCCTACCAGCGGAACAAAGTAGACCATAACGGCGGACTGTAGCAAACTTGCTTCGGCGATGCCCAGCTCAACCCGCTGCCCTGTTTGCAATGGTTGTTCACAGGGCACATGAAACCTGTGTTCGGCTGACGCGCCTAACTGGTTCAACAGCCCTGTTCCACAGGTTGAACGCGATTGGCAGCTACCACATCCTGAACGTTGTTCACAGTGTAGTACCGCTATACCGTCCTGCCATGAAATAACGGTCGCCCATTCTTTAATCATTATTTCGCCTTCAGGATAATATTGTCTGCCACACGTTTAGCCGTGGCGGGCGGGATCTCACCAACAACCGTGATCTCGTTATTATCACGAACCTCAGTGTGTATTGAACGCCTTCCGGTTCGAACAGCCTGTTCGGTTTGCGCTTCGGAAGATGGGCTGATATTGACGGAAAAACTAAACAGACCATCACTGTACAAACGCGTTTCAATAGGGAGATTGACACCCGGCAACGTTCTGCGGCTATGCGAAACCTCTTTCATCCCCAGCGGCAACCACTCTGCCGACCAGGCAAAATCGATATTTTCCGAGACGGGTGTCGACAATGACGGGGGAAGACGAATATTTTCCAGCGGACGCATCACGTTTACGATGTCATCGTTGATGATTAAAGACGTCGCCAGAAATTGCTCCAGACGCTCACCATTACGATCCTGCAAATCGACCCGCAAAGGCAGTTTAGACTCTGCGTCAACCCAAACAGCATAGCTATAACGCGTTGCATCCCGTGAAATAATTCGGATCCCCACCGCCAGGCGATCGGCAATGCGAACGCGTCCATCAGCAGGCACGAAGTCGTAATACTGTGCAATTTTTTGGAAATCCGCGTAAACCAGCGAGGGTAGTGAATCGACAATGTGATCGCTCGCCAAAGTAAAAGGTTCAAGACCGGAATCAAAATAGCTGATTTCATTGCCACGCTGCACGATCTCACGACGCGGCCCATCCATAAACACTAACTGCGCCAATGGGCGATTATCAATCACCGCGTGACGGTAACGCAGCGACTCAAATCCCTGGCGGGTGATATTGATAAAAGAGATTTCATAGTTTAAGGCACGGCTGGCGCTGTTCATTTGTTGCAACAACGCCCCGGACGCAGTTTGCGCCGGAGCGATGGTGGAATAAAACAAACAGCCAATCAGTAAACAGGCGGCAAACCAGACAGGCTTCATTACCGAGGCTGAGTTCCTAATGATTGCGTTCCTGGAACCTGAATCGCAGCTTGCTGATCGTCATGCTGCTGGAGTTGCTCCGCGTGCAGGCGGCGCTGTAGTTCATAATCCTGCAAAATAGCGTTGAGACGGTTACGCTGCGCATCAGATTTCTGTTGACCACTATGGGACACGATATTTTCCGAAGGAACACCCAGACTCACTGGCGATGCGGTTCCCATTGCTGGTAACGTGCTGAACGCGGCAGACTCCGTTACACCGTCCGACACCCCTACACGATTATAATTCTGAACGCCAACAATAACGGCCAAAGACACGCAGGCCGCAACACCTATCTGAGTTAACTGGCTGGCCCACGGACGAACCTTATACCAGAACGGCACCTGAGGCCAACGTTCAGGATGTGGCTGAGACTCTGGTTGCGCTTGCGGAACCAGACGAACAGGCTCTTTTTCAATTGCAGCAGCAACACGGGAAGCGATATCAAGGTGAATTACATTTTCACCAATATCCCCACGTAATGTATCGCGGATTAGATGATAACTTTGCCAACTTTGCTGCAACTTGTCATCTCGTGACAAGGAATTCAGCAGTTCGGAATCAACTGCCTCACCATCCATTAAAGCGGAAAGCTTCTCTTTCTGCATACCGATACCCTTACCTTGTCAAATCCATCATTAATCATGCGCAGCGCTTGAAACACACTAACGTTGAATAAGCGGTTGTACTTTATTATCAATGGCTTCCCGTGCCCGGAAGATACGAGAACGAACAGTGCCGACAGGGCAATCCATAATCACGGCAATCTCTTCGTAGCTCAATCCATCTAATTCACGCAGCGTAATTGCCAGGCGCAAATCTTCCGGTAACAACTCAATAGTACGGAAAACAATACTTCTTAGCTCATCTGACAACATTAAATTCTCAGGGTTCGATATTTCTTTCAATGCGCCCGCATTTTCATAGTTCTCAGCGTCATTGGCATCGATATCACTGGAAGGCGGACGTCGGCCCTGAGCAACCAGATAGTTCTTCGCCGTATTCACCGCAATCCGGTACAGCCATGTGTAAAAAGCGCTATCGCCGCGAAATGATTCCAATGCACGATACGCTTTGATAAACGATTCCTGTACCACATCGGGTACATCCCCTTGAGGTACATAACGGGATACCAGGCTCGCTACCTTATGCTGGTAGCGAATAACCAGTAAATTAAACGATTTTTGGTCGCCCTTCTGAACCCTCTCTACCAGGACTTGATCTGCCAGCTGCTCGCTCATCCGAGGTAATATCTCCTCAAACCGTTCTCCACACGTAAAATAGTACTGCCAGCCATTATAGTTGTACCCAGAGCAAGCACTAGCTTAGAGTCAATGCATGACACAAAGTTCCGGGTAGTCAATTTTCTGTACTTACCGTTGTTTAACCGTGCCCACAACGCATTCGCGCCAGTACGCAAGGTTTTTTCATTTATCATGATGATACCGGGCCGATAATACGATAAATCCATAGCATTAGCACGGCCCACCCCTCCTGGGATCGGGTATTTATACATCTTTACAGGGCGATAAAAATCAATACATGGATAAAACATTGAGTGCTACCATCGGTTTTCCTCTCCTTTCTTACGTTGACGATACGAACATGCAACCGACCACTGAATACTCCTGTGATGTATTGATCATTGGCAGCGGCGCTGCCGGGCTATCTCTCGCTCTTCGCCTGGCTTCTCAGGCAAACGTTACCGTTCTCAGTAAAGGCCCGCTTAATGAAGGGTCGACTTTCTATGCCCAGGGCGGTATTGCGGCGGTTTTTGATGAGACCGACAGTATCGACTCACATATTGAAGACACATTAATCGCGGGTGATGGATTGTGCGAGCGTGAAGCCGTGGAGTTCATTGCCAGCAATGCCAAAAACTGTGTGCAATGGCTGATCGATCAGGGCGTGCTATTCGATACGGAAACCAGCACCAGCGGTGAAGAGCGCTATCACCTTACCCGCGAAGGGGGGCATAGCCATCGCCGGATCTTACATGCGGCTGACGCAACCGGGAAAGAAGTAGAAAATACGTTGGTGCAAAAAGCCCAGTCTCATCCCAATATCCATATTATGGAACGCTGTAACGCCGTCGATTTGATCACTTCCAATAAACTGGGTCTGCCGGGAACCCGGCGGATTGTAGGCGCATACATCTGGAATCGTGAACGGGAAGTGGTCGAGTCCTGTCGGGCGAAAACCGTCGTTCTCGCCACCGGCGGCGCATCCAAAGTGTATCAATACACCACTAACCCGGATATTTCATCCGGCGATGGCATTGCCATGGCATGGCGTGCGGGATGCCGGGTGGCCAACCTGGAGTTTAATCAGTTTCACCCAACCTGCTTATTCCACCCGCAGGCGCGCAACTTCCTGTTGACCGAAGCCCTGCGTGGAGAGGGGGCTTATCTGAAGCGCCCAGATGGCAGTCGTTTCATGCCTGATTTCGATCCCAGAGGCGAACTCGCCCCGCGGGATGTCGTCGCCAGAGCGATTGACCACGAAATGAAACGCCTGGGTGCTGACTGTATGTATCTGGATATCAGCCACAAACCCGCGGAGTTTGTTAAACAGCATTTTCCCACCATCTATGAAAAACTGTTATCGCTGGGCATCGATATTACCTGTGACGCCATCCCTATAGTCCCCGCCGCACACTACACCTGCGGCGGCGTGATGGTCGATCAGCACGGACGAACCGATCTCGACGGGCTGTATGCCATCGGTGAAGTAAGCTATACCGGGCTGCACGGCGCAAACCGCATGGCATCGAATTCCTTATTGGAGTGCCTGGTATACGGTTGGTCTGCGTCAGAAGATATCCTGCAACGCCTGCCACAAATCAAGCCTATTAAGAAACTGCCCGCCTGGGATGAAAGCCAGGTCGACAATTCGGACGAACAAGTTGTTATCCAGCATAACTGGCATGAACTAAGGCTATTTATGTGGGACTATGTCGGGATCGTGCGCACCACAAAACGGCTGGAACGGGCATTACACCGCATTACTCTGCTTCAACAGGAAATTGATGAGTATTACTCACATTTTCGTATTTCCAATAATTTGCTGGAGTTACGCAATCTGGTACAGGTGGCAGAGCTAATTGTTCGCTGTGCGCTGGAAAGAAAAGAAAGCCGCGGATTGCATTACACCCTTGATTATCCAAACCAGTTCGATGCCCCTAAACCCACAATCCTTGCCCCATAGCGCGTCCCTTTTATGTAGGTTCCTGATAACAGGAACCTACATAAATAGATAAAAACGCTTTGTCAGCGCCTGAAAATCAGCAGAGTAGTGATGATCCGTATCACGTATCGCCAACTGCTGCGCCTGGCTGCCTCCGGATTGCCGTGATAACGCCAGCAGGGTGCGATGCGCAGGCCGTGAATGATATTCGCTTACGTCCGTGCGCCGGCGGATAAACCAGCCCTGCTGCTGCGCCAGCAGAATAAAACCGCCAGCGACCTGTATGGGTAATACCACGCAGAACATGCCATCGGGAGTGATCAGACGCCGCACACAGTCAAGAAGGGTCTCATGCGTCAGCGCAGTGGTATAACGGGCCTGAGCCCTCTGCACCGAACCGCAGGCGACACCGGGTGTGAAATAAGGAGGGTTACTGATAATCAGTGGATAACTTGCCGTTCTGGCCGCAGCGAAACTCACAATGTCATCAACGTAAACCGTCATACGCTCAGACCACGGAGACGCGGCGATATTTTCACCAGCCTGACAACCTGCCGCAGTATCCAGCTCAACCGCATCAATCTGAACATCATGATTAGTCCGCTGAGCCAGCATCAGTGCGATCAAGCCAGAGCCACAGCCAATATCCAATGCCCGCGACACGCCGGAAACCGGCGCCCAAGCCCCCAGCAATATGCCATCGGTTCCCACCTTCATGGCACAGCGATCGTGCGCGACAAAAAACTGTTTGAAGGTAAATCCATCACGACGCAGTGTCGGCTTATTATCAGATTGCTCACTCATTATTATTCGTTCCAGATTAAAACCGTCGTAGCATAGGATAAACATCCATACAGTAAAAGCGCGGTTGTCTGTTTAAACAGGTGAAGAACCCGGCTAATGCGTCTATAATCAGCGCCCCAAACAGAGGTAGACCATGACAGCAACAAATTTTTCCGAGCTAGATCTTGATGACAGCCTGTTAGACGCCCTGCGCGATATGGGTTATGAACGTCCGACGGCAATCCAGTCGGCGGCAATCCCACCCGCAATGGATGGCCGCGATGTGCTGGGTTCAGCGCCGACAGGCACGGGTAAAACCGCAGCCTACCTGCTGCCGGTCTTGCAGCATCTGTTAGATTTTCCTCGTAAAAAATCCGGGCCGCCTCGTATTCTGATCTTAACGCCGACACGTGAACTGGCCATGCAGGTTGCCGATCAGGCGCGCATCATGGCGGCACACACCCACCTGGACATCGCCACCATTACCGGCGGGGTGGCTTACATGAACCATGCCGAAGTGTTCAGCGAAAATCAGGATGTCGTGGTTGCAACAACGGGCCGTCTGCTTCAGTACATTAAAGAAGAAAACTTCGACTGTCGCGCAGTAGAAACCCTGATTCTGGATGAAGCAGACAGAATGTTGGATATGGGGTTCGCACAGGATATTGAGCATATTGCTGGCGAAACCCGCTGGCGCAAACAGACTCTGCTGTTTTCCGCCACGTTGGAAGGCCAGGCGATTAAAGACTTTGCCGAGCGTTTGCTGAATGATCCCGTTGAAGTTGAAGCCGATCCCTCACGCCGCGAACGTAAAAAAATTCTGCAATGGTACTACCGTGCCGACGATATCAAACACAAAACGGCTCTGCTTTGCCACCAGTTGAAACAACCGGAGGCTACCCGCTCAATCGTTTTCGTGCGTAAGCGTGAGCGAGTGCATGAGTTGGTTGCCTGGTTACGTGAAGCCGGGATTGCCGCCTGCTATCTTGAAGGTGAAATGGTACAGGCCAAGCGTAACGAAGCGATTAAACGTCTGAGCGACGGACGAGTGAACGTTCTGGTGGCGACTGATGTTGCCGCACGTGGTATAGACATCAATGACGTCAGCCACGTATTCAACTTTGACCTGCCGCGTACTGCGGATACTTATCTCCACCGTATTGGACGCACCGGTCGTGCGGGCCGTAAAGGCTGTGCCATCTCTTTTGTCGAGGCACACGATCATCTGCTGCTTGGCAAAATCAGCCGTTACTTAAATGAACCGCTCAAACCCCGCATTGTTGAAGAGCTTCGCCCAACCACCAAAGCGCCAAGCGTCAAAACCACGGGCAAGCCATCCAAGAAAGCGTTGGCCAAGCGGAAAGAAAAGAAAGACAAAGACAAAGAGAAGGTCAAGGTGAAAGTACGTCACCGGGATAGCAAAAACATCGGTAAACGTCGCCAGCCGGTCACAAAAGCAGATGAACCTGCTGGCCGTGAATAAAACCAGAGATGCAAAAAAGGGAGCCGTGGCTCCCTTTGTTTTAACCAATTGTTTTAAATCACAATTTCTGATAAAGCCAAAATGAATATTTACAAACTTTCAGTAAAAGTACGGGTGATAACGTCACGCTGCTGCTCTGGCGTCAAAGAGTTAAAACGTACAGCATAACCAGAAACACGGATAGTCAACTGCGGATATTTTTCCGGATGTTGAACCGCATCTTCCAGTGTTTCCCGACGCAACACGTTAACATTCAGATGTTGACCGCCTTCCACCCGTACTTCTGGTTTGATTTCCAACGGTACTTCACGATATTCGATCTGGCCCAAATCGCTCACCGGAACGATTTGATCCTCGCTATAAACGGATTTTGCACAGACACAACGTGCCTGAGATTTTTCTTCGTCCAGCAACCAGAAAGAATTGATCAGAGCGCTGTTGCTCGCCTTGGTGATTTGAATACCAGTAACCATTATTGCCTCCGTAAAACGGCATGTTATTGTCTTAATTTAAAATCGCTATCAGCAACAAACTGCCGTCAGTTTTTAACGTTCGAATAAAATCAACTGAATCTGATCCTTTATATACCAGTACAATGATGGCGGAACTTTGATTTAAATCAATTTTAAAACCCCACACAATCAAGCAACCCAGACAATTTATTGTTTTATATCAAATTTACCAGTCACCCTGAGTAAAAATAATTTTGTAAATTTTCAATTTTTTTTAAAGCAATCAATAACTCTGCCTATTTTCCTGCCGTAACGGTTTTACCTCGGCACAATTGAACGGTAAGCTATTGGCAATAAAATTCACCCTATGGACAGAGAGTGTATGATGGCGACTTCCCTAACCTGGCATGACGTACTGGCACAAGAAAAACAGCAGCCATACTTTATTAATACGCTTGAATTCGTTGGCAAAGAACGTGCAGCCGGAAAAACCATTTACCCCCCACAGAAAGATGTCTTTAATGCTTTCCGCTTTACCGAACTTCATCAGGTCAAAGTGGTTATCCTTGGTCAGGATCCCTATCACGGCCCTAACCAGGCGCATGGACTCTCCTTTTCCGTTCGTCCAGGCGTTCCCGCGCCGCCGTCACTGGTCAATATTTATAAAGAACTGGCCAATGACATACCCGGCTTTGAAATCCCACGGCATGGTTTCCTGCAAAGCTGGGCTGAACAAGGGGTGCTATTGCTAAACACGGTGTTAACCGTTGAGGCCGGTCAGGCTCATTCACATGCCAATCTGGGTTGGGAAACCTTTACCGACCGCGTTATCGCAGCATTGAATGAAAAACGGGAAGGCATTGTCTTTTTACTGTGGGGGTCGCACGCGCAGAAAAAAGGTAACATTATTAACCGCCAGCGCCATCACATACTGAAAGCGCCACACCCTTCCCCTTTGTCAGCCCATCGCGGTTTCCTGGGATGTAAACACTTTTCCCAGGCCAACCAATTCCTTGAGCAACAAGGAATTGCCCCGATAGACTGGACGCCGCGTCTGCCAGAGAATCAGTAAAGATACACTGCCTTCAGACGGTGAGGGCAGAAGATCAGCGTGTTTTAAATATGGGGATAATATAAAAAGGAAAAGATATATTGATTTGGTGGAGCTAAGCGGGATCGAACCGCTGACCTCTTGCATGCCATGCAAGCGCTCTCCCAGCTGAGCTATAGCCCCACAAATGTGGAATGTTCGTGGTGCAGAAACCAAACATGAACAAGTTTGGTGGAGCTAAGCGGGATCGAACCGCTGACCTCTTGCATGCCATGCAAGCGCTCTCCCAGCTGAGCTATAGCCCCGTTTCTGACAGGCAGTATCCCTGCGAACGGGTCGCATAATATGAAACCCGCATACCCGTGTCAACGGCTAAATCTTTTTATGAGGTTAACCGCTGAAAAAGACGCCAAACATGCTGTCATTCAGAGAAAAATGGTAACTGGAGCATCAGATACCATGCATTTTTTACCCTTAAAAACCCCGGGAAATTTGGAGCCGGGGGTTTTGTTTATCACGGTAAATTTAGCAACGGCGGTTATTGCTGGGCTTCACGTTCCGCAATAAATGCCAACGCGTTATCAATACGCGCCAGCGAACGCTGCTGACCAACAGCCTGTACCGTAACATCAACACCGGGAGATTGCCCTGCCCCGGTTACGGCCACACGCAGCGGCATACCAACCTTACCCATGCCTTGTCCCAGTTCATCGGCGGTTCCCTGAATAGCATGATGAATGTTTTCTGCCGTCCACTCAGTGATAGCTGACAACTTCGCACGTACCCGTTCAAGCGGCTGACGAGCGACTGGGCGCAAATGTTTCTTCGCTGCATCGGCATCAAACTGATCAAAGTCTTCATAGAAATAACGGCAGGAAGCCGCAATCTCTTTCAGGGTTTTGCAGCGTTCGCCCAGTAAGGTAACCAGTTCGCTAAGTTGCGGGCCGGTACGCGTATCAATGCCTGCCTGTTCAATATGCCACGCCAGATGGGTTGCCACGTATTCTGCCGGCAGGTGATTAATATAATGGTGATTCAACCATTGTAGCTTTTCGGTATTGAATGCACTGGCGGATTTGCTGATGGCATCTAATGAGAACAGCACTTTCATTTCCTCAATAGAGAAGATTTCCTGATCGCCAGAAGACCATCCCAAACGAACCAGATAGTTGAGCAAGGCTTCTGGCAGATAACCGTCGTCACGATACTGCATTACACCAACCGCACCGTGACGTTTGGACAGTTTCTTACCATCGTCACCCAGAATCATGGAAACATGCGCATATTCCGGTACTGGCGCACCCAATGCTTTCAAGATATTGATTTGACGGGGAGTATTGTTGATATGGTCTTCACCACGAATCACATGCGTAATTTCCATATCCCAGTCATCAATCACCACACAAAAGTTATAGGTCGGTGAGCCATCGGTACGGCGGATGATCAAATCATCCAGCTCCTGATTGCTGAACTCAATCGAACCACGGATGCGATCGTTAAAGATAACGGAGCCATCCTGCGGGTTACGAAAACGCACCACGTGAGGTTCATCATCGGAGTGATGTTCATGGGAATCACGACAATGGCCGTCATAGCGCGGCTTCTCGCCGTTCTCCATCTGCTTTTCACGCAACGCGTCCAGACGTTCTTTTGAGCAATAACATTTATAAGCCGTGTCGTTTTCCACCATCTGGTCAATCACAGCGTTATAACGGTCAAAGCGTTTGGTCTGATAATACGGACCTTCATCCCAATCAAGATTCAGCCAGTTCATGCCATCCATAATGGCATCGATCGCTTCCTGCGTAGAACGCTCCAGATCGGTATCTTCAATCCGCAATACAAACTCACCGTTTTGATGACGGGCGAATAGCCAGGAATAAAGTGCGGTGCGAGCGCCGCCGACGTGAAGATAGCCAGTTGGGCTGGGCGCGAAACGGGTTTTGATTTTCATTTGGGATTACAGCCTTTTTACGCAACCCATATCAGCTTATACCGACATGGGTTCAAATAACAAAAGTGGACAACATTCTATCATTCTGCCCCGATTCCTCAACGCTGTAACGTGCCACACCAGGGTTTATTACTTGCTGAAGTGAATAAGGGAGCATCGCTTACAGGCAGAAACAAGACGCCCTGCCTAATTTTACAACGAACAACCATTTTACTTTTAAAAAGCGTTGACTCACTTTCAACTATCCCTATAATGCGACTCCACACAGCGGGGGTGATTAGCTCAGCTGGGAGAGCACCTCCCTTACAAGGAGGGGGTCGGCGGTTCGATCCCGTCATCACCCACCACTCTTTTAGAGTGAAGCGTTGTGTAAAGTAAGAAGAAGTGAGATTGGGTGATTAGCTCAGCTGGGAGAGCACCTCCCTTACAAGGAGGGGGTCGGCGGTTCGATCCCGTCATCACCCACCAATCTCATGCCAGCGGTCTTCTTGCTGCAAGTGAAGTCCAGAAGTGGGTGATTAGCTCAGCTGGGAGAGCACCTCCCTTACAAGGAGGGGGTCGGCGGTTCGATCCCGTCATCACCCACCACTTCTGCGGGTCGTTAGCTCAGTCGGTAGAGCAGTTGACTTTTAATCAATTGGTCGCAGGTTCGAATCCTGCACGACCCACCAATATCCGTAAATTTTTACCTTCCTGAAATAAATCCACCTTATTCTTATGTTGCGCGTGTCGTGCGGGTGAGAACCTGCGTTCAGGTTCGAGCCGAGCGAAGCGAGACAGCAACGCGTCAGCGTTGACCCCGAAGGGGCGAGGCCAAAGGCCGAGTCATCCTGCACGACCCACCAATATCCGCAAAGTTTTACCTTCCTGAAATAAATCCACCTTATTCTTATGTTGCGCGTGTCGTTTTCTTACACAGCAAGTACTGCGATTGCTTTTTCAACACTGCTGGCAATATAACGTTACTCTGCAAATACTTACCTCTACCAATATCTTATTTTGCCCGTTTCAGCAAAAAACGCCCTGATAAGAGCGTTTTTATAAGTTTTATGCCATAAACAGATCAGACAACCATCAGATTTCCCAGTCATGATTATAGCGTTTCGGTTTGAACTGGATAACATCCCCTTTTTGCAAACCATGCAGACTCAGATCGTCTTTTGCAACTTCAGCTTCTATCAGTTCCTGTTGATTACCAATCTTCAATGACAAACGGGTTAATGCACCCAACGGGCGAATATCACGAACAATGACCGGCTGATAGCCTTCCTGAGCCTGAACAGACAACGCCACTTCATGTGGACGAAACAGGATGGTTTCTTCAGTCTGTTCAATCTTCAGAAGATTACTGTCGCCCAGGAAGTGATAAACAAATTCACTGGCCGGGTGATTATAAACTTCATCAGGCGAACCAATTTGTTCAATGACGCCTTTATTCATCAGAACGATACGATCGGCAACTTCCATCGCTTCTTCCTGATCGTGAGTGACAAACACCGACGTCAGATTGATATCCTCATGCAACCGGGATAACCAGCGACGCAGTTCCTTGCGCACTTTGGCATCCAGCGCGCCAAAGGGTTCATCCAACAACAGAATACTTGGCTCGACAATCAACGCTCTGGCCAGAGCGATACGCTGACGCTGACCACCGGACAACTGTTCGGGATAGCGATCCGCCAGCCAGTCCAGTTGCACCAGATTGAGCAATTCATGGACTTTCCGTTCAATGTCTCGTTTCGACGGGCGGATATTTTTCGGCTTCATCCGCAGCCCAAACGCCACGTTGTCAAACACCGTCATGTGGCGAAATAAGGCATAGTGCTGAAAAACAAATCCCACATTACGCTTGCGCACGTCGTGAACCGAAACATCCTCACCATGAAAAATAATGTTGCCGCTGTCTGGCTGTTCCAAACCGGCGATAATGCGCAATAACGTGGTTTTACCACATCCAGACGGCCCCAGCAGCGCCACCAGTTCGCCACTCTGAATGGCCAGATTGATTTGATTCAGGGCCTGGAACTGACCAAATTGTTTATTAATATTGCGGATCTCAATGCTCATTTTTGGTCAACTCCTGTTGTTTCTGTATTTGCTTCGTCAGGCGGCTCTCGCTCCACTGGCGTAATAGAAGAACGACCAGCGACATCACCAATAGCAGTATGGCGACGCTAAAAGCAGCGACGATATTGTATTCGTTATAAAGAATTTCGATATGCAGCGGCAGCGTGTTGGTCAACCCACGGATATGCCCGGAGATAACGGATACGGCCCCGAACTCCCCCATTGCCCTGGCGGTACACAGCACCACGCCATAAATTAGTGCCCACTTCACATTAGGCAGCGTGATATGCCAGAACATCTGCCAACCGTTAGCGCCCAGCAGCCTGGCGGCCTCTTCTTCCTGTGAACCCTGCTGCTCCATCAACGGAATTAATTCACGGGCCACATAAGGCAGCGTGACGAAAATGGTCGCCAGCACAATCCCCGGCACCGCGTAAACGATTTCCAGATTATGGGCGGTCAGGAACGGATACAGTTTACTCTGCGCCCCAAACAGCAGGACATAGACTAAACCGGCAACCACGGGCGATACAGAAAAAGGTAAATCAATTAACGCCAGCAAAAAACTTTTACCGCGGAATTCAAATTTAGTCACACACCATGCGGTTGCAAGACCAAAGACGACGTTGAGCGGAACCGAAATCACCGTTGCCAGTAATGTCAGTTTCAACGCGGAGATCGCATCGGGTTCGGTAATGGCATCCCAGAATGCCACAAGGCCATTGTCCAATCCTTGCGTAACCACCATGAGCAACGGCAAAACTAAAATCAGGAAAAAAACGATCCACGCCAGAGATACTAAAACGTAGTACGTTGCAGGCTTTTTTTTGGATTTTGTTGCACGGGCCTGAGCGGAAATAACCTGTTCCATCACGACATGCCTTACAGTTTCGGTTGAATGCGGCGCTGCAATAAATTAATCAACAGCAACATAATGAAAGAAACCAGCAACATAAACACACCAATCCCGGTGGCGCCTTTATAATCATACTGATCGAGTTTAGAGACGATCAGCAGCGGCAAAATTTCTGTTTTAAAAGGAATATTACCGGCGATAAACACCACTGAACCGTACTCCCCCACACCACGGGCAAACGCCAGAGCAAAACCGGTTAACCAGGCTGGAAGCAATGCAGGAATCAAAACATGACGGAACACTTGCAGTGGACGCGCACCCAGACAGGCTGCCGCTTCCTCGATTTCTTTGGGAATATCGGCAAGAACAGGCTGCAATGTCCTGACGACAAATGGCAAAGTAACAAAAATCAATGCCAGCGTAATACCAATGCTGGTGTAAGCAATTTTAAAGGGAAACAACGAACCAATCAGGCCATTCGGCGCATAAAGGGCCGTTAGCGCAATACCCGCCACGGCGGTCGGCAAGGCAAAGGGCATATCGATCATCGCATCGATGATCTTGCGACCGGGAAAGGTATAACGCACTAACACCCATGCCAACAGCGTTCCCAGAATACCGTTGATAAAGGCGGCCATCAGCGCCGTACCAAAAGAAAGCTGAAGAGAGAAAAGCACTTGTCGGCTGGTAATCAGTTCCCAGAACTGTACCAACGTCAATTGGCTGGCATAAAGAAACATACCGGCCAGCGGAATGAGTACAATCAACCCTAAATAACTCAGGCTGAAACCTAAAGTTAATCCGAAACCGGGAATTACCGAGGAAGAACGTTGTGACATACCGTGCCTTTAATAGTCATGCTCAGAGATTCTGGCTAATTATAGCGTGCCGACGAATCAAAGCCGCTGAAAACAGCGGCTTACCAATGCCAACAAAAAAAGAATTGTTAATTACTTATTGATTTCCTGAAATATTTTATCGAATACACCGCCATCGTTGAAGAAAGTATCCTGTGCGGCTTTCCAGCCCCCGAAATCTTTATCAATGGTCACCAGCTTCACGGTGGCGAACTGATCTTTAAATTCTTCGGCAATGCTGGCATTACGCGGACGGTAAAAGTTTTTACCGATAATCCGTTGCGCTTCATCGCTATAAAGGTATTGCAGATACGCTTCCGCCTGTTTCCGCGTTCCTTTACGTTCCACTACCTTGTCAACCACCGCGACCGGAGGTTCAGCCAGAATAGACAGTGATGGCGTGACAATTTCAAGCTGATCGCCGCCCTGCTCTTTCAGGGACAGGTAGGCTTCGTTTTCCCAGGCCAGCAGAACATCGCCCAGTTGGCGTTGAACAAAGCTGATCGTCGAGCCACGGGCGCCAGTATCCAGCACCGGCGCATTGCGATACAACTCGGTGACAAACTTCAGCGCCGTTTCATCATTACCGCCGGGTTGTGCCTTGGCATAAGCCCAGGCCGCCAGGAAATTCCAGCGGGCGCCGCCAGAGGTTTTCGGGTTTGGCGTAATCACTTCAACGCCCGGTTTCACCAGATCGTCCCAGTCTTTAATCTGTTTTGGATTCCCTTTTCTCACCAGAAAAACGATGGTGGAAGTATAAGGCGTACTGTTATCAGGTAAGCGCGCTTGCCACTTCGGATCGATAATTTGTTGATTCAGATTAAGCGCATCAATATCCCCGGCCAGCGCCAGCGTCACGACATCAGCCTGTAAGCCGTCGATAACTGAACGGGCCTGCTTACCTGAGCCACCATGCGAATTCTTGATCGAAATATCTTCACCCGTGGTCGCTTTCCAATGCTTGATAAACGCGGCGTTATATTGTTGATACAATTCACGGGTAGGATCGTAAGAAACATTCAATAATTCTGTTGCCGCAGAGGCAATGCCAGAAAACAATAGCGTTGCCGTAGCAAGAGATAATCCCAGACGACGTATTGACATCATTATCACTCCCTAAAATTGACAGTATTTATTCCCGCCCAGAACATTATATCGCCCCAGGATAACGGGTTAATGGGTTATCATTCCTGACGTTTTGCATCAGTTGGACTCAAAAAAATAACGATGAATGCGACTGATTAGCGCGGCTTGCACAGAGATATCAGACCGACAACATGGAAGTGACAATAGAGGATATGGGAAAGTGGCAAAAATACTGTTTCGCGATAATTTATACTCTCGCGTTATATTGTTAATCGTTATGTAATAGTTTTCAATCTAAGTAAATGATATTGCCGGAGCGGTCTGCGCTGCCCCCTACTCTGCGTTGTCAGTGTTTATTCTTCTTCATCCAGTTGCAGAGCAACGTACAGCAGCAGACGATCGTCGAAATTACCCAGATCTACCCCGGTAAGCTCAGAGATACGATTAAGACGATACTCCAGCGTGTTGCGATGAATGAATAATGCTTTTGCCGTCGCGCCGGGTTGGACATTATTGCGGAACCAGGCGCTCAATGTCCGGCGTAACAGGCCATTGCCGTCCATTACCTTAAGTTTGGTCAAGGGGCGTACCAGTTCATTCGCCTGCCAGCCACCCCGTAAACTATCCAGTAATACCGGCAACATTAAATCCTGATAATAATAGCAGCGTTGTGAAAGCATACGCTGCTTGCCGACGCTCATGGTTGTCCGGGCTGTGCGATAAGACCGGGCAATACTGCCGGGGCCGGAGAAGTAGTATCCCAGAGCCACACGTACCCGCAGGCGGCTGCTCTCCGTCATGCAGACCAGTTCGCCGTACTGACGTAACTGTCCGGGGTTGCCGGTCAGACCAATCACCCCGACAATTTCACCGTCAATACGCAGTGGCAGATTGATACCGGGACGAACACCGTGCAAATGAAGTGCAACCGCGTCGTCAATGTCGACAACCCGTCCCTGAGATAGCGCCAGCATTGCTCCCTCATGCAATTCACCCAAACGCTCCTGATCGCCGCTGCCAATGATCTTACCGCGTGCATCCATGACATTGATATTACTATCAATAATTTGCATTGTCCGTGCGACAATATCCTGTGCCATTTTGGCATTAAGATGATACGACGCCATTTCAACCTCGGAGGGGAATTGACAATTGCGCCAGCATAACGCCACGTTCTGCGCCGTACATTGTGCAAATTAACAAAGAACGAGGGGTTCACTTGAAACTGTGGAAGATCTCACAAAATGCAAACCGCGCAAAAGAGGGAGAGCCGGGTGCGTAACACCCGGCTTTAACAGAGTGGGATTATTGTGCCAGCAGATAAATATTGCTGTCGCCGCGGCGGATATTCAATGCCAGAACAGCGGGCTTGCTGTCCAGAATTTTACGCAGTTCGCCAAGATTCTGCACCGGCTGTTGGTTCACACCAAGGATGACGTCATCCTTTTTCAATCCAATTTTCGCCGCCGCTGAACCCGCTTTCACGTTATCGACTTTTACGCCTTTCTGATCATCTATTTGGGTATTGCTTAATTCGGCGCCTTCAATACCGGAATAGAGATTACCCGATGCAACCTGAGCCTGACTGCTTTGCTGTAGCGCCACATCCACCGTTAGCGGTTTGCCGTCACGTAATAAACCCAGCGACACTTTGCTGCCAACAGGCAATGAGCCAACCTGCGCCCGTAACGCGGCAAAGCTGCTTATCGCCTTGCCGTTCAACGATACAATCACGTCACCCGCTTTAACGCCCGCTTCAGCCGCGGCTGATTTCGGTTGCACCTGGCTGACAAAGGCACCGCGCTGCGCATCCACTTTCATCGCCTGCGCCAGTTCAGAATTCAGCTCTGTCCCGGTAATCCCCAGTTCGCCGCGTTTCACTTCACCAAACTCGACAATCTGAGCGACCAGACTTTTCACCATATTGCTGGGGATGGCAAAACCGATACCGATATTGCCGCCGTCTGGCGCCAGAATAGCGGTATTTAAACCGATCAATTCACCGTTAAGATTAAGCAATGCCCCACCGGAATTTCCCCGGTTGATGGCGGCATCGGTCTGAATAAAGTTTTCATAATTTTCAATATTCAACCCGCTGCGGCCCAGCGCCGATACAATCCCGGAGGTTGCCGTTTCCCCCAGGCCATAAGGGTTACCGATGGCGACAGTATAGTCACCAACGCGCAGTTGGTCGGAGTCAGCCATTTTGACCGCCGTCAGGTTCTTGAAATCTTTCAGTTGTATCAGCGCAACATCAGATCGGGGATCTTTGCCGATCACTTTGGCATCATATTTACGACCGTCATTAAGGCGTACCTGAATTTTGTCGGCGTTATCCACTACGTGATTATTGGTCACCACGTAGCCTTTTTCAGCATTGATGACCACACCGGCTCCCAGCGCCTGAAAATTTTGCTGGTTGGAGGGCTGCCCGTCCCCGTCATCATCGCCACCGTCCTGACACATCGGCGATCCCTGAAACGGTGAACCCTCCTGACAGAATGGGGAATCCTCACCAAAGAAAGGCTGTAGCTGCTGGGGAATTTTTTCTTTGGCAACGCGGGTATGTCCTTCCACATAGATACTGACAACCGCAGGCATGACTTTTTCCAGCATCGGCGCCAGGCTGGGAAGCGAATTCGTCGCAGATAAGGATGACACCGGCTCTGCCGCAGTGGTCACGCCAGCCCCCATCGTTATCGCCAGGCTTAACGTCAGTGCGCTTAGAACTAATAATTTTCTTTTCATGGGAAGATGTCTCATAGTAATCAACAGGCAAGTCTTACCGTCCGTGCCGTATAAGATAAATATGGCTCAACAAAGTTCATCAATGGAAGATGATGAAGCGTAAGAAAATATTGGTTCGCTTTACAAAAGTTATTATTCCGCCGCCATCAGCCGACGATACTCATCATAGGCATAAACATCGGTCATACCGCTGATATAATCCTGAATTAACCGGGCGCGGTAATAATATTCACGAATTTCCTGTTCTTCCTGGGATAAGTGTTGCAGCCCCTCAACAGCCTCCCGGTAAGCCATGCAATGTTTACTGGACAATTTATGATATAAACGCGTTTCAATCGGATAGCATTTGTGCCTGCTTTCCTTCACCAGTTGGCTGAAATCCTGATACGACATATCAAGCAGCGGACTATAGATATCCAGCAACCCCCGGATAACCCGATAGCCCTGAAGCTCCAGTTGCTCAACCTCGTGATGGTTAAATACGTACTTTAATGCAACATTTTTAAATATTTTCAATAAACAATTCTGTTCGCTTTCATCCTCCAGCAGCGCCTGATTAAACGCTCCGGTATAGATTTCCGGCAAATTATCAATAAAACGTTGCGAGGCATGTGGCACCAGCTTGGCCACCGTGTTAACCCGCAGATTCATAAAAAATTGATCATTAATGCTGCGCCACGGATGACGATTTTGGTTTTCGAAAGCCCGGCCCACGGTTTTACTGAATAAATCTCCCGGCTGAACCTCGCCCCAGGTCTGGTGCAGTCGCTCATAGAGCTGTTCAATCGTGAGAATATCTTTCTCTACCGCATCTTCTAAATCGGCAATGCAATAAGAAATATCGTCTGCCGCTTCCATAATGTAAGTCAGCGGATGGCGATGAAATTCCCCCATCGATAACTCTTCCCGCAGTGTGGTAACGAATGCTTCCTCAGCCAGATAATAACCCGGTTTTTTCATCAGGTAGTCGTACTGTGCGGGTACGTCGCCGCGCCAATAGGCCGGCCTGGTGTATTTTAAGATACAACCAACCTGTCCGTAGGTCAGATTCAGCTTGAGCAAGGTATGCACCATACGAATGCCCTGTGCATTGCCTTCAAAATGGCTTAAATCCTGGCGAATACGGCGTCGCAACTCGTCCAGACGGTCATCGCGCAGGCACAGCACGCCAACGTGGCAGCGGTCTGCCCGTTCAGAGACGCCGCCCTGATAGCTGACGTCCATCAACGCCCCGAACCAGTTATTAATCGCCGACTCGCCAAAATGACCGAAGGGAGGATTGCCAATGTCATGCATCAGGCACGCCATCTCCACCATACTTTCGAAAGGGGTTTGCAACTGGGCCAACCCCAGCGCTTCCAGCCGGTTATCCCGCTTCAGGCGCGCCAGAATATCTTTGGCGATATAACGCCCGACCTGCTGAACTTCCATGGAGTGCGTCAGGCGCGAACGAACTGCGGCATTACGTTCCAGCGGGAAAACCTGGGTTTTTTGCTGTAGGCGGCGAATGGCGGCGGAGTTGATGATGCGTCCGCGATCGCTCTCAAACTGACGCACAATGGAATATTCATCCTCGGCGGTAATCGGCTTACTGCTGAGAGGCCGCTGAAAACTCATTTTTTTCGCAAAATCAATACCGGACATAGGATTCTCCATTGAGTGCCGCTGCATCACCGTCTCCATTTAACCCCGTCAGCCATGATAGACTAGCCGACGTGATACTTATGCTATTTATAACAAAATTTGTGGGGAACACTATGAAAGTCGGCATTATCGGCGCTATGGAACAAGAAGTTACCTTACTGCGCGATCGGATCGAAAACCGTCAAACCTTACAGCGTGCAGGTTGCGAAATCTACAGTGGTCAGTTAAATGGTGTCGATGTCGCGTTATTGAAGTCCGGTATCGGTAAAGTTTCCGCCGCTCTGGGCACCACCATATTGCTGGATCACTATCAGCCAGACGTGGTGATTAACACCGGTTCGGCAGGCGGGCTTGCCGCCACGCTGAAGGTCGGCGATATTGTGATATCCAATGAGGTTCGCTATCACGATGCCGATGTCACCGCCTTTGGTTATGAGCCAGGGCAGATGGCTGGCTGCCCGGCGGCGTTTATTGCCGATGAGGATTTAATTACGCTGGCGCAGGATGCCATTGCAAAACTTCAGTTGAATGCGGTGCGCGGTCTGGTGGTCAGTGGTGACGCATTCATTAACGGCGCGGAACCGCTGGCTCGTATCCGAGGCACTTTCCCTCAGGCTATCGCGGTAGAGATGGAAGCCACCGCCATTGCCCATGTTTGTCATCAGTTTTCCGTGCCTTTCGTCATTGTACGGGCGATTTCCGATGTCGCCGATCAGGTGTCTCACCTGAGCTTTGATGAGTTTCTGGCAGTTGCGGCCCAGCAATCCACCCGCATGGTGGAAACCATGCTACAGACACTGGCAGAACGCCGGTAATCATGAAACAGCGACTCCTCTGGCTGTTGGGACTTCTGTTGCTTTCGGCGGTTAGCGCGGCTGAGGCGGTGCCTCAGCGCGTGATAAGCCTGGCGCCCCATGCAACCGAAATGGCTTACGCCGCCGGTATGGGAACACAGTTAGTGGCGGTCAGCAGTTGGTCTGACTATCCCCCGGAAGCCCAAAAGCTGGAGCAGGTTGCCTCCTGGCAGGGCATTAACCTTGAACGTATCCTCGCGTTAAAACCCGACCTGATTCTGGCCTGGCGTGAAGGCAATCCGCAACGACCACTGGAACAGCTAGCCAATTTTGGTATTCCCGTGGTTTATCTGGATCCCAAAACACTTGACGATATTCCGGGCGCCCTGATGCTGCTGGCACAATACAGTTCGCATCCCGAGCAGGCGGAACAAACCGCCGCCGCGCTTCGTCAGCGCCTCGTGGCCCTCAGACAACGCTACGCGGCGAATCAGCCGCATCGAGTTTTTATCCAGTTTGGTTCCCAGCCGCTATTCACCTCAGCGAAAGGTACGTTGCAAAGCCAGGTGGTGGCGTTGTGCGGCGCTCAGAATATTTTCAGCGACAGCCCGGTTCCCTGGCCGCAGGTCAGCCGCGAGCAGGTGCTGATGCGTGAACCGCAAGTCATTATTATTAGCGGCTCGCCCGATGCCATTGCCAATACACAGGCTTTTTGGCGCCCCCAACTGTCGGTGCCGGTGATGGTGGTCAATGAAGACTGGTTTAATCGAAGCGGCCCCCGGTTATTACTGGCGGCGGAACAAATCTGCCGGCAATTAGACGAATTGAAAAAAACTGATTAGCACATTAACCCTCACTGTTTCCACAACGCGACTTTGCCGGTAATATCGCCGCAGCAGCGGAAATAAAAACAACCCGCCGACGAAAACATCATCTGTGATATAGGCAATTTTTGCGCCGAAATCGGCGCTTTTAACACCAGGTAAACTGAAAATGAAATATGCGTTGTTTAGCGCAGGCCTGCTTCTGGCGGTCTGTGGCGCAGCTTATGCGGAAAATAGCAGTGGGCGCATTAATGTCCAACTGACTATTCATCCTTCATGCGCAGTTGAGTCGCTGTTTAACCAATACCAGATGGCCTGTAATATCGCTTCCGTGTCTCAGCCTAAAATAACCGAGTCGTGCATACCGATCGAACAGACAACCATATCAGCGGCCAAAACAGAAAACAGTGTGGAAACGCGGCTAATTACCGTTGAGTGGTAAGCCACCCGGCATTCCCCCGGAAGAAGGCATCTACCGTTGAAGGTAAAAAAACCGTGCAGCCATTCAGTTGCACGGGTTTTATGGTTTCTGGCAGGTGAATCAGATACTGAAAGAAGACCCGCAGCCACAAGTTGTTTTGGCATTCGGGTTAGTCACGATAAAGCGTGAACCTTCCAGGCCTTCAGTGTAATCGACCGAGCCGCCCACCAGATATTGCAGGCTCATCGGGTCAACCACCAGCGCAACGCCCTGCTTCTCGATGGTCATATCGCCTTCGTTAATCTGATCATCAAAAGTAAAACCGTATTGGAAGCCACTGCAACCGCCCCCGGTGATATAAACCCGCAGTTTCAGCTCAGGGTTTTCTTCATCAGCAACCAGGAGTTTCACCTTTTTCGCCGCTGCATCAGTAAATTGCAGTGGCAATGCTACATCGTCGCTCATATTTTTACTCCCAACTCAATGCTTATCAGGTGATACACATGCTCACCCAATCATACTCTCATTATCCAATAGCGGGTTAAAACGTTCAAGATTTGACATTGATTGACCAATTAATCCCCATATTATGCAGCCACAGCGCCAGTTGTCCCGGTATTCTCACCGGGCAGACGCATTAAGTTTTCAGGCATGATAGCAGCACAACGATTTCATAACGGTGGTCAGTTTATTAGAATGGCATCACTTTCCACGACAAACGCAAAGTCAGGGCACTTAATGAACAAATCTGAAAGTCTGTATGCGGCGGCGCAGCAACTCATACCGGGCGGCGTCAATTCGCCGGTTCGTGCGTTTAACGGCGTTGGCGGCGTTCCCCTGTTTATCGAACGGGCAGACGGCGCCTATCTTTATGATGTTGATGGTAAATCCTATATCGATTACGTTGGATCCTGGGGCCCAATGGTGCTGGGGCATAATCACCCGGCCATTCGCGAAGCGGTGATCGCCGCGGTCAAGCGCGGGTTGAGCTTTGGCGCCCCGACGGAAATGGAAGTGCAGATGGCGCAGCTGGTGACGTCACTGGTGCCGACCATCGACATGGTGCGTATGGTCAACTCCGGCACCGAAGCGACCATGAGTGCGATCCGGCTGGCGCGGGGTTTTACCGGGCGCGACAAAATCATCAAATTCGAAGGCTGCTACCACGGCCATGCCGACTGTCTGCTGGTGAAAGCCGGTTCCGGCGCCCTGACGCTGGGCCAGCCGAATTCACCCGGCGTACCGGCGGATTTCGCCCGCCACACGCTGACCTGCACCTACAACGATCTGGCCTCGGTGCGTTCCGCCTTTGAACAATACCCGGAGGAGATAGCCACCGTTATCGTCGAACCCGTCGCCGGCAATATGAACTGCGTGCCGCCGCTGCCGGAATTCCTGCCGGGGCTGCGGGCGCTGTGCGACGAATTCGGCGCCTTATTGATCATTGATGAAGTGATGACCGGATTTCGCGTTGCGCTGGCGGGCGCACAGGCTCACTACGGCGTGGTGCCTGATTTGACCTGTCTGGGTAAAATTATCGGCGGCGGTATGCCTGTCGGGGCGTTTGGCGGCCGGCGCGAGGTGATGCAAGCGCTGGCCCCCACCGGTCCGGTTTATCAGGCCGGAACCTTATCCGGCAATCCAATTGCTATGGCCGCAGGCTTTGCCTGTCTTACTGAAGTCGCCAAACCCGGCGTACATCAAAAACTGACCGAACTGACCGAACAGCTTACCGCCGGGCTGTCGGCGGCGGCGAAAGCGGCCAATATTCCGTTGGTGATCAATCAGGCCGGAGGAATGTTTGGGCTATTCTTCACCGATGCCGGGCGCGTCACCTGCTATCAGGAAGTCATGACGAGCGACGTAGACCGTTTCAAGCGCTTCTTCCACATGATGCTGGAAGAAGGCATTTACCTGGCGCCTTCCGCCTTCGAAGCCGGTTTTATGTCTCTGGCCCACAGCCAGCAGGATATTGAGCGCACTATCGAAGCCGCACATCATTCTTTTGCCCGGCTGTAAAGCGGCCTGAGTTTTTCTCTGTTTTCCAACGGCGCCCTCTCTCTGGCGCCGTCTTTTTCGCGGGAATATCTGAAATTATTTTCTTTCAGGGATGACAACGCACGCCAAATAATTTATCAATAAATTTATTTTCTGGAGTAAGCGAAAAAAACATGTTGAAAATTTTAGGACGCGCGTCGTCGATCAACGTTCGAAAAGTACTCTGGCTGTGCGATGAGCTCGCGCTTCCCTTTCATCGCGAGGAGTGGGGCGATGGCTATAAATCACCCCGTGAGCCTGAATTTTTAGCATTAAATCCTAATGCCATGGTGCCCGTCATTCAAGAGGGGGATTTCACCCTCTGGGAGTCGAACGCGATCCTGCGCTATCTCGCTAACGCCCACGGCGGTGAATGGCTCTATCCGCAACATCCCCGCGCCCGTGCGCCCATTGATCAGTGGATCGACTGGCAGTCTGCCGAGCTCAATACCTCATGGCGATACGCGTTTATGTCGCTGGTACGCCAATCGCCCGTCCATCAGGATCCGCATCTCCTGGCCGCATCCTGCAAAGACTGGTCGCACACCATGAGTATCCTCAACCAACAGTTGGAAAGAACCGGTCACTATGTGGCGGGGAAAGATTTCACCCTTGCCGATATTCCCATTGGCCTATCGGTCAACCGCTGGTACGAAACACCGTTGGATCATCCGGATTACCCAGCGGTTCGCGATTACTATGAACGTTTAAGCAAACGCAATGGCTATATTTTATGGGGGCGAAACGGCACCCCATAAAACACCCGACTAACTTTCACTGCCCGGTGCCATACCGCTCATTTCGCAGGCTAGTGCGCCAGTACGCTTGAGCGCATAGGTATAACGCTCATCAAAAGGGTAACAACAGGAGAGGCGAATGGCATGTTTGCAGCGCTCACTCAGCGTGTAAAGCGCTCCGGGCGTCACACAAATCTTCTCCTGTAACAAGCGATGAAACAGCGCCACGCCGTCCACATTGCCCGGCATCTCCAGCCAGAATACAAAGCCGCCTTGCGGCTGTGTGGCGCGGGTGCCTTGAGGAAAATGGCGAGCAATCAGTCCACGGGCTTCATCCAACTGGGCAGCATAGCGGCGGCGTAGCGTTCGCAGATGGTGATCATAGCCGCCCGACTCCAGAAACTGCGCCAGCGTTTCTGATAACAGGGCGGACTCCGCCATTGACGACACGGCTTTTAGCCGCGCCACCGTCGCACTGAACCGCCCGGCGGCCACCCAGCCAATACGAAAGTCGGGCGCCAGCGTTTTGGTAAAGCTGGAACAGTAAATCACCCAGCCGTCACGATCGAACGCCTTGACCGCCGGAGAAAGCGGCCAGCTAAACTGTAGTTCACCATACAAACCGTCTTCTATCAGCGGAACCTGATAATCATTCACCAGTTTCGCCAGTCGTTTTTTATCCTCCAGCGTCATACTGTAGCCTAGTGGATTTTGTACATTGGGCATGGCAATGATCGCCTGAAGCCTTCGCTCTGAGAGCAGCATTGCCAATGCATCCAATGACAGCCCGCGTTGCGGATCGGTCGGGATCTCCACCGTTTTAAGTCCCAGACTGGCCAGCAGCGGGAACAAGTAAAAATAGGTTGGCGTCTCCAGCCCCACGCAATCGCCCGGTCGGGTTACAGCCCGTAACGCCAGTTGCAGTGCCTCCATGCAGCCATGAGTTACCGTAATGTCTTCACTACTCAACGATATGCCTGAATCCATCGCCCGCCGCGCCACCTCACGCCGTAACCGCTCACTGCCCGGCGGCAAAGCATAACGGCCAATCATGCCGGGATGGCGGCGCAGTAATGAAGCGGTTATGCGACTGAGCTTGGCGGTAGGATAAAAATCGGTATTCTGCGGACAGGCGAGAGAAATATTGAGATAATCAGGATGGTTTTGTGCCGCAAAGACCGTATCGATCAGGTCCAGTTTTTCACTACCCGGTGAGATGACCTGTGCGCGGTGCTGCCGGGTTTTCGTCAGCGACGGCAGCCGCCCGCGAACGAAATAGCCTGATTGTGGGCGGGCTTCGATCAGGCCGCGATCTTCAAGAATTCGCCAGGCATTCAGCACTGTATTCACACTCACCTGCTGCGATCCCGCTACGCGGCGGATGGCGGGCAAACGGCTTCCCGGTTGCCAGGTTCCCTGATGGATAGCCGTGGCGAAGGTTTCAGCTAACTGTTGATAAAGCGTACTTTCCTGTGGATCGATAATGGACACAATCACCTCGCTAATCGATGAGTACAATTAATCTTTATTAGTATTTGTACTCATAACAATAGTCTTTTTGTGTATCTGTTACCATACCTCTTCCCTCTTTATCATGGTGCCCTTATTTAGTGTTACAAGGAAAGCACCATGCTCGATCCCTCTTTTTTCAGCTATGTCACCGTTATGTCGATTACCCCCGGCCCCAACAACCTGCTGCTGGCGACTTCCGGCGTCAATTTTGGCATACGGCGTACGCTGCCGATGTTATTGGGCATCATGCTTGGCTGCGGGCTGCAAACGGCGCTGATGGGCGTGGCGCTGGAACTGTTGCTGAGTTGGATGAGCACGGTAAGAGTGCCGCTCACCGTGCTGGGGTGCGGCTACCTGTTGTGGCTTTCGTGGAAAATTGTACGTGCGTCCGCACCGGAACTGAAGGGAAAAAGTAAGCCGATGACTCTGCTTCAGGGCGCACTGTTCCAGGCGGTCAACCCCAAAGCCTGGCTGATGGCCAGCAACGTGGCGCTGCTCTATACCGCCAGCAGCGGCATTTTCACCATCATGTTCGCCTTTATGGCGCTAAACCTGCCTTGCATACTGGTATGGGCGGCGTTTGGCGACCTAATCGGCAAACACCTTCAGCAACCCTGGAAGCTACAGTTATTCAACACGGTTATGGCATTGTCGCTGGTGATTACCGCCCTCTGGATGATGCTGGAAGCGATCAATATCACCAGCTAACCTAGCTTACCTGCTTGCGCAGCAGATAAACAAAATACGGCGCGCCGATAAAGGTCGCCAGTAACCCGGCCGGGATCTGATTGGGGAACAACACCATCCTGCCGCACCAGTCGGCAATCACCATCAGTACACCGCCAATCAGTGCTGCACAGCACAATTGCGGAATGACCCTGCTGAACCCCATCATGCGCGCCAGATGCGGCGCCATTAACCCCACAAAGCTCATCGGCCCGACCATCAGCGTGGCCAGGGCGGTCAGCACCGAGGCCAATAACAACACCAGCAGACGCACCGGCGTAACGGCCACCCCAATCGCCCGGGCCGTGGTGGCGCCTAACGGCAGAATACGCAGCCAGCGCCGACACAGCGGCACCATCAGCAACAATACTGCGGCGATAATGGCGGTTCGCACCGCATCAGCCGCTTCAACGGCGTAGGTTGACCCGGATAACCAGGTCAGCACGCCGCCCATACGCGGATCGCCGCTGGCTAACAACAGGGTAATTACCGTGGTGAACGCCATACTCAATGCGATACCGGCCAGCAGCATCCGTTGAGTGGAAAACCCGCCTCGCCCGGCAATGAAAATCATCGTCAGCAGTGTTAGCGCCGCACCGGCGCTTCCGGCGGGGATCAGCCACACGAAAGCATTACCGGGCACCAAGAACAACAGCATGATGACGCCGAATGACGCGCCAGCGCTTATCCCCAGCACTTCCGGGCTGCCCATTGGATTACCGGTCAGTTTCTGTATCAGCGTGCCAGCCACCGCCAGCATCACTCCCGCAGTCAGCGCCGCCAGCACCCGCGGCCAGCGCCACGGCAATAGCTGGGTTAACAGATCGCCGCGGCTCCACTGCCAACCCTGCGCATCTTTTCCCAGCAACAACGCCGTTAACACCACCGCCGCCAGCAACAGGCAGCCCCCCAACAGCCACAACCCCCATTGACGGCGCTCCGTCGCCTGCACGCCAGCACGATCCGCCATAGAGGGCGGCCCACTGGTGCGCAAGCGCGGCAACAGCCACAACAGCAGCGGCGCGCCTATCAGGGCTGTCGCCGCGCCCGTTGGCACCTCACGCCATACGCCGGTCAGCCAGATCACGATCTGATCGGTTACGCATAGCAATAATGCGCCTAGCAGCGGGGCCAGCCAAAGTCGATGCCATAAACGCCTGGCTCCCAGCATTTTGGCCAACAGCGGGGCAAAAAGACCGATAAAACTGATAATGCCTGCCGCATTGACCAACTGGGCACTCAGGAAAATAGCCAGCCCCAGAGCGCCCAACCGCGCCATAGATAGCCCCAGACCCAGATTACGTGCCACGCCATCGTCCAGCCCCAGCAAAGTTAATGGCCGTAACAGTAATAACGCCAGACAGAAACACACCAGCAGCCGGGGGAAGACAAACCGCACGTTATGCCAGTCCTGCTGATTCAGTGCGCCACTGCTCCACAGAAACAGATTTTGCAGCTGATCATGGTGAAACAGCGCCAGCAGTTGGTTAACCGCGCCACAATAGAAGCTCAACACCAACCCGGCCAGTATCAGCGTAACCGGCGATAACCGCTTGCCCCAGGCGACGCCGAACACCAGCGCGCCAACCGTTAACGCACCGATCATCGCGGCAATTTGCTGGGTAAATGCGCCACCGGGCAGCACCGACAGCGTTGCCACCGTGATGCCCAACTGCGCTCCCGTCGCGATCCCCAGCGTCGAAGATTCCGCCAGCGGATTACGTAGTACCTGCTGGAACAGTACCCCGCACAGCCCCAACCCGGCCCCCACCAGCAGGGCAAGCGCCATACGCGGCAGCAGGCTATAGTGGAACAGCAGTTGCCGAATATCATCGGTGGACGGCTGCCATATTCCCTGTTGCCACAGCGCCAGGGGTAACTGCCGCTGTAGATTGTAACCGCCTATCCCCAACGCCGCCGCCAGCAGCAATCCCATCAGCAGGAGAGGAAACATCCGGTTTTTAACTGACATGACGCCGCGCCTCCAATGCCTGTTCCAATACGCGGCAAAAACGCATGGCCGATAGCGTACCGCCATAAATCCAGACCGCCGGCACGCGCTGCCAGCGCTGTTGACGCACAAACGACATTGCCTGCCATAGCGGGCTGCCAGCCACTTGTTCCATTATGGCGTCATTACCGTGATCAAAGCAGAGAGCATGAGCATTGTTAATCTCAGCCAGACGTTCAATACCCACGATCGCACTTCCCCAGAAATTGGTTTCTCCCCGCCAGGCATTTTCAATCCCGAGTTCTTCCATCACTTCCTGAAACAAACTGTTCCTGCCCATCACTATCGCGTGGCGCGTATCCAGCACGGAAAACAGCAGCAAAGGACGATGGGTATAAGGTCGCAGCCCTGTTTTCGCCTGCTGTATAAATTGAGAGAATTGCTGTAAATGGCGCTCCGCCACATCGGGTATTCCTAGCGCATTCGCCAGTTTTGCCAACGATGCCTGCGCTAATGTCAACGGCTTGCCACGGCCATCGTTAAAACCGAACCCCATGACGGGCGCAATACGGGTGATTTTATCCACTGACGGGCCGTAACCTTCAGAGTACAGAATAAGCGAGGGGCGAAGTTGGGTCAGCAGTTCCAGGTTTGGTTCGGTACGCAAACCCACATCGATGACCTGTGCTGGCAGCACGGGTTCGTCTACCCACAGGCGATAATTATGGGTATCCGCCACGCCCAGCGGCGTGATACCCAATGCCATCAGCAACTCAGCCGGTAGCCATTCCAGCGACACAATACGCCGTTCGTCAGGATAAGCCGAACCGCGGCTGGCGGCGGAGTAGAACAATGGAGAGAGCATCAGCGCCGTCAACAAACGGCGACGTCTCTGGTCTGGTGAATCAGCAGAAGACAATAAATCGGACATATTCAGCAAACAAAACTTACCGGCGCACCACCGCCAGGATGAGGCAATATCCCCATAGGAATACCGTAAATATTTTCCAGCACCGGGCCTTGCATCAACGCCAGCGGTTCGCCTTGCGCAATCATTTCACCACCGCGTAATGCCACCAGATAATCGCAATAACGGGCCGCCATATTGATATCGTGCAAAACGGCAATTACCGTCAGGCCGCGCTGCTGGCTCATGCGCTGGATCAATGCCAAGACATCAACCTGATGGGCGATATCCAGCGCCGACGTCGGTTCATCCAATAACAGACAACGGCTATCCTGAGCTACCGTCATGGCCAGCCAGGCTCGCTGCCGTTCACCACCGGACAGGCTATCTACCAGACGGTTGGCAAACGCTTTCAGCCCCACCAGCATAATTGCTTCATCGACTTTTTCGCGGTCGGCACGGCCAAAACGCCCCAGCGCACCATGCCACGGGTAGCGTCCGACGGCGACCAACTCGCGCACCGTCATGCCTTCTGCGGCGGGTAGCTGTTGTGGCAAATAGGCGACCTGACGGGCAAACGATTTGCTGTCCCAGTGGTCGACAGGCTGTTCACCCAACCAGGCCGAACCACGGCTGGCCGACTGATGGCGACCAAGAATTTTCAGCAGCGTGGATTTCCCGGAGCCGTTGTGTCCAATCAGACCGCAGACTTTCCCTGCGGGAAAAGTCAGGGACAGCGGGTGAAGCAGTGTACGACCGGCGATAGTAAAGCTGACATCATCCAGCCTGAACGTGGTATCTGGCAGTGCATTTTGATTTCGCATAAAGTTTGGATTTCAATACCTGCCTGAATCTGAGGCGGCTAATGGTTATCGGAATAAAAGGAAATGATAATAATTATTATAAAGGTTGCATAATAGGCGTAACGGAATGTTGTTCGCAAGGAATTTACAATACCGGGAACGAAAGCAGAACGTGTTGAAACACAAGAGACAACCGGAGAAAAAGTTCCCCCGGATGACCGGGGGATTGAAGGAAAGTCTATTGGCCGAACATTTGCTTGATCCAGTCCGCCACGCCCTCGCCATTTTGCTGCTCTGGCTGAGGCACCTGCGGCTGGCTGGCCTGGCATAGCGTCTGTGGATTATCCGTCCATACCGGTAATACCCGCCCGCTGCTGCTGCCGTTACAGACAAAATTACCGCTTGCGTCCACGTTCATGGTGGTAATGCCTTCCGGCGGCGTGAGCATCAGGGGCAGTGGCGTCTGGTTCTCCAGATAGCGGCGATAGATGGTCAACGCGCCATTGGCGCCGGTCAGTTTCGCCGGCCCATTGTTATCACGCCCAACCCAACTGATCGCCACTTCTTTGCCATCCACACCGGCAAACCAGCTATCGCGCAGATCGTTGGTGGTGCCGGTTTTCGCCGCCAGATGATAATTCGGGAACTTGACCGCCAAAGAGCGCGACGTACCTCGCTCCACCACCTGCTGCATACCGTACAACGTCAGGTACGCCGCCTGGGCGGGAACCGCACGTTCAGCCTGAGGGAAACTCTGATACAGCACGTTACCCTCTTCCGCAATCACCGAGCGTAACGACGATAATGGCGCACGATTTCCACCACCGGCAATCGTCTGGTATTCCTGCGCCACTTCCATTGGCGTCAGACTAATCGACCCCAGCAACATCGAAGGCACCGGTTCAATCACATTCTCGGGAATACCCAGCCGTTTCAGCGTGGCGGTAACCTGATCCAACCCCACCGCCATTCCCAGATTCACCGTTGGCACGTTGAGTGAATTTGCCAACGCATCAACCAGCATGACGCGCCCACGGAATTGGCGATCGTAATTTTTCGGCTGCCACAGTTGGCCGTTGGGCTGTTTCAGCGACAACGGTTCATCCGACAGCCAGGTATTCAGGCGATACGTATCAGGCTGGCTCAGAGCCGTCAGGTAAGTGGGCGGTTTTGCCAGCGACCCGACAGGACGACGCGCCTGCAAGGCGCGGTTAAACCCGGCGTATTGCGTCTGCGCCCCCCCGACCATAGCGCGGATCTCACCACTGAAACGATCGACGATCACCATCGCGGCTTCCAGATCGTTAACTCCCCGTGCGGCCCTTAATGCCGGAATCCCGTCTTCCACCGCTTTTTCTGCGGCATCCTGCGATACCGGATCCAGCGTGGTGAAAACCTTCACGCCGGACAGATCGTTGACTTTATCCCCCAGCCGTTGTTGTAATTCCTGGCGAACCAGTTGCATAAACGCAGGCTGAGGACTGATGACGCCGCCTTTAGGCTGAACCCCCAGCGGACGCGCACTCAGCATGTTATACAGATCGGCATCAATAACCTGCTGATTCTGAAGTAACCGTAATACCAGATTGCGCCGCTCCAGCGTGATTTTAGGATTACGCCACGGATTATACAGCGACGCCCCTTTCACCATCCCCACCAGCAGTGCCTGTTGATCGAGACTCAGCTCATTCACCGGACGGCCGAAATAGTAAAGACTGGCCAGCGGGAACCCACGAATCTGGTCGCTGCCGCTCTGACCGAGATAGACCTCGTTGAGGTACAGTTCCAGAATGCGATCCTTGCTATAGCGATAGTCCATGATCAGCGCCATATACGCTTCGTTAGCTTTACGCCACAGGGAACGCTCATTGGTCAGGAACAGGTTTTTCACCAACTGCTGCGTCAGCGTACTTCCGCCCTGAACCGCCCGACCGGCGGTGATATTGGCTAAAAATGCGCGGCCAATGGAATACAGGCTAATGCCATCATGCTCGTAAAAATGGCGATCTTCCGTGGCGATCAGCGTGTCCACCAGCAGATCGGGGAACCCGGCACGCTGCACAAACAGGCGCTGCTCACCATTGGGTGACTGCATCATGGTGATTAATTTCGGATCAAGACGGAAGAAACCGAAATTACGCTGGTTATCCAGATTCTGGATCTGCGACAAACGATCGTTACTGAACGTCAGCCGGGCGCGAATCTGCCCCTCTTTGCCATCAGGAAAATCAAAGGGACGCCGCAGCATTTCAATGTTGTTGCCGCGCACGCTGAACTCACCGGGACGCGTGATCCGGGTGACCAGGCGATACTGCATCCCTTCCAGCAGGCCAATCATCTCTTTCTGGTTATAAGGCATCCCAGGTTCCAGATTGACCATGCGTCCATACACGGCCGCCGGCAACTGCCACACTTTACCTTCAATACGGCTGCGAATTTGGCTGTCGAGATACACGCCATAGATCGCCAGCAACACGGCGAACACCAGAGCCAGCTTGATGAAAAGCCCCAGCCAGCGCCGTTTCTTACGCGGTTTTCGCGTCATCCTGCCCTCACCATCATAACCATCGTCGTCATAGCCATCATCATCGTCATCAAAATCGTCCTGATAATCTTCATAATCATCATCATAGTCGTCATCCCTGCGGCGCCGTACTGCCTGCCTGCGAGCAGGTTTACGTCCTGACGCTTTTCCCTTGCGTCCGATAGGTTCGCGGTCATCCCGAGACATTAGTGTTACTTCTCCGTCAGGTTGTAACGGCCAGTTGCTTTCGTCAGGCCACTTACTCTGTTTCCACCGTCTGTTATAAAGAAGAGGAAACATCTGAAATTAATGGTTGCGATATTTTCTGGTGCGCCGGGTCGTTCGGCCAGACATTTTTTGTCTCATAACCAACAGGCACAGCGGAAATAATAAATATCATTTACAATTAGTTACGCTCAATTTGATGCATTCTTATCGACACCAATTCTAATCCATCAAATTTTGACAGAATAACATTAAACATTGATAACCTTAAGTAACGCCGAAATTAAAAGCAGACATCCACATCTGAGTGATGACTTAAAAGAAAGCACTATTTTTGTAAAATAGCCCAGACTAACCAGGCATTGAGAAATTAAAATACGCCTTTCCATGCATTAAGGAGAGGCGTGCCGCGTATTTTGAAAGATGAAGGGTATATTAAGAAAGAAGGACAAATAACCAAGACGGGTCGCTGCGGCCTACGGGCGGAGCAGCACCTTGCCGATTTTGCCGGATTTGAGGGCGGCCTTCACCGCCGAGGACACCTCATCCAGACCGAAAACCGCCTCCACAGGCAGCACTAGCCGTCCGCTGGCCGCCAGCCTCAATAGCTCGTCGAGCAACTCAGCTCTGTGTTCGGCGGGCATATCGCTCAGAACCTTACTGGCCCAGAAGCCCTTCAACGTCAGTTGCTTGAAAACCATCGTCCCGGATGGAATCTGCATGGCCTCTCCAGCTACCGTTCCGAACGACACCAGCAGCCCCTTTTCGCCAAGAAGATCCGCAAGATCGCCAGTCGCCGCCCCACCGACGGAATCGACAGCGGCACGGATCGCGGCGTCGCCGACGAGGGACCGCACCTTCGCTTTCCAATCCGGCTGGGCCGTGGAGACTACATTGTCGATACCAAGCGCCGTCAGTGCCTCAACGCCTGCGTCGCGCCAGACCAGATTGACGGTGTGGATACCTCTGGCCCGCGCCAGCATGGACAGCGACTTGCCAACCGTTCCATTCGCACCGTTCTGGATGATCCAATCTCCCTCCGTCACGCCTAGAGATTCCAGCAGCGAGAGGGTGCTGAACGGCATCGCGATAAGTTGCGCGGCCACCTCATCGGAAATTGCATCCGGCACCGGAAGCAGACCCTCCGCATCAACAAGGAAATACTCCGCCCAGGTGCCATGTGCGGAAGCCGTGACGACCCGCCTGCCAAGCAGAGCGGTATCGCTTCCCTCTCCCAGAGCATCGACAATACCGACCGCTTCGCTGCCACCTATGGCTGGCAGTTCGGGCTTGTAGCCATATTCGCCGCGCACAGTCCAGAGGTCATGGTTGTGGATCGGGGAAAAAATGGTACGGATCCGGGCCTGCCCTGGCCCAGGTTCGGGTGTTGGCACATCGGACTGGCGGAGGACTTCAGCCGGATCGCCAAAAACATCGTGAGTTGCGCTACGCATCGTATTCTCCTTAAGACTATGGGATTACCACTGGGCGAACCGCCCTTGATAAAGCCGGAAGCGGCCCATCAGGCTGGCTTCAGGCAATGACCGCTTCCCCCGGCGAGTAATTCAGCACCGGTAAGGCCACTCGATTCGCCCGTCAAGTACCAAGTACGTAGTTATGCTAGCATTGAATCACTGCCTTCATCGGTAGGAGAAAATTAAAAACTGTTTTTCATTATGGAAACACCTGCCAGTTATGACCTCACTGCCCTCTTTGCGTCGTGGCCGATGCGGTCAGAAGGCAGGACGAATCTAGCCGTATATGACATTGATAAAAGAGGGTTTAATACATCAGTCTCTTCATTTGAGGGCAATCAGAGTGGATAGCGCTGCACCCAGTTGATGATAAATTCGCAAAACACGCTCACTTTTTTTGGAACCTGACCGCTCGACGGGTACAACAGCACATACGTCCCTCTGGATTCCGATGGTGGCGGGATGGGTATAGGTTCCAACAGGCCTTCTCGCACGTAAGGTTCGGCGATAAAGGTGAGCAACGGCCCGACGCCTGCACCGTCACGCAACAAATTGCGAGCCAGGAAGAAGTCGTCCACAAGATACCTGGTCGGCAATTTTTGTAATTGCCAGAGTGCGACAATCGCGGAATGGAAGACCCAATCGTGACCGTCGTCGCCGATCACTCGTGGCTTTCCACGCCGCGCCAGGTATGACGGAGCGGCATAAAATTCCCCTTTGGGCGTGCCAAGATGCCGAACCTTGAGCATTGAATCCTTCAGCGGCACCGTCATGGGATGGATTGCCACATCAATTCCCTCCCCGACAAGATCCGGATAGGAACGCGTGATACGTAAATCGAACGTGATAGCGGGATAGCGCCGGGCGAACTGTAAAAGGAGTTGCGGCAGCACAATGGCGCCGAAATCACGAGGCGCCGTAATCCGCAGTAACCCCGACGGTATTTCGGCGCGTTCAGGCAATGTCGTCATCGCCTCGTCCAATGCCTTCAGATAGTGCGCCGTGCGCTCATAGAGCGCGATACCCGCCGTCGAAAGCGCCATACTGTGCGTGGTACGATGAATCAACTCAGCGCCGACACTCTTTTCAAGTTTGACGATGGCGCGGCTAACCGTACCGTTGCTGATCCTGAGTCTGGCGGCAGCCCTGGAAAAACTGCCCTCATCCGCCACAGCGATAAAAATCGCGATCAAACCATAATCGAGTGGTGTTTCCATAATAAAAAACAAAGTTCCATTTTTGCTTGGTTATTCGAAAATGGAGATATGCTAGCATGACTGACAAAAGGGAGGCAAACACATGGCCGCCATGAGATAACGTGTCGGGACTGAGTCGGTCGCTGACGGCGGCTTGTCTATAGACTGACGTTGAGATTTTCAGCGGTGTGCTAATCACGTGAAAGATTCACTTATTTATTAAATGTACTGTCATTAAGAGGATTAATTTGATGGGCTTTGTAAAAAACGACTTAAAAAGTCAAACGTGGCCGGCTTTTCAGAATAAAGAAAGTTTATTTGAAGCGGATGTTCTTTCCGTTCTGTATGAAACCAGCAAAGAAGCGTTGGATGCGATCATTCCCCCTGGCCTGAAACTTCGCGGCAGACCATTGGTTGAAATCGGACTTAATGACTTTAAACACACTAATTTTGATGTGGCATATAAAGAAGCAGCATTAGCGATCGGCGTAGTCGACGAAAAATTGGGAATTGAAGGAAAACTTGTTGTTGCCATGACCCTTAACACCGATCAAGGTTCTTTTTTAGGCCGTGAGGCCAATGGGTATCCTAAGAAAGTCGGCCATGTCGGCTCGGCTTATGATGGTGACGTTTTTACAGCGTATTGCGCTCGACATGGTGTTTGCTACGCATCTTACAGTTGTGATGCCACGCAAGAACCAAACGACCCCGAATACGAAAGTCTTAATAGTGAATTGAATAAAATGCTGCCCTTTAAACCCGACCATTTGGCTGCATTTAATTATATTTGGCCTGTCGGGCTACGCACAAGAATAAAACCTCTTTTGCAACCGATGTGGTTAAAAATGGAACCAACAAAAGCGGTCAAAACTGGCAGAGGCGATGTTCATTTGAACTGGTCCAGGCACGATCCGTGGGCTTCATTGCCGGTAATAAAAGTACTTGGCGCCAATATCATAACCGGAAATATTTCCCTGATTAGCGCTGAAGATAAGTATTACACAGAAATTGATTCAAACGCCTATCTCCCCTACTCCTTCTTCGGTTGGGATGAACCACACGCTAAATAGTCAAACACCCATACCCCAGGAAAAAATGAGGAGCCTATAGCTCCTCATCTTTCACTGCTTACCAGCATCCAACTATAAGTTAATGACTATTTGAGTCAGTAAATTGTAGGCATCATCCTCTTTCACAGTGACCGCAGGATGATGGGTATAAGACAACTGGTTCGTCCAGTAAACACCACTATGTAGACGCATCGTATAAGACGCTGATAATGAGGTACTGTATTTCTCCGCATTACCACCGTTTCTTTCAAAATAATCTTTAGCGTCATTGCTGAACTTATTATAGGAGAAACCAAATGACAGCATGTCATCAGGACGTGTATCGAACGGCCCTATGCTAAATAACGACAGTGATAAATCGGCATTAAATAAACTTTTTTCCGCAGGTGCATAGTTGGCTTTTCCATCAACATACCAGCCTCTATAAGGCATACTGTTATCTATTTGGTTAAGCTGATAGGTTGCCGCTATATAATGAGAATTAGTGCTGCTGTCATACTTCTCAGTCTTGTAGTTAAGATAGGGGCTTTTGTTATATACCGAACCTGCACGATACCACTTCATTGATTCATTGGCGTCCGGCGCCACTTTATAACCGAATTCATTAATCACCAATGTTCCCGCGTTAGGAACCTGCCAGCGCAGCCCATAGGTGTTATATTTTGAATCCGCTTTTAACCCATCGGTACTCTGACTGCGTGCGACCCCCAGATGGTCATACCATCTTTTATTTTCCGAGAAGAAACGGATATCCGCCGAAGGGCTGGGTTTCAAACTAGCCAACCCAGCCTGATTTAACATTACGCTTGTTGGCCCCAACGCCGATGACGCCGAACTTGTCCCCAGATATAAACCGTAAAAGTGGTTAAGCAAAGGCGTATAGCCGTAACGCAAGATTACCCTGTCGGTAAATACCGGTTGAATAATATAGGCATTCGCGATAAAGGGATGCCCATCCTGACCATTCCCCTTATAGTTGTTGTAGGCGTATGTACCCGATATAACGAACTGCGCCCCCTCGCCGAAGCCAAGCCGGGACAAATCGTAAGTAAGATCCGCAGTAATATAGTTGCCGGTGGTCAGACGTTGTCCGACATAATTGGGGTTATTGCGCCAGTTGCCCGCTACATCATAAGTGAGGTTCGTCAACATCTGCACTTGCGTATAAAAGCCGTGGTCGGCCATGTCCTGCCTAAGTCCGCCCCACTCCGGCGATACCGTATCGCAAGCGGAAGAAATGGCTGGCGTCTCCGCCCCTTTAGGCAAAAACCGATCATAAGATTGGCAATTGTTGCCAGCGGCAAAGGCATTCCCGATTGAGAACGCCAACAGGGGGAAAAATAAAATCGAGCAGTTCTTATTCATTCTCTTTTCTCCGATTTGAAGTTATGGTTTGTCCTTGACTGCTGATGACGTCTTTATACCAAAAGAAACTTTTTTTGCGGCGGCGAGCCAGCGTTCCCTCGCCATTGTCATCACGATCGACATGAATGAACCCGTACCGCTTTGACATTTCAGCCGTAGAAGCGCTGACCAAATCAATAGGCCCCCAACTGGTATAACCCAGCACCACAACGCCATCCGCGATGGCCTCTCTCACTTGCCATAGGTGGTCGTTAAGATAGCTGATGCGATAGTCATCAATGATAGAACCGTCCGGTTCAACAACATCTTTCGCTCCCAAACCGTTTTCAACGATAAACAGTGGCTTTTGATACCGGTCATAGAGCATGTTGAGTAAGTAACGCATTCCTTCCGGGTCGATCTGCCATCCCCATTCAGAACTGGCCAGATAGGGATTGTTGACCAGTTTCATAATATTGCCCGCAGCTTTGATGACATCTTGATCGGTTGTGGCGCAGCAGCTCATGTAATAACTGAAGGAAATAAAATCGACAGTTTCTTTAAGCGCCTGACGATCATCCTCCGTAATATCCAGCGAGATATTCTGTTCTGCAAAAAAACGCGCCATATAAGCAGGGTAATCACCGCGCGCCTGGACATCGCAAAAAAATAGCCATTCACGATTCTTTCTTTGCGCCTCCAGCACATTATCCGGGCTACAGCTCAGTGGGTAATGAGGCATGGCCGCAACCATATTGCCGATTTTTGCGTCCGGAATGATGTCGTGGCACAGTTTCACCGCTTTGGCGCTGGCCACCAGTTGGTGATGAATGCCTTGGTAGATAGTCTGCCGCGAGCTGTTTAAGGGTATGCCCAGCCCGGTAAAACAGTTGAACAGAGAGATGTTGATCTCGTTAAACGTCAGCCAATATTTGACCTTATCCTTATAGCGCTCAAAAACGATTTTTGCGTAGCGTTCGAAAAATGAAATAGTTTTACGATTGGCCCAGCCGCCGTAATTCTCCACCAGTCCATAAGGCATTTCGTAATGGGAAAGAGTGATTAACGGCTGAATATTATATTTTGCAAGCTCGTCAAAGAGCCGGTCATAAAATGCCAGGCCGGTTTCATTGGGTAATTCCTCATCACCTTGCGGGAATATACGTGTCCAGGCAATAGAAGTGCGAAGGCACTTAAAACCCATTTCTGCAAATAGCGCAATATCTTCAGGATATAAATGGTAAAAATCAATGGCGATATCTTTTAGACTAAAATCACCATCAACGCGCTCTTTTATATCATGCATTAGCCCTAATGGCTGCAAATCAGAAGTTGACAAACCTTTTCCATCACTTTTGTATCCACCCTCAACTTGATTAGCGGCTATAGCTCCGCCCCAGAGAAAATTCTCTGGAAATAAATTTTTCATAAATACTCCTGATT
>NZ_MJLZ01000029.1 GCF_003666245.1 Brenneria alni
ATTTATTATCTCCCAGTAAAAAATTTTATCCAACTTGACATATTGGAATACAGATTGACTTACCGCATAAATATTAGCGCTTCCACTGCCAAAGTCATCTAACCAAAGTAGATAGCGTTCATACAGTTTCGCAAGTAGAGGGTTACGTTTCCCATCATTAAGATTCGGAAAATTTTCGCTAATTTCCAGACGAATAAATGGTAATTTATCCAGTAAAATTTTTGTATACGCATCCTGAGATAAAAACATCGCCATGGTGAAATCAATGTTTATCGATAGCAGTATATTGTTATCTATAAAATAGCATTTTTTCTCGGTGATAGATTCCAGTTGATCCAACAGTAACGTTTGTTTTTCAGATGTATTCATCTGCTGAATACGTTTTTCCGAATAGGGCCCCTCATCATTAAACCGGGTAAGCAGTTCCATAGCGAATAGCCGATTCTGACAACTATAGATGGGCTCTATAACATAGTGCCTCGTAGCATATGAAATTGAATCGACAATCATCATGACTCCTCGCTTGGGTATGTTTTGAACATTATTGATCGATCTATAAAATTGATCAATATAAATATATTAACCCGTTAAATTGATTGATTGACCGATCAATCTCAATCGTTTGATAGGTCAAATCTTTGATCATTCTGAGAAAAAATTTTTATATGGGATTTGATAAAAAGAACAAATAATTTGAATGAAAGTGTTCTCTATCGATGCCCTGAACAAGCCTGCGTGATTATCAATGGTTCTGATACTATCGTGAACAATAGCTATTTCTGGTCAGAGACTTTCAACAACTTGTAAGTTTAATCATCCATCAGAAGAGATATTTTTAGTTATTTATTATGCGGATATACGGGATAATTACAAAATATGGTGCACCTGCTACGGTCTTTACATGAGGATACATTGTTAAATGTGTTAATTATAAGTTTTATTAAGGGATTTTATTGATGGTTTTGTAACATGTTTTTCTGTCATCTTGTTTTGCTCATGGCACAGTATTCAAGTCGCAGTAGGTATTAATGCATGAGTGGTTGTATCGTTGTTCAGAGCAGAAATATTTCAATTAACCTAAATCTAAAAGAGATAATTACGTATGTTTTCGCAAGAAATAAACTCGTTGGTGTCGTTTCCAGCATTGTGAAAGGTGCGGTTAACAATGAGGTTGTCCTGACGTTGGATCATGGAAATTGCTGATGACCCTGATTACTACTCTTTTGCGTGTGCGTCCTGATTCTTTTCCAGAATTGAAATGGCAGTCATCATCCCTTCTATGTCTTCTTTTTTTTTCATGTCCCTGAGTTGGACATACATGAGATCAAGCAACGTCCTCGTATTCATCGGCCTGCCTTGCTCACAAACCAACACGGCAGCCTGACCAATAATGGCCTCAACACGTGAGCGCTGTGCCGGATACCAGGTTAAATTATGGATATGCATTGATTATCTCCGGCTTTTTTCGATGCGGTATCTTAACACCTTTTACCTTAAAGTACGGGAAATGATATCCAACAGACAGGGCGGGAAAGAACCGGTTATATGGAAATAAATTTATACTTATCATCGGTATGAGTGGTTTTTTCCTGGCGCTTACTTAAATGTTTCTGTCTTGAAAGGTTGTTTCTTTATCATTGATAGGTGTTTGTGATTCTTTGAAAGAAAGGCTTGCTATAAAAATTCGTTCGTGCGTTAATAGCCTCATCGGCCTGGAATACAGACCTATTTATGAAAGACATTGTAATTAAGTGGTTCCTAGTTCAAGCGATGCACCCAGTCTCTTATCCGACGAATTTCCTTCTTATAAGTGCCCATAAGTAATCACTGTGACAGACCATCTCCGCCCTATAGTGGCTATCTAAATATATAAAGGAAATTCTCTATGTCTAATAAAATGACTGGATTGGTAAAATGGTTTGATGCTGGTAAAGGTTTTGGTTTCATCACCCCGACTGACGGCAGCAAAGATGTATTCGTTCATTTCTCTGCCATTCAAGGCCAGGGTAACGATTACAAAAGCCTGGACGAAGGCCAAAAGGTAGAATTCAGTGTTGAAAGCGGCCAGAAAGGCCCATCAGCTGTGAATGTTAGCGTAATCTAATGGTTTTCCGCTGATGATAACCGACTTGGCTTAATCGCTCTCGTCTGATTTCATTACTGAAAATACCTGATTATGTGTAAGCCCCTCAGATATTCTGAGGGGCTTAATTATTTCTATTGTTACTATTCCTATCCTTATTCTGAATCGAGTATGATAGCCATCGCTGTTGCCGATTGGCCGGTTTAACTCGAGTTCTTCCAATGCCCTTCAATAATCAGCCTCAGATGCCTGGTGTTAACCTCAGGGTTTGAGACGGTTAGATTGAATTTCATACAACAGGGCAACTATATACAGTAGTTAGTGTCACAGTAGATGTAGCGCGACAGGGGAGTGATTCTTTATGCGGTACGTACTCTGACCACTTAAAGATGAGTCTCATGAAAATTAAACAAAAATTTACCAGGGCTTTACTCCATCCTCGTTACTGGATCACATGGTTCGGCCTCGGAATTCTGTTTCTGTTGGTTCAATTGCCTTATCCGCTGCTGATGAAAATTGGCAGTAGTGCCGGGCGCTTCTCCCGTCTTTTTCTAAAACGCAGAGTGTCTATTGCCCGACGTAATCTGGAACTTTGTTTTCCCAATATTGCGGTTGCCGAACGGGAAGCGATGATCGTCGATAACTTCTCTTCACTGGGTATGGCGCTGGTGGAGACCGGAATGGCCTGGTTTTGGACGGACCGCCGCGTTCGCCACTGGTTTGATGTGTCAGGGTTGGAACATTTACAACAAGCCTGCATAAAAGAGCGCGGAGTAATGGTGATTGGCATTCACTTTATGTCGCTGGAACTGGGCGGCAGAGCGATGGGGCTGTGCCAGCCGATGATGGCGATGTATCGCCCCCACAACAACAAAGTGATGGAACTGGTGCAAACCTGGGGGCGTTCCCGCTCTAACAAAGCGATGATCGATCGTAAGGATCTGCGTGGTATGGTGCGATCCCTGAAACAAGGTGAAGCCGTATGGTTTGCCCCGGATCAGGATTACGGCCCGAAAGGCAGTGTTTTTGCGCCATTCTTTGCCGTGAAGAAAGCGGCAACTACCAGTGGCACCTTCACCATTGCGCGGTTAGCTAAACCAGCAATGATTACAACGGTTCTGATCCGCAAGCCTGATGCTTCCGGGTATAAACTGGTAATCCAACCTGAGTTGAATGATTATCCGTATCATGACGAGCAGGAAGCGGCATGTTATATGAATAAAGTGATAGAAAAAGAAATCATGCGGGCGCCAGAGCAATATCTTTGGCTGCATCGCCGTTTCAAAACGCGGCCCACTGGTGAAGTCTCACTGTATGCCTGAAAATAAGAATAGCCGCCGCAATGACTATTCCCGATCAGTTGCTTAACTGATCGGAATGACTTCTCCCGCCCATTTTTTTCCCCAGTGTCTGATAGCTGCTGCTTTTGAAGCCGATGTGGGCCTACACGGCAACTATAGGTAAATAGTCTTGATTAGCTGTTGAAATAGACGTTTGAGAAGCAGGATAATCGTTTGTTTCAAATAACCCGGCAAAATTTTGTGGCTGTGCACCGAACGAGCTAATCGTTTGCGTACACGGCCTTATGGTTCATGGCGTGTCGGCTGTGCTGACGCATACCCTGTGCAAGGCTGGGAGAACCGCCTACGATTTACCTTATATAATGATGACATTTCAGGGGATATCCACCATGTCAAATACCACTCGTCAGGCTGATAGTGCGGCTCGTTCGCATGGTGCGCTTGATGCATTTTTTAAAATAACCCAGCGCGGAAGCAATGTACGCCAGGAAGTGTTGGCGGGGCTAACCACGTTTCTGGCCATGGTTTACTCGGTTATTGTTGTTCCGGGCATGTTGGGCAAAGCGGGTTTTCCTCCGACAGCGGTGTTTGTCGCAACTTGTCTGGTCGCCGGGTTGGGTTCATTGCTGATGGGGCTGTGGGCGAATCTGCCGATGGCCATCGGTTGTGCGATTTCCCTGACGGCTTTTACGGCGTTTAGCTTGGTATTGGGTCAGCAGATCAGCATTCCGGTTGCGCTGGGTGCGATTTTTCTGATGGGCATCCTGTTCACTCTTATTTCCGTCACCGGGATCCGTACCTGGATCTTGCGTAATCTTCCGCTTGGGGTAGCACACGGAACGGGGATCGGGATCGGTCTGTTCCTGTTGATTATTGCCGCCAATGGCATCGGTCTGGTGATTAAAAATCCGATTGACGGCCTGCCAGTCGCATTAGGCGATTTTACTTCCTTCCCGGTTATCATGGCGTTGCTGGGGCTGGCCGCCACCATCGGCTTGGAAAAGCGTCGCGTGCCGGGGGGGATTTTGTTGGTCATCATGGTGATTTCCGTTATTGGCCTGATTTTCGATCCAAACGTGCAGTATAAAGGCTGGTTTGCCTTGCCAAGCCTGACGGGGGCCGACGGTACTTCACTGATTTTCAGTCTGGATATTATGGGCGCATTGCAACCGGTGGTTTTGCCCAGCGTTCTGGCGTTGGTCATGACGGCGGTATTTGATGCAACCGGCACGATCCGTGCAGTGGCAGGTCAGGCAAATCTGCTGGATAAAGACGGACAAATCATCAATGGCGGTAAAGCGCTGACGGCTGACTCCGTCAGCAGTATTCTCTCCAGCCTGGTAGGGACATCTCCGGCGGCGGTCTATATTGAATCCGCAGCGGGTACGGCGGCTGGCGGTAAAACCGGTCTGACTGCAACGGTAGTCGGCGTATTGTTCCTGCTGATTTTATTCCTGTCGCCGCTGTCTTATCTGGTTCCCGGCTATGCGACTGCGCCCGCGCTGATGTACGTCGGTTTGCTGATGTTGGGCAACGTGTCAAAACTGAACTTTGACGACTTTGTTGATGCGATGTCAGGTCTGGTTTGTGCGGTGTTTATCGTGCTGACCTGTAACATTGTTACCGGCATTATGCTGGGTTTCAGTTCACTGGTGCTGGGGCGTATTTTCTCTGGCGAATGGCGCAAGCTGAATATGGGCACTGTGCTTATCGCCGTTGCGCTGGTGGTGTTCTACGCCGGTGGCTGGGCGCTCTAAATCCTGTATGGGGACATTGTCCCCTTTTAGCTGGCTGACAAATCTGCTTATCCTTTTTTCTTCCGTCCAATTTCTGCTTTTTCCTATATCTTTAACACCGATTTGAATGTGTTATGGTTTCTTTTCTTGTCGGTAATCTCGCCGTTTCGCACAGATCCTTCATTTGTTATTGGTTAACACTTGATATGTAAAAATGTGGAAAAATATAAATTTCTCCACTCAAAAATTCATTTTAATGTCAGAATAATTGCGTTAAATATTGGCAGTACGTCATGGAGCTGGCAGGCAGATAACTCACCTTTTAATGTAGCAGGAGATAGTCTAAGGACAGCATGGAAATCTTTTTTACGATTCTTATTTTGACCCTGGTGGTCTCTTTGTCAGGGGTAGTTACACGGATTTTACCTTTTCAGATACCTCTGCCGTTAATGCAAATCGCCGTTGGCGCCATACTCGCCTGGCCCCAGTTTGGTTTGCACGTTGATTTCAATCCCGAGCTGTTTATGGTGTTGTTTATCCCGCCGCTGCTGTTTGCCGACGGTTGGAAGACGCCGACCCGTGAATTTCTGAATCACGGGCGCGAAATTATTGGGTTGGCGCTGGTTTTGGTATTGATTACCGTGGTGGGTGTCGGGTACTTCATCTACTGGATGATACCCGGAATGCCGCTGATTGCCGCTTTCGCGTTGGCCGCCGTGTTGTCGCCGACTGATGCCGTGGCGCTGTCCGGCATCGTGGGTGAAGATCGTATCCCGAAAAAACTGATGGGTATTCTCCAGGGCGAAGCGTTAATGAATGATGCTTCCGGTCTGGTATCGCTGAAGTTCGCCGTGGCGATTGCTATGGGGACGATGGTGTTCAGCGTTTCGGGTGCCACGCTGGCATTTATCAAAGTAGCGATGGGCGGGCTGCTGGCCGGTGTGGCGGTCACCTGGTTATATAGTAAATCATTGCGCATCATCAGCCGCTGGAGCGGCAATGACGCGGCTACCCAAATTGTTTTGCTGCTGCTGTTGCCCTTTGCGGCCTATCTGATTGCCGAACATATCGGGGTTTCAGGCATTCTGGCGGCGGTCGCGTCCGGGATGACTATCGGCCAGTCCGGGGTTATCCGTAATGCGCCGTTGACGATGCGATTAAGGGCGAACGGCGTCTGGTCGATGCTGGAGTTTGTGTTCAACGGTATGGTGTTCATTATGCTGGGGCTGCAATTGCCGGGCATTCTGGAAACCTCGATTACCCAGGCGGAACTGGACCCGACGGTTGAAACCTGGATGCTGTTTACCGACATCGCGGTCATTTATGTGGCGCTGTTGCTGCTGCGTTTTGGCTGGCTGTGGGTAATGAAAAGATACAGTATGCATATCCAGAAAAAGAAGCCGATGGTGTTTGCCGAGTTCACGACGCGTGAACTGTGGATTGCCTCTTTTGCCGGCGTACGCGGCGCCATTACGCTGGCCGGTGTGCTTTCTATTCCTTTGTTGCTGACCGACGGCACGGCTTTCCCGTCACGTTACCAACTGGTGTTTATCGCCACCGGCGTTATCCTGTTTTCCCTGCTGTGCGGCGTAATGGCGTTGCCGTTACTGCTGCGCGGGATTGTGGTGGCGGATAAAGCGACTTACGCCAAAGAGGAACGGATGGCGCGCCGCGCCGCAGCGGAAGTGGCGATTAATAGCCTGCACAAAATGGAGGAGCGGTTGGTCGCCGACCGGGAAGAAAATATTGACGAGCAGGTGCTGAAAGAGGTCAGCGCCAGGGTGATAGGCAATTTGCGACGGCGGGTGGTGGATAAAGACGATCTGGATAATAGCCTGCTGATTGAAAACCTTGAGCGCCGTTTTCGCCTGACTGCTCTTAATTCGGAACGTGCGGAGCTTTATCACCTGCGCGCCACCCAGCAAATCAGTAATGAGACGTTGCAGAAAATGCTGCGCGAACTGGATTTACTGGAGGCGGTTTTAAGCGAAAGTGCGTAAGTCACGTCATTTGATATCGCTATCGCATTGATTTCTTTCTTTTCCTGTTAATCCCACTGCCGAGGGCAGTGGGGAGCCAGACTTACTCTTGTCTTTCTCACTTTGTAAATGACTTGTCACTAAATGATAATGATTGTTATTATCCGTCTAATAATTTTCAGATGACATCTTTTGTTCATGCTCATGATGCGCTTGCAAGAGTGATATGAGCGTTGCCAGATATGACAACCTGAAATAATAAATGGGTATTATCCATAATTAAAATATGTGAATAGCGACATTTAGCAGGGGAAAACAATGCGCGTACTAGTAGTTGATGATGATTCTGTATTGTGCCATTGGCTGGGGTCTAAATTACATTCCCACGGTCATTCCTGTCGAATGGTTCATGATGGCGTACATGCATTAAAAGCCATAAAAGATGAAGTTTATGACGTGGTGCTACTGGACAGAATGCTGCCGATTATGGATGGATTTACTGTCCTGCGTGAATTGCAGGGATCGCGTCATCCTCCTATTATGCTGCTTTCCGCTTTGGATCGGGATGTCGATCGAGTGATGGGATTAGAACTTGGCGCGGAAGATTATCTCGGTAAGCCGTTTAATTTTAATGAATTAAGGCTACGTCTGGATATCATGGCGCGGCGTGGTATACGTCATGCGGATAATTCCTCAATTCTGACGTTTGAAGATCTGCAACTTGACCGTCTGCAACGGGTCGCCTGGCGCGGCGGTCAGCGTATTGATCTGACGGATAAAGAAATCAAATTATTGATTATATTGATGGAAAATCCAGGCCAGGCAATTACGCGCACCATGCTGCTGGAGCGGGTATGGGGCTATCATTTCGATCCGCAGACCAATTTAATTGATGTTCACATGTCGAAACTACGGGCAAAAATTGATAAAGGTTTCCCGCGTCCGTTAATCAAAACACTAAGAGCGATGGGGTATGCGTTAGGGTCTGTTGACAAGGATAGAACGGATGCTGGCAGCTACACTGAATAAGTTTAAAATAAAGAAATTGGGCCTATTCTGGCAGATAAAGATAAAACACTGGCAATTAATAGGGGCAAGCCATTACCCCGGCTTTTTATGTACCTCTAATTTCAGGCAGGCGATCACCATTGTTTTTTTATTTTTAATGATGATGCTGATATGTATTATCGGCTTCAGTTCATTAAGTGAAACGTTAATTAGAACGCATGTCCGTGAAGTTATTCTGGGTAATATTTATGATTACTCCATGCAGTCTAATTTAACCAATACCGATACTCTGATTACCCAGTTGCGTCAGGATAATCAGGCCAGAAATGATGAATTGCCGCTATTTCTTGTCATGGATAAAAGCGGTGATATTTTGTATCACAACCCTCCGTTAAAAAATGTGCCGCGTACTGATTGTCAGATGAATGTCGCCTGCCTGAAAGCGATCCTCTCCAGCAAGAACGATCCTAACCTGATCGGCCTCTCCGTAATGCTTGATGACGGTGGGGTATTTTTTACTGCCTACAATATTCGCCCGATGCTTGAACGCGTGCGGACTATCCCTTTGGTGGCGGGGGCCGGGTTATTTATCGTGCTGCTGTTTTGTCTGTTTGTCAGCCGCCACTTCAGCCTGCGCAGTCTGCGCAGCGTGGAACAAATCCGTACCGCACTGCATCGCTACAGTACGGGTGAGAAACAGATGAGGATGCCGTTGTCGCCCTATGGTGACGATTTCGACAGCCTGAGTGCGGATATCAACCAGAATCTTGAGCGGATCGAACGGCTGATGGAGCAGGTGCGCAGTACTTCCAGTCATATCGCGCATGAGTTGCGCACGCCGTTGACGCACCTGCAAAACCGCTTGTTTAACCTGACGGAACGTGTGGGCCTGGATAGTGAACTTCGTGATGAGCTGAATCTGGCGGTGGGCGAAGTGCATAAAATTCTGGCACTGTTCCGCACGGTGATGCGCATCGGTGAGATTGAAAGCGGGCGCTGTATTCACCAGTTTGAGTGTATTGAAGCGCGGTCTCTGCTGGAGGAGATTGCCGAATATTATCAGCCGCTGGCAGAGGAGCGCGGATGCCGCCTGGTGATAGAAGTGAACGCGGGTATTCAGCTATTTGGCGATCGGGCCTTGCTGTTTCAGGCGTTGGCTAATCTGATTGAGAATGCCCTGAAATACGCCTCGAACGGCAAGTACATCACCTTGAGCGTAAAATTATACCGGGGCTGGATTGCGTTGAGCGTTGCCGATCGCGGGCCGGGCATCCCGACCGCGCAACATGAGAAAGCGCTACAGCGTTTTCAGCGACTGGCGAGCTGGCAGCAGCAGTCCGGTTATGGGCTGGGTTTGTCGTTAGTGAAAGCGATTACCGATCTGCATGGCGGCAAACTCTGTCTGGAGTCAGTCAATCCTGGATTAAACGTTTATTTATGTCTCAAGCGTTGTTAAAAGAGTAATACCCCCTTAAAAAACCTGTTTATCCATTATCATTACACTTGCTGTGTGGTTGTATTATTTATTGATTTATATTGATAATTTTATGTATTTAAAGATTAACGAATATTAATGTTCTGCATCTTGTAGAGTTTGATAATAAGTCTCATTATTGCTCTTATTAGCGTCATGGCACCCGTTATTTGCCATGATCCCTTTGGCTGCAAATAAGAGGTCTCCCCATGAACAATATGAAAGCAACATTGCGTTCTTTCCTGCGTGATGAAAGCGGTGTGACGGCAATTGAATACGGCATTCTGGCGGCGGCCATGGCGGCGGCGATCGGCGCTATTTTTGGCAGTGACGGTATTTTTGTTCAGGCCCTGAATGAGAAGTTCAGCGAAATTGCAGATCAGATTACCGGTTCCGGCACCAGCACCGGCGGTTCCGGCACATCAGGGACGGCGAAATAAACCCAGTGGTTGGGTATGACACGCACTGGCTGCAAACGGCATTACTGGCGGGATGCCTGTTGTGGTGTATCGCAACCGATCTGTTAATGAGAAAGATCGCTAATCAGGCGGTATTGATTCTGTTGTTGGGTTGGCTGTTTTTCAGCGTGATCGATGCCCTGCAATCCGGCGCGTTTGATATGCCGAAACTACAGCAGGCGCTGTGGGCGTTGCCGGGAGCGGCGGCGGTGCTGATGGTCGGTTTTTTACTTTTCCTCACCGGCAGACTGGGTGCGGGGGATGTGAAACTGATGAGCGTGTTATGCCTGTGGGTGGGTCATGGGCAACAGATCGTTTTTGTTATGATCACTGCGCTGGCAGGTGGGGCACTGGCATTGAGCCTGCCATTACTCAATACCGTCCCGACTGCGGTCGCTATGGGTATCCAAACCACCAACCGGATGTTTAAAAGCCGGTTACCCATGCCGCCTGCGTTGCCAGCCGATCTTTCACAAGGCATTCCCTACGGGATAGCCATTGCATTTGGCGCGGCGTACGTCCTGATTTTTCCCTTGTTTTAATTTAATTCTGTCGCAATTTTTAAGACGCACACACCAGGGTAGGTAAGTTGAAATGAAAGTTAACTCTACGTATGTACTGTCGGGCGCTTTGATCCTGGCAGGAATTGTTGCGCTGTTGGTGCGTAGCCAGTTGTCGTCATCGCCCCCTGCGCCCCAGCAGATCGTGGTAAAAGCGCCGGAACAGACCGCCGTTCTGGTGGCTGCGAAAGACCTTCATCCCGGTGATTTTCTTGATTCATCCTCGTTGCGCTGGCAGGTATCGGAAGAACCGGTATCCCGTACTTTCAATTTCATTCGCGGTAAAGACAGCCAGACGCTGCTGTTAGGCGCGACCCTGCGTGAAACCGTTATCGAAGGCACGCCGCTGACCAGCAATGTGGTGGTAAAGCCGAATGAGCCGGGCTTTGTCGCCGCCGTATTGCGCAAAGGGATGCGCGCCATCTCCATTCCAACCAATGCGGTGGCCAGCAACTCCGGTCTGGTCGCTGCAGGCGATCGTGTTGATATCATCCTCAGTCTGCAAAGGGATGAACAGCCAGAACTGTCGCCAAGCCGCACACAGCCGGTGGTTGCTCCGATGCTGGCGTCACAGACGATTGTGCGCGATTTACGGGTTCTGGCGCTGAATAACCAAACCGATACCGATGTTCGCCCCCGGCAGGATGTTGAACCGGAAGATAACAGTACGCTGAACGCCTCGGCCAAAAGCCGGACGTCCGCCACGTCCAACCGACCGCGCACGGCCAGTTTCCAAACGGTAACAGTAGAGGTTACGCCAGAACAGGCGGAAATTCTGGCGGTAGCAAAAGAAGTGGGGATGCTGCATCTGGCGCTGCGCAGCACAACGCCGGACGACCAGGAGGATGACCGGCAGAGCGCCTCGCGTGTTACCACGCTTTCACAGAGTACCAGCATTTATAACGGTCTTTCCAGCAGCGGCCGTCAGGTAAAGGTATTCCGCGGCGAACAAAAAGATGTGTTGACGTTCCCGGCACGGTAGGACGTGCGAATAATCAATCTGGCAGCCTCTGAATCGCTCAATCAGGCTGTTTATGGAAAAAATGAAGCCTATTACGGAATTAAGTAAATGACGATGTTTTCCCTGTTTTTGAAACCGGACTCTTGGGATAGGTGCAAAAGATTGTTGGCGGTTGGGTTGCTGGCAACCATGTTGACGCCCGCGATAACTTCTGCGACAGGTGTCTCTGAAGTGGCTGAAACGAATGTTATTCGTCTGACGGTGAATCAGGGGCGGTTATTACAATTGGATGCCTTACCGGACAGCGTGCTGGTGGCGGATCCGAAAATTGCCAGTTTTGAATTGCCGTCTCCAGGGAATCTGTTTGTTTATGCCAAGAGCGTGGGCACCACCACGCTGTATGCCATGGATGAAAATGGCAATGTCATCAATGCCATCCGTATTGTTTCCGAACATGACCTGAAAGCACTGAGCGAACGGATGAAGCGTGAGTTCCCCGGTGCGGATATCCAGTTGGAGGCCTCTGTTCCCAGCGGTGTGATTGTGCGCGGCAGCGTTGATACGCCGCAGGATGCCAAGCGCGTCATTGATAGCGTACAAGGTTATATCAGTGCTTCCATGTCGGCAGGAGCCGGTAGCGCCGCCAACGGCCTGCCCGGCACCAGCGAGACGTCACCCAACGTTATTAACCAGCTAAAAATCAAAACCCCTTCACAGATCAATATCCGTGTAAGGGTGGTGGAAGTCTCCCGCAATTTGACGCACGAATTGGGTTTTAACTGGGACGCCTCACTTAACCGGGGCAGCGCCAACTTTGGTCTGGGCACCGGTACGGTAAGCGGATTTTTTAATTCCAGCACCGGCGCATTTACCGGCGTTGAGGGCAGTAACTTCTTCGGCGCCAATGTCGGCGGCGGGGAAGGTTCTCTCAGCGGGTTGCTGTCCGCCATGAATAAACAGGGCATGGCTTCCGTTCTGGCGGAACCTAACTTAACCGCCATGTCCGGTGAAACCGCCGCATTCGCTGCGGGTGGAGAAGTCCCCATTGTCCTGATTACCATCAATAACGTCAGCATTGATTACAAATCTTACGGCGTGATCCTGCGCATGACGCCCACCTTACTGTCCGCCAACCGTATCAGTCTGCATATTGCGCCGGAGGTCAGTGAATTGACCTCGGTCGGTTCCGTGCAACTGGAAGGGGGGTCGACCATTCCCGCGCTGACCGTGCGCCGCGCCGATACCACGGTGGAACTGGCCAGTGGACAGAGTTTTGCGCTGGCGGGGATGTTGCGCAGCTCCAATAGTCAGACGGTGACCGGCGTGCCGGGGTTGAGCAGCATTCCGGTGATTGGCCGCGCCTTTGAAAATGAATCTTCCGAGCATGAGGAAACTGAACTGGTGATTATCGCCACCGCTTATGTGGTGGAACCCGTGAACGCCGGTGATCTTCAAATGCCGGGTCAGGGCGTCAAAACGCTGGACTCTGTGATGCCAAGCTACGGCGCGGTGGGCTACCTCTACTGAACCTGATGATAAACGGTGAGAAAATGAATAACCAAAACAATGGAATGAAACCGTCAGCCAGCCCGATATTTCGCCTGACAGTCTGTGCTGTCTGTTTGTTGCTGGCCGCATGTGGTGACAGATCCGTTAACAGCCAGCGGATGCAGCGTTATCAGCAACCGGCATTAACACCGATAGAGGTGCGCCCTTCCTCACTGGCGGTGACGTTGCAGGTGGCGGCGAACGGACGGGGGTTTACCCCGGAATCGCTTAAACAGCTCAACGTGATGCTCAAAGATCAGGGGCGTTTATCCAAACAAACGCTGACGCTGATCCCCCGCACCGTGCGTGGTGAGCAAATGGCGGGCAGACTGGTCAGCGTATTAAAAAATGCCGGTGCCGATGCGCAGAAAGTGAAACAGATGCGCATCACTTCCGCCAGCGGTCAGTCCGGCGATCTGGAGGTGATCTCCGAAGCGCTGGCGGTAAAAACCACCCGTTGCCAGGTGAACGATCCCGATCTGCTGATGGTGAAACCGTTTGACGGCATTGGGTATCTGGGTTGCGCCACCCAAAACAATCTTGCGCTGATGGTGTCGGAACCCCGTGATTTGATTCAGGCGAAAACGCTGGATGAGGCGGACGGCGTGGCGGCGGTCAACAGTATCGAGCGGTATCACACCGATAACGTGAAAGATCTCATCGATATTAACTTTGAGGAAGATTAAGGGAGTGGCCAGCCATGAGTGAAGTGACGCTTTCTCCGTCGGTTGACAGTGACGATCCGGCGTTATCGCTGGTAGCCTTTGTGTATGAAAATCATGACGTTGCTGATATCAGCGACCAGTTGGCACGCCTCAAGCAGCAGGAGGCGCCGGTGATGGCGGGCGGCATTGCAGCAGCGCGTCAATGGTGTGAGTTGAATGTGCCTCCCCGCATTCTGTTGGTGGATTTGGACGGTACGCACTGGCCGTTGCCTGAGCTGGAGGCACTGCTCAACGTGTGCGGGCCTACCAGCCAGGTGATTGCCACGGGTAAGGAACAGGATGTCGGTCTGTATCGGGCGCTGTTACAGGCGGGCGTGGTGGATTACCTGGTGAAGCCGTTCACCCTGGATCTGTTGGCGGCGACGTTGGCGAAATGCGAAGGCCAGCAGTCCGGCCCGGAATATGCCCGTATGGGACGCACTATCGCCGTGGTCAGCGCCAGCGGCGGCTGCGGCGGCAGTACGGTGGCAATGGGACTAAGCCGGTTACTGTCTGGCGAACGTCACCTGCCGGTGGCGTTGGTGGATTTCGACCGTCGTAATGGCGATCAACTGCTGTTGCAGGGGCAAAGCGAAGACGCCGGACTGGCTGCGGTGCTGGGAACGCAGGAACTGGATACCCGGCTGTTGCAGCGTGCCATGTTGCGGGTAGACACACGTTTGCATTTGTTGGCGCAAAAACCGGAACTGGGCGAGCCAGCTCCGGTTGAGGTGGACAACGTGCTGAATCTCGGCGGCGCACTGTGCCGCATGTTTAATCAGGTCATCTGGGATTTACCCAGCAGTTACCCCACCGGGGCGCTGGATGTGCTGACCTATGCGGATTTACGCATCATCGTGACCGAACTGACGCTACAGGATGCCCGCAATATCCGCCGGGTGCTGCATGAGATTGGTGATGAAAGCGAAGGGCAACGCCTGCTGATCGTGCATAACCAAAGCCGGTTTGCCGGGGCGACGCCGCTCAACCGTGAGCAGTTTGAACAGTTCACCGGGCGGAAAATCGACGCGGTGTTGCCGAATGCCGGTCATGTGCTGGCGCAGAGTCTGAGCCTGGGGGCACTGGATACGGCTGTAGCGCCGGCGTTCCAGCAGGGGTTGCGCCAGCTTGCCGATCTGGTCTGTGGCGTGCGTGCTCGGCCAGCGGAAAAACGCTGGTTCTCGCGCTGGTTAAAGCGAGCCTGAGCAGCTAACGAAAGGATTACCGATCATGCTGATTCGTAAAAATAACCTGCAAAAAGGTGAGACACATAAAAGTGCCGCTCAACCCGCCGTGACGGCCAATGTGACCGAACTGAAAGCGCGTCCGGCGGTTGAAAGCCGCGCACCGTCCACGGCTGGCAATCCGGCGGTATCAACGCCGTCGGCACGACAGACGGAAAGTCGCACCAGCCAGCGGCGTTTGATCCGCGCCCAGCTTTACGATCAGATCGATGCCGGTAAAGCGGCCATGATGGGGCGCGACAAACTACTGATACAGATCGAAACGGTGATCCGCCGTATTTGCGACGAACAGCGCTTGCAGCTCTCCCGACAGGAAGAAGAAGCCATCGCTGCGGAAATGCTGGATGAGATGACCGGTATCGGCCCGATCCAGCCGCTGTTGGCCGACGATACGGTCAACGACATTCTGGTGAACGGGGCCAATCAGGTATTTGTCGAACGCTTTGGCAAACTGGAGCTTTCGCCAATCACTTTCATTGATGAAGAACATGTCTTCAATACCGCCCAGCGTATCGCGGCGGCGGTCGGTCGCCGTATCGATGAGGCCAGCCCGATGGTGGATGCCCGCCTGCCGGACGGCAGCCGGGTTAATGTGATTACCTACCCGCTGGCCATCGACGGCACCACCATTTCTATTCGTAAATTTATGCGCCGCAACCTGTCGCTGGAAGCGCTGGCGGAAAGTCGCTGTATGTCATACGCGATGGTGGATGTGCTGAACAAAGCCATGCAGGCGCGGGTTAACGTGATTGTCTCGGGCGGCACCGGCGCGGGTAAAACCACGTTGCTGAACGCGCTATCGCAAAAGATCGGCAGTACCGATCGCATCATCACCATTGAAGACGCCGCCGAGCTGCAATTGCAGCAGGAACATGTCATTAGGCTGGAAACCCGTCCGGTCAGCGCCGAAGGGACTGGGCGTATCGATCAGCGTGACCTGATGCGCAATGCGCTGCGTATGCGGCCCGATCGCATCATTCTTGGTGAGGTTCGCGGCGGCGAAAGTTTCGATATGTTGCAGGCAATGAATACCGGCCATGACGGCTCGCTGTGTACCGTTCATGCCAACACCTCGCGTGATTCGATCCAGCGCCTGGAAAACATGGTGATGATGGCAAATATGCAACTGCCGCTGATGGCGATCCGCCGTCAGATCGCCAGTGCGGTGCACCTGATCGTACAGATTGAACGTATGCGTGACGGTATGCGCCGTGTGGTGTCGATTACCGAAGTGTGCGGCATGGAGAATGAAGTGATTCAGCTACAGGACTTGTTTACTTTCCAGATCAAAGGAATGGATGCACAGGGAATGCTGACCGGCGAATACGTGCAACATATTCAGCGCCCGCAGTTCTACAGCGATAAAGCGCATCTGTTTGATGCATTGTGATGGAGTGAGGAGACGCCGATGACCCCCTTATTCCTGAATCTGATCACCTTGCTGGTGTTTTGCTGCGTGCTGCTGTTGGTTTTTGTCGTTTATCTCTGGCAAAAGGCGCGTCAGCGCAGGGCGCAGGGCGAACAGCGCTGGCGGCAAGTTCTGGCTGACGTGGAGCCAGCATCGACGCAGCCGGTTTCCGATTCTATCCTGCGCGACGAGATAACGACGCCGCTGATGCGGGTGCCGTTATTGGGGCACTGGCTGGCCGGGATCTGGTCGCAACTGGCGTTTATTGGCTGGAAAAAAAATTTGCGTCAGCGGACATTGCTGCTGGCGGTGCCGTCGCTGATGCTGGGCATGGTGATGGGGCAAAGAACAATGCTGCCGTTAACGCTGGGGCTGATATTTTCCCTGCTGTTGTTCGTCGGCATCGGTGGTTTACTGTTTCGCTCCACGCTGCAAAAACACCTGAAAGCGCTGCGCGAAAGCCTGCCGGAAGCCATTGACGCCATTACCCGCAGTTGCCGGGCCGGTGTCCCGGTGGCGAATACCTTTGCCATCGTGGCGGAGCATCTCACCGGGCCGCTGGCGGCTGAATTTAAAACCATCGACCACTGGTTGAAACTGGGGATACCGCTGCGTCAGGTGATTCAGACCTCGGCGGGCAGGGTGCCGATGGCGGAATACCGCTTCTTTGTGGTGATCCTGATTATCAATCAGGAAGCCGGCGGGCGGTTGGGCGAAACGCTGGAGCGGCTGTCCGCTACGCTGCGCGATCGCCGTGAGTTGCAGCTTAAAGTGCAGTCCAAAACCTCCGAGGCGCGGGCGTCCGCCAAGATTGTCGCGGCGCTGTTTCCTTTCTGTCTGGCCTATTTGTATATGAGATCCCCTGATGATTTCAGCTTTCTGTTTTCCGATCCGATCGGGACAACGGTACTGATGTATTCCCTGTGCAGCGTCTCTCTTGGGATGCTGGTCACGCATTTTATGGTCAAGCGAATAAGCTAAGGACGAGGGAGAGGCCAACATGACGGTATTTAGCGATCCCTTATTATTACTGGCGCTGGGATTAATTGGCGCGGGAATATACGTTGCCCGTCTTCACCAGAGCCAGCGGCAGCACAAGCAGTTGACGGAGCGGATGCGGGCGCATTTGCCCGCCGCCCCTATAGGGGCGGCCTCTCAGGATAGTATCCTGAGAGGCCAGGGAACAACAACAATACCCTGGCTGGAAAAAATTCTTTTACCGATAGCGCAACAGGGCTATCGCCTGTCTGGATCCGATCGGGATCGTCTTAATTTACGCCGTCTGCTTGATCTGTCCGGGTTCCGTCGTAGCGAAGCGGTAGGCTGGCTGGTGATGGGCAAGTTTCTTGTGGGTTTGCTATGCGCGGTGGCGCTGGTCTGGGGCTGTTTGCCGCCTGCGGATCGATTGGGCCTGACCGGCATTTCCGCCGGGTTGATCGGCTATTTTGTCGGGGCGATGCTGCCGGAATGGTGGCTGAAATGGCGGGCGGCCAGCCGTGGGGAAAAGCTGGCGCGGGCGGTGCCGGATGCGCTTGATCTCATGGTGGTCTGTGCCGAGGCAGGGTTGCCGATTGGCCGTGTGTTGCAGGTGGTATCGAAGGAATTGGGGCTTTCGTCGCCGGAAATGGCCGATGAGCTGCATTACACCGCCGCTGAACTGCAAATTCTCTCCGATCGTTCCCTGGCAATGGCGCATCTGGCGGAGAGAACCCGTGTTGCGGAAATAGAAAGTATGGTCGCTACGCTGATTCAGGCCGAACGCTACGGGACGCCGCTGTCGCAGGCGCTGCGCACCATTGCGGACGAAAGCCGTAAGACGTTGATTCTGGGGTTGGAAGAAAAAGCGGGCAAATTACCGGCACAGCTCAGTGTACCGCTGATGGCGCTGATCCTGCCGCCGATTATCGCCATTATGGCCGCACCCGCATTGGTGCGGGTGATTCGGCTACTGTCGCAATAAAGGCGTTTCCCCGGCGATATTGGCCACAATGGAAAAATAATGACGGATGAAATTCTCGATGATGATCGGTCTGATAACAAAATATAAACGCAGATCGCCACTCCTGGCGCTGGTGGTTGTGAGTACGCTACTGGCAGGGTGTGGCAGTTCAATGGCGATTAAAGGCACCAAAGATGAGGGGCTGCGTCTGGCCCGTTTACTGCGCGATCAGGGCAGAATTGAAGCGGCAACGGAAGTCTATGCCCGCCTCGATGGACGTGGAGAACTGAAAGGAACCGAACTGCTGGAGTATGCCAGCGTGGCGGCGCCGGTGCGTTCGCCCCAGCAAGCGCTGGAGTTGTATGGGCGCACCCGTCATGAGTTAGGCGGTGATACCGACAAGCTGAAACCACAGGAAGCGCTGGCCATCTGCTTAGGTATGGGGCGTGCGCATCTGGCGCTGGGACGCCATGAGATGGCGCGGAAAGATTTTAGCTGTGCGCTGAAAGCGCAGCCGGACAGCGCGGGGGCGCTCAATGGTATGGGCGTGGTGATGGATGCATCCGGCAAACACAGCGAAGCCCGTCAACTGTTTGAAAAGGCGTTACAGATTAACCCGGCGGATGTGGCCGCCATGAACAATCTGGCGCTGTCCTGGCTTGCCAGCGGTGATGCGGATCAAGCCATCGGTTTATTGCGATCGGCTGATAACAGCAACCCCGCCGCCAAGCTCAATTTGGCGTTGGCCTATCTCTACAGCGATCGCCAGGATGAGGCGCGCAGTACGCTGGCGACCATTGCGCAGCCGCAGCGTATTGATGGGTTGATGGAGACGTTACAGCAGCGTTTGGCGCAGATGCGGCAGGACAAAAACGGCGGCGAAACCCTGCTATTGTCCAGCCGCCAGCGTTTGCAACTCAGCAGCCCGGAGTGATGAAGATGTTGCGGCGCAATGATCTGGATTGGCGCAGTACGCACGGCGTGATCGCCGTAGAAGTGGCGTTCCTGGTGCCGGTGGTGCTGGTCGGCGTGATGATGCTGTTCGAACTGGCGCGTATCGCGCTGGTAATTGCCGTCGGCAGCGCGGCGTTGGATAACGCGGTGCAGAGTTTTCGTCTTGACGATCTCCAGACCGACAGCGCCGAACAGATGGGCCAGAATCTGAAAGAGCGGATGATTAGCGCGGCATACGGCTATCTGCAAGAGGATGATTTAACCGTCAGCGTCTTGCATTTCGACAATCTGAGTCAGTTAGGCGGGCTGACGGTCAATACCGACAGTGAAGATGTGGACGACAGTGAGGTCACCAGCACGTTGCCGGTCTGGTCTGTCACGGTGCAGATCAAAAAGGCGTTTATTACCCCGTTACCGGCGGTGCTGACCCTGGGCGATACCTTCCGCTATCAGTACAAGCATGTTTTCGGTACGGAGCTGAGTAATGAGTAAGGCCGTCCTGTCCCGGCTGCGTCGTTTCTGGCGTTGCGGCGGCGGTTCAGTCGCCGTTGAAACGGCGCTGGCGTTTCCCATCGTGTTGGCGATCGGCATGCTGTGTGCGGATATCTATACCGTCAGTCTTGAACGTGAGCGTATGGAGCAACGTGCCGGGGCGATAGTTTCGGTGCTTGCGCTCCAGCAGGAACTGACTGAAGAAGGGTTGCAAGGGTTGCTGGATACGGTGTTGCCGCAAGACGGCCTGGGCAATTACCAGTTGCTGATCAGCAACGTGCGGCAGACCGGGGAACTTTACTGGCAGCTAGGCCGGGGGACGGCGGAGGATCTGTGCAGCGAGAATCAGGCCGGTTACGGCGACACCTATCCGGGTGATTTGCCGGAAAAAGATACGCAAGACGGTAAAGAGGACATTTCGATGGTGGTGGTGGAACTGTGCCGTGAAGGTAAAGACATCAGTCTGCTCGGCGGGTTGTCGTTGAACAACCTGTTGCACGTCACGTCGATAAATCGCGTGGCGAGGGGCGTCGTCGCGCTTGATGAAGCATTAATGCAGGAAGCGGGCTTGCCGGAAGATGATGAATAATCTTTATCGCATGATGAAATGTCGGATCGACGGATGGTGCAGCGCCGTTCGCCGCGATCTGTGCCGCTTTCTGCGTCAGGAGCGTGGCGCGGGAGCCGCTTTCTATGTATTGGGCGCAATGGCGTTGCTGGTCACTGCCGCGTTTATTGTCGATACCTCAACCTCGACCGGCGATGCGGCGCAAATCAAACGTGCGACCGATGCAGCGGCGCTGGCGGTGGGGTATCAGGTGGTTGTCAGCGGCAATGAAAATAAAAAGTATGATCAGCAACAGATGACGGAGCTGGCGTTCGATTACGTCAAAGCCAATATCGGGCTGAACAGCGCACTGGCCGAAAAGATCGCGCTTGACAAGGTGAGCGTCCGCGAAGGGCGCAGCGATAATGATTATCCCACCTATACCGTGACCGTCAGCTTCACCACCGCGCCCGAACTGCTTCAACTGGGGGAATCAGAACAGGAGATTTATTCCACTGTAGAGGTGCTGAACCGCTCGACGGAAGTCGCGCTGATTTTGCCCAATACCTCGAAAGAGGATAGCGCCAATCTGGCCGTATTGCGCCGTATCGGCAACGAGTTTGCGGAAAATCTGATCGGCGAACGCGAAAACATCTGGCTGGCGCTGGTGCCGCATAGTCAGGCGGTCAGTGTCTATGACGCCGAACATACCAACCGGATCCGCGAGTGGGCCGCTCCAGGGGCGCTCACCCCGGTGGAGCTGACCTCGCTGTTCAACTCGGGCTACGGTGGTCTGGCCGATCGCCGTATCCCAGACCGCCGTTTCAACCTGCTGTGCATGTACCGTGGGCTGAACAGGGGCGACAACTATTTCTGGGACGAGACGCCGACGGGACAATTCCGCGTCTATTATCGGGCGGATCTGCCGCCGAATGCCCCGGAGGCTTATTTTATCTCCTGGGTCGGACCAAATCCGAGTTTCGGCCAGGCTATCGGTACCAACGACACGCGCTATCTGGTTGTGGATCAGGGCTGCCCTTATGCGCCTCTGCTGCCGCTCACCAACGATTTCGACAAGATCGCCGGGCGGCTCGACGAGATGCGCACCGGTTTTAATGTCAACTACGCCATCGCCATCGGCTGGGCGGCAATGGCGCTGGCCCCGAACTTTCGCGGCAGCGCTGGCTGGGATCTGGACGACGATCTGCCCAAAGACTTTGACGAGGGCAATGGCGAACGCACCAAAGCTATCGTGCTGCTGGTCAATTCCAGCGACATGCTGTGGTTCGACAGCGATTCCTATAACGCTTATGTGGGCAGACCGATCGACGGCTGTAGCGCGCAGACGACGGAGAATGACGGTTGCACCAGCGAGCAGTTGATTACCGCACGCTTCGCCAATCTGTGCACCAGCTTACGTGAACGCAATATACGCTTCTTTCTGGTGGTGACCGGCAACGACGAGGCGGTAAATGAAGATAAAAATGGCGGCACCGTCGCCAGCGCTTCCGAGTTTCGCCGCCTCGCCGATGCGGGACTAGGCGGCTGCGCTGAAAAAAGCGCTGATCTCACCTATTACAACGGCGAGGATTTTGTCGCATCGGAAAGCAAAATAAGAAACCGCCTGAGTGAAATTACTGACGAACTGCATCAGCAAAGCGGTTTCGTCCGGCTGATTGAGTAACGGCCCATGTGCCTTTTGACTAACAGGATATGACACGATGACTTTTTCTCGCTCAAAAGCCGGTTCTGCGCCGCAGCGTATTCCCCGTCAGGCATGGGTGCTGGAACCGCGTATGATGTTTGACGCCGCCGCCGTCGCTACGGTGGCTGATGTTGCCGTGCAGGTGGCGCCTACCGATAGCGCGCCCGGCGCTTCAGCTACGCCCGTTGCGGCTACCGTCACCATTACCGACAGCAGCGACAGCTTCCCGGCGGTGGATCTGTTCAGCAATGTCAGCGTCTCGCCCGATACCGGCGGCGGGGAGCTACAGGAGTTGGTCATTACCGTGGACAGCAGTGGTGGCAATCAGGCGCTGATTATCGACGGTTCGGTCATTACGCTGACCACCGCCACCGGCAATACGAAGACTAATAACTATTTCTACTCGGTTGCGGTCAGCGGCAATGTCACGACCATTACGGTGAATATCGCCTCCTCGGACACTGGCTATACGGCAGAGGGCGCAGCCGCTTTGATCGACGGTATTTCCTATCAGGCGCAGGACAAGAGCGTCGAAAGCGGCGAGGTCTCCGTCACCCTCACTACGTTGAGCGACGACAGCGACAGCGCCAGTCTGAATATCAGCGCCACCATCACCATTGACAGCCAGATCAATGTCGCACCGGTGCTGTCCGGTGATAGCGCCCTCGAAGCCGCTGAGTCATTCACCGCCGACGAGCTTGGCGGCAGCACGGAAGTCGCTTATTCCAGCGACGGCAGCTACGCCTATGTCGCCGGGGACGGCGTCCTCTCGGTATTCTCTGTTGATGACTCTGGGCGATTGGCCCTGCTTCAGACGCTGGCCGTCGACAATCTTGGTGCCGTCAGCCATATGGTGACCAGCTCTGACGGTCTGTCTGTTTATGCTACCGATGGCAGCAGTAATATTTTCGTTCTTGACGTCAATGAAGACGGCACGCTGCGCTATGTCTCAACCATCGATACCAATAATGGCAACGTTACCGGCGGGTTGGCTATCTCGCAAGATGGCGCCTGGGTCTATGTGGGCACCGAATGGAACGGAATGGTGATCTACAGCCGCGACGCCGCCAGCAGTGCGCTGAACCATGCGGGACGCGTAGATGACGGCAGCCGCGACGGCGTGATCGCCACCGCTGGCGACTATGTTTACGCGATCTATTCTGGCGCGGGTCTTTTCGGTTCGGTCAGCCTGAGCGTTTATCAGCGCAATGATGATGGTTCACTGACCACCATCACCAGCGTGACCGTCAGCGACCTTAATCTCGACTTCAGTAATATCGACTGGAGTAACCCGAACTACACCAATAATGTCAGCACTGTCACGCTGGCGGTTTCGGCGGATGGTCAGTATCTCTATATTGCCGCACCGCTCAAAGGGGTTGTTTTCGTCTATCAGTTCAGCGGCGGCAACCTTACCCAGCTCGATAGCGTTGCCATTAGTGGCGTATCCAGCATTACCCTCAACGATGAGGATGGTTTGCTCTACGCGGTGTCCGGTGACGGCGCTATCAGCGTCTACTCGGTCGCCGGCAATGGCGGGCTGATATTTTCCAGCAGTATTGCCGGCAACACCAGCGGTAGCGATATTGCGGTGTCCGGCGACGGTTTATCCATTCTGGCGGCAGGCGGCAGCGTAAGCCGCTACACCAGCGCACAGACGCTGAATCTGGGGGAAGCGCTGACCTTTGCCAGCGGCCTGACGCTTAAAGACAGCAACTATGATGTGCTGAACGGCGGCGAGGGCGACTACAACGGCGCCAGCATCACCGTTAGCGCCAGCGTCGATGGCGGCAGCTTTGGTTTTGCCGATGGCAACGGGCTGACGCTTGAGAACGGCGTCATCTCCCTCGGCGACGACGCTATCGCCGCCCTGAGTGTGAGCGACGGCGTACTGACCGTGACTTTCACCGATGTTGCTACCCGCGCAGTCGCCAATCAGGTGTTGCAGCAACTAAGCTATACCAATGCCAGCGTCGCCATGGGGAGCCTGCTTACGCTTACCGTGCGCGGGCGGGACAGCGGCGCGGGCAATCTGTCCAGCAATGACATAACCCTGACGCTGCGCGCCAACGCCGTGCCGCAGGTCAACACCGACGCCGCCACCGGCTATGGTCTGAGTTCGGCGACCAGCGAAACCGCCTATCGCTTTACCCTGTTTTCCGGTCTGTTCCATGATGAAGACGGCGACACGCTTACCTGGAGCGTCAGCGGTTTGCCTGACGGGCTGACTTTCGACGCCACGACCCGTACTATTGCGGGGACAACTGCGGAAACCGGCACTTTCACCGTGACTGTGAGCGCCACCGATCCCTCGGGCGCCAGCGCTTCTCTGGCGTTGGATTTGGTGGTTGAGCAGGTCGCCAACCGTGCGCCTGAAATTAACCCGCAAGCCGCCGCCACGCTGGACTCCGCCGTTGAAAACACCGCCTATAGCGTCACGCTGGACGCCAGCCTGTTCAACGACGCCGATAGCCGCTACGGTGATAGCCTGAGCTGGAGCGTAAGCGGCCTGCCCGACGGTCTGACTTTCGACGCCGGGACTCTGACGCTCTCCGGCGCCGCCGCTACGCTGGGCAGTTATACCGTCACCGTAACGGTAACCGATCAGTCGGGGGCCAGCGCCTCGACCGAACTGACGTTGCGGGTGATCACTCAGTCCGAGGCGGACAACAGCGCGCCGGTTCTTGATGTTGACGAAAGTGGGTTGGTCTATACCGCTGAAGGCAACCTGACGGGTTTCAGTCAGTATGTCTACGGTCTGGCGCTGTCGCCCGACGATGGCACGCTAATGGTATTAGGCAGCGGCAGTAACTCTCATGCGATCACCCCTTCCGGCAACAGTACCCTGTATGTTTACAGCCGCGACGCCGATACCGGCGAACTGACTCTGGTGCAGACCTTCGTTCAGGGCGCCGCCGACGATGGCGACGACAGCAACGGCATCGAAATCAATGGGCTGGACAGCGCGACCTCGGCGGTTTATTCCGCTGATGGCAAGTACGCTTATCTGGTGGGCAAGAACGCATCCGGCAACTATGTGGTTACCGTGTTCAGCGTCAATGACAACGGTACGCTCGGCGTCACTGGTTTGAGCGCAGAGGTGACGGGTGCATCGGAGATCAAACAGTTGACGGTTTCGGCTGACGGCGGCGCACTCTATGTTATTTCCTCCAGTACTCTTTATGCCTATACGGTTGGCGAGAATGGCGCGCTGAACCTGTCCGGCAGCTACAGCGACAGTTACAGCACAGCTTCCGCCATGGCCATCGATTCGTCGGGCAATGTCTATGTGCTGGGCGGCTCCAAACTGATTGTCTACACCGCCAACGGCGACGGCACCCTGACCTATGCCACCACCGGCACCGGTATCGGCTTGAGTGGAACGTCGAGAGGCATCGTGGTTTCGGACGCGGGCTACATTTATGCGACGACCGGCAGCAACAACACGGTGGTCACGCTGTATTACGACAGCGCAACCAACACGGTGACCCGGACATCGACCGCTTCCCCTGGGAGTCAGGTCTGGGGGCTTTCACTTTCGCAGGATGGCACCGCGCTTTATGCAGGCGGCCTGACGGGGCAGGTATACATCTATAGCGTCAATGGAGATGGCTCACTGACGCATACCAATACGCTGGCTCTCTCCACCAATGGCCGTGCATTCCGCTATGCCATTTCCTCGGACAACACGTCCATCTATGTGGGCGGTTTCTACAACCGAGCAGGTTTGAGCCTGATCAGTGCTGGCGCGGTATCCGGGGCTTACACCGAAGGCGAAACCACCAACCCCGCCGCCAGCGTGTCGCTGTCCGACGTCGACTACGATGCCCTGGCCGATGGCGCGGGCAACTACAACGGCGCAACCATCACGCTGATGCGCGAAGGCGGGGCCAACAGTGCCGACAGCTACAGTTTTAGCGACGGCAACGGCCTGACGCTGGCCGATGGGGTTCTCTCCCTAAACGGCGCGGCCATCGGCACGTTCGCCAGCGACAATGGCGCGCTGACCATCAGGTTTACCGCAGACGTGACCACCGTCACCGCCAATCAGGTGCTGCAACAGATCGGTTATGCCAACACCAGCAGCGATCCTGGGAGCCGTGTCATGCTGACGCTGGCCGTAGGCGACGAATACACTACCAGCAGCGTCAATATCTTGCTGACGGTGGATGAAATCAATAATGCCCCCAGCCTGGTGAGTACGGCGGGCGATGTGACCTACACCAGCGGCGGCAACGCGGTAAAACTCTTCAGTGATACCCGTATTTCAGCCGGAGAGGTTGACCAGTTAATCTCGGAACTGACACTGACGGTTTCAGGCGTAGTCGATGGTGAAAGCGAAACGCTGACCATCGACGGCACAGCTATCGCGCTGGTTGCCGGTAGCGGCACGACGACCCGTGGCTACCGTTATACGGTAACGGTGGAAGATAATGCGGTCACCGTTACGCTGACTGGCAGTGAGGGGATAGCAGCCAACACCGCAGAAGCCCTGGTTAATGGTATTGGCTATGCCAATCATAGCGATGAACCCACCATCAGCAGCCGGACTGTTACCCTGAAGACGATTAAGGACAATGGCGGCACCAATAATAATGGGGTGGATACCACTGCGCTGACAATCAGCGCCAACGTCACGCTGTCGCTTACCAACCATGCACCGAGCCTCAGCTCCACGGCAGCCAGTACCACCTATGTCGAGAATGCCGACGCCAGCAATCTGTTCAGTAATACCGTTTTGTCTACCGGAGAGGATGGTCAGGCTATTCGTTCGCTGACGCTGACGGTCGCTGGCCTGGCGGATGGTGAAAATGAAACGCTGATTATCGACGGTATCAGCATCGTGCTGGTGGAGGGGATTAGCGGTACGACTACCAGCGGCTACGGCTATACGGTGAGCGTGGCGGAAGGAACCGCCACGGTGATCCTTAATAGCGTCGACGGGATCGCGGTGGGTGCCGCCGCCGCGCTGATCGATGCCATCGGCTACGTTAATACTAGCGATGATCCTACCGCGACTGCTCGTACCGTGACTCTGGCGGCCATTCAGGACGATGGCGGCGCCAGTAATAATGGCACTGATATCGCAACGCTGGCCATTGCCGCCACAGTAAACGTGATCGCCGTGAACGACGCTCCTGGCGTGGTATCCAGCGCCGTCAGCGGCATTTATACCGAAAGCGGCAGTTCGATTAGCTTGTTTAGCGATACCGCCATTTCGACGGTAGAGGACGGTCAGGGCATTATCGGACTGACGCTGACGGTCTCCGGGGTGGTGGATGGCGGCAGTGAAATCCTGGAGATAGACGGCGCGACTATCCGGCTGGTGGCGGGATCGGGCGCCACCGACAGCGGTTATCGCTATACCGTCACGGTAGAGGGGGATACGGTCACGGTCGCGATCGATAATAGCGGCAGTATTGATGTCAGTACCGCAGCGGCGCTGGTTGACAGTATTAATTATCTCAACCTGAGTACGGCGTTTACCGCCGGAGACCGTACCTTCACTCTGAGCGTCCAGGATAATGGCGGTACGGAGAATGGCGGTAGCGACATCACTACACTGGCTGGCAGCACCATTGTCACTCTGGTTGAAAATACGGCCCCCGTGCTTGGCAGCACACCGGATAACGAAACGTTGGAGGTGATCCAAAGCCTGCCTGCCATTGAGGGGATAACGGCTATCGCGGCCACTGCGTTGAGCGGAGACGGCAGCCATTTATATGTTGTCGCCAGCGACGGCGCTGTCGCAACCTTTAGCCGCAACGCCAGTACGGGCGAACTGATTTATCAGGGGAGCATCGTCAGTGGTGTGACCACGGTTTCCGATATCCAGATCAGTGATGATGGCGCCAGGCTTTATATACTGGGCGAGGGTGGCGATGCTATCGCCATCTTTAGCCGCACGACCTCCGACGGCAGTTTGTCGCTGACACAAACGCTGGCAACGGAGAATGTCGTCGATCTCGGCATCTCCAGTGATGGCGGCGCGATCTACGTGGTCGACGGTAACTACGCGGGACTGAGCGTCTATACGCTTGATAGCGAAAGCGGTCTGTATGCGCTCACGCAGCAGATCGCGGCGTCCACCTCGACCGAGCCTTACTTGTTCACCGGGGTAGGCATCAAGGCTGTGGGCGACTATGTGTTTGTTATCACCGATCCTGCCGCCAGCACCGTGGCCGACACGCTTATTGTCTACCAGCGTGGCAGTGATGGCGCACTCAACGCTATCTCCTATCTGCGCGACGGCGCCGACGACAGCGCAGGCACGATGGTGGAGATGTCCTCGCCCATTGATATCACTGTCTCCAGCGACGGCCAGTCCGTCTATGTCGCCAGCGCCGACGGTGTGTCGATCTTCAGTTTTGATGCGGATAGTGGGACGCTGAGTGTCGCAGGACACATCGCGGGTCTGAGCAATGTCACGGGTGTTGCGCTGGCTGGCGATAACCACACGCTGTATGTAACGTCGTCGGATGGCACCCTTAGCCGCTACGATATCAGCGCCAGTACGCCGGTTCTGCTGCAAGTGCTTACCAGCGACACCGACAGCGGTCTGTCTGGCGCCCGCCACATCAGTGTGAGCAGCAACGGTATGGCCGTCGTTACCGGCGCGGGCGGACTGGTCAATCTCAGGGATGGGCTGGCCGCCAGCCTTGATCTCGCTTACACCGAACAAAGTACGATTTTATTGGCTCAGATACTGACGCTGACGGACGCGGACTATGACGCGTTAAACAATGGCAGCGGTAACTACGCAGAGGCGACGATCGCGATTGCCCGCGCCGATGGCATCAGCAGCGACGACAGTTACGGCTTTATGGATGGTAATGGCCTGACGCTGGTCGACGGCACGCTTTATCTCAATGATGCGGCCATCGGCGCTTTCGTCAGCCGTGATGGCGCATTGACCGTCACTTTCAGCGCCGACGTGACAACCGCCACGGCTAATCTGGTGCTGCAACAGATTACTTATACCAACAACAGCAACGATCCCGGCAGCAGTATTGCCCTGGTGCTGACGGTGTCCGACGCTTATACCTCTGACAGTGTGAGGCTGGCGCTGGCCGTTAACGAGGTCAATAATGCGCCGTCGTTGACGACTACCGGCATGACGGCAGCCTATACTGAAGATGGCGCTCCTGCCAGCCTGTTTAGCGCAACGGCCCTCAGTACGGTGGAAGCGGGGCAGGAGATTGTCGGCCTCACGCTGACGGTATCGGGCCTGACCGATGGTGCGAGTGAAACGCTGACGGTTGACGGCACGGTGATTGCGCTGGTGGCGGGGTCGGGCGCTACCGCCAGCGGCTATGGCTACACGGTGACGGTCACAGGGGACACGGCCACCGTTGTTCTCAGTAGTGTAGACGGTATTGAAACAAGTGCCGCCGCGGGCTTGATTGACGCTATTACTTACGCCAACGCCAGCGACGATCCCACCACTGGCACTCGTACCGTAACGCTCACCGCCGTACAGGACAGCGGAGGGGTACAGAACGGCGGTAGCGACATCACGGCACTGAACATTGCCGCCACCGTTACCGTGGCGGCGGTTAACGATGCGCCAGTGGTGAGCGCCAGTGCCAGCAACAGCGATTATACGGGCAGCGCCATCAGTCTATTCAGCAATACTCATATTGATACGGTGGAAGCGGATGACCGTATTCTTGCCGTGACCTTAAGCGTTGCCGGAGTCGTGGATGGCGTCAATGAAGTCCTGAATATTGACGGGAGCAGCATCACCCTGACGGATGGCGCCAGCGTGACCACGGGTAATGGTTACCTTGTCAGCGTCAGCGTTAACGCAGATGGCGTTACCACTGTGACGATCGCCAGCGGCGCTGGCATCACCGCCGATCTGGCCGCAGCGCTGATCAATAGCATCAGCTATCAGAATGCCGCCGCCAGCGGCGGCGATCGGGTCATCACCCTCATTGCGGTGCAGGATAGCGGCGGTAAAGATGGTGCTGGCCGTGACACGGTTAATCTGGCTATTTCCGCCACGGTATCCGTTAATTTTGTTCCGGAAATCACCGCTACTGACTATCGCCTGAACCAGGCCACCGAGAATGAAGCCTACAGCGTGACGCTGCCGGACAATCTGTTTACCGACGCCGATGGCGACACGTTGACCTGGCGCCTCGACGGATTGCCTGACGGCCTGATTTTTGATGCCGACACCCGAACCATCAGCGGTACGCCGACTGAAAGCGGTACGTTTAGTCTGACCATAAGCGTTCAGGACAGCGCCGGTGGCCGCGCCACGTTGACGCTAACCCTGACGGTTGGACGGGAGATGACATTTAACAACCTGATGCTGTTTGCCCGCCCAGGTGATGCTTTTGCGCCGGATAACACTGATCGTGAAGATGAAGGTGGATTAAATGAGCGCGTATTTGCCAGTTCCCGGCCAACCGGTTCGTTGCTCAGGGCCGCCATACCGGCTGTGACGGCTGATGCGGCGGAAACACAGCGTCAGCGTGCAGCGGAATGGGGGCTGGAACCCGTTATGACGACGCTGCTGCCCGCGCTGGAAACCGTCAATTTCTCTTCCCGCGATCAGGGAACGCTTGTCAGCGATACCCGCTCAACCCTGTTCCAGACCATACGCGGACAAACCACGGCGCTGGAATCCGCATTCAGCAGTTTACAAGGCACACTCCAGCCGGATAACGCCGGAGCGCTGGTTTTCACCTTGCCACAGCACATTTTCAGCACCCGCGAAGGTGGCGCGGTGCTGACGTTGCAACTGGCAAATGGTCGTCCGCTGCCGTCATGGGTGCAGTTTGATGCCCGCAGCGGCGTGGTGCGGATAACCGATGCCAGCGCATTACAGGTCAATCAGATCCAACTGTCGCTGACCGCGCAAACCGCAGATGGCTCCAGCCGTACCCTGCCAATCACCCTGCGCGTCGGGCAGGGGGTAGAACCGCCAGTGCCGTTAACGCAGTTATATGAAACAGAGGCGGCAGCCACGTCATTATCTGTCCAGCGGCTTACGTCTGACCCGGCTGAAGTCGCCCATAGCGCAGGAAAAGCAGCATTTAGCCAACAGCTTGAGGCGCGCCGGAACATAGATGAATTATTGAATGCATTAGATCAGTTAACAGGGAGTGTGTCGTAACACATGACGCCACGTGAATTTCAATTAACCAATGAATTAATAAGAGGGGAGAAAACCCTGGTGAATCAACACATAGCAACACTCTGGGATAGTAAGCCAAAATCCGCCGGTTCCCGCGCTCTGACGCTGGCGGTGACACTGGCCTGTCTGGGACTGGCCGGGTGTGCGGTAAAGCCCGAGCCGATAACGCCGGAACAACAGATTGCGCAGGCGTTAAGCGATCGCACGCAGATGTTCGCCAATCAGGAGCCGGTGCGCGGCACCATCACGCTGGATGAGGCTATTGCCCGTGCGCTGAAATATAACCTGCAACAGCGGGTGGCGCTGATGGAGCAGGCAATGGAGGACGAATTGCTCGGCGTACAGAATCTGGATATGCTGCCTAAGCTGGCGGCGCGTGCCGGGTTGCAAACGCGTAACAACGTGGCTGGCTCCAGCAGTGAATCGGTGACTACCGGCGAGGAGTCGCTGGAAGCCTCCACCAGTCAGGATAAAACCCTGCGTACCGCCGATCTTTCACTGAGCTGGAACGTGCTGGATTTTGGCATCAGCTATTTCAACGCCAGGATGCAGGCGAATAAATCGCTGGCAGCGGAAGAACGCCGTCGCCGTGTGGTGGCGGATATCACCCGTCAGGTGCGCACGGTCTATTGGGAAGCGGCGACCGCCCAGCGTTTACAGCCGGAAGTGACGGCGGCGCTGGCCGAGGCGCGTCAGGCGCTGGAGTATGCCCGTCAGACGGAGCAACAGCGCCTGCTGGCACCGATAGACGCGCTGCGTTTCCAGAAAAATATGCTGGAAATGGTACGCCAGCTTGAGATCGTCGACAGCGATTTGGTGGTGGCCAAGTCCCGCCTGGCTTCGCTGATGAATTTACCGCCCGCCAGCAAGTTTGATGTGGTGGTGCCTGGTGAAAGCAGCCTGATGGCGCCGAAAATGGCCTATTCTCTTGACGATCTGGAAAACTTCTCGATGGTAAAACGTCCTGAAGTGCGTGAAGAAAGCTATCTGGCGCGTAATGCCGTGTTGGAAACCCGTAAATCGCTATTGCGCCTGCTGCCGGGCGTAGCGCTGTTTGCCGGTATTAATGGCGACAGCAACAGCTATCTGGTCAATCACCAGTGGGCGAATGCCGGTGTGCAGGTCAGCGGCAACCTGCTCAATGTCCTGTCATGGTCATCGGTGAAACGTACCGGTCAGACCAATGAAGAACTGGCGGAAGTGCGGCGTCAGGCGCTGCGTATGGCGGTGCTGACCCAGGTGAACGTGGCCTGGCAGGAGTATCAGCAAAGTACCCGCATGTTCAGCCGTTATCAGGAGCTGGCGCGTATTCAGCGCGGCATTCTTAATCAAACCGAACTCACCGTGCGTAATCAGGCGGCGACCCAGATGGAGCAGGTGCGGGTCAGCACCGAAACCATTCTCACCACCCGGGCGCGTGACCGCAGCTTTGCCGACGTGCAAAACGCATTGGGCGCGGTGTATCAGGCCGCCGGTCTGGATGTATTGCCCGATAACGTCAGCGATACCAGTCTGGCCGCCTTAAGCAATACCATTGCCCGTACCACCAGCAATCTTGAAACCGGCAGTGTGCCGGTGCCGCGCCTTTCCCTGGCCGCGCCGATGGCGGTCGCCGACACTCCGGCGGTAACCAAACCGGTCGCCGCCGTTACGCCGCCAGCCGCCATTGCCGGAAAACCCTACCGCACGGTCAGCACGGATATGTGGGATAACCTGCAATCGTTACAGGCCGGGGGATCGCATTGATGAAAGCGTGGCCGTTTCTGCTGGCAGGGGCGTTGCTGACGCCCTTGTTGGCTCAGGCGACAACAGGCAATGACATCCGCGTACAGCTCAGTGCGCTGCGTTACACCATGCTTTCCAGCGAAATTGCGGCCAAAGTCACGGATATCGCGGTGAAAGAGGGGGAGCGCTTTAAACAGGGCGATACGCTGCTCACCTTTGACTGTACGGTACTGAGAGAGAAACTGAATTACTCCGCCGCCGCTGAAAATGCCGCCCGTAAAAAACTGGCGATTGCCAACCGGCTGGACAAGCTCAATTCGATCAGTTTGTCTGAGGTGGATCAAGCCCGTTCGGCGGTATCGATGGCGCAGGCGGAAAGCGGCGTGAACCGCGCCATGCTGCAACGTTGCGTTATCATAGCGCCGTTTTCAGGCCGGGTAACGGAAACCAAAGTGAAACGCTGGGAATCGGTGCCGGAAGGCAAAGAACTGCTGGCGATTTACGATGACAGCGCCTTTGAACTGGAAATGATCGTGCCGTCGCGCTGGCTGGTGTGGTTAAAACAGGGCAATAGCTTTCAGGTCACGCTGGATGAAACCGGGCTAAGTTACCCGGCGGAAATCAGCCGTATCTCTTCAGCGGTTGAGCCTGTCAGTCAGTCCGTCAAAGTGTTTGGACGCATTACTCAATCCACCGCCGGGCTGCTGCCGGGGATGAGCGGCGTGGCGCAGATTATGCCGCCGACGGCAGGCGGCGTTGCGCCATGACTCAGGCGGTAAGCGAGCAGGATAGTCGGCTGGCGCTGCTGGCGGAGCTGTTGCAACTGGAAAGCCGCGCCAGAGCGCGGGAAACACAGGATGAACTGGCGTTTTTCATCGTTAACGAAACGCACAATCTGGTGAAGTATCGTCAGGCGCTGCTGTGGGAGGGTGAAAGACAGCGTTTGTGCGCGGCGTCCGGTCTGGCGACCCTCGATGCTAACGCGCCGTTTTGCAGTGAATTCAGCCGTCTGTGCCGCCAGTGGCAACAGCAAGATCGACCAACGCAAACCTTGCGCTGGCAGAATCTGCCAGCCAGCGACCAGTTGCTGTGGCAGGAATATCTGCCGGAGTTTCTACTGTGGCTGCCTTTGCGGCGTCCGCAAGGGGAGCCGCCGCTGGTGCTGATTCTGGCGCGAGACAGCGGGTGGCAGCCAGCGGAAGTCGTGCTATTGGAAAAACTGGCCGACGCCTATTCCCACGCCTGGATTAGCTTAGGCAAAAAAAGACGCGGTAAAACCGTTATCCCGCCTAATCGGCGTCGGCTGATACTGGCGGGGGCGATAGCGCTGTTATTGATTATGCTGATCCCGGTGCGGCAATCGGTGCTGGCGCCAGCGGAGATTGTGGCGCACCGTCCGGTAATGGTGCGTGCGCCGGTAGCCGGGGTGGTCGACGATATCCTGGTACGCCCCAATCAGCAGATTACGGCCAATCAACCGCTGGTACGGCTGGATGCCCGCGAACTGGAAAACCGGCTGGAGTCCGGCCGTCAGGCGTTCGCCACCGCCGATGCCCAGTTCCGGCAGGCGCAGCAACAGGCGCTGTTTGATGCCAACAGCAAAGCCAGTCTGGCTGTACTGCAAAGCCGACGCGAACAGGCGCAGAGTGAAATGGATTTTCTGCAACGGCAACTGGAACGTATGCAACTGGTTTCCCCGCGTGACGGCGTGGCGATTTTTGATGACGTCAGCGATTGGATCGGGCGGTCGGTGGCGGTCGGCGAACGCATTATGATGATTGCCGATCCGCATGATGTTGAGCTGGAGATCCAACTGCCCGCTGCCGATGCCATTGCGCTGGATAAGGGGGCCGATGTGCGCCTATTCCTTAATGTGGCCCCAAACTCGGCACTGCCAGCGCAGTTGGAGCACATTGGCTACCGTTCGGCGCCCACGCCGGACAATATTATGGCCTACCGGCTGCGGGCCAAATTTATCCAGGATGATCCGCTGCTGCGCGTTGGGTTGAAAGGCACGGCGAAATTGTATGGTCAGCGCACGGTGCTGTTCGTCTATCTGTTGCGTAAGCCTTTAGCGACGCTGCGCGTGTGGCTGGGCGTGTAATGACCGCATCCGCTCTGGATCCTCATCCGGCCGCCCGGCTTAGTCCGTTGCGCGATGAACTGATCCTCCATGCCGGGCCTGCCAATCGTGATGGATCGCCCAGTTGGACATTGGAAGATCCGTTGCGCGGTCTGTTTTTCCGTATTGGCTGGGCGGAGATGGCAATGTTGTCACGCTGGTCGCTGGGGGAGACGGCGAAAATTGTGGCTGAGATCAATCAGACGTTGCCGCTGACTGTTGATGATAGCGACGTACAGTATTTCAGCCAGTTTTTGCAGGCCAATAGTCTGACGCGGGCATCGGGTGATGAGGCGCTGGCGCAGTTTGGGCGGCAGTTGGCTCACACGCAGGTTTCGGTGTGGCGCAAACTGCTGAAAAATTATCTGTTTTTCCGCATTCCGCTGTGGCATCCCGATCGTTTTCTGACCGCCACTTTATCGTGGGTGGAACCCTTTTTCAGCCGGTTTTTTTTAACGCTGACGCTGATAGCGGCGGTGCTGGGGCTGTTCCTGGCCGGGCGTCAGTGGGAAACCTTCAAGCACACGTTTCTGCATTTTTTTACCCTGGAAGGCGCTGCGCTGGCGGGGATCACATTGTGTTTCACCAAAGTGCTGCATGAGCTGGGTCATGCCTACACCTGCAAGCGTTTTGGCGCACGGGTTGCCAGCATGGGCGTCGCGTTTCTGGTCATGATGCCGGTGCTGTATACCGATACGTCCGGCTCATGGAAGCTCACCCGCCACCGGCAACGGATGGCGATAGGCGCCGCCGGGATGTTGACCGAACTGACGCTGGCCGCCTGGGCGACACTGGCGTGGAGCTTTCTACCGGACGGCATGTTGCGCAGCGCGGCGTTTATGCTGGCGACCACCACCTGGATTATGACGCTGGCGATTAACCTCAGTCCGTTGATGCGTTTTGATGGTTATTTCCTGCTGTCGGACTGGCTGCAAATACCGAATCTGCAAAACCGGGGCTTTGCCCTTGGCCGCTGGCAGATGCGTGAATGGCTGTTCGGCTTGGGTGACCCCCCGCCAGAGCCGTTTCCCCGCTGGTTACGGCGTACACTGGTCGGCTATGCCTTCTGCGTGTGGATATATCGTTTTTTTCTGTTTACCGGCATTGCCATTCTGGTTTATCACATGGCGTTCAAATTGCTGGGTATGCTGCTTTTCGCGGTAGAAATCGGCTATTTCGTGATAATGCCGGTGGTTAATGAACTGCGTGAGTGGAGCAAACGCCGCAAGGATTACCGTATGAATCGAAATATGATGGTGACGCTGACATTAAGCGGCATATTGCTGCTGCTGTTGGCGATCCCCTGGCAGCGCACGGTGTATGCTCCGGCGCTGCTGCGTGCCGAACAGCAAAGCAGCCTGTATATGCCGTTGCCTGCCATGATCAACCGCATCGATGTTCAGGTCGGCCAATCGGTGCAGGCCGGTCAGGCGCTATTTACGCTGTCGGCGGAGGCGTTATTACATGAGCAACAGCAACTGGAGCGGCAAATTGCCACCTTGAGTTGGCAGGGCGCGTTTCAGGTATTCAATAAAGAGGCGGTGGGCGAACACCAGCGGGTGAATCAGGAGCGTGAGGCGGCGCAACAAAAGCTGGCGGTACTGAAACGACAGTCGGCGCAACTGACGGTACGCGCACCGATAAGCGGCGTGGTGGCGGACGTTGCCGCGCCGCTGGCAACCGGGGAGTGGCTGGCGCAGGGCGAATGGCTGGCGGTGATCGCCAAACCGACCGGCGGGCTGGTGGAAGCCTTTGTTTCGGAAAAAGACTGGCAGCGATTGAAAGCCGGTGGACAAGGGCGTTTTTACCCGCAGGATGTCAGCCGCCCCGCGTTGCCTGTGACGATTGTGGATATCGACCATACCGCTACCCGCGATCTGAGCGCCGTACCGGAACTGACCTCGACTTACGGTGGGGACATCGCCACCTTAAGCGATGCACAACGCAAGTTGCATCCTGAGCAGGTGGTTTATCGGGTGCTGTTGACTCTGCCTGCCGACAGTACGGCCCAGCCGCAGATGCTGCGCGGCACGGTGGTCATGGACGGCGAAGCGCAAAGCCTGCTGGTGCGCGGCTGGAAAGTGGTATCGGCAGTGTTGATCCGGGAGCTGTCGTTCTGAAGCCGGAGATGCCGCACTTTTCCCTTAATCGTCGCCCTTTCAAACAGATGAAGATAAATGGTGCTACTCCGGGAAGCTGATTATTCGCCGTCGGACAAAATTAACTGCTTAATCTCGTCGGCGGAAAGTTTGGTTATCTGCTGAACGTGCTCGCTTTCCATCCCTCTTAGCAGTAGTTCCCGGGCGATGTGTTGTGCGCTGGCTTTCATGCCTTGCTGAATGCCTTCTTCATACCCGATCTGCTTCAGTTGCTGGGCGATGGTCATAAGTTCCTCCCGATTTGCCGACAATGGCTCTAATACGGTTTTAATAAAATCTGCTGGTCTGGATGTGTTGCCGCTCTTAACAATATAAAACAGCAGCGCTCTTTTTTGTGTCAGCGGCACTTGCCAGCGCTCAAATAATAACCCGATATCCTGGGCCAGTTCCAGCATATCCCTTGTGCGGATGTGTTTTTGTACCAGAGACAGCAACGCCGCCCGCCCATGGGTCTTAATCTCCTCATCTGGAATGACGGTGAGATCTATCAGTGGAAATGCATGACAGTAAATTTGTTCTGCCAATTGAGGGTTTTCAAAACTATCCAGCCAACGCAGGCTATGGGGATAAGGGCTACGTTTTCCATGATAAAACAATAGCGGTACAACCAGCGGTAATGCCTGATGGCCTTGTGCCAGATGCTGTTGCATAGCGGCCAGACAGTAACGTAATAGCCTGAACGCCATCAGTTTTTCAGGCCGGCTTTGATGCTCTATCACACAATAGATATAACCTTTACCAGCCTCGGTGTTTAGCGAATACAGCATATCGGATAGCCGAGCGCGCAGCTCATCGTCAATAAAGGAAGAGGATTCCAGTTGCAGGGTAGTGAAATCGCATCGTGCCCGAATAGAGGGTGGCAGATGTACTGATAGAAAATCCCGTGCGACATCAATATCACTCAGGAATTGTTTAAAGATTGCATCGTGAGAATGCATTGGCGTCCTTTCTCTCTGATTGCTGATACTCAGCAACCATAATGGATAAACCGTATCAGCCAAGCAGGAAAAGGAAAATCAGGAAAGCGCCCCGCAAAAAACTTTCGGGAGCTGTCGTTCTGAAGCGGGTTTATAGCACGGGGCTGCCAGACATCGATGAGGGATGTTGCAACTAGCTACTTTCAGGGGACTTCCTGGGTCATATGTTGTTCAAGTTCCATCGCATCGTGCAGAACCCGGCCAACAATAAAGCGTTCAGTTTTCATCCGATAGATGAGAAAACGGCGTGGACGATGAACGACGCCATCCTCATTGAGAACAAAGCCCAGACGCCACCAAAGCCACAGTCTGGGGTTTGGTGGTGTGCAAGGAGAGCATGGGGTCAGATTCATTGAGGGGACAGGTTCATTGCCTGCTTTTCTTCCAGCAACTTTTCGACCACGCCAGGGTCGGCCAGTGTTGAGGTATCCCCCAGATTACTGGTGTCGCCTGCGGCGATTTTGCGCAAAATGCGGCGCATAATTTTACCGGAGCGCGTTTTCGGTAACGAGTCGGTCCAGTGCAGGATGTCAGGTGTGGCAATTGGCCCGATTTCTTTACGCACCCAGTTGCGAACCTCCGTATACAGTTCGCTGGAAGGTTCTTCACCGTGGTTTAGCGTGATGTAAGCATAAATCGCCTGACCTTTCATATTGTGCGGGATACCCACCACCGCCGCTTCGGCAATTTTGGGATGAGAAACCAGTGCGGATTCTATTTCCGCCGTTCCCAGTCGATGACCAGAAACATTCAGCACATCATCGACGCGCCCGGTGATCCAGTAATAGTCATCTTCGTCGCGGCGGGCGCCGTCACCGCTGAAGTACATCCCTTTAAAGGTGGAAAAGTAGGTTTGTTCAAACCGATGGTGATCGCCGAACAGTGTCCGCGCCTGTCCTGGCCAGGAATCGGTAATGACCAGATTACCTTCGCACGCCCCTTGCTGCGGGTTCCCCAGATTGTCCACCAGCGCTGGTTGAACGCCAAAGAAAGGATAGGTTGCCGAACCTGCTTTGGCTTCAATCGCGCCGGGCAAGGGGGTAATCATGAAGCCGCCGGTTTCCGTCTGCCACCAGGTATCAACGATCGGGCACTTGGCGTTACCGATCTTGTTGAAGTACCACTCCCAGGCTTCCGGGTTGATCGGCTCGCCAACGGAACCCATGATTTTCAGCGATTCACGCGACGTGCCTTCAATGGCTTTGTCGCCTTCCGCCATCAGAGCGCGGATCGCCGTAGGGGCGGTGTAGAGAATATTGACCTGATGTTTATCGATCACCTGCGCCATGCGCCTGGCATCGGGCCAGTTGGGAACGCCTTCAAACATCAGCGTAATGGCGCCACAGGCCAGCGGACCGTACAGCAGGTAACTGTGGCCGGTAATCCAGCCGACATCGGCAGTGCACCAATAGATATCACCCGGATGATAGTCAAAGACATACTTAAATGTCAGCGCCGCGTAGACCAGGTAACCGCCGGTGGTGTGCAACACCCCTTTAGGCTTACCGGTGGACCCTGAGGTATAAAGGATAAATAGCGGATCTTCGGCATTCATTTCTTCCGGCGGACAATGATCGTCCGCTTGTTCGATCAGATCGTGCCACCAAAGATCGCGTGCGGCGTACCATTCCGTCTGTTTCCCTGTTCTACGCAAAACGATCACGCTGGTAATGCTTTTCACCCCAGAGTTTTTTAATGCTTCATCAATATTTTTCTTGAGTGGGATAGTGCGTCCGGCGCGGATGCCTTCATCGGCGGTAATCACCAGTTTGGCGTTGGAGTCGATGATTCGCCCGGCGATGGCTTCCGGGGAAAACCCGGCAAAGATAACGGAATGGATGGCGCCAATGCGCGCACAGGCCAGCATGGCAATGGCCGCCTCCGGCACCATCGGCATATAGATGGCAACCACATCACCCTTTTTGATCCCCTGCGATTTCAGGGCATTAGCGAAACGACAAACCGACTGATGTAACTCGCGGTAGGTGACGGTTTTACTTTCTCTGGCGTCATCCCCTTCCCAGATTATCGCCGTTTGATCGCCGCGCTCTGCAAGATGACGATCGAGACAGTTGGCCGCGACATTCAGCGTACCGTCTTCAAACCAGCGAATACTGATATGACCGGGGTCAAATGACGTGTTTTTCACTTGTTGATATGGCGTGATCCAATCAACAATCTTTCCCTGCTCACGCCAGAAAGAGACGGGATCGTCAATGGATTGCCGATACATCTTTTTGTATTGGAGGGCATTTATCAGGGTTTTTTCCGCAATTGCGGCAGGTATGGCATGTTTATAATGTTGGGTCATGGGCGCTTCTCCTTAAACATGTTAAGGATATGTCAACGGATGGTTAATTGTCATTAACTGGCAACATTTGTTTCTTTTTTGCGCGATGGATCACGCAATGCGGGAAAGGCAGAAAGGAATTAATTAAACTCAATCGCCTGAATGCTCATGAATAACTAAACTGTTGCGCAGCGGGTAAAACATCATCAGTTATATATGCCATAATATGAAAAATTATAAGAATTATCCCCTTATTCCCGATGAACATAACGATCAATCTATTGTTTTCAATAGACTTCATCTATTGTTATTCGCACTTTGATCGTCTTTTACGATCAAAAGGCATAAAGATCTCTCTTATTCCGCCGATAGCGACAATATTGTTCAGGTATATTTTTACCCGCTATCGCTATTTGGATTTATCTGATTATCAACAGCCGGTCGGTGTGGATAATCTACAGCGCAAGGCGATACGGCGATAAAATCGTCGATTTATCGATGAGAAACAGAGAAGAACCGTTCGCCAATCACAAAGAAAACGCTAATTGTTATTTTTTTGTTTTTTTAATCAACAAGATCCGGTTTTCAAAACTAAACAACATAGATAACTACATTATGCCGGGTGCCACGGTGGCGCCGGTGAGTTGAATGCTTATTGACGGGTTGCTGTAGAAGAGGCTTGCCTGACAGCGCTTCGCAATATCTTTTATATAGCATGAGGCAGAGGAAATAATGAGTCTGATATTTGGCCGGAATGAGATCATCGGTATGCTAAGTCAACCTGTTCAGAATGAACGGCGTGCTGTCGCAGTGATTGACGAGAAGTGTAAGGTAGTTTGCGCCAACTCTGCTTTCAATGCCCATTTTGGACTGCGTTCCGAAGCGAATACGCCGGTTTCCATTGATGATGTACTGCCGATTAACGTGAAGTTTGCCTATCAGGACTTTATGACTGATTCCAATATATTAAGTACAAATGTGGTTTCAGATCTGTTGTCTGATGGCTTTACTAAAAAGCAGTTGAGTACGCTGTCTTTCTCTAAATTAAATGTCGAAAACCGTGTGCTTTCTCTGTTGATCCTGAATCAGGACTCGACGGAATCGTCAACGAATCTGGCTTCTTAAATAAGCTCCTGAGTGTTTTGTTATCAGAGATGGCGAAGTGTTGTTAGTAACCATGCGGTCGTGAGCAGCGTATTGTAATGGGATAGAGAGGGCGGATATCAAGAAGTAATCGATTACGTTGGTATTATGCAACGAGGGCTATTTATCTATTTTAACCTGGTTGAGAATTCATAATTGATTCTTATTAATATTCTGAGGATTTCATAAGCGAAATTTCCGTATCCTCGGTTTTCGATCTATTTTTCTGCTTAATTTTTATACTCATCATACTTCAAGGTACACGTGAGTTGGCCGCGATTTTGTATCAATGATCTAAACCATTTTTTTTCGATTTTATGGTTCCCCTTTTTATCTGTTCAGTTGGCATACCTATTGAAACCGATAATTTTTTTAATATAAAGGGGATAAAGAATGGCAAGATTGCGTACCCAACTGTTGGCCCGCGCCTTACACGCCGGGGTGCTGGGGGCTTCTTTCGGCGTAACTCTGCCGGTTGTGGCGGTGTATGCCGCCCCGGCAACACCTGTTCAGCAATATAACGTGCCGGCGGGGCCGCTTAATCAGGTTTTAAATCAGTTTGCACAACAGTCTGGTGTGTTGCTTTCTTACGATCCGGCATTGGTGGCGGGTAAAAATAGTGCAGGTTTGCAAGGGCGCTATCGTGTTGAACAGGGGTTTCAGCACATCCTTAATCGTAACGGTCTGACGGCTCAGTACAGTGAGGATGGCAGCGTAACGCTGGTACAGCAGACGGTGAATGTTCCCGTGCCGGCTTCTGCTGTCACGCCGTCCGACAATGAACAGATTGTTGTCACTGCGCCGCCCAATACTGCACTAAAACTGGATGTTCCTATTTCAGAAACGCCACGCGCTGTCTCGGTGGTTAACGAAAAACAGATTCAGGAGCGCGGCGCTCAGAAAATCGATCAGGCATTACGTTACAGCGCCGGAATTCTGGCTACGCCGTATGGCCCGGATAACAAGGCTGAGTGGGTAACGATTCGCGGCTTCAGCGATCAGTCCCGTTTTCAGAATGGGCTGGCCACGCTCAACGAGGACGGTTTTTACGGTCAGCAGATTGAGCCTTTTGGCATTGAACGTATTGAGGTGTTGAAAGGCCCGGCGTCTGTGCTGTACGGACAGAATCCTCCCGGCGGTTTAGTCAACGTTATTACCAAGCGACCAACACGTCTTCCACAGGGGCAGATTGAACTGAAATACGGTTCTGACGATTACCGTCATTTAGCGGTTGATAGCTCCGGCCCGCTGAATGACGATGGCACGATTTTGTACCGTGTGGTAGCGCTGGCGCGAGACACGTCGGGTGAGGTTGATTTTGCCAAGAGTAAGCGTTTCTACCTTGCACCCAGTATGACCTTCCTGGGAGAAGATACCGAGTTAACGATACTGGCCAGCTATATGGACACCCAGTCGGGGATGACCAACGGGTTTAAACTGCCCTACGGCACCCTGCATAACACCCCATTTGGCAAGGTTGGCTATAAAACGTCGCTTGGTGAACCGGACATTAATCACCATAACACCCGCCAGTTTAATCTTGGTTATGAGTTCACCCACCATCTGAACGACACCTGGACGTTTCATCAGAACCTGAATTATGCCTACCTGAATTTGGATCTGCGCGGGGCGTATGTCCTGGGCATGGTCAGCGACCGTCTGGCTAACCGTGGCCTGACTTATCGTGATGGTTTTGCGCAAAACTGGTCGACGGATAACCGTATGGTGGGCGAGTGGCAATTTGGCGATATTGAGAATACCTTGCTGCTGGGATTTGATTATCGCCGTGCCAACACGCAAAGCCGTGATGGGAATTTGTACTCCTTTGGCGATCCGATAGATATCTTTAACCCGGTTTACGGCAACTATACCTCACCCACTGATAACGAGCTTTTTGATCATCGTTCAGGACGTCATCAGACGGGTTACTATATTCAAAATCAGATTAAATATAATGAGCGCCTGATCTTTCTGCTAGGGGGGCGTTACGATGTGGCGAAGTCCCGCGATCGCAATCTGACGTCAGGCGTCGATACCCGTACAGATGATACCAAATTCACTAAAACCGCTGGCTTGATGTATCTGTTTGATAATGGCATATCACCTTATGTCAGTTATTCGGAATCTTTCCTGCCGGTTTCAGGGCGTGACGGATATGGTCGCCCCTATGTCCCAGAAGAAGGGCAGCAGACTGAAGTCGGGGTAAAATATACGCCGGAAGGCTTTAATGGCTATGCCTCGGTGGCGTTGTTTAACCTGGAACAAAAAAACGTTCAGACCACCGATCCCGCTAATCCCAATATTACTGTTCAGGCCGGAGAAGCTCGCTCTCGCGGTGTTGAAGTCGAGTTCAGCGGTGAGGTGTATTCGGGGCTGACGTTAACGGCGAACTATACCTATAACGAGGTGGAGACAACCAAATCCGGCACGGTCGGGGAAGTGGGCAAACGTCTGCCTGGATTACCGGAGCATATTGTTTCCGGCTGGGCGACCTATGCGTTTAACGGCCCGCTGGAAGGCTTGACGATTGGCAGCGGTGTCCGGTATGTGGGAAGTTCTTACGGCGATATTGCGAATACGGCGAATATGAAAGTGCCTGCTTACACGCTGTGGGACGCAATGATCGCCTATGATTTCAGTAAAGACTGGCGGTTACAGGTTAATGCGACCAACCTGGCAAATCACGAATATGTCAGCGCCTGTAATTTCTGGTGTTATTACGGTGAGGGGCGAAACCTGAGCGCCAGTATCAGCTATCGCTGGTAAAATATTTTCCGCACGCGGTGAAGGAAGCGTATGGCTTCCTTCTATCAAGTGGTCTGCTTGATTTTTTGATTTCTCTTCCTGTTTTAGCAGCAAACGACATAGCGGATAGTCAACACCGCGAATATTCATTGACTTTATTGATAGTGATAATGAAAATCATTTCATTGCTATGAATTGAGCTACGCCTGTGAATAGTTCCGCGCTCGTTTATTCAAATCAGACTGAGTCTTTAGTCGTTCAGCAGATTTATCACGATCACCACTCCTGGTTACAGGCATGGTTGCGTCGGCGTTTAGGATGTTCGCAACAAGCGGCCGATTTGGCGCAAGATACCTTTTTACGGCTTATCAGCCAGCATCAGGCTATGCAAATCCGTGAACCCCGAGCCTGGCTAACCACTGTGGCGCATGGGCTGGTGGTCAATCACTGGCGGCGTAAAGATATTGAAAACGCCTATCTGCAAGTGCTGGCCAGGCAAGACGATTCGGTTGCGCCTTCTCCCGAACAGCAAACCCTCATTATTGATGCATTAATCGAGATTGATGGCATGTTGGCAACGCTGCCCGCCAATGTGCGTCAGGCGTTTCTATGGGTACATCTTGACGGATTAACCTACCAACAGATTGCCGAACGATTAGCGGTCTCTGAACGGATGGTAAAAAAATATATGGCGCGGGCAATGCTGAGTTGTCTGCTCTGTCAGGATCTATGATCTCCACTGTTAAATCCGCTATCTCAAAAGAGGTGCTTTATGCCGCCGCACAGTGGTATGCCACCCTGTACGATGAAGATTGTACTGAACACGATCGGCAGCAATGGCAACAGTGGCTGCTTTGTGACGACGAACACCGTCTGGCGTGGCAACAGGTCGAACAGATCCACGCGCGTTTCCATGCGGTAGACCGCCAACTGGCCTCTTCGGTACTGAGCAACAGCGGGCAAGAACGGCGACGGATGCTCAAATTGCTGGTCATTGCCAGCCTGAGCGGGGCAATAGGCTTCGGATTACCGTGGGAAAGCTATGCCGCCGACTATCGGACGGGCACGGGCGGAACCCGTGAATTGAAGATTGCCGATGGCATCACCGTCTGGCTGAATACTGATTCCGCGTTGAATCAACGATCCAGCGGTTCCCGAGCGCTGACGTTTCAGTTGGTCAAAGGGGAGCTGATGCTGGAAAACCGCACTGCCCAGCCGGCTGGCCTGATAACTCCACATGGGAAGATTGATGCCCCATTACCCTGTCAGATTGCTTTACGCTACACCGCTGCGCAGAGTTTCCTGTCGGTATTCAGCGGCGACGTCATGCTGCATACCGCCATCCGGGCACAGCAGGTTGTTACCGGGCAGCAGGTTGTCTTTACCCAGGATGAGTGCAGCCTTCCCATGCCCGTTGAGAGCTTCCGCCAAAGCTGGCGCACCGGTGTGCTGGTGGCGGATAACATGCGTCTTGACCAGTTGGTTAGCGAAGTTTCCCGTTATCATAATGGCTATTTCCACGTTGATAAGCTGGCTGCGCCATTGCGCATTTCCGGGGTATTTCCGCTGCGTGAAACAGATCGCTTGCTTGATGCGTTGGTCCGAACGTTGCCGGTTAAAGTGACGAAACGCTTTTCCTGGTGGATTGATATCCGCCAACGCTAAAACCCGCTGGTGTTTCTGCCGTAAAACGCGAAGAATAACGGTTTAAACAGCCGATTTAGCCTCTAAACCCAATAGATTTCAACATGCGGGAAGCCGACGTGCCTGCAACTTGAAAGATGCCGGGTTCAGCATTGGGTTTTACGTACACAGGACGTCATTATGCAGTTACTGAATCTGAAACAAGCTCGGTTTTTGAGCTTTTTCTTTATTATGGGTGGTTTGTTACTGTTGCTGCCTTTGCGCCTGTTAGCCTGCTTTATTGCCGGTTTTCTTGTTTATGAAATCGTTAACCTGCTGACGCCCTATTTTCAAAAAGTGATTAGTGGTAAACGTGCGCGCTGGATAGTGGTGGCGATCATCAGTACGCTGGTCGTCAGCTTGTTGAGCCTGCTTTTCGGTAGCCTGGTGGGGTTATTAATGCAGGAAATGAAAGACACCACGGCGTTTAACACACGCATTGCCTATATCCTCAATGATATCCAGCGGCAGATGATGCTGTATTTACCGGGATACCTGCCTGTTAGTGTAGAAGAGTTGCAGCATGAGTTTTTGCAATGGGTACAGCAACATATCGCTATCCTGCAAAACATGGGTAAAAGTTTTCTGCACGGTTTTGTCACCATGCTTATCGGTATGGTGCTGGGCGCCATTATTTCTTTATATAACGTGGAAGCTGATGAAGAAAAACCGATGCTGAAAGCGGAATTACTGCGTCGGGTGTCACTGCTGTCGGCTTCATTCCGCAATATTGTTTTTGCTCAGGTAAAAATTTCCGCCGTCAATACCGTATTGTCTGCTATTTTCATTCTCGGCGCTTTTCCTTGTTTCGGCATTCACTTGCCTTTCTCTAAAACCCTGGTTGTGTTGACGTTCGTTTTCGGCTTATTACCGGTCATCGGTAATTTGATTTCTAACACCATCGTCTTTATTTCCGCATTATCCATTTCCTTGCCGATTGCGCTGATTGCACTGATTTATCTGATGCTGATTCATAAGCTCGAATATTTTCTGAATGCGCAGATTGTCGGTACAAGAATTAAAGCGCACGCCTGGGAAATCCTGCTGGCCATGTTGGTATTTGAAGCGGCATTTGGCTTATCCGGCGTGATCGCCGCACCGATTTATTACGCATATCTGAAGAGTGAACTTAAAGAAGCATCGCTTATTTGAGAAAATTATAGGAAACCAGTTTCCATTTGGTTTCCCGTAATCGTGAGATATTAAGAGCGATCGGTGCTGGATTCTGGTTCTATAGCACCCGTTTGTGGCGCCGTATTGTCTTGAATGGGAGCGTTTTGATTTAATTCGTCTTGCACTGAATCCTGCGCTGAATTATCTTCCGGCAGTGTTTCCGGCTCGGCAGCTTCTGGTTCAATGGGCGCAGCAACAGATTCAATCGGCGGAACCGCTGGCATGGCTTCTTCAATCAGGCCGTTGATCTTGACCGGCATACCGGAGCGTACCTGAAGCGCCTTGTCAATATCACTCTGGTTGACGCTGGCATCAGCCACCACTTTGCCCACACTGGCCGTGATGGTCAGTGGTGCTGGCGTATCGGAGTTAAACTCCTCTATGGTACGCGATAGCGGGTGATGGACTTCCACATAACGGGAACCATCCGGTTCTACCGTTGCTTTAATCGGTTCGTTGATAAACTGTACGCGAGTGCCGACCGGGACGTGATCGAACAGGTATTTTATGTCATCGGCCCGTAAACGAACGCAACCGTGACTGACTCGCAGGCCGATACCAAAATTGGCGTTAGTGCCGTGAATGGCATACAGCCGACCAATATACAAGGCGTAAAGTCCCATCGGATTATCCGGGCCGGGCGGGAAAACTTTCTGTAAAGTTTCACCGCGTGCGGCATATTCTTCATGCATGGCGGCGGTCGGCGTCCAGGTCGGGCCAGCTTTTTTACGCTGCACCGAGGTGGTCCAGTTAATCGGCGTATCTTTACCTAACTCACCGATGCCGATCGGCAACACCACCACAGTTTTGCTCCCTTTCGGATAGTAATACAGGCGCATTTCCGCACTGTTGATCACAATACCTTCACGCGGCGCATCCGGCAGAATCAACTGATGAGGAATGATCATGGTGCTGCCAGGTAGTGGCAGGTAAGCATCAATTCCTGGGTTTGCTTCCATCAGGTTGCTTAACCCCATTTGATACTGAGCGGCAAAATGCTCCAACGGCAACGTGCTGTCTGCCGGGATAGTCACTTCCAGATTTTCTCCCACCAGTCGGCTATTGGCCGCAGGCAGAGGATAGACAACGGCAAAGGCGGCCTGGCTGAATGCCGCGGCTGCCATAACTAAGGTAAGGATCGTGCGAATACTCATTTTGATGTCTTTGTTGAGAGATAAATACCATACCAGCGGTAATGGATCTGGTTTGTGTCTGGTCAATATAACCGGATGCGCATTATATGTGCAGAACGACCTCTGAGGGAAATAACATGTGTAACTAATCACACTTTTTGCTCGACGTTGAACGCCCTTGCTGCCGGTACTCAGTATTCCCCGTCAAGCAGTGGTTTCTTAAAGCGGCGATTAGCCAACACCGGCAGCGCCTGACGAGCATAGCTGAGGCGTTCCGGTAGGATGTCAGCGTAGAGCAAGGCTGGCACTTCCGGTGCCTGAACAACGACAACGCCTAATGGATCAACGACCATGCTGTTACCGATATTTCTCACGCCGCACTCTCCGACAGCCACCACATAAGCCGTATTTTCCAGTGCCCGCGCCCGAACCAACAGCTCCCAATGAGACTCTTTTAGCGGCCCTTTGATCCAGGCTGCGGGAAGAACCAGAACCTCCGCGCCATCCAGCGCCAGGCGTCGTGCCAATTCGGGGAAACGAACGTCATAACAGGTCATAAGACCGATTTTCATACCCGCAACGGAAACCAGCGGAGGCACTTCATCTCCGGCGACAACGTTTTCCGATTCGCGCATTGAGAAAGCATCGTACAGGTGCAGCTTTCGGTATTGGGCGATGATGACGCCGTTGCGAATAGCAATAAGCACATTCCACACTTTTTCTGCACTATTTGGCACATGAAGGCTCATTATGGTGGTCATTTCGCTGCCTTTGCTGGCGGCAAGCACCTGAGTGACGAAGGGGCCGTCCAGCGGTTGGGCGGCGGTTAACACCAGTTTGGGATTGGTGATGTCGCGTGCCAGCACGCCTTCGGGCAGCACCAGCAAGTCGGCGCTGTTTTGCTGTGCGGCCAACATGAGTTCTGATAGGGTGGCAACGTTGTTTTGCCATGCGCGATCGACCGCGAATTGCCCCAGTGCGACTTTCATCCCTTTTCTCCTTTAACTCAAATTAGTTGGTTTATATACCCAAAATATAAGGTGACTTCCAGGTTGTCAGCTTCTCCTTATTAACGATCGGGTTGGGGATTTTTCTCCGCTTTACCTGCCATCATGGTCAGAAAATCATAACGGCGGCGCAGATCCTGTTCCGCCTCTTGGTAAAGCAGCGCTGTTTCTTCCGGCATCTGGCTGTTCAGGCGGCGGAAGCGCTGTTCTTTCAACAGGGTTTCGCTCAGGCTGCTTGATGGCGGGCGGGAGTCCGTCACCAGCGCTGCCTTGCCTTCTTCAGTGCGACGCGGATCGAAACGGTAGAGCGGCCAGAAGCCGGTGGCGGTCAACTGGCGCATCTGATCGTGGCTGAATGCCAGATCGTATCCGTGTTCTTCACAAGGGCTGTAAGCAATAATCAGCGACGGGCCCGGCCAGGCTTCCGCTTCCTGAATGGCTTTCACTGTCTGATTCAATTGCGCGCCCAGCGATATCTGCGCCACATAAACGTGGCCGTACATCATCACGTTGATACCCAGATCCTTACGCGCCTTGCGCTTGCCTTTTTCGCCGAATTTGGTCACCGCGCCCAGTGGGGTGGCTTTCGACTGCTGCCCGCCGGTATTGGAGTAGCACTGGGTATCCAGCACCAGCACATTGACGTTTTCGCTCAGGCTCATCACGTGATCCAGACCGCCGTAGCCAATGTCGTAAGCCCAGCCATCTCCGCCAATCAGCCAGATAGACTTATCCACCAGATGATCGGCGGCGGCGGCCAGCGCTCTGGCCTTATCACTGTTGAGATCGGCCAGCAGCATTCGTAGTTGTTCAATCTGTTGACGGCGCAGTTCCGGGGCAATCGCCTCTTCCTGCAACGCCGCTACTAAATCTACCGGTAACTGCGGCGCAAGCTCATGCAGTAAACGCAGGACGCGCTGACGATGTTGGTCGACGCTCAGGCGGAAACCCAGTCCAAACTCGGCGTTATCCTCGAACAGGGAGTTGGCCCAGGCCGGCCCGCGTCCGTTGGCGTCGGTAGTCCACGGCGTGGTGGGCAGGTTGCCGCCATAAATGGATGAACAGCCGGTGGCATTGGCCACCAGCAGGCGATCGCCGTAAAGCTGCGTCAGCAGTTTGATATACGGTGTTTCGCCGCAACCGGAACAGGCGCCGGAATATTCAAACAACGGTGAAATCAACTGCGAGGTGCGGATATCGATACGTTCCAGCGTGGATCGGTCGATTTCCGGCAGTTGCAGGAAGAATTCAAAGTTCTCTTTTTCGACGTTCAGATTATCCAGACGCGATGCCATGTTGATGGCTTTGATTTCTGGATTCTGGCGGTCTTTCGCCGGACAGACTTCCACGCACAGGTTACAGCCGGTGCAGTCTTCCGGCGCGACCTGCAAAACGTATTTCTGACCGCGCATATCGCGGGCTTTGACATCCAGCGATTGCAGTGACGACGGCGCGCTTGCCATTGATTCGCCCGGCACCACTTTGGCGCGGATGGCTGAGTGCGGGCAGGCTGCGACGCAGTGATTACACTGGGTACACAATTGTGGCTGCCACAGCGGGATGGCTTCCGCGATATTACGCTTTTCCCAGCGGGTGGTGCCGGTCGGCCAGGTGCCGTCGGGCGGCAGGGCGGAAACCGGCAGCGTATCGCCCAATCCGGCCAGCATGGTGGCCGTCACGGTTTTCACAAAGTCGGGGGCGGCATCGGAAACTATCGGCGGGCGCTGGGGGCTTTGCGGATTAACAACCTCCAGCGGCACGGCGGCCAGTGCTTCCAGCGTGGCGCTCAACGCCTGCCAGTTGCGTTCAATTAGCTCCTGGCCTTTGTTGCCATAGCTTTTGGCGATTGCCGTACGTAGTTTTTCAACCGCCATTTCACCCGGCAGGATCTGCGACAGGTGGAAGAAGGCCATCTGCATCACGGTATTAATACGGGCGCCCAACTGACATTCTCGGGCAATTTTGGCCGCGTTAATGCAGTACACCTGCGCCTGGCGCTGGTTCAAGCCAGCCTGAACTTCCTGCGGCAGACGGTGCCATACATCATCACTGGTGTAAGGGGCGTTAATCAGGAACACGCCGCCGGGTTTCAGCCGCTCCACCATGCTGTACTTGTCGATGAACTGCCACTGGTGACAGGCAAGAAAATCCGCCTGATCGATAAGATAAGCGGAATTGATGGGATACGGGCCGACGCGCATATGAGATACGGTCAGGCTGCCGGCCTTTTTGGAGTCATAGACAAAATAACCCTGCACGAACATCGGGGTGGTGTCGCCGACGATTTTAATCGAGTTTTTGGTAGCGGATACCGTACCGTCACTGCCCAGCCCATAGAATAGCGCCTCCAGAGAAGCATGAGCGGGAAAATGCTGGGTAGGTAGCGGCAGTGACAGGTTAGTCACGTCATCGTAGATACCCACTGTGAAGCGCGGTCGCGGGTTGGCGAGCGCCAACTCATTAAAAATAGCCTGCACACACTGCGGGGTGAATTCTTTAGATGACAAACCGTACCGCCCGCCGATCACTCGTGGCATCTGTGAGCGTTCACCCGTGGAAAACGCCTCAGCCAGGGAGGTCATCACATCCAGATACAGCGGCTCTGCGACCGCGCCCGGCTCTTTGGTGCGATCCAGTACGGCAATGCTTTTCGCCGTTTGTGGCATCTCCGATAGCAGATGACTGGCGGAGAACGGACGATACAGGCGGACCTTGACCACCCCTACTTTTTCACCGTGTGTCAGCAGCGTATCGATCACTTCTTCACAGGTGCCGACACCGGAACCCATCAGGACGATAACCTGGGTGGCCTCGGGATGGCCGTAATACTCAAATGGCCGGTAACGGCGGCCAGTGATTTCGGCAAAGTCATCCATAGCCTGTTCAACGTGCCGACAGGCAGCGTTATACCAGGGGTTGGTCGCTTCACGCGCCTGGAAGAAAGTGTCGGGGTTGGAGGCAGTGCCGCGGATCACCGGTCGTTCAGGAGTAAGCGCTCGCTCACGGTGAGCATCAATGGCCTGCTGGGGCAGCAACTGACGCAAGTCGTCATCACTCAGCCGTTCTATCTTGTTGATTTCATGCGAGGTGCGAAAACCATCGAAGAAGTGGATAAACGGCAGCCGGCTGTTCAGGCTGGCTATCTGCGAGATCAGCGCGAAATCCTGCGCTTCCTGTACGTTGCTGGCGCAGAGCATGGCGCAGCCGGTCTGGCGTACCGCCATAACGTCAGAGTGATCGCAGAAAATGGACAGCGCATGGGTTGCCACCGTGCGGGCTGCCACGTGCAGCACAAACGGCGTCAGTTCACCGGCCAGCTTATACAGCGTGGGGATCATCAGCAGTAAACCCTGCGATGAGGTAAACGTGGTGGCTAATGTACCGGTTTGCAGCGCGCCATGCACGGTGGCAATCGCGCCCCCTTCCGACTGCATTTCGACAACGCGGGGCGTGTCTCCCCATATATTCTTTTTTTCGTCGCTCGACCAGGCCGCTGCCTGCTCGGCCATAGTAGAACTGGGGGTAATAGGATAGATGGCGATGACTTCGTTTGTCCGCCAGGCCACAGAAGCGACTGCATTGTTACCGTCGGTGGTGATCATGACTTAGCCTTTTTTGCTCACAAAGCCCTTCATCTTTCAGGTTACAGACGGGTTGGCTTCCCGCATGTTGAAATCGATTGGGCATAAATGGAAATACGATTCTTATCCGGGGGATTATCGCATTTCAGGTACGAAGATGATGGATCGATTCGCGTGGAGTTGTATCAATATGTGTTTTCGTCCGTTTAGCACTATTATATACACAGAAGCGGGTCGTGGCGCCTTTGCGTACCTATAATCACACCTTATGAGAGGCGCTGATGACATGAAGGAGCTGAATGGTGGCGAATGAATTAAAAGATAAACTGGTTTCCGTACTTGCCTCGTTGCAGGCACAAGGCATGACCCCGGAACAGGCTGCCGACCATGTCCTTCAGGCTCTCGGGGGAAGCGCCATTGAAATCTCGGCTATTTCGGTGATTACGCCGGGGTTGATTGCCGATGTGTTGCGCACGGTGTATCAGGAGGCCATTTCCGCCCGGCAAATCGCCACCATCCTGCACCAACTGGGTTACGACCGACAGGCCGTGGCCGATACGCTGCGTGAACAGTTTCCTGAGCTTGCTCGCTCAGGCGGCAGGGCGGCGGGGGCTTGATGATGGCGTCTACCCAGAGAGATCTGCTATAAGCGCCGGGTTATGCAAAATGTTCTCCCCAAGAATGGTATTACGCGCTTTATCTGCCGCTATTCATTGGTTATCACCAATAGATAACGGCATTCATTCGGGTGAGGGTTATAAAAAGTGACGGGATGCCCTACGTCAAAATGCAGACAGTCACCTGACTCTAGCTCAAAGCGTTCATCGTGATACTCGACGATCAATGCCCCTTCAATCATCCACAGACGCTGCTGATAGGGATGGCTGCTCCAGCTCGGGTAGCTGACTCTGGCGAACGCGGGGAGCGTAATTTCAATCATCTCCAGCCCGGTGGTCGACTCACGTTCTGAAACCTGTCGACGCAAATAGTGCAGTGCCGGATCGCGCCATGTATCCTGATCCGCTTTTCTACGCAGTCGCTGCCGCGGCTGATGGTCATGGCTTAAAAGCTGGGTAATAGGTACGCCCAATCCAGCGGCCAATCGCCCGAGGATTGTGGCGCTGGGGCTGCTCTCTTTTCGCTCAATTTTGGAAATCATTGCCTTACTGACGCCTGAGTGCTGCGCCAATAGTTCAATACTCATGTTTTTGGATTTGCGTAATTGATAAATCTGCACCGCAATGACATCGTCTATTGACATGGGAATTTCCTTTTTATTACTTTAGTAGAATAAATTCCACTATAGTGAATTTTACTAAAAAGGTAACGAAAATGAAACGGGTTGACTGTACTGAAGCACGCCATGCACAGCAGATTCTGGATATATTTAATGATGCCATTCTAAATTCCACGGCGTTATATGACTATAAGCCCAGGCCACTGGAGAGTATGACGGCCTGGTTTGTCAGCAAAACAACCCACAACTTCCCCATCGTTGGCTATGAAAACGAACAAGGAGAGTTATTGGGATTTGCCACCTATGGCACGTTCCGCGACCGGCCGGCTTATAAATATTCCGTTGAACATTCCCTCTATATTCATAAGGATCACCGGGGAAAAGGGCTGGGTAAGCTTTTGCTTCAGCAATTGATTGTGGAGGCAAAAGCGCAGGGGATGCATACTCTGGTTGCCGGTATTGACGCTGAAAACAGTGTTAGCATCGTCCTACATGAAAAGCTGGGGTTTTGTCATGCGGGTACGATATCCCAGGCGGCATTTAAATTTGGGCGCTGGCTGGATTTGGTTTTTTATCAATTGATTCTCGATACACCGCGTCACCCGACGGAAGAGTAGTTCGCACCAGCGTGTTAATGCCATACTTACCTTAGCGCTTAAAAAGGGCAAATGTCCGGTGGCCCGGCGGGGTTCATGCCGACACCCGCTTTTCAAAAATGGCATTACTTTGTCGACACGACCAACGTCGTTCCTGTCAGTATCAAAATGCTGCCGGTTTGGCGTTTGAACAGAGTTATTCGCCGTAGACTGGAAGAAATAGCGGATAATTACGCTCTGTGAAAGCACGGATTAGCCTTTTATTCGAGGCTATTAATCAACAGCCTTACCATTTTTTTAATTATTATATTTTTAATCATAATGTCATAAATATCTTTATCAGTTATCGATCTGCTGATTTTACGTTCATTTAATGTATGGCATTTTTTTTAATTACTACCGGGTATATGTAATACGTTTGTCTTATTTGTGGTGTTGCTATCTGGTCAATTTCACCTGCCCAACTCCGGTGATATTTTTTGTCTGTAGGGTAAGCAATACCTGAACGTATGCCATAGTAACTGCGCTGTAAGCCTTGCCATCAGCGGGTTGCGCCTATTGCTGGCTGTTTTCATGGTATCTCGTTTCAAACACGATTAAATGTGAAGTTATGGGATATTGTTGTTAGAGAAATAATTCTTTGCACAGAAAATAATGATCTTCGTAATCGATTCTATAGATTTATTTTGATGTATATATGGG
>NZ_MJLZ01000030.1 GCF_003666245.1 Brenneria alni
GTCTCCCCATGTGAGAGTAGGGAACTGCCAGGCATCAAACACGGATTATTAGAGTGACATCTGATAATCGACGGGCTCGAAAAATGAGTCTGAGCAACGGAATGCAGGCCCTGATGGGCAAAGTATCAGGAAGATACGCGTAAAAGAATCGGTGGAGCGGTAGTTCAGTTGGTTAGAATACCTGCCTGTCACGCAGGGGGTCGCGGGTTCGAGCCCCGTCCGTTCCGCCACTTATTGCATAAGCCCTGGGTTAACGCCCAGGGCTTTTTTGCGTTGGTAATTTTTTATTGTTTACCATAATTAACCCAGCATGTTACGTAAAGCGCTACTGAACGGCCTGATGACAATGTTCACGCTTGTTCTATAACATATTGTCCATTTGGAGCGAAGATATAGCGTCATTTCACGGTCTGTTCGCAGGTGATTTTTGTATTTCCCCACTTAATGGCTGCCATGTATTGAAAGTCTACTATACAATTCCTATAACAGGAGTGTACCTTTGAGCTGTAAAGGTGTGTTGGCGAACTGGAATTGATAGCAAGGCGAGGCGTGCGAAAAAAAACATATGCGATGAGATATGTAGCTGGTCAGCCAGCAGAGCGTATCTTTCCACCCGGAACAATGCATCATCTGGAGCAAGTGCTGCCATCAGGCCCACTGCTACTGGAGAAAGATGTATTACGCGTCATGGTGTGGAATATCTTTAAGCAGCAAAGAATGGACTGGCTTTCTGTTTTGCAGAACTTTGGCAAAGATACGCAGCTGGTTTTACTCCAGGAGGCGCAAAGTTCGCCAGAGCTAATTCGCTTTGCAACGTCTAACTACCTTTCTACCGATCAGGTGCCCGCGATTATTCTGCCACAGCATCCTTCTGGCGTAATGACATTATCTGCTGCTCAACCTATGTACTGCTGTCCTTTACGGGAGAAAGAACCTTTGCTGCGGCTATCTAAATCGGCACTGGTAACGGTTTATTTATTATCCGATGGCAGACAGTTGATGGTGATTAACATTCACGCGGTAAATTTCAGTTTCGGTGTTGAAGTTTACAGTAAGCAGCTTGAAACCATCGGAGAGCAATTGTTCCATCATCGCGGGCCAGTGATTATGGCAGGGGATTTCAATGCCTGGAGCCAGCCCCGCATTAGAGCGCTCTATCGGTTTGCCATGAAGATGAATTTGCAGGAGGTTGGTTTTGCTGACGATCACCGCCGTAAGGTGTTTGGGCGGCCTCTGGACTTTGTGTTTTATCGGCGGTTAGAAGTTGCTCAATCCTCCATTTTGGTCACTCAGGCATCGGATCATAATCCTTTGCTGGTTGAATTCCAGCTTTAAAGGCTATAAAAAAATACTGGTTACCTAAGGTAACCAGTATTAGCTTTACAGATGGTTTTTTTATGTAAAACGCTTAAGACTCAGGTCGGGTGCTTTTACTGACGTAAAGTGTCAGTTGATCACCGGGCTGGATGTTGGCATTTTTGTTTATCACCGTATTCCAACGCATGACATCAGCAATGTTTACACCATGACGTTTAGCAATACTGGAAAGTGAATCACCTTTACGAACTCGATAGGTAATTGACCCGCCTTTAATGCTATTGTCAACGTTAGACCCCTTAGCAACCTGTAAACTTTGTCCAACCTGCAGTGCATTTGCACTGCGTAGATTATTCCAGTTTTGCAAATCTTTCGCGCTGACATTCAGCCGACTGGCTATTGTAGACAACGTATCGCCAGCGCGAACCTTATACTGCGATTCCTGCATTGACTGCGCCAAGCGCGTTGGTTGAACCGCTGCGATATCGCTATCTGCCAGTGAGTCCTTCAACTGCTCAACGTGAGCTCTCGGTACCATAATGTAATGTGGCCCATTGGGTGCTGTCACGTTACGTTTGTAGCCCGAATTGTAACTCTTCAGTTTGTTCAACGGCAGGCCAGCCATTTCTGCTGCTTGCGTCAATTGCATCTGCTGTCCAACTTCAACTCTGGCTAATGCACGGCTTTCGTTGGGTTTGGGCAGGTTAACGCCATATTTTTTGCTATTCTTAAGTATATCGCTCAAGGCCAACATTTTTGGAACATAGATTGACGTTTCACGAGGTAACGCCAGTGCCCAAAAGCTCGTTGATTTGCCTTTTGCCTTATTTGCCTTAACCGCTTTCATGACGCGACCTTCGCCGCTGTTATAGGCAGCGACGGTCAGCAACCAATCACCGTCAAACATGTTGTTGAGGCGTTGCATCATGTCCAGTGCAGCGGTTGTCGACGCAACAACGTCGCGGCGTCCATCATACCACTGGTTTTGTTTCAAACCATAATTACGCCCCGTGCCAGGGATGATCTGCCATAGCCCGGCGGCATTGGCGGATGAAGTGGCCTGAGGGTCAAAAGCGCTCTCCACTATGGGTAGCAGTACTAGTTCCATCGGCATCTTACGTTGCTTAATTTGCTCGACAATCCAGTACATGTACGGCTCTGCCCGTAATGTTACATCGTGGAGATAGCTCTTATTCTTTAAATAACGCATTTTTTGTTCGCGGATCCGGGCGTTATCCGGAACCTCCATCTTCAGCTCGTCGCCAATGAAGTTCCACAGATCTCGTTGCTCGACGCTGTCATCATCCAGCCATCGCGCTGAGGTCTCTCGACCCTCTGCGTACCTTACTGCTTCACTTTGACTTGCTGAAGACAGACTCTGTCCATGCTGTTTAGGTTGGGAAGTATCGTAAGGCGGTACCTGGCAACCGGCCAGCAAGACTGAGGCGATTATCATCGCTTTAGCCTTCATATGTGTGTCAATAGTTGCTTAAAAGACGCGCAATAATACTTTGATTAGGGGATTAGCACAACATAAACCTTTAGAAGCCGTCTTTCTTGCTGCGTAACCGGGCAAAGACTTGCCAGTCCGCTATGCTTTCAGGTTCTGATGATATTTTCTTTTTTAAATCAATATCATGGCATCTAAGAAAAAGGTTTATTTTTCGCTCCAGACCTAGGGTTGTAGGCAAGCTAGATTGCAGTTTTTCACGTATCTGCCTGATTTTATGAAGATAGGCCTTAATTGTGGACTCTTCAGGCCAGACAGCATGAGAAAATTCTAAATTTGAAAGAGTATATTCATGTGCGCAACAAATCAGAGTGTTATCAGGTAGCTTCGATATTTTTTCAATTGAATCATGCATTTGCTTTGGAGTGCCTTCGAAAATACGACCGCATCCGCCGGAAAAAAGCGTGTCTCCGCAGAACAAAAAAGGGGGGCAATAATAGGCTATATGCCCTGCTGTATGGCCTGGAACAGCAAGTACAGAAAAGTCCGAATTTAATAGCGACAGGGTCTTTCCCTCTTCAACAATGTCCGTTGCGCCACTTTTTTGGGTTTCCTTAGGACCAAAAACCGGCAAATTCGTATAATGTGCGACGAGAGTGGCGACGCCGCCAACATGGTCATGGTGATGGTGAGTCAGTAAAATTGCCTCAGGCGTAAGCTGATGTTTGTTGAGCGCGTCCAATACCGGCTGCGCTTCGCCGGGATCGACGATGACACAGTGGTTTTCTTTGTTACTCAATAACCAAATGTAGTTGTCCTGAAGTGATGCAATACTGATAAGATTCATGGATTACCTCGTTTTGCTATCAGCCTGGGGAAGATAATAGAACATGAAGCCAGCACAAACATCTCAGACTGTTGCGGTCCCTGGTTCATGGGACGATATTTCCTGGGGGAAATATTACCGCGAATCGCTTGAGCAGGCACTGTTACCCTGGTGGCCGAAGCTATTCGGTTTTCATCTGTTGAAAATCGGGGCGTTGAGTGCGGCAACAACGATAAAAGATTGCGCAATTGCGCATCAGGTCAACGTTGCGACGGCTGGCGATAGTGTGCAGGTTATTGCCGATCCGCATCAACTGCCTTTTTCTGAGAAATCGGTTGATGCTTGCCTGCTGGTACAAACCCTGTCTTATTCTGCCGATCCGCACCGCATATTGCGGGAGGTAGACCGTGTGCTGATTGATGATGGCTGGCTGATATTGAGCAGTTTTAACCCAGTGAGTCTGCTGGGTATTGCAAAACTTATCCCTGGATTAAACAAACGGCAACCTTATTGCAGCCGGATGTTTACCCAGATGCGCATGGTGGACTGGCTCAGTCTGCTGAATTACGAGGTGGTACATCATGCCAGCCTGCAGGTAACGCCGTGGCGCACAAACAGAGGGAAATTGAATAAACACCTGCCTGTATTGGGTTGCCTGTCACTGATTATCGCGCGTAAAAGGACTATCCCCCTGAGCTTTACGCCGATGCGTGCCCGTTTTTGTAAAGTGCCTCTGCGCCGTACGGTCGGTGCAACGAAAATATACCGCAGCTGATCGCGGGTTACTCAGGATTGTAGCCAATGTCATCAAGCGTTGGTGCGCTGGCGGCGCTGCGGGCCAGTTCGTCACAGAGTTCATTCTCAGGATGGCCAGCATGTCCTTTCACCCATTCCCAGCGTAGGATATGGCGTTGAATTGCCTGATCCAGACGCTGCCAAAGATCGACATTTTTCACCGGTTTTTTGTCCGCTGTTTTCCAGCCGCGTTTTTTCCAGTTGTGGATCCAACTGGTGATCCCCTGGCGCACATATTGGCTATCGGTACTTAACACTACTTCGCAGGGAGAGGTTAATGTTTCAAGCGCTGCGATAGCCGCCATCAGTTCCATGCGATTATTGGTGGTTAACCGATAACCTGCACTCAATGTTTTTTCATGCTGCTTATATCGCAGCAATGCACCGTAACCTCCAGGGCCCGGATTACCGAGGCAAGATCCATCGGTGAAAATCTCTACCTGTTTTAGCATCTCTGGTAGACTCTTCCTTATGATGAAAACGGCAAGTCTGACATAAACGAAAACGATGAGCACTGAAATTACGCGACAAATCGTCCTGGATACTGAAACCACTGGTATGAACAAGCTGGGGGTTCACTACGAAGGACACAAAATTATCGAAATTGGCGCTGTTGAGGTGATTAACCGTCGTCTGACCGGGCGCCACTTCCATGTGTACATTAAACCCGATCGTCTGGTTGATCCGGAAGCCTATAACGTACACGGCATCAGTGATGAATTTCTGGCGGATAAGCCGACCTATGCGCAGATTGCTGACGACTTTCTCGCCTTTATCCGTGGCGCTGAACTGGTGATCCATAACGCGATGTTTGATATCGGCTTTATGGATTATGAATTCCGGATGTTAAACCGGGACATTCCCAAGACGGAAACCTTCTGTAAGATAACTGATAGCCTGTTAATGGCGCGTAAAATCTTTCCGGGCAAACGGAACAACCTGGATGCGTTATGCGATCGCTATCAGATAGATAACAGTAAACGAACGCTGCACGGCGCATTGCTCGATGCCGAAATTCTGGCTGAAGTTTATCTGGCAATGACGGGGGGGCAGACATCACTGACGTTCGCAATGGAAGGTGAGGTACAGCGGCAGGAAAATGAAAGCGAAAGCATTCAGCGGATCACCCGCCCGGCCTCGGCGCTGAAGGTGCTATACGCCAATGAGGAAGAACTGATGAGGCATGAACAACGTCTGGATTTGATCGCGAAAAAGGGCGGTAGTTGTCTTTGGCGCAATGAATAGTATTCCGCCGGTGAGGGAATAGACGGTCAGTTGAAATTATAAGCAAACAGAAGCGGTTAGTTATAAAAACCATTGACGTAATAGTAGCGCCATCTTAGTATTCAACCCGCTCAGTGAGCACCGAATGGAGCGGTAGTTCAGTTGGTTAGAATACCTGCCTGTCACGCAGGGGGTCGCGGGTTCGAGTCCCGTCCGTTCCGCCAACTCATTGTCTTTGGGTGTTTTAATACATCCTTATGAGTTAAGAAACCGCAAAGTCATTAGTGACTTGCGGTTTTTTTTCGTCCCTATGTTATCCGTCGGCGTGCCGGGGAAGCCAAAGATAATAAGTAGAGCGCCCGAAGAGGGTATTCCGATCTCCTCTTTCTTCTTCCGAGGTTCAAAAAGCAAAACCCGTTATAAATCCCTATTACCTGTCTGACGGGCGAAGTCTGTGTCTATATGCATGACTCTCCTTTTTTTGTAACTATAAAAGGAGAGTTCATTTCCATATAACTCAGAGTATTTCATATGGCTTAAATATCGTTGTTAATTTTTTTCTTGCCTTATTACCTTACTGGCTGACTCGTTGAGGGAATAAGCTTGTCATCCTTATGACAAATGGTTGAACCAAGTTGGGGGGCTTTTGCATTGACTAAAACAGCCGCATTACCAAATATCCCTCCATTTAATAGCTGATGGTGTGCATAAGGTGTTTCATCAAAATTAAAGACTTTATTCATTGTTGGAATAATCTTTTTTTGATTAACGAGGTGAAGAAATTCATTACATTCACGGATATTGGCGTAGTGAGAGCCTTGTATTCTTTTCTGATGCATCCATAAATGACGCACATCAAAGTCGCAATTATAGCCTGAGGTTCCGCCAACCGTGACAACCATGCCTGAATGATCGCAGATTTGCAGTGATGTTGGAAACGTGTCCTGCCCTGAATGTTCTATTACCAGCTTGGGAAGCTCTTTTTTTCCTAATGCCTTGAAGAAGTCGCGTCTGAAATTGGCGAATGCTCTGGACCAGGCTGCATGTTCATCGGATGTCACATCAGGAAGACGACCGAAATATGAGTATTTTTCCCTGACGATATATCCTACGGCGCCAAGTTTGCAAACATATTCTCCTTTTTCTTCGCTTGAAACCACTGCGACGGGGAGTCCACCGAGGGCTTTCACGATTTGTACCGATAATGAGCCTAAACCACCGGCGGCCCCCCATATGAGAACGGCATCGCCCGGTTTGACGATATTAGGGGTCCAGTGCGTGAGTTGTTTATAGGCTGTGGGTCCATTCAGCATCAGGGTTGCGCTTTCCTCCCAGGTTAGAAAATCGGGCTTGGGAAAACATTGATAGTCTTCAACGATTGTGAATTCCGCAAACGATCCATAATTTCTTTCATAGCCGTAGATTTCCTGACTACGGGTAAACATCGGATCGGGCGCGAGGCGAGATTCAAGCGAGGTTGCGTCATATACCGAGCATGAAACCACAACGGCATCACCCACGCTAACGTTACTAACATCATGACCAACAGCATGAACAATTCCCGCCGCCTCTGAACCGCCAATATGAAATGGTTCGGCATCTTTGTTTCTTTTTCGGCGCGCTGAAATAACGTCGACGGGCTTCCCTAATGCCGCCCAAACATTATTGTAATTCAGTCCTGCCGCCATCACTTTGATGAGAACCTGATTGGGAGATAATTTTGGAATGCTGACGGTCTCCAGTTGAATCGCGGTAATTGGATCGCCATAACGTTCTGGGCGAATAAGATAAGCTTTCATGTTTTGAGGAATCGAAAAATTAGTCGTCATTTTGAACTCCTTGTCTATACGAATAAATTTTATTAATCTGTTTTCTATGTCATATCACGTTTGTGATGTGACATATCCGTGAAACGCTATGGTTAACGATCCACTAAATGAGATAAATAAGAACAGGGCGATTAGACGTTTATCGGTTCTCTTTCATGGTATTTCCTTTTTACTTTTACTCTTTAATACAATGCCTGTTCCCGTCGCACAAATACCACCTCGTGCGCTGAAAAGTGTGGCTGAAACAAAGGCGATATTTTTGTTTCTATTATCTATGCGTGCCTCGATTCTGCATGGTTTTTTACGTATCACGCGTAAAATTTTTACTGAAAGTTCAATCAATGCTGCGGGTTCACGGCCCAAAGCATTAAATCCACATATGCCCATCGCCAATTCTAAGCCAGCGCTGATCACCGCGCCGTTAATACCGACGGAAGTGAGTACGCCAAAACCTCCTTCGTGGCAGGGGTTGTTGTCATTTATTTCCATAACGATAGCATCAGCTTTTATTTCAATAATGGTAAACCCCAGCGCCTGAAATAAAGCTGAATTATTCAAATTAGGTACCAGACTGCTTTCAATCATAATCATTCTCCTGCATAAAAATCATTGCCATAGCGGATTCGTTTTTCATAGCATCAATATATTTTGTTATTCCTTTTTAATATTTCTGTTTGTTGGTTTTTCCTTGCGGCATTACCCCTTTTCCGACCAAGGTTTTTTTCTGTTTCATTAAGTAGAACAGATAAGTTTTTTGCCGTATGCGCGACATGTTCCGTAAGGAGTTCGAAATGACTCCCCGGCGTTATGATGCTTTTAACCAGATTTGGCCATTCCTTTGCCCAATGTTCTGGCTGTGCGGAAGCGGGGTAATCCGCCGCCTGAATCATCAATGTCGGTGTTTTCAGATGTGCGGGCGTCCACTGTTGGCCGAACAGTTCGAGATACCAGGCCATTGCTATTATCGCGGTATCCTCGTCTGACCAGAATTCGCCTTTTGCCGCGAACCATGTGCGAAGTACCTCTCCCATTGCGGCTTCACTCATGGCCGAAGGCGGGAAACTGTCGATTAACACCACGGCCTTGATCTGTAGACCGCGAGCTTCCAACTGGTGTGCGGCGGCATGGGCGACGAGCCCGCCGGTTGAGAAGCCGACAAGCGTAAAATCGCGTCCCGCAGCGCCTTTTTCCACCGATGTGGCCAGCGCCGCCGCGGCCGCATAGTCGGTGGCGGGCAAGGGGGTACCATTATATCCGGGCAGCGGTACGGTCAATATGCTGTACTGATCGCTTAAGGCTGAACTTAAGCGCTGATAGGTTAAATTAGCTGCGGCGGGAATGAATGAGTTAAAACAAACCAGCAGCGGTTTTTCCCGATCGTTACGCAGCCATACCGTCTCCGGCGCGTGCTGCTTGTGCTGTTTGTGCGTGAAATGCTGGCGCAGGCGTGCTGCCCCGACCAGCACGCTAAGTCCTTCCTGCGTCATGCCCTGTTGCACGGCTTGCCGTAACAGGTGGTAAAACCTGTCGTTCTCTTTCTTAGTCTCGGTGTGCGCTTCTGTTGAGGTAGCGTGTTTTTCCCCCACAAGAATACTCAGTAAGAATTGCGCCAGCGCTCGCGGCGTCGGATGATCAAAAATTGCGGTGGCGGGAATGCGAACGCCAAGCTTCAGTGATAATCGACCCCCCATTTCCACCGAGGTGAGAGAGTCGAATCCCAGTGCGATGAATTCCATGTCGGTTCTTATGGACTTCGGATCGGGGTGGTTCAGTACCTCACCCACGTATTGAATAATCATATTAAGTAAATAAGGCAGACGCTCTTTTTCCGGCATATCCGCGATCTGTCGCGATGAATCGACGCTGCCCCTGGAGGCCGTGCGACGAGGGAGAGCCTCCGCCAATAACGGAATGTCGCCTTGTTCGCGTAGCGCTTCCAGATTTAAACGTGCCGGTATCAGTAGCGGTGAATGATTCACCACTTGTGTGCCGACAACGGTATCAAGGAAGGCAAGGCCTTGGGTACGAGAGAGCGGGATTTGACCCGTTTCAATAATATGCTGTATATCGTCGCTGCCAAGCTGTTCGCCCATTTCTGAGCGTTCAGCCCACATGCCCCAGGCCATAGCGGTCGCAGGAAGACCGCTATGGCGCCGATGGTGAGCCAGAGCGTCTAAAAAGGCGTTGGCGGCGGCATAGTTTCCCTGTCCTTTTTGCGGAAGAATACCGGCGGCGGAAGAATAGAGAACAAATGCAGAAAGATCGTGATGCTGTGTGAACCGATGCAGATGCCATGCTGAAACGGCTTTTGATAGCAATACATTGTCTACCTGCTCTGCGGTCATTGAATCCAGAGCCGCCGTATCCACGTTTCCAGCCGTGTGAATGACAGCAGTGAGCGGATGAGTCACTGGTATGGCGTTAAGCAGTGATTCCACCGCCTCTGCATCGGCAACATCACAGCAGACGATAGTTGCCTGGGCGCCAAGATCGGCGATCTCTTTTAGTAACTCATCGGCGCCTGGCGCATCTGTACCACGTCGACTGGCAAGCAGCAGGTGGCGAATGCCGTGATGCTGCACCAGATGTTTCGCGACTATTTTGCCAAGCGCGCCCGTGCCGCCGGTTATCAGCACTGTGCCGTCAGGATTAAGGTTACGGCACAGATTTTCAGGCTGTTCGATGTGGTCGTGAGCGGAAAGGTCGCTGTCGCAGGCGGCTTTCACTAATCTCGGTGCAAGTATTTTTCCTGCGCGTAGCGCCAGTTGCGATTCATGGAGCAGCGTGTTAATCGCGGTATTTATCAACGGCAATGATGTGTTTTCTATGTCATCGATGTCTAGCAGGAAGAACCGCCCCGGATATTCGAGCTGCGCGGTACGCAGCAACCCCCACAGCGGGGACTGCGCTAAATTCGGGACATTTTCGCCATCGTTTGTCGCTATCGCACCTTGCGTCACCACAAGGAGAGGGGAAGTCATGGTGCGTACATCATTAAGCCATGCTTGCAGGGTGTTGAGCACGCTGTGTGTCGGGCGATAATCGATAAACTCATGGGCGTCGTCGGCGTCTGGCGCGATGAACGCCGCGATATAATTCGGCTCCGGTGAGAAGGCCGACAACGCATGATGAATATCGGCATAGACCGTGGAAGCGTCGTACTCCGTCATTATGCCGGATAAGCGCGCCCGTAACCTGTCCTGCGCGGCAATCCAGCGAGGTTTAAGCGACGCGGAGGACGAATCCGGTTCAACCTCACGCCATGCCAGACGATAAAACGGAGGACGCAGCGAGCGAATGCGCGGTACGCTTGACGACTTTAGCACAATGGCCTCGATGACGGCGACTGCACGACCGGTATCATCCGCAAGTCGTAGCGCATATTCGCTGTAGCCCGATGCAGATGGCGCAGAGGGTTTTCGCACCAGATGTCCTCGCAGGCGCTGTACATTTTTGGCGTATTGTCGTATCCCGCTAAGGGAGAAAAGTAAACGTGCCTGACCGTTTTCCGCGTCTACATTCAGTTGTTCGACCAATGCCGCCTGCATCCCTGCATCCAGTAGGGTCGGGTGCAGGGTGAAGTTGCTCTTCTGTTCCGCATGAATGACTGGCTGCGTTGCTTCGATAAACAACCCGTCGTGGTGTTCCCAGACATTGGCGAGTCCTTGAAAAGCCTTGCCAAGGATCACACCTTGAGCAGCAAGGTGTTCATAGATCGGGGTAAAATCAACCGGTTTAGCGTCAGCGGGCGGCCAGTTTTCGGTATGTAAATCCGGCCACTCTGGTGACGGACTGTTGTCTGGCACAAGACGGCAAGTCGCATAGCGTTGCCAGACCGCTGTCCGGCCTGCGGATTGTTCAGAATCGTCGGGTAGATTGAAATAGGCCTCTACCTTGCTTCCTCCATCAGCTTCCGCCGGACCAATACGTAATTGGATGGGGGTGGGAACGTACTGATTCAGAGGTAAAAGCGTATGCAGAAAGAGATCGTCAAGGCGCTGGCAGCCAATCTGTTCTCCGATATACAGTATCAGTTCAGCAGTCATCGCACCGGCTCCTGCGGCGACATCGCCGACAACGTGCTCTAGTATCCACGGCTGTTTAGCCGCGTCCAACTGGCCGGTAAAAATCCAGCCTTGTTGATCGGCGAGGTTGATACCGGCATGTAAAAAGGGATGGTTAACCGCAAATAGCCCGCCGCCGAATGTCGGTCGTGCCAGCGGCGCTTGCAACCAATAGTGATGATGCTGGAAAGGGTAGGTGGGCAGCGGTACGAGCGGAGTCTGGGTAAGTAATTTCGTCCAGTCCAGCGGTTGCCCCTGTGCATACAGCTTTGCCAGCGCGGCGAAGAACGGACGCCATTCGTCCCGCCCCTTACGCAAGGAAGCAATCCACGCCACGTCGGGCGCGCCATCGGATTCGCTGACGGTATTGGCTCGCCCCAGAGCAGTCAGCACGCCGTCAGGGCCAATTTCCAGCGCGGCGGCGGTATTATGTGCCTGAAGCCATTGAATGGCGGCTTCAAAGCGCACCGCATGGCGGGCCTGACTCGCCCAATATTCAACGGAACAGGCCTGTTCATTGGAAAGCTGTGTGCCGGTAACCGTGGAAATAATCGGAATGGCGGGAGCATGAAACGACAGTGTCGAAAGTGTGCTGCGTAAGGTATCAACGATGCTATCAATGTGGGGCGAATGAAACGCGTGACTGGTTTTCAAACGATGGGTACGGTAACCGTGCGCCTGCCACTGTTCAGCGATACGAAGCACAATGTCTGTGTCGCCGGATATCACCACGGATGACGGTGCATTCACCGCGGCGATCGCTACATTGTCTTTATGTCCTTCCAGTGCAGGCAAGATTTGTGCTTCACTGGCTTCAATGGCGACCATCGCACCGTCGGCGATGATGGATTCCATCAGTCGCCCCCTGGTCGTAACGAACGTCGCGGCATCAGCCAGATTGAATACGCCGGCGATATAGGCGGCGGCAATCTCGCCAATGGAGTGGCCGATCATCACATCGGGAAGTACGCCAAGCTGTATGACCGTCCGGCATAAGGCGACCTCAAAAGCGAAAAGCGCCGCCTGGGTAAAATCGGTTCTGTCCAACAGCGCGGCGTTAGTGCTGTCCTTTTCGGCGAACATCACGGTTTTAAGCGGCTGAGGCAGCAGGGGATCGAGATGCCGACATACCTCGTCAAGTGCTTGAGCAAACACCGGGGACAGTCGGTATAGACCTTGTCCCATCGTCGGCCACTGTGCGCCCTGCCCGGTAAAAAGAAACGCGACGTTGCCTGACGGAGAACGGACGCCCTGAATGACGCCGGGTGCGTAGCGATTGTCGGCCAGTGCCTCCAGCGCCTTGATCACGCCGTCACTATCTTCCGCAGTAACCACGGCGCGGTAGTCAAAGTGGGTACGCGTGGTGGCTAACGAATAGGCGACGGCGCTGAGGTCTAGCATCGTCTCACGGTTAATCCACGCATGTATTTGCCTGGCCTGAGCGCACAGCCCTGCCGGTGAAGCCGCAGACAGCGGTAGCGCGATACCGGGAACAGGGAGCGCTCTTTCAGGCGTCGCCCGCTCCGCCTGACGCGAAAGCGCGGGGGCTTCCTCAAGAATGACGTGTGCGTTGGTGCCGGAAAAACCAAATGATGACACCGCTGCGCGTTTAGGGCGTCCGGTATTGGGCCAGTCGCGTGCCGCGTTAAGCAACTTAACATTGCCACGCGACCAGTCTATTTTGCTGGACGGCGTGTCGGCATGCAGGGTTTTCGGTAATCGACCATGCTGGAGAGCCAGCACCATTTTTATCATACTGGCGACGCCAGCGGCGAGCTGGACATGGCCAATGTTGGATTTCAGCGAGCCAAGCCACAGTGGTTGATTGTCGGGCCGATGTTTACCGTAGGTGTTGAGCAGAGCGTGAGCTTCAATGGGATCGCCAAGCGTTGTGCCTGTGCCGTGCGCTTCTACGACATCAATATCGGAAAAGGTCAGTTCTGCGTTATTCAGCGCTTGACGGATGACCTGTTCCTGCGCGGGGCCGCTTGGCGCAGTGAGACCATTGCTGGCGCCGTCCTGGTTAATCGCGCTACCTCGAATCACGGCCAGAACGTTATGGCCTGCCTGTTCCGCATCGCAGAGCCTTTCCAGCAAAATGAGTCCGACCCCTTCGGAAAAACCCGTACCGTCGGCGTGGTCGGAAAAGGCTTTACATCTTCCGTCAGCGGCGAGACCGCCTTGACGTGTGAATTCAGCAAACACCTCTGGCGAAGCCATAATCGTCGCGCCGCCAGCAATGGCAAGTGAGCATTCGCCGTCTCTCAGGGAACGAATGGCCAGATGGATCGCCGTGAGAGACGCGGAGCAGGCGGTGTCCACCGTGATGGCAGGGCCGTTCAGCCCCAGCGCGTAAGCGATACGTCCAGAACTGATACTGCTCAGGCTGCCTTGTAATCGATAGCCGTCAGCGGTTGGAGTGCGCCGTTCAATATCACCGAGATAGCCATTATGCGTTGTACCGATAAAGACCCCTGTCTGGCTGTTCTTTAGTGCGGCGGGAACAATGCCGGCTCGCTCCAGAATTTCCCAACTGACTTCGAGCAGTAAGCGTTGTTGGGGATCCATCGCCAGCGCCTCGCGATTGGATATCTTGAAGAAGCTGGCGTCAAAGCCCGCCGCATTTTCCAGAAAACCGCCCTTCCAGGCTTTGGCAACGGCGTTGAACTCGTGATCCTGATCAAATAGCGCATCAATATTCCATCCCCGATCGGCGGGGAAGGGACCGATGGTTTCCCCTCCGTCGGATAGCTGTTGCCAAAGCTGTTCGGGAGAGTGGATGCCGCCGGGTAAGCGACAGCCCATCGCTATGATGGCGATAGGTTCATGCATAGCCTGGGTCAAATGCTGATTATGCTGTTTCAACTGCTCGTTGAGTAACAGGCTGTGACGTAACGCTTCAACCAGACGCGGATCGGCGGTTTCCTCGCTAGCTGCGGTATTGCCTTTTCTGTGTGTCATAGTGTTTTCTCCTTGTCAGACAAAGCCATAGACACCAGCTCATCCAGACTTGCGGACTCGATATCGGTTACCTGAGAATTTTTCGGCGCTTTCTCCACAGGGGCGACGCCGTTTGCTATCTGAAGTAATTCGTCCAGTAATCCGGCATCGCGCAGGCTTGAAAGCGGAATTGCCGCAATGCGCTCACGAATGCGCGACTCGTCCGCTTCCGTTAGCGTTCCGCCTGTTGAAACATCCTGCCCGGAGAACAGTTCTGCATTGAGATATTCAGCCAGCGCGACAGGGGTTGGATAGTCATAGGTCAGCGTCGCTGGCAGGCGCAGACCGGAGGCCGAGGCCAGGCGATTGCGCAGCTCCAATGCCATGAGCGAGTCGATACCGCTTTCTTTAAATGACTGTTCGGGCGCAACGAGCGAACCATTTTCGAGTCCAAGAATAGCTGCAATGTTATTGGCGATGGCGGCCTGTAGCTGTTTCAGCCGTGCACCGGATTCCAGCGTGGACAGCGACTGGCGTAAATCGGGGATCTTTTCGGCGCCTGAGGGCGCCCGACGCACACTTGCTGGCCCCGCCAACCGTTCAAATAATGGGTGGAGACGTCCTGATTGCGCATTTTTACGCAACATCTGCGGGTTTAACGGCGCAGCAGTATAAACGGCGTAGGGCAATGCCAGTGCCGCATCGACCATCGCATGCCCATGTTCCGGCGTGATAGGCGCCAGACCGGTACGGGCAATACGTGCATTGTCGGTATTACTGAGCTGGCTCGACAGCCCGGTGACCGGTTGCCACCAGCCCCAGGCCAGGGATGTGGCGCTCAAACCCTGGCGTCGGCGGTTATGCGCCAGCGCATCCAGCGCCTTGTTCGCGGCCGAGTAATTACCCTGACCTGGGCTACCCAGCGTACCGGCACTGGATGAATAGAGAACGAAAGCCGCGAGATCGTAAGCGCGAGTTTTCTGGTGTAAGTGCCAGACTGCGTCTATCTTGGGTGAGAATACCGTATTGAGGCTCTCTGCCGTCAGATTGGCAATAGTGGCGTCAGCCAATACACCTGCGGTATGGAACACGCCGGTCAGCGGGTGTGCGGCTGGAATAGCACCGAGCAGCGTGTCCAGCGCCTGAGGGTCGGTGGTGTCGCAGGCGACGATCTCGACCGTTGCTCCCGCATTTTCCAGCCCCGCTTTCAATTGCTCCGCGCCATCGGCGCGAGAGCCGCGACGGCTGGCCAGTATCAGGTGTTTGGCCTGATGTGAGTCCACCAGATGGTGCGCGAGAAGCCCGGCCAGCGTCCCCGTCCCCCCGGTAATCAACACAGTGCCATCGGGATTGAGCTGCTGGGGGAAAGTCAGTACGACTTTGCCGGTGTGCCTGCCTTGCTGCATCAGCCGGAAAGCGTTTACTGCTTCTTTGATATCAAAGGCGGTGACAGGTAATGGTGTTAACGATCCCGTGCGCATCAGTGATAACAAAGTGGTGAGCATCTCCGTTGTCTGCTTCGGATCCTTGTCCGGTCGGTCAAGGTAGTGGTATATCAGATCGGAAGGGAAATCCTCGCGAATATCGGTTTTACCCAGTTCGATAAAGCGCCCCTCTGATGCCATCAGCGACATTGAGGCGTCAATAAACTCACCGGTAAGAGAGTTAAGTACCACATCAATTCCCTTCCCAGCGAGCAAAGGACGGAACCGCCCTGTGAAATCAAGGTTGCGTGAGCTGGCGATATGATCGTCGGCGATGCCAAGTTGACGCAGGACCGGCCACTTGTCAGGGTGCGCAGTGGCAAAAATTTCCGCCCCCAGATAATGCGCCAATTGAATGGCTGCCTGACCAACTCCGCCTGCTGCTGCGTGAATCAGCACGCGTTCACCCCGCCGCAGCGAGGCAAGTTGTGTCAGCGCGTAATAGGCGGTGAGAAATGCGATGGGAACGCCAGCGGCTTGCGCGAAAGACCAGTCGTCAGGCTGGTGGAAGGTCATAGTCTGATCGGCAATAACGGTGGGGCCGAAAGCGCCCTCGGTCAGTACCATCACGCGATCGCCGATGTTGAAGCGTGTTACATCCGGCCCCACTTCCGTAACGACACCGGCGGCTTCCGTGCCGAATTCATGCTGCGGCGCGATTAATCCCAATGCGCACACAATGTCATAGAAATTGATACCGGCCGCACGTACGCTGAGTCGAATCTGTCCTTTGCCCAGTGGCGCTCCGGCTTCAGGGGCGGGCTTGAGCATAAGGTTGTCGAGATTCCCGGTATCTGAAATGTCCAGGCGCCACAGCGCACTCTCGGCGGGGGGGATCAGCAGCCCGGTTTTCACCGTTCTGGTCAGATGTGGAATGAGCAGTTGGCCCTGGCGCACGGCTAACTGTGGACGATCGCTCGCCAGCGCCGCACTGAGTAACGCGGTATCGTCGAGGGGGTGGTCGGTATCAAGCAGCACGATTCGGCCAGGGTTTTCGTTCTGTGCCGAGTGCAGTAGCGCCCACGCGGCGCTTTGGGCGACATCCAGGCGTTCATTGGAACCTTGTTCTGTCGCACGGTGAGTGATCACCAGCAGAGTGGTATTCGCCATGCTTTCATCGGTCAGCCAGGATTGGAGCTGGTTGATAACCTGTTCACACAGTGCTCGTGTGGTACGTGGCACATCGTCTGTATCCGTGCCGCCGGTGTTCGGCAACGGCCAAACGAGAACCGCTGGCGGCGTGGTTGATGCCAGTGCCGCTGTTAATTCAGGCTGAGTGCGATAACGGGCGGCAATGTCCAGCGGGCTGGCGTTGGAGGGATCGGTTTCAAGTAGCGCCCAGTTGGCGGCGGAGGAGGTTTCTCTTACTTTAGACGCGCAGGGTAAAGGGCTCCACGTGGTGCGCAGCAGATCATACTCCGGCTTAATGCGTAACTGATCGCGCAACTTATCCCGAGTGGTTTCCCGGAGATTGAGCGTCTCGATAGAAATCACCGTTTTGCCCGTCTCATCGGTAGCCATCAGACTGATGGTATCGTTCGTTTTCAGATGCAATCGGGCGCGCAACCGGCGTGGCTGCGCATCGGCCACGGTGATGCCGCTAAATGCGAAAGGCAATCGCAGCGCCGTCGCGTCGTCGTCCTGGCTATCGGACAGCGCAATGGTATGGAGCACGGTATCGAGCAGCGCAGGGTGCAGGAAATGTCCGTTCGTCGGCAGTTCTTCAGGCAGGCTTGCTTCGGCGTACACATCATCACCGTTGCGCCAGGCTGCACTAAGCCCTTTGAAAGCGGAGCCATATTCATATCCGGCAGCAGAGAGCTGTTGATGAAGGCGGGTGAGATCCAGCGGTTCGCCATCGACAGGCGGCCAGTCCACGTTGTCGAACGGGCGTTCCAGTCTTGGCGCGTCGCGCTGTAATAGCGCGTTAGCGTGTAGCGTCCACTCAGAGGTGTCGTGCTCCTCGTCGTTATGGCGACGAGCGTGAATCGTGACGGTACGCAGCCCGCTTTCGTCTGGTCGTCCGACTCTGAGTTGCAGGTCCAGTTCCCCCTGTTCAGGAAGCGCCAGTGGTGTTTGAATGACCAATTCTGCGATAGTGTGGTAGTCCGTTAGTAACGCGGCATAGTGAATCATGTCCAGATAAGCGGTTCCGGGAACTAATGTCACGCCAGACGCGGCATGATCGGCAAGCCAGGGATGGTTGGCGAGTCCGATGCGCCCTGTCAGCAGCACGCCTTCGTCGTCCGGCAGATCGACGATCGCGTTTAACAGCGCATGTTCAGCCGGGCGTTGTCCGGCGGTGGCGACATTACTGGCGGCGGGTGGCGTCAGCCAGTAATGACGATGCTCGAAAGGATAGGTGGGAATATCCACGAGGTTGGCGGTGGGATGAAGGGCGCGCCAGTTGATGTTATGACCGTTGACGTACAAATGCGCCATTGCCTGCGTCAGACACTCAACAGCGGGTTTGTTACGTTGCATAGAACCGACAATCGTCGCCGCATTGTCTGCCGTTTCTTCGAGTGCAGGCAGCAACACCGCGTGCGGACTGCACTCCAGAAAGGCCGCTTTCCCGTTTTTGGCCAATGCCATCGTCGTGTCGAAAAAACGTACCGGGCGGCATAGGTTGTCGCACCAGTATTTGGCGTCCAGCGTCGTGCCTTCTAAGGGCGCGTCATGAGAGTATCCGTCCACCGTGCTGTAAAAAGGAATGCGTGTCGCGCCGGGCTTCAGACCGGAAAACAGCTCCATCAGAATGGGGCGCAGGATATCGAGCTTCGGCGAGTGTCCCGCGACATCAACGGCAATCCGTTTAGCCCGTATCCGCTCTTTTTTACAACGGCGGAGCAGCGTATCGATTAAATTGGCATCGCCTGAAACCACGGTTGATGTCGGACTGTTGAAGACGGCGAGGGTAATTTCCCCGTCATCCTGAGAGAGGAAGGCACGGGTCTGCTCTTCGGAAAGGCCGATCGTGGCCATTGCGCCATGTCCTGACTGGCTGATCATAAGCCTTGAGCGTAGCGCGACGATCCTTACCGCATCCTGTAGCGACAGCGCGCCCGCGATATAGGCGGCGGCAATTTCGCCCTGAGAGTGTCCCACGACAGCGTGTGGTGTAAATCCGAAAGATTGCCAGAGGCGGGGCAATGCGGTCATTACCGCGAAAAGCGCTGGCTGCACGATGTCAACGCGGTCTAAAGGCGGGGTGCCGGGGTTGCCGCGCAGGACGTCAATCAGCGACCAGTCCACATAAGTGCGCAACGCGGTATCAACCTCGTCGATAGCTTGCCGGTAAACGGAAAAAGCGTTATACAGATCCATCCCCATTTCAGGCCACTGCGAACCTTGTCCTGGGAAGACGAAGAATAATTTGCCTGATTCTCCAGCCGATGAAGCGCCGACGGTCAGTGCCGGGTGATCCTGCCCATTTTCAAGCGCTTGTAACCCTTTTAACAACTCCTCTCTGGATTGCCCCCGTACTGCGGCGCGATAGGAAAATTGACTACGTGAGATACCGAGCGAGTAACCAACGTTAACGGGATCAAGATCTTGCTTATTAAGCAGATACTCCCGTAACCGCGCCGCTTTTTTGCGCAAAGCGGTATCGGTTTTTGCCGCAATCGGCCAGAGCATCTCTTGCGGCGGATTGGTCGTCTCGGCGTCGAAGTGGCTGGCCGATGCTGGCGGCTGCTCTACAATGAGGTGACTATTGGTTCCAGAGACACCGAATGAAGAGATCGCGGCGCGGTAGGGCCGATCGCCGACTTGCGGCCAGGGTTGTGATTCTGAGAGTAGCTGTATCGCGCCGCTTGACCAGTCGACTTCATGAGACGGCGCAGTAATGTGCAGGCTACGCGGCAACATATTGTGGCGGAAAGCCATTAGCATCTTGATCAGACCGGCTACCCCGGCGGCAGCTTGCGTGTGGCCAATGTTGGATTTTATCGAACCCAGCAGCAACGGATGTTCAGCCGAACGCTGGCGGCCATAGGTTGCCATCAGCGCATTTGCTTCTATCGGATCGCCAAGACGGGTGCCGGTGCCGTGCGCTTCGACAACATCGACATCCTGAGGCGTTAGTCCTGCGTTGGCCAGTGCGTGGCGGATCACTTGCTGCTGGGCAGTACCGTTGGGCGCGGTCAGACCGTTGGATGCGCCATCCTGATTGACCGCGCTACCGCGGATGACGCCAAGAACCGGATGCCCATTCGCCTGCGCCTGGGAAAGCGTCTCCAGCAGCAGCATACCGATGCCTTCCGAGAGCCCCACGCCATCTGCTGATGCGGAGAATGCTTTGCATCGGCCATCAGGCGCAAGAACGCGTTGTTGAGAGAAATCGATGAGTACGCCGGGCGTCGGCATGATGGTGACGCCGCCCGCCAATGCCAGTTTGCAGTCGTTGCTGCGTAGCGCTTCACAGGCGGTATGGATGGCGACTAAAGAGGAGGAGCACGCGGTATCAATGGTGACGGCTGGCCCGTGCAGACCGAGGCTATAGGCCACCCTGCCGGAAGCGACACAGGTTGCGGTTCCCATGTAGCCATAGCCTGAAACATCCTCCTGAGCATACTGAATCTGAGTTCCATACTCCGTCGCCATGATACCCGCGTATATCCCGGTATTGGAACCATATAAACTTGAAGGTTCGATCCCTGCTCGCTCAATGGCTTCCCAGGAGACTTCAAGCAGTAGCCGTTGCTGAGGCTCTAGCGTCACGGCTTCTCGCGGGGAGATACCGAAGAACCCGGCGTCAAAGAGCGGCGCTTCGTACAAAAAACCGCTGGTGGGTGTGGAGATCTTACCGAGTCGACCCGGCTCTGGATCATACAGCTTTTTGACATCCCATCCGCGATCCGACGGGTAATCGCCGATCGCATCGCGTTCCTCAAAGACCAAATCCCACAGGGCTTCAGGGCTGTTCACACCGCCGGGATAGCGGCATGCCATGCCGATAATCGCGATAGGTTCGTCGTTATGACGCGTATCCTGCGCATCCTGCTCGTTATCGGATAAGGATAACCCAAGCTCTTGTCTCAGGTATTCGCTTAATGCGCGTGGTGTGGGATGATCGTAAACCAGGGTGGAAGGGAGTTCTACTCCCGTGGCGACGGAGAGTCCGCGTGAAAATTCAACAACGGTTAGCGAGGTAAATCCAATATCGCGGAAAGCCTGCATATCTGAGGAAAAGGTCTCGCCCAGTAGCGCTTTAATTTCGCGTGAGACTAAGCCCAGCAGGATTTCATATTGTTCCGACGGGCTACGATCGTGCAACGCGAACCGATCGACATAGCCGTTTGGCTCGGAATTTACCGGATTGTCGGAAAAAAAGGGGGCTTGGTGAGCGACGGGGACAGTCTTTGTTTCTGAAGCCAGCATCGCGTGATATTGCTCTGCCTGCTCTGGGATAAGTTGATTAAACACACTTTGCCAATCAACCGATGCACCGTTGATAAACGCGTGAGTCAAGGCATGAAGGAAACTTTCCCGATCGCTTTTCCGGTGATCGAGCGTGGAAATGGCCGCGCCCCTTACGCCGGCGGCGCGCAGATGTTCTTCAATAATGGACGTCAGAACAGGGTGTGGGCTGACTTCGATAAATAGGCGGTGGCCGTCATTAATCAATGCGCGAATGCTGTTTTCGAACAAAACGGTTTCACGCAGGATGCGATACCAATAGTCTGGTTGAAAATCGCTATCTTTGTACCGCGTACCGCTTACGGAAGAGTAATAGGCCGCATGTGCGGTGGAAAGAATATTGCGCGGCGCGTGTTCTATCACATCGGTTTTCAGTATGTCCACTTGAGGCGAGTGTCCCGCCACCTCCCCTCCCGGTACTTTCCAGGCCCAAAATCCCTCTTTGGTTAATTTGGCCAGCAGGGCGTCGGTGTCCGCTGTGTTGCCGCTGAGAGTGACGCTTTTACTGCTGTTGATGGCGGCAACGGCCAGTCTGCCGTCCCACGCTTTGAGTAAAGGCGTCATGTCGTCGACTGAGGCAGCTACCGATATCATCGCGCCTTGTCCTTCAATATGCGTGAGTACTTGTCCCCATAGCGTCACCAATTTGGCGGCGTCTTCCCGGCTTAAGTAGCCCGCGGAGTAGGCGGCGGCCGCTTCACCGACGGAATGCCCCACCACGGCGGTTTCACGGATGCCGAAAGATCGCCATACATCCGCCAGGGAGGAGGATATCGTGAACTGTATCGGTTGAATTTGCTTCAGACGGGAGAACGGCTCGCCTGTCGCAAGCGCATCGGCGGGATTCCAGTTCAAGTTGGCTTGCAGTGTTGCGCCGCTTTCGTTCACGCTTTGACGATAAGTGGGCAGCGTGTCGAGTAATTCCGTGGTCATTCCTGGCCACAGCGGCCCTTGACCGGGAAAAACCAGAACCGGGTTTAAACCCACAGATGCATTCCCTGTGAAAACGTTACGTGCCGGACGGTTCTGTGCGAGCGACGTCAGCCCCTTAATCAATCCGTCTTTATCCTTAGCGAAGACCATGCCGCGATTTTTTGCGTGCGAGACGGCGAATTGATGCAGGCAAAACGTTGTTAATTCATCGTCGGTTATAGATTCGAGTTTGGTTCGCAATTGTTCTGCTGCGAGGGTGAGCGCCGATTCGGATTCGCCAGAAAGAATAAGAGGCAGGTTTAAAGCTTCCATATGTGAACTCCTGTTATTTAGTGACGATGTTTTGCGTCGCGGTTTTTTTCCATCCCATGTCCGAGGCGGAGTGAAGCGCTATGATCGCCGGTTGTTCGCTGCGAAGCAGAATTTTGCCGAGCTGGCGTCGAATCTCGCCTTCGCTCAGTGACGCGTCGTGACAATAGACGTCCAGTGTGAATGCCGCACTGCCCGCCACAGAGGTGTCGTCATGTACCCAGGCTTCCGCACGAGAAACCCCCGCGATGGTTTCGGCTATCTCACAGACCGATTTCAAACACACCTTTTCGCCGCGGCTCATGACGTAGGTTGGGTTGCGCTGTTTAAAGAACAGATAGCCCTCCTCATCAATGGTGAAACGATCGCCGGTATTGATGATGCGACGGTGTCCGTTGACGGGCGTATCAATGCTTTCGTCCTGGCTGCGAATTCGGCGGATCATGCCGGTATAGGTTTCGACGATCAGTTCGCCTTCCTTGTCGCTGGGGGCATCTTTGCGCAGATACACCCTGACTTCAGGAAAGGGTTTGCCGACAGACGCATACTTATCGTGGGGAACACGGTGTGCAGCCAATGTTGCAACGCGAGGGCCGGCTTGGGTCAGGCCGTAGGTGAGATAAAGCTCTATTCCAGGATTGCGCGCCAATACGGCTTCAACCGCGTGGGCCGAAAGCGCATCGCCGCCGATGGTTAAACGGCGTAACGGGGCAGGGAGCGGCCCACAACCTGATTGCAGCCAGACGTTGACCATCGTTGGCGTAATGGATGACTGGGTTATCTGATAGGTTTCAATCGTTTGCTCATAGTTGCCTGGCGTAAAGGGCGGGCCGGCAATAACCGCCTGATTCCCCAGCGCAAAAGAAGAGAGTAATTGCGCGACGAAAGCATATGAGTAGTACATTGGCAGATTGATCAATATCCGATCTTCTGCTCGTTGCTCAACGGCCTGCGCATGATTGAGCGCATTACGGAATAAATCGTCGATATGAAACAAACAACCGCTGAATATGCCGGAAGTTCCTGATGTGAGAAGAATGATTTCGCCTGGCTGATAGCGGCGCACCTTAGGTATATCCAGCCGGATTAACTGGACGGATTGCGGCAACGGCAGTGCGGGCTGCGCTTGCGCCAGACCGGGAGGAACATGCAACGCGAGCAGGTCGCTGGCGCCGATAATCTGCGCGATACGGTGGATACGAGACGCTGGCGCGGAGGACGGCAGCAGCACGGGAACCGCGCCAATCGTCAACAGGGCAAAAACGGCGGCGGCGAATTGCAGGTTATTCGGGATTGCCAGCATTACGGGCTTGCCGGGTTCAACCCCGAGCGCCCGAAGATCGTCGACGAGATCGCGAAAAATAACCCACGGCGTGTCTTGCGCCTTAGCATTGACTTGAATCAGTCCATCAAGAAAGTGTTGAACGGCATCGGGCGTTATTTTGGGTTGGGGAGTCATTCGCGTTGCCCCCTATTGTTGGTGACGACGACGCTGCTAATGTGATGGCCTGACGCGTCCATGTGATGCAGGGTAATAATGACGTGTGTCGTTGAGCCTTCATCCAGCCAGATCCGCGCTAACGCCGCAGCATAGGGCTGAACGTTGTCCGGGGGCATACTCCAGACAATACTCGGGCCGTTAAAATGTAGGAATTGCGCTGGGAGGCTGATGATCATTCCAGGGCAGGCGCCGGAAAAGCGTAATGGTGAAAGGTGTCCTGAAGAGAGCGTCGCGGTAATGTCGTGTATGGTCTTGAGTGTGCAATGGTCGCTGATTGCTATATGTCCCACGGACGCGCTGGCCGACACGATGGCGTCGCGGTGCTCGGCGATGGCCTGCTCAACCGCCTCAAGGACAAGCCAGGATAAAGGATCAGCATAGAGCGACGCTTTTTGTGCGGGCTTATAAGTGGACAAATCCGCCGTATTCGCTTCCCCCTGACCGACTATATCAAGGTGTTGCGCGGTTAACGTTTCGACATTTTTCATCATGCTGCGCTCCCTGCACTTTGGAAAACCAGGCAAGTATTAAATCCGCCGAATCCCAGCGTGATGCTTAGTCCCGCAGTGGCGGAACAGGCCATGTTTTTTTGGGTGGCGACAGGTAAATTGAGGCCGCTAATGGGGGAGCGCAATCCATGAACCGGGGGAAGGCGCTGGGTGTTTAATGCTTGTAGCACTACGATGGCCTCGATGGCGCCCGTCGCGCCAAGCGTGTGCCCGAACGCCCCTTTTGTTGCGAATAGAGTCGGTGGATTGGGTAAGGATGAAAAAAGCTGTGAATATGCTTTTGCCTCTACGCTGTCGTTAACCTGTGTCCCCGTGCCATGTGTGTTGATAATGGAAATATCTTCCGGTTTTAAACCCGCGCTCTTGAGCGCACGCTGTACGGTGAGCATCACGTTTTGCCCTGATAAATCGGGCGCGACCGCGCTGGCGGCGTCATTGGCGGAACCTGCGCCTGCGAGGATGCCGTAGGGCTTGGCCCCACGACGTCTGGCGTGATCCTCGGATTCCAAAATCAGAAATGCAGCGCCTTCGCCAAGTACGGTGCCGTTATGGCTGACATCGAATGCGCGCAAGCCATCGGTAGACATCGTGCCTAGCCGTGAATGGCTCAACCGTTTTCCTATTGTCAGAATGTCGGCTCCACCACAAACGCATATTTCGGCAAGCCCTGCCTTGATAAAATTCAGGCTGGCTAAAATGGCATCGGATCCCGCTGAACAGGCGGTACTTACCGTGACAGGGGCGTTGATACAGCCGACCTCTTTGACTGCACGGGTCGACCATTCCGACAACGAGACGGTATCAGGCGAGTCTAAATGATGGCTGTAGCTGGTTCCTAAGACTGGGAGAATGTCCGGGTCGTCTACAGAAATTGAGGCGTCTTTCAACGCCTTACGTAAGGTTTTTACCGTCAGCATGTGCTGACGCTTCTCTCCTTCCCATTCTTGGGGGAGGGATGGTAAAGGCGCGGCAAGATTACTGCGTAGAGGCAACGTGGCGTCGAGGTAGGTGATGCCAGAGATATCCTCCAGTAGCGATTGCCACACGGGGGCGATCTCGTCTCCTAACGCGGTAGACCAGGCGATACCCGTAACCCAAACAGGAGTGTGGTTATTTACCATAGCTGTTCCCCCAGCGTGGATATATTCTCGCGTACCAGCGATCCTTTGAGCATCCCCACCGTTTGGCCCGCGACTTCCGCTTTACAGCTAAAAGTAAGAAAGTTATCGCGCAAACTTTCACAATTAAGATGAAAAATGATCTGATCGCCGGGTACGACAACTCGAATAAACCGGGATTTGATTGAACCTACCAATGTTATTTCATCGTCAGATAACGGTGATGTCGAAAGCTGGAATAGAATAATTGCCGATTGTGATATGGCCTGCACCATGTGGCTTGCCGGGAAGATAGCACGTTCAGGAAAATGGCCAGCGATGGCGTCTGTCTGCCCTGAAACTGCCATGAGCGTTTTAATATAACCGGCGGGCTCGTAATCAAGAACGCGGTCAAGATATACCATAGGATGGCGGTGTCTTAACCATCCCTTAAGTTCCGTGAAACCCATGACTCGTGGTTGACGTTTATCTTTATCCTGGACTTGTGTATTCATTGGTTTTTTCCCGGAGTGTTGGCGTTTTGGATCAAGTCAGAAATTAAATTCGAGAGTGTTTTGATTGAATCGAAGTATTGAGGAGTAAAATACTCATCTTCGATTTTGATGTGGAATGCATATTCACACTGGGCTCGTAGCTCACTGAAACCAAGTGAGTCTAAACCCAGACCATCACGCATATTCATATTGATGTTTTTTTCAATTTCTGAACGAGGAGTAATAATAAAAAGATCATCAATGAGAATTCCTATAATGGTGTTTTCTATGTTGTTCAAGGTGATGTCTCCTTTCCGTTAATATGGATTTTTAGTAAATCAAGTGCCATTTACATTATCTATGCATGGTGTATTACAAGATGTCATAAGTATTGATTTTTGTAAGGAGCTTGTTAGTTATCTCTAACGTTAAAAGTTATTTCTGCCTGACTCTTCAATGAATAATATTCATTTGATAGTTTTCTTCGGCTGGTTTTTCCCGTGGCAGTTACAGGCATTTTTTTTATGACAATGTATTCGGAGGGATGTTTGTAATAGGCGAGGTGATCAGATAAATAGGATGCTATTTCTTCTACATCGGGTGAGTGATCTTTTTTTGGTTGAATTAATGCAATAATACGTTCACCAGCAAAGGCATCAGGGATACTAAAGACGATTGAGGCAGCGATATCGTCGTGTTGAATAAGAACATGCTCAATTTCGAGTGGGTATACCGGGTAGCCTTCTATTTTTATTTGATCTTTTTCTCTCCCGAGAAAGAGTAAGTTTCCATTATTTTCCTGCCGAACAAGATCTCCGGTAGCGAGCCACCGCCCAGAAGGAAACAGCTCAATATCATGTCCATCCCAAATCCCTATGGTTTCTGCCGGAGAGCGAATGAAAAGCTCCCCATTACTTGATTGAGTGTTCTTGATTTTAATTTCTACGCCAGGTAGGGGCCAACCAATAGAAGGTTCGTTGATGGCGCAAAGATTGTTATGGTATATTACAGGGCCGCCTAATTCTGTCTGTCCATAAGAGCTTTGAAGGCGAGAGCCAAAACATTCAAAAAATTTCTGGCTTAATTCTGTTGCACAGGAATCGCCACCCGAAACACAAACCGTTTCACTAAGATCGAGTGAAGTATTCTTTTGTTCTACTTTTTTGATAATTTCCTGGAAGTTTGACGGTGTTCCTGCAATCCATGCTGGCTTTGTTTCTTTTAATTTTTCTGTAATATTTTCTATATCGGATTCTGAAAGTAATAATACCGAATAGCCCTTTTGAAGCGCCGCCAAAGTAATAAGTATACTCCACGGGCTGATGAGATCGACTAAGCTAAGAATAGCAGGATTCTCTCCATCCGAGTTGGGTGGCTTGGGGTTTATGGTTGCTTTGGTTAAATTGATAGCATCGATTAGTGTTTTTTGAGAATAAACAATTCCTTTAGGTTCCCCTGTCGTTCCTGATGTGTAAAATATAGACGCGAGATCATTCGTGTCGATATTTTCTGTTGAATCTTCACAAGGTTGTAAAATCATTTTTTCCCAGGAATGAGTATGATTTGTTTCGTCTTCTTTTTTTAGATCGATAACCCATTTTTTTTCAAGCCTTTTGCATGATTCAATCTCTTTTTTTGCCTCATAAAATCTTTTTTTGTCACCAATGTATACACGGGATGAGCTATGTTGAATTAAATTTTTCATTTCACTGGCTGATAATTTTAGGCTGATAGGGACAAAGATGGCTCCAATTTTCAGACATGCGTAATATATGGCTATAAGCTCAAACCTGTTGCCCATGTTAATCGAAATTCGATCTCCTTTTTTAATATCAGCTCGCTGCAAAGCAGTTGCTATTTTTTCACTTAAACCCAATAAGTCATAAAAAGATACTTCACGATCCTGTAATATTACAGCCGTTTTACATGAGTGTAAAAGAGCGTGTTTTCTAAAAAATGAAAAAACGGTCATGACTTATCTCCAGTTTTTTAAGTGGTAAAATTTAAATAAATAAACTGTTAATTTGATTTTTGGGATCATAAAACCGGTTCCTTTGTTAGGTTATAAGCGAAATTTTTCGAATTAAAAAAGGGAAAATACTCATTGTTACTATTATTTTTTTTCATGATTGTTTTTTAGATTTATTGTTATATGCTTGCATTTGGATAGATAGCTGCCGTGCGTTTATTGGGCATATGGAGATGAATAAATGAACTGGACTAAAGTTCCTCCTCTTTACGCATTAAAAGCTTTTGAATCAGCCGCCAGGCATCAATCTTTTACTTTAGCTGCTAGCGAGCTATTAATTTCACAAAGTGCAATTAGCAAGCATATTAATACAATGGAAATTTTTTTTGAGCGAAAGCTTTTCTACCGTAAAGGTCCAAAGATTTTTTTAACCAAAGAAGGTAAGGTTTTAGCTGAAGATCTTCAGTATGCATTCGGGATACTAAGCAGAGCATGTGAAAAGATTCACCATGATGAACATGTATTGAATATTATCTCTCCTTGCACTTTTGCTTTACGTCAGCTTATTCCTATTGTTAAAAAATATAAAAATAACAGTGACTTTCCAGTGGTTAACATTGAAGCTTTCAACGATGATTTTTCCCATTCAATTGTCAATTTACAGGTTTATGACGGGGTAATAAAATATGGAGATGGTGGGTTTTCTGATGAGTGGGGGCATACTTTATTGTCCTCAGAGTGTTTAATTGCCGTTGTGTCTCCAGATTTATTGTATCTCTTTGAAAGAGAAGCGGAAATTTTAATTGATCTTGTTTATATTAAATCAAGAGAATTGGATTGGTTTTTGTGGTGTAAAGAGGCGGGTTTGAAAAATAGGTTTCAGATTGTCAATAAGTATGAGTTTGGAACCATGGATTCAGCAATTAGCGCTGCGATTAAAGGACTAGGGGTGGCAATAGTCGATATCAGCATGGTTTTTGATGAAGTGATGAAAGGAAGGCTATCAGCTCCATTTAAATGTGCTTTTTATTCTGGTAAAGGGTATTATTTTTTGAATAAGAAAAATTACATTAATGATCATGTACTTTCTTTATTGGAAAGTGTTAAAGCCGATTTGTCAGATAAAAATGTAACGAACCTCCGTTGTAATAACTGATGTATTGATTCTTTCTTTACTCGGACAAGCAGGAGAGTTCAAGTTTTTATGCAGGGCTGCAATATTTCTGGCAGAACCGTGGCAAGTGGGCGTCCCGCTTCGTTACCCGGATGACTCCGGCATCAGCGACCACGTCACTATCTAGACGCCGGCACACGGTGGCTCTGCACATCAGGGCATTAATTCCACCGGGTTGAACGTATTCGTTTCGGTAGGAAAATTTATTTAGCAAGTTAATAAAAACGCATGTTACTAATAATTTTAAAAAATAACTGTGGCACTGCCCGGTGATGTACTCCAGAGACTAATCTGGTGGCCGCAGTCCAGAACAGTTTTAAAGTAGTAATTCGCTTAGTCAGGTATTCGTTTTTTGTGATGGAGATCACGGATACATATCAGATGTGTGTGGTGGATACCCGGCATTGGTTATCAATTCAGGTAATAGAGTGGATATTTGGCCTCTTATTGACTGTTTGGCAGGGTTGTTTTCGTCGGATAATGAGTTTAATCAGAGTAACTGTTCACAGTTGGTCTGTTTGAGTTTTATGTATTGTTAACTACAACGAAAAATATTCCTTCTCTTTATGCAATGTAGATAAAAAGTAATAAAGTTGTTTTCATATATAATGAAAAATTGAATCATATTTTCCCATTCTAAGATGGGTTATTTTTTTAATAACATCACCAGGGCTAAAAATCATTATCAATGATTGCAATAGTTATTGATATTGTGTATGGATTATTTAAAACGCTGTCTGAAAAGCGTTTTTATTAATCCGTGTGAATGTATTGTGATGGTTTTTTTAACTTTTCGCAATGTTTGGTCTTAAGACCTTGATGACACACAACCAGGTGATGGAAATGGCAAAAGGAAATGATGGTGCATCTGTCGCGCCAAAGGAACGTATTAATGTCAAATATGTTCCGGCCACCGGAGGACAGCAAGCGGAAATAGAGCTGCCGCTGACGTTGATGGTGGTGGGAAATATGAAGGGACGGCCGGAAGAGGCTTCGATTGAAGAGCGCCAGCCGGTATCAATTGATAAAAACAATTTTGCTTCAGTCATGAAAGAGGCGAAATTGGAATTGAATTTCAATGTCCCGAACCGCCTGCAAGAAGACAGTCAGGATGACCTGCCGATAAAATTGAATATCGATTCCCTGCAAGACTTTTCTCCCGATCTCATTGCCGAGCAAGTTCCCGAATTACGTAAATTGCTTGAACTGCGTGAAGCGCTGGTGGCGCTGAAAGGGCCGCTCGGCAACATCCCCGCATTCCGCAACCGTCTACAGGAGCTGCTGGCCAGCGAAGAGGCGCGTGAGCAACTGCTCAAAGAATTGGATCTGTTGAAACCTGCTGAATAAATATCAAGACTGACGAAAAGGGAAATAGTTATGTCAACGGTTGAAGAACAACGTCAGGCGGCACCTGAAGGCGCCTCTTTCTCTCTGCTGGACGAAATCATGGCGCAGGCCCGCATCACGCCGGTTGATGAAGGTTACAGTGTGGCCAAGCAGGGGATTGCCGCGCTGGTGGCGAATATTCTTGATAGCGGCGATGCCGCCGAGCCAGTGAACAAAGCGCTGGTCGACAATATGATTGTCGAGCTGGACAAAAAATTGAGCAAGCAGGTTGATGTGATCCTGCACGCGAAAGAATTGCAGGAGCTGGAGTCCTCGTGGCGCTCGCTGAAACTGTTGGTTGATCGCACGGATTTCCGCGAAAACATCAAAATCCTGTTGCTGCACGCGACCAAACAGGAATTGCTGGAAGATTTCGAGTTTGCGCCTGAGATTACGCAATCCGGCTTTTACAAGCATGTCTATTCCAGTGGTTACGGCCAGTTTGGCGGTCAGCCGGTCGGCGCGGTGATCGGCGACTATGCACTGACGCAAAGTTCGCCGGACATCAAGCTGATGCAGTATGTCAGCGCGGTGGGCGCGATGGCCCATGCGCCGTTTATTTCTTCCGTCGCACCGACATTTTTTGGCGTGGACAGTTTTACCGATCTGCCGTCCATCAAGGATCTGAAGTCGGTATTCGAGGGGCCGGCCTACACCAAATGGCGCGCTCTGCGCGAATCGGAGGATGGCCGCTATCTGGGGCTGACCGCTCCCCGTTTTCTGGCCCGTCTGCCTTACGATCCGGTGGAAAACCCGATCAAGGGGTTTAATTACAAAGAGGATATCAGCGCTAACCACGAGTCCTATCTATGGGGCAATACGGCCTACCTGATGGGCACTGCGCTGACCGACAGTTTCGCCAAATACCGCTGGTGTCCGAATATTATCGGGCCGCAGAGCGGAGGTTCGATTACCGATCTGCCGGTGCATGTCTATGAGGCGATGGGCCAGTTGCAGGCCAAGATCCCGACGGAAGTGCTGATTACCGATCGGCGCGAATACGAAATGGCGGAAGAGGGCTTTATTACGCTGACCATGCGTAAAGACAGCGACAATGCCGCGTTTTTCTCCGCCAACTCGGTGCAGAAACCCAAAGTCTTCCCCAACACCAAAGAGGGGAAAGAAGCGGAGACCAACTACAAGCTGGGCACGCAACTGCCGTATATGTTCATCATCAACCGTCTGGCTCACTACATCAAAGTGTTGCAGCGTGAGCAGATCGGCGCCTGGAAAGAACGTCAGGATCTGGAGCGTGAACTGAATACCTGGATTAAACAGTACGTCGCTGATCAGGAAAACCCGCCAGCAGAAGTTCGCAGTCGTCGTCCTCTGCGCGCCGCACAGATTAAAGTGCTGGATGTGGAGGGGGATCCGGGCTGGTATCAGGTATCAATGGCCGTTCGCCCGCACTTTAAATACATGGGAGCGAATTTTGAACTCTCGCTGGTTGGCCGTCTGGATAAGGAATAACGCGCCATGCCGTCTCTCTCTTCCTGGGACAGAGGGAGTGCCGCCAGCTTGTTCGATCGTATCCGGGACGAAACGCGGGACGCCTCTCCAGAAGCGGAACTGGCTTCACTGATCGCATCGGTTAAACGCCAACTGGCCCGGGTGCTGAATACTCGCCCCGGCAGTTGTCGCAGCGCGCCGGAGCTTGGCGTTATCGATCTGAATGACGCGACGCAAGGAAGCGCCGACATCGGTGGGCGTATCCGGGAAGAGATCCGGCAATGCATCTGCCGCTACGACCCGCGCATTGTTCATGTTGAGGTGACTTCATCTGACGATTCCTCGAATTTGCTGGAAATGTCTTTTCAGGTCACCGCGCAGGTACGGTTGGGGGAGTTGGAGAAGGTCACGTCTTTCAATATCCAGATGGACAACCACCGCCATTACAGAATGACTTAATCTATGGAACTGGAACACTATTTCAGGGATGAACTGACTTATCTGCGCCTGCAAGGACGCCGATTTGCACAGGCTCACCCGGAGCTGACCCGATTTTTGTCGGAACAGACGACAGATCCCGACGTTGAACGGCTTCTGGAAGGATTCGCCTTTCTTACCGGCAGCTTGCGGGCGAAAATCGAGGATGAATTCCCCGAACTGACGCATGGCCTGCTGAACATGCTGTGGCCAAATTATCTGCGCCCGGTTCCCAGCATGACGATTATGCAGTTTTCGGTGATGCCGGGGGCGATTGCGCAGCCTGCTTTTGTCGGTCGAGGGTGCCAACTCGACAGCAAACCGATCGATGACGTGGTGTGCCATTTTCAGACCTGTCACGATATCTGGATCTACCCTGCGGATATCCGGAACATCAACGTGCAAAGCGGTAACGATCTCTCGGCGATCACGCTGGATATCGCTTTGCATGGCCCTCTGCCGTTTAATGAACTGCAACTGGATAAGCTGCGATTTTACCTGGGCGGCGACGCTTACACCGCCTATGAACTTTATTTCTGGCTGTCCAGCAAGCTGTCGTACATTGAACTGGAAATTGACGGCAAGCGTTTCCGGCAAGACGCCGGCGCGTTGAAGACCGTCGGTTTTGCCAGAGAAGATGCGCTGCTGCCTTATCCGGGCAATGTTTATTCCGGGTATCGTATTCTGCAAGAGTTTTTCTGTTTTCCTGAGAGTTTCCTCTTTTACACGCTTTCCGGCGCGAACTGGCCGAACCAGCCGCTACAGGTGACGGACTTCAAGTTGCACTTCTGTTTCGATCGTCCTTTGCCGCCGGAACTGAAAATTCGTCCCGATTCGTTCATGTTGAACTGCGTACCGGCAATCAACCTGTTCCAGCATGAAAGCGAACCTATCGATCTCAATGGCCGCCAGACCGAGTATCCGTTGAAAGCCAGTTACCGCTACGCGGATAGCTATGAAATCTTTTCCGTGGACAAGGTGGAAGGGTGGATTGAAAACCCTGCGGGCCGTTCGCGCGGCACGTCCCGCGTTTATCAGCCATTTGAGAGTTTTCAGCATCAGATCGAGCGCGTCAAAGGGCGTCTGGCGCTCTATTACCGCATTCGGGTGCGCGAATCGGTTGGCGAGGATGGCTTTGAACATGCTCTGTCGTTTGTGCGCGGCGACGAAACAGAAGTCATCGGGCTGGGTGAATCCATTTCCGTGACGCTGACCTGCACCAACCGGGACAAGGCGTCCCGGCTTCTGGTCGGCGCCATCAGCGAACCGGCGGGCAATTCACCCTCTTTCGCCACATTTCGTAACCTGATCCGCCCCACGCGGCCGCTGCGTCCCACGCTGGACGGCAGTCTGCATTGGACGCTGATTTCCAACCTGTCGTTGAACTATGTGTCGTTGCTGCGGCGCGACGCGTTGGTGCAGGTGTTGCGCACCTACGATTTTCCGACGCTGTATGACAAACAGGCGGAGCAGGCCTCACGCAAGCGCCTGGCCGGTATTGAATCGATTGAAACGGAACCGGTCGATCGGTTGGTGCGGGGAATGCCGGTGCGCGGGCTTAAGTCGGTGTTGTCGATCCGCCAGTCTGCATTTTCCAGCGAAGGCGAGCTTTATCTGTTCAGCACCGTTCTGGCTCATTTTCTTTCCCTCTATGCCAGCGTGAATGCTTTTCACCTGCTGGAAGTGCTCAACCTTGATAACAAGGAGCGTTACCGATGGCCGGTACAGATAGGTCAGCACTCCATGATGTGATGGCTGGCGACGGGGTTTCACGCTTCACGTTTTTTCAACTGGTTGAGCTGCTTCAACGGTTGGAAAAGGTGGATCAGGAACGGGATCTGGACTTTAGGCCGGAATTTGAACGGATTTATTTCAAGGCGACGGCGTCTCTGGGGTTCCACAGCAGCGATATCGTGGGAATAGCCGAGGATGAAGAGGGACGGCACCAACTGGAGGTGGCGTTCCTCGGATTGCATGGCAGTCAGTCGCCGATGCCCGGTTATTACCTGGATGAACTGGCCTGGGAGTATGCGCAGCAAGAGCCGCGGTTGGGGCTGTTTCTCGACTTTTTCCACCACCGGCTGCTCACCTTGTTGCATCGGGTGTGGCGCAAGTATCGCTATCACGTGCGTTTCCAGAACGACGGTACGGATGGTTTTTCGCGCCTGATGTTTGCGCTGGTGGGGCTGGGTAACGACGCGGTGCGCGAAAGCCTGCCGGTCAACCGCGCCAAGATGCTTTCTTACGCCGGGATGATAGCCAGTCCCAGCCGGTCGCCGGAGGTGGTGGCCGGTTTGGTGGCGCACTGTTTTGATCTGGACAGCGTCGAGGTAATGGTCTGGCAGGAGCGCCAGGTATCGATTTGCGAGCAGCAGCAGAACCGGCTGGATCGCGTCAACATCACGCTTGGCGATAATTTTGTGATTGGAGACAAGGTCGACGACTGCGCCGGAAAATTTTTGCTCAGGATAGGTAATCTGAGCTTCTCGCAGTTCCTCAAATTTTTGCCCAACGGGGAGCATTTCGCGTCGCTGGTGCGTTTTGTGTCTTTCATTCTGCGCGATCAACTGGCGTGGGATTTGCGTCTGGGTTTTGGCGACGATGAAGCGAAGGGCATTTGTCTTGGCGACCAGCAGAACGCCTGTTTGGGATGGAGCAGTTTTCTGGGGCAGCCGCCGGGCGATCCCTATGTGACGATTTGCGTACAGGAGTGATTGTGAACGGATTTAATCAGCAACTTTCACTGTTGGTGCTCAACAGTGAGCAGTTGGAAGGCAATTCTCAGGTTCAGTATCAGTTTGGTCAAGACGGCGGGACGCTGGGAGCATCGAACGAGGACAGTTGGCGGCTCAAGGATCGGCTGGGCGCGGTGTCACCGGCTCATGCCCGTATCGAGTGGTTGGACGGGCGCTTTTGTCTGTGCGATGTCAGCGGACAGACGTTCATCAACGGTTCGACCTCGCCGATAGGCCCGATGCGCAAAGTGTTTCTGCAACAAGGGGATGAGCTGATCGTCGGGCCTTTCCGCATTGGCGTTCATCTGGGGCCGGTTCGTGTAGAGCCGGAACTCGATCAGATCCTGGGCAACCGTCAGGAAAATGACATTGATGACTGGTTTGACCGGGAGAAAAAACCGGTGCGGGATAACGCCGCGCCGCCTGACATGTACAACGACCCGCTCTGGGTTTTGCAGCAGGAACGGCAGAGCATCGCCGGTCTGGTTAATCAGGAACCGGACACCGCCGCATCTCCTCTTTCTCAGGCTTCATCTCTCTCCGCTAGCGAGGACGCAATGGATCAAAAATTTATCGAATTACCCACCATTCAGGGAGGCGTTCCGGCATTGAACGACTACACGGACGGGGGTACGGCGCTGTCGGCATTGATGCGCGGGCTGGGCCGACATATCCAGACGCCAGATACTCAGCAGGCGGACGCCATGCTGGAAGAGATGGGCAAAACAGTGCGGGCGTTAGTTGAAGGGTTGCTGACGTTGCAGCAAGAGCAGGCGGCGCTGGCGGATAAGCACCTGCGCCCGATTGAGGATAACCCGCTGCGTCTGGGGCTGGATTATGACGAGACGCTGGCGCTGTTGTTTGCCGAAGGCAAAAGTCCGGTTCATCTCTCTGCGCCAGCGGCGGTGGCGGAAGTGCTGCGCAACGTCCGCATTCATCATATTGCCAACCAGCAGGCCATTGGCGTGGCGCTGGAGAGCATTTTACAGGCATTTTCCCCTGACGTATTGCTGGAGCGCTTCGGCCATTATCGCAGAAGCGGGGAGGCGACTCAGGCGGACGATAGCTGGGTGTGGTCCATGTATCAGCACTATTTCCGTGAGCTGACCTCGATACGCCAGCAAGGATTCCAGAAACTGTTCCAGCAGGTTTATTCCCAGGCCTATGACCGCGCTGTGCGTGAACGGCAGGGGCAAAGATAATGCGGCATCGTGGTTTCTTCTGGCTGCCGTTTTTGTTACTGACGTTGGCGCTGTCGGGCTGTAGCACTCTGGGCAAAATGGCGGACGTAGCGATGAATCCCGACATCCAGGTCGGCAGCCATGATGATCAGCCGTCCACCGTCGGCTTCAGTCTGGTGGCGGAGCCTGACGTCAATCCGAATGAGAGCGGCGAGGCGGCGCCGGTAGAGTTTCAGATAGTGATGCTGGCGGAAGACTCCAAACTACTGGCGGCCGATTACGATCAGGTCACGGCTGATATTGAAAAGGCGCTGGGCAAGAATTATCTCGATCACCAGGATTACACGCTGCTGCCGGGGCAATTCAAATATCTGAAACCCGTCAAACTGGATGAGAAAACTCATTATATCGGCGTCATCGCCCGTTATGCAGATCCTGATAGCGCCGAATGGCGCAAGGTCATCAAAGTCAAAAACACAGGACGTTCCTACCAGATTCTGGTGCATCTGCGTCTGGATGAAGTCGAACTGCAACGAGAAGAAGAATAAATATGTCAATTCGCAACCGGGTTATCTGGCGTGAAGGCCTTTTTATCAAACCGCAGCATTTTCAGCAGCAGCAACGGCATGTTGACTATACGCTCCATGCCCGCCTCAGCGCCATCAGCGACTATTACTATGGTTTGCAGTCGCTGGCGATTAACGAAGAGTATCTCAATTTTGGCCGCATCGCGCTGGTGAGCGCGGCTGGTGTGATGCCGGATGGCACTGTATTCAATATTCCCAACGATGACGCGCTGCCGCAACCACTGGAGATTACCGATGCCTCCGTCACCAATCAGAAGGTGTATCTGGCTATCCCACTGGCGGTCAGCGGCGTCAACGAAGTGAGCCGCCCGGAGCAGCATGTGGCGGCCCGCTTGCAGGCGCACCGCCACGACGTGCGGGATTTGCACAGCGAAAAAGGGGATGTGGCCTCGCTGGAGGTGGGGTGCGTCAGTCTGCGTCTGATGCTCGAGCGGGAAGATCGCAGTGCGTATGCGTCGCTGGCGATCGCCAATATTTTGGATAAACGGCCTGATGGCGGCCTGACGCTCGATCCCGGATTTATGCCATGCAGTATTAGCATAACGGCCATTCCTGCGCTGAAACGCTTTCTGGGAGAGTCAGCCGGACTGGTGGCCGAGCGCGCCCGCAGTCTGGCCCAGCGTATCGCCGCTCCCGGCCAGCAGGGCGTGGCGGACGTCGCCGAGTTCATGATGCTGCAACTGCTCAATCGGGCGCAGCCGCAGCTCTCTCATCTGGCTCGGCTGGGCACGTTGCACCCTGAGCGGCTGCATGAGTCGCTGGTGCAACTGTGCGGCGAACTGATGACGTTTACCGATGAGTCGCGCCTGCCGCCGGAGTTTCCCGCCTACTACCATGACGATCAGAAGACCAGTTTCGAGCCGGTGATGCTGGCATTGCGCCAGGCGTTGAGCACAGTGCTGTCGCCGCGCGCCGTCTCCATCCAACTGCGTAAGCAACAGTACGGCGTGATGATGGCGGTCGTCGGCGACAGCGAATTGATGACCGGCGCCGAGTTCGTTCTGGCGGTGCGGGCGCGTATGCCGCAGGAGCAACTGCGCAAGCAACTGTTGCAGCAGACTAAAGTGGCGTCCAGCGAGAAGATCCGCGAACTGATCAGCCTGCAACTGCCCGGCGTGCCGCTGATCCCGCTGCCGGTGGCGCCGCGCCAGCTTCCCTACCATGCAGGTTACAGCTACTTCCAGTTGGATAAACAAAGTCCGGCATGGCAGATGCTGGTGATGGGCAACACGCTTGCTTTCCACATCGCCGGCGAATTCCCCGAACTTGACATGCAGCTCTGGGCTATCCGCGGCCAGTGAACCGGAGAGGAATGACGATGACCGACGTAATCAAACATGAGCGACTGGGCGATATGCTGTATGAAAACGCCAGACAGATGAACATGGACTCCGACTACTGGTTCCGTATGCGGGGGCAGAGTATTAATCCGATGGTGGATGCGGTAACGCCGCTATTCGGCATGGTCGAACGGGTGCGGCAGATGACCGCCTACGATCGTGTGCCTGAACTTTATCAATCCGTGGTGGCGGAAATTCAGGCCATCGAACAGGAACTGACGTCGCAGGGCTATGAACACGGCGTCATTCTCTCGTTCCGCTACATCCTCTGCACGTTCATCGACGAAGCGGTGATGGGGCGCGAATGGGGCAGCCAGAGCGTCTGGTCGGAGCATTCCCTGCTGGCGCGTTTCCATAACGAAACCTGGGGCGGAGAGAAAGTGTTCGCCTTGCTGGAAAGGTTGCAGGATGACCCGACGCGTTACCGCGATATTCTCGAATTTATTTATCTCTGTTTGTGTCTGGGGTTTGAAGGGCGTTATCGCGTCATGCCGCAGGGCCACGGCGAGTTTGCCGCCATTGTGCGCAAACTCCATCAGACGCTGCGCCCCGAACCGGTAACGCGGCCTGTGGTGTTTCATCTGAACCTGGGGCAGCAGGCTTCCCGCTATCGTCTGCACAGGCAGCTTTCGTTACGCACGCTGTTCCTCGGCATATGCGTTGCGCTGGCTGCGGTGTTCGGCCTCTATCACCATCAGCTCGGCAACCAGACTCAGGATGTGCTGCGTCAGTTGGGTGAACTATTGCAATAAGGGAGTATTCATTGTGATCCGAATTGAACTGCCCGTTCTTGTTGAACGCCTCAATCCCCTCTGTCGCCATATGCTTGAGGAAGCGGCGGCGCTTTGCGTCAATCATCAGGGTGCGGAAATCCGCGTTGAGCACCTGTTGCTGAAAGCAATTGAAACGCCGTTAAGCGATGTCCGTGCGATCCTGAAACGCGCCGAGGTGGATACGGATGAACTAAAAACGCTGTTGCAGCCTGCGGGCGCGGACAAGAGCGACGTCGCCGGGTATCCCGCTTTCTCGCCGCTGCTGGTGGAGTGGTTGCAGGATAGTTGGTTGTTGGCGTCCGCCGAACTACGCCAAACGGTGCTGCGCAGCGGCGTATTGCTGCTGGTATTGCTGATGACGCCGCATCGTTATCTGTCCGGCGCGGCGACGCGCCTGCTGGCGCAAGTCAACTGCGAGCTGTTGCGTCAGCAGTTTGACGAATGGGTGAAAGATTCCGCCGAAACGGAGACGGTGAAATCCAGCGGCAACGATGCGACAACGCCGTTGCCTACGGATGCAACGCTGCTGGGGCGTTTCACTCAGAACGTGACTGAACAGGCCCGGCAGGGAAGCCTTGATCCGGTGCTGTGCCGCGACGAAGAGATTGATCTGATGATCGACATCCTGTCCCGGCGCCGTAAAAACAACCCCATTATCGTGGGCGAGGCCGGGGTAGGCAAAAGCGCGCTGATCGAAGGACTGGCGCTGCGTATCATCGCCGGTCAGGTGCCGGAAAAGCTGCGCGACGTGGAACTGTTATCGCTGGATTTGGGAGCGATGCAGGCTGGCGCGTCAATAAAAGGCGAGTTTGAAAAGCGTTTTAAAGGCGTGATGCAGGAGGTCAAAGCGTCTCCCCGGCCAGTCATTCTTTTCATCGACGAAGCGCATACGCTGATCGGGGCAGGAAACCAGGCAGGCGGGTTGGATGTCTCCAACCTGATCAAACCCGCACTGGCGCGGGGCGAACTGCGCACCGTCGCGGCGACCACCTGGAGCGAATATAAAAAATATGTGGAAAAAGACGCCGCGCTGTCACGCCGTTTCCAACTGGTGAAAGTCGGCGAACCCAATATAGATGAGGCCACCGTCATTCTGCGCGGCCTGCGGGCGATTTACGAACAAGCCCACGGCGTGTTGATTGATGAAGAAGCGCTACACGCCGCCGCGCAGTTGTCCGCCCGCTATATTTCGGGACGGCAACTGCCGGACAAGGCGATCGACGTGCTGGATACCGCCTGCGCACGGGTAGCGATCGGCCTGACTACACCGCCGCGTGCGGTCAGCCATTTACAAAACAGCCTGCGTCAGCAGGCGCTGGAAATCGGCCAACTTGAGCGCCAGAGCCGGATTGGGCTGGGGGATAACGCACAACGGCTGGCGGAACTTGAGGCTGAACGGCAACAAGCGCAGGTCGAATTGGCGAACATTGAGGATCGTTGGCGGCGGCAGAGTGAACAGGTGAAACAGATAGTGGCGTTGCGTGCGCTGCTGCTGGCCGATGACGCGCCGGAGGCGCTGGAGTTCGACGGCGAAGCCATGACGCCGCAGGCGGCGTCGGCGCGTCTTGCTGCGCTGGAAAGCGAGCTGGCCGAGACACAACGGGAATCGGCGCTGGTATCGGCACACGTCGATAAAACGCAAGTCGCGGCGGTGATCGCCGAGTGGACGGGCGTGCCGCTGAACCGCATCTCGCAAAGCGAACTGGAGGTGGTGACGCGCCTGCCGGATTATCTGGGGGAAACGATTAAAGGGCAGGAACTGGCCGTCAGCCAGTTGCATAAGCATTTGCTGACCGCACGGGCGGATCTGCGGCGCGCTGGACGGCCACTGGGCGCGTTCCTGCTGGTGGGGCCGAGCGGCGTGGGGAAAACGGAAACTGTGTTGCAAATTGCTGATCTGTTGTTCGGCGGGCGTCACTATCTCACTACCATCAACATGTCCGAATATCAGGAAAAGCACACCGTTTCGCGCCTCATCGGTTCGCCGCCGGGTTATGTCGGTTTCGGCGAAGGCGGCATTCTGACGGAAGCTATTCGTCAGAAGCCTTATTCGGTGGTGCTGCTGGATGAAGTGGAGAAAGCGCATCCCGATGTGCTGAACCTGTTCTATCAGGCCTTTGACAAAGGCGAACTGGCCGATGGAGAAGGGCGTCTCATCGATTGTAAGAACGTGGTCTTTTTCCTGACCTCCAATCTCGGCTTTCAGACCATCGTCGGCCATGCCGAACGTCAGGACGGCCTGCTGGATGCGCTCTATCCTGAATTGGCCGCATTCTTCAAGCCGGCGCTGCTGGCGCGTATGGAAGTGATCCCCTACCTGCCGCTGTCTCATGCCACGCTTGTCGACATCGTGCAGGGCAAACTGTCCCGGCTGTCCGTGCTGTTGCAGACGCGCTTTAACGCCAGCGTGTTGATTGACGCCGAGGTGGCGGAAGAAATTCTGCGTCGGGCCAATCGCAGCGAAAACGGCGCTCGTATGCTGGAGTCGGTGATCGACGGTGCGCTGTTGCCGCCGGTGTCGCTGCAACTATTGCAACGCGTCTCCGCAGGCGAAGCAGTGAGCACTATTCGTTTTCGCGTCGTCGACGGTCAGTTTGTTTCAGAGGTGGGGGGCTGACCATGCGGGGTGCCCTCGATATCGCCCTTTCGCTGACTCAGGCGCGTGATGAAGCGTCGCTGACGCGCTGGTTGCTTACCGCGTTGCAACTGCACTGGCGGCCACAAGGTGTGTTGCTTGGCATGGTGGATGTCAGTGGCCGTTATCTGGAGTGTCAGGGCTGGATGGGGAAGAGTGCGGTGTCGTTGACGCTGGAAACCAATGATTTCAGCCATCCGCTGGCGCATGTGCTGCTCAAAGATAATGTCTGCGTCTGGGATACGTTGTACGGCGGCGCCCGCATTGAGCATCAGCGATTTCGGCGGCTGTTGAACGATGTCGGATCGCAGTGCGGGCTGTATGCCTTGCCGGTAAAAGAGGATGAGGACAGACCCTGGGGCATTGTTGCCCTGTTTGACAGCGGCGAGGCACTAAGGCAATGGCAGGAGAAAGATGATGTTTCCCTGCTGACGCAAGTCTTCGTCCGGCAGTTGCGACTGCTGCGCGCTTTGGGTGACAGCCAACGCGAGTGCAGTGCGCTGAAAACGTCTTTACGTACTATCGCTGGTGAAAATGAGCAGCGACGCCGACAGGAAAAGGTGCTGGAAGAGAAGATGATCGGCCAATCCACTGCAATACGGCAATTGTACCGGCAGGTTTCTCAGGCGGCGGCGCATCGCTTATCGGTGCTGATTCAGGGGGAAACCGGTTCCGGCAAGGATGTGGTCGCCCGGCTGTTGCATCAATGCTCCAGCCGGGAGGCGCAACCTTTTGTCGCCATCAACTGCGCGGCGATCCCGGAAAACCTGATTGAGAGCGAACTGTTCGGCTACCGGAAGGGCGCATTTTCCGGCGCTCAGAGCGATAAAACCGGGCTGGTGGCGCAGGCTAATGGCGGCACGTTGTTTCTGGATGAGGTCGGCGATATGCCGCTGACGATGCAGGCCAAATTGCTGCGGGTGCTGGAAACCCGTAGTTTTAGGCCGCTGGGCGGAGAAAAAGAGCGGCATTCCGATTTCCGCCTGATTGCCGCCACCCATCAGCCGTTGGAACAGCTCGTCAATGAAGGGCGTTTCCGCCAGGATTTGTATCACCGGTTGTGCCAGTGTTTGCTGCTGGTGCCGCCGCTGCGTGAACGTCCGGATGACATCGGGCTGCTGTGCGAACACTTCATATCCCATTTTGCCCGGCAGGAGGGAAAGCAGTTCGGCGGCTTGACGCGCACCTTTCTGAAACAACTACTGGGCTACGATTTTCCGGGCAACGTGCGCGAACTCAGAAACCTCCTTGAAGTTGCCTGTGCGCAGACGCCCGATGGTCAGCCTGTCGGCCTTGATGCCCTGCCGCCGGAGCTTCGTGAGCGTCTGAGCGGCAGTCCGATGCTATCCGCAGACGACTACAACCATATCTGTGACTTGCGTCTGGCGATCCAGCAATACGAGGCGGCGGTCATCGCCGCCAAAATGCGCTATTTCCAGGGGAACCGGGAACGGGTGGCTGAAAGCCTCAATATTCCCAGACGTACCTTGAACCATAAATGCCAGAAATTGGAGGTCGGCTAATGAGTTTTTTGGCGTTACTACCGCTGTTGGCTCCGGTTTCCGTACAGCCCGCTTCCGGCTGGGAGGCGCTGTTGCGGCAGTGCCGGGAAGAAACGCAGCAGGAAATGCGTCTGGCGTGTTATGACGCGATAGGCCGCAATCTGGAGAGTATCGCCGTTGCGCCGGACACGGATGAAAAAGCGTTCCAACTGAGTGAGGATCACGCCGCAGGCAATCTGACGTTGACCCGAACCGTCGCGCCGGACACCGTTTTGACCGTCGCCTGCGTCAACGAGATCACCCATCTGCGCCTGCGACTGGCGCAACCCTGGCAGGGAGAGCGGGTGGTGGCCCGTATTGACGGGATTCCGACGTCAGGCAACTGGTTTATCCGCGAACAGGGGCGATTGCTTGAATTTGGCCGGGGATTGCCAGCCATCGAAGAACTGAAACGCTGGATGGGACAGCGGGAACTGGTGCTGTCGGAAGAGAGCGGGCGATCGCTGCGTATTGACCTGTCCGGCCTGAACGACGCGGTAAAACCGCTGCGTCAACGCTGCAGGTGGTAGGAGACGATATGGAGAATTCCCATCCCTGGTGCCGGCGGCTGCTGGCGGATTTGCCGGATGAGGCGACGCGTGGCGCGGTGCCTGCCGACGATCCGCAGTGGGAGTACGTGGAGACCGAACTGGTCAAGCTGGGTTCTCTGGCGCATAGCCAGGTCAACCTTAATGACGTGGCCGAGCGCTGCCTGACGTTGCTGGAAAACAAGACGAAAGACATGCGTGTATTGGCGCAGATGTTGCGCTGTCTGCAACATCCTGCCAGACCCGCGCCTTTCGCCACCGCATTGATGCTACTCGAAAGCTGGGTGGCGGCATATTGGGAACTGGCCTGGCCAGCCAGCGCGCAGCAGAAGCGACGCTTGATGAATCAGGTAGTCAAACGGTTTGAAAGCGCGTTTCCGCGTCTGGGCGAACGGGCATCCGGCGCGGAGCTGGCGCAACTGCTGCAACTGACGGAAGGCCTTGCGCAGTGCTGGCAGAGCGTGGCGCCGGATAACGGCGAACTGCTTGACGGCCTGTTCTCTGAATTGCGCCGGGCGCAGCGTCAACAGCAGGAAAAGACGCAGGTTAATGAAACGCGGCAAGCGCCACAGAAAACCCGCGCCGATACGCGATCGGCTGCGGCTGTTGGCGAATGCGATACGGTTGAGATAGACGGCTCGAACGAACGGGCCTGGCGGCAAACCTTGCTCAAGGTGGCGGAACTGCTGGTAGAACAGCAGCCGGAGGCGGCGGTGGGATATCGCCTGCGCAGACACGCCGTCTGGAGCGGGATCTCTTCGCCGCCGATAGCGGGAAAAGGCAATAAAACGCAGCTTGCGCCGGTGCCCGCCGATATGGTCAACGACTATCAGGCCGCGTTGCCGCAGGCCGATCCGGCGTTGTGGCGCCGGGTTGAACAGAGCCTGACGCTGGCGCCCTATTGGTTTGACGGGCACCGGCTGTCCGCACAGGCGGCGATCCGGTTGGGCCATCCGGCTCTCGCCGTGGCGATAGCCGAAGAGCTTTCCGCTTTCCTGCAACGTTTTCCGGTACTGCGGGATCTCGCTTTCAGCGACGGCACGCCGTTTTATCCCGCCGACTGCGACGAATGGCTGCGGTCGGCGCAGCCCGCCGCCAGCCCGCCCACCGGGCAGACTGATCCGGCGGGCGAAGTGAAAGCGTGCCGGGCGGAAAAGGGGCTGGATGCCGCGCTGGCGCTGCTGGATGAACGTATGCAGCAGCAAAAGGAGCCGCGCGGGCGTTTTTACACCCAACTGGCGCTGGCGGATTTTCTGGCTGCTGAAGGCATGAAAACGCTGGCGGGGCAGCACTATCACGGCTTGTGGCAGGAAGCGCAACGATTAGGGTTGGCACAGTGGGAACCCGGTCTGGTGAGCCGTCTTGATCGCCATGCCGCTTCCTGGTCGAAACAGGACATTCGGAGTTGAACAGGTACGTATGCTGAAAACAATAATGACTTTTCTGCGGCAACAATTGCCGAAACTTAAACCATCCTGGCTGTTGGTCGGCATCGTGATATGGATAGCGATCCTGATCCTGGTCTGGTGGCTGGGGCCACGCCTGCCGGTCGGCGAGTACCGTCCGCTGGAGGCGGTATGGGCGCGCGTCATTTTTACTCTATTGTGGCTGTGGCTGGCCTTTGGTATCAGCGCATGGCGCGTCTGGCGCCGTATGCGGCAGTTGAAGGCGGAGCGTGAAGAAAAGCAGCTTCGAAGAGAAGATCCACTGCGGGAATTTGTCGACGGCCAGCAGAAATTCCTCGATTGCTGGCTGGAGACGCTGCGCACGCATCTGGGGGCGGGCATCCTGTACGCCATGCCGTGGTATCTGATGATCGGCCTGCCGGGAAGCGGTAAAAGCAGTCTGGTACATCGCGCCAACACGGCGAATAAATTGAATGTGCGCCTGAGCGCCGAACTGCGCGACCACGCGGCGAGACAACAGATTGATTGCTGGGTGGGGGAAAATGCGGTGATTCTGGACCCCGACGGTCAGCTATTGACGCAGCCTGCGTCGGAGCGGGAGGTGAAAGGGAACAAGCACGAGCGCCTTTGGCGGCATCTGTTGGGCTGGCTGGCGGAGAACCGCAAGCGCCAGCCCCTGAACGGCATTATCCTGACGCTGGATCTGGCGTGGCTGTCACATGCCGCCGCCGCCGATCGCAAAGCCTATGCGCAACTGGTTCGCGTTCGGCTGCTGAATGTCGTCTCTTCGCTGAATACCCGGCTGCCGTTCTACATCGTGCTGACCAAGCTCGATATGTTGCACGGCTTTGATGTGTTCTACCGCCAACTGGATAAGGAAACCCGGCAATCGCTGCTTGGCGTGACGTTCAGCCTGCCGGCGGGTTCAGACAACGGCTGGCGTGAGGAGCTGGACAAATTCTGGGATGAATGGGTAGGACACCTTAACGACAACCTGTCCGACAAGATGCTGTCGCAGACGGCGCAAGCGCAGCGCAGCGAACTGTTCACGTTCGTGCGCCAGTTGGCTGGTCTGAAAGACTATGTCGCCGAGATCCTGACGGAAGCCATCACGCAGGAAGAACGCAAGACCTTGCTGGTGCGCGGCGTTTACGCCAGTTCGGTCTATCAGCAGGGGGTGCCGATTGACGCATTCGCCCAGGCTGCCTCACAGCGCTATCAACTGCCTGAGCCGGTGTATCCGGCGCTGTGCGGCGAATCGAATGCCTTTTTCGTTCAATCGTTGTTCAGCAACGTGATTTTTCCCGAAGCGCATCTGGCGGGAGAGAATCGCCTGCACAATCTTTATCGCCGCCGTCGTATCGCCATCGGCATGAGCGGCATGATGCTGGCCAGCGTCGCGCTGGTGGCGGGCTGGCATCACTATTACCGGGCTAACGAGGACGCCGGTCGCAATGTGCTCAATAAAGCACAGGCGTTTATCGCCGCCAATGACGTGGAAGAAAAACAGGGGTTCGGCGTCGGCCAACTGCCGCGTCTGAATCTGATCCGCGAGGCGACGCTGTCGTTCGGCAATTACCGTGAGAAAACATCGCCGCTGGCGGATCTGGGGTTGTATCAGGGAGACCGGATTGGCCCTTACGTCGAAGGCACTTACCTGCAACTGTTGCAGCTACGCTTCCTTCCGGCGGTCATGCAAGGGTTGCAAGATGATTTGCGGGACGCGCCGCCCTCCAGCGAGAAGAAGCTCTCCATCCTGCGCGTGATGCGTATGATCGACGATGCTTCCGGCCGCAACAAGGCGCTGGTGGAACAGTTTATGGCGCAGCGCTGGCAGCAGGCGTTTCCCGGTCAGGGCGAGGTACAGGAACAGCTCATGCGGCATCTGGAATATGCGCTGGAACATACCGACTGGCATACGGCGCGTCAGCGTAAAGAACCCGCCGCAGTGGCTGCGTTCCTTCCCTTTGCCGAACCTATCAGCGCGGCGCAGCGTGAATTGAGCAAGCTGCCGCTGTTCCAGCGGGTATATCAGAGTCTGGTGATGCGGGCCAACGATATGCTGCCGCCGGATCTGACCATCCGCGATGAGGTCGGGCCGACGTTTGATGCGGTTTTCACCCTGCGCAGCGAGGCGGCGGGCTTCGTGCCGCGTTTCCTCACCTGGCCTGGATTCAGCGAATATTTCGTGCGGCAGGACAAGACCTTGTTTGATCTCACCGCACTGGACGCCTGGGTGCTTGGGCTGCGTGAGCGGGTGCATCTGAGCGAGGAGGATCGTAAAGAGATTCAGCGCCAGGTCAACGATCGTTACATCACCGATTACGTCAACCAGTGGCAGAAACTGCTGGCCAGCATCGACGTGCAGCCAATGGCCTCGCCGGAGCAGGCGCTGGATATGCTGACCGCCGTTACCGGCAACGACCAGCCTTTCCAGCGGGTTATCAGCGCGCTGGGCGACAATACCCGAGTGCGTAAATTGTCGGATGACGGCGGCGATCCGGCGCAAATCATCAACGGCAGGATCGCCAGGCCGTTTATTCCGTTGCACGACACGTTGAACGGACGGGGCGACAAGGCGGCGCTGATTCAGGAAGTGAATCAGAAGCTGACCGACCTTTACCACTATCTGGAACAGATAGTCAATGCGGTCGAACCGGGGCAAGCCGCGCTGAAAGCGGTACAGGCGCGCCAGTCCAATGCGTTTGCCGACCCGGTTTTCGCGTTGCAGCAATATGCCCGTAGTCTGCCTGCGCCGCTGGATCGCTGGGTGGGGCAGATTGCGGAGCAGACGTCCCGTCTGACGGTGGATCTCGCCATGTCTTCTCTGAACCAGGAGTGGATTGACAAGGTGGTAACGCCGTTCAATCAGCAACTGGCGCAGCGCTATCCTTTCGATCCCACCTCTGACAAAGACGCGCCCCTGTCGGAAATGGAACGCTTCTTTGCGCCTGGCGGTACGCTGGACGGCTTCTATCAGGCCAACCTGAAACCGATGGTGGAAGCGGGGCTGATGGCGAGCGAATCGGGTTCCGCCATGCAGACGGAATTGCTGCGACAGTTTGAACAGGCGGAGCGTATTCGTAACGCGTTGTTTAACGCGCAGGGAAATCTGGAGATGCATTTCGTGCTGGAGCCGATAGAACTGACAGCCAATAAACGGCGCAGCGTGCTGAATCTGGACGGACAACTGCTGGAATATGCGCACGGAAGACGTCAGAAGATCCCGCTGGTGTGGCCCAACGCCATGCGCGACGGCGCGGAAAGTAAAATCACGCTGGTGCCGGACAACCGGGAGCGCTCGCCGCGCAGTCTGGGGTTCAGGGGCGCATGGGCGATGTTCCGGTTAATGGATGCGGCGGCGCTGACCCAGACCAACGCCAGTTCGTTCGACATGCGCTTCCCGGTTGATGGCGGCGCTATGACGTATCGCGTGTATACCGACGAGAGCCACAACCCTTTCGCCAACGGCTTGTTCAGTCAGTTCCGCCTGCCTGAATCACTGTATTAATCTGAGAGGGGCCGTCCGCCTGCCGCTGGCGGTCAGCCCCTTTCTCTGAGGGATAAAGAACCATGCAAGATGCGCAACAGGCCCTGAAGGTGGGCCGTGACCCCAGAATGCTGCCTGAGTATGAAAGGCTGCGCGCCGAAATCAATAAACTGAGCCATGCTTCACGCCCGGAAGTGGACTGGGAACTGGTGCATCGAATGGCCTGCATCATCTTTGAAAAGCAGGGTGTTGATTTACAGACGGCGGTGTATTTCGTGCTGGCGCGCGCCCGTCTTCAGGGATTGGGCGGTTTCACGGAAGGGTGTGAGTTTCTTGCCAATCTGATCGTGACCCAGTGGGATAATTTCTGGCCGCCGGTGCATCAGGAACGAGCGAGAACGGAAATGCTGGATTGGTTCATCGCCAGGATCAGCGAGGTTATCAGGCAGTACACCATCAGCCATGAAGATAAACGCCTGATTTATCGTTGCGAACGTGCGTTGCAGCTACTCAGTGAAAAACTGCACAACGTGGGACTAAGCCGCATCCCCCGTGTGGAGAATCTGACGCATTTCATTGAAGGCTACACCCATCTGTTTGACGAATCGGAAATTGTCATCGTTTCGGACGAACAGGAATTGAGCAAACAGGATATGCAGATCCCGCCGATGGTGTTTTTCAAGTCGGATATGGACGGCGACGCGCCGGGTGCGCCGCACGCCCTGCCCCAAGGCAGCATTCTGGTGGGGAAGGAGAAAGGACAGTTGAAACCAACGGTGCTGAAAATAGAAGCGCACCGCAAGCAACGCCCTGCCTGGTTCTGGTTTGTCTGCGGCCTGCTTTCCTGCGCGCTGCCCGTCGCGGCGGTCAGCGGCTGGAATCACTGGCGGACGCAGGAACTGAGCGGCAGGAATGAGGCGGTCGCACTGTTGAATAAACCGGTTGACACGCTGCCCGCGGCGCTCAGTTTCGACGAGTTGCGTAAGGTGCGTATCGGACTGGGGGAACAAACCCTGCGGGAAATGGAGAGCGACGTCATCGCCCGTTATCAGGCGCAACTCTATCGCGTGCAGCAGGCGTCGCCGACCTACTTTTACCAATACGGCGACGATCTGAAAAATTCGCTCCGTATGCTCTACCCCGATTCACTGGCGGTGAAGGCGATGGATGCGCAATGGCAGACGGCGTTGAGTGCGCAACAAGGGGAAAAACGCGGCGAGGCGGCGTATCTCTCCGCCCGCAATGGCGTGAACGACCTGCTGGAACAGCTGCTTGAATTGGAGCGCCAGCGCAAAACCGTCACTATTTCTTACTTGAAATCACAGCTTTATGAGATCCAGAAAAGCATGGCCGTCGATCAGCCGTTCGGTGTGCGTCTCAGCGCACTGGAAGCCCGTAAGGCGGCCCAGGGGACAGTCGGGCTGCATGAACTCAACGGCATGATCGACGAGCTGAGATCTCTCAATGCTCGCCTGTACCAATTACAGCGAACCAATGCGGGCAACTGAGCGGGCGCCAGACAGACTATCGCCGTTTTGCCGGCAGGCAATGACGGGTTCAATAACCGGTAAAAAACGATGAAGCAACGAACGCTATTTTTGATGTTGTCACTCAGTTGGCTGACGTCATGCGCAACACCCGTCTCTTCTTTGTCCGAGCAGGCATTGGCCGATGCCGCCGTGCAGGGAAAAGGTGAAGCACAGTATGAACTGGCCCGGCGTCTGGCGGCAAAATCCGACTACCCGCAGGCAATGCGCTGGATGCAGCAGGCGGCGGAACAGGACGGTGCGCTGTCTGCGACAAGAACGCGCCGTGCGGAGGCGGCATTGCAGGTGGCGGACTGGTATCAGGCCGGGCTGGGAGAACCCAGGAATGAACAACTGGCCTGGACGTGGTGGCAGCGGGCATCCCGCTTAGGCAGCGGCGATGCGGGTTACCGGCTGGGCACTGCCTGCCAGCAGCAGCACGGCGGCAAACTGGTCGCCGAGTGTATCGACGGGTTCGAGGCCGCGGCGGAAAACGGCCATACCAATGCGCAACTGGTGCTGGCGCAATGGTATTCCTCTCACGGCGCGGATAAGGATGCCGTCCGCTGGCTGGAACGGGCGGCGGATCAGGGTAATGCCGATGCGCAATATCAACTGGCCCGGCGTTATGAACAGGGCAAAGGCGGGGTGGTCAGACGCGATATCGCCGAACGTCTCTATTATCAGGCGGCGCAGCGTGGGCAACCGCAGGCGCAGTTCTGGCTGGCTGAACACGCGCAGGGGAAAGACGCGCTCTATTGGTATCAGAAAGCCGCTCAAGGCGGTGAACCGGACGCCCAGCTCTGGCTGGCGCAGGCCTATCTACAGGGAACCGGTGTTCCGCATGATGAACAAACCGGGCTGGCTTGGCTGGCGCGTGCGGCTGCTGGCGGCTCTCATGAAGCGGAATACCGGCTCAGTACGCTGCAAACGAACGAAGCCCAGCAGGAGCATTATCTGATGCTGGCGGCTGCGGGAGGCTATAGCAAGGCGCAGCGGGAACTGGCGGAGCGTTATCACCGTCGCGGCCAGTATCAGGAAGCAAGAGAAACCTATGGCGCGGCGGCGCGGCAGGGATCTCCCTCAGCGCAACTGGCCTATGGCGAGATGTTGCGCCTCGGTCAAGGTGGAAAAGAGGACTACGCCGAAGCCTTCAAACAATACCGGCTGGCAGCCAGTGTCGGCAATCGCATGGCGCAATATCGCATGGGCACGATGCGTCAGGAAGGGTTGGGCGCGTCACGCAACCGAATTCATGCTTACGCCTGGTTTTCGCTGGCGGCGACGGAAGGCATGAACGATGCGATAAATGCGCGCAACGATCTGGAAAGCGGTATGCGGCCGGAAGAGATCAAGGCCGCACAAAAACTGGCGCTGCACTGGGAAAAGAAAATAAGTGCGGCGGAGCGTATTGAGGAATAAACAGATTCGTTCGTCAATATGGACGCGCAATTAATAGGCAATTTGTTTTTTGTCACTGAATTGTCATGTAAATAACTAAAATTTTCAGAACAAGTGCGCATTTGGGGCAACTTCTTGCCCGGCTTTTAGCATAAAACACTTTTCGGGCAATGTTTGCAAACGATCTGGGAAGTCTGGGCAATTTTTTGCCTGAATTTGACTTAAGGAAAATTTGACTTAGGTATTTTTG
>NZ_MJLZ01000031.1 GCF_003666245.1 Brenneria alni
TTACTGGGATTATTAACACATTATGGTAAGGACTACCGATAATAATCGTAAAAAGCAATATTACAGTTTGCACTCAATTTATTTTAATATTCTGTTGATATACTCTTTTAACACGAACTACAGAATTTACCTGCTGAAATTCTACTTGTGACCAAGTTTTCAATTAAAAAACCGCTCTATTAAGAGAAATTTTATATCTTTGCGGAGGATGGTTTTCATCCAATCATGGCGGGGTGAGGCATTATGCGGATATCAAAAACAAATGCAGGCAATAAACATATATATCGCGCCCAAAAACAGAAAATAGTGAACCGCCAGGCAATTACCTCACCCAGCGTTTATGCTGCAACAACAGTTGGCGCAGGTGACGCCACTCTTCATTCCCCATACTGTCCGATGCCAGCCACAGTCGCTGTCGCCTTTTACCATCAACCGCCCTAAGTGACAGTAAAATGCCATTCTTCAGCATCCACGGACGTTTGATAATCCGCCATTCCTGTTGCTGCCAACGCAGGTGCGTTGCGCCGAGTAATGAAATTTCCCCCTGACGGGATTTGATGTTCCGCTGACTGCGGATGAAACCGAACACCACCAGCGTGACCAACCCCAGCCACAGCACAGTATAACTGTCCGACCAGGGCGCCAGCAGTATCAGTAAAACCAGTAGTCCGTGCGCAACCAGTGAAAAAAGCTGCATACGCCAGGAAACGCGAAGGTCACATTGCCACTGGGCCACGGTCTTTATTTCGTGTCTGGATAAGGGAGATCATACGTTTCAGATCCTGATCTTGCGGTTCACCGTGATTCATCAGCCAGTTAAACAGGTCTGGATCGTCACACTGCAACAGGCGAACAAAGGTTCGCTTGTCATCATTACTTAATGCGTCATAGTCATGCTCAAAAAAAGGCATGATAGAAATATCCAACTCACGCATACCGCGCCGACATGCCCAGTGAATCCGTGATTTATTATCGATTTCCATGCTTATACCACCTTATTATCGATGCTGACTATCAGTGTAACCTGATTTCAGCAACGGGTATTCAACGAATAGTAACACTTTGACATATTTTACCGGGATATTGAGCCATACCGCCCACCCGCACAATAACCACTTGCAAACCCTGACCGCTCTTTTACCATTAGGGCATTCGCTTATTGCATCGCCGCGCAGGATTGTACTATGCCCAATCAACCCGCTTTTGCCTCACAACTACCGATTGCTTCTTCTCATCTCCCCGCGACCCTGATCTCGCTTGATGACTGGGCGCTGGTCACATTAACCGGCCCCGACACCGTCAAGTACCTTCAGGGACAGGTCACTGCCGACGTGGCAGCGCTACCCGCCGACCAGCATGTACTCTGTGCGCACTGTGACGCCAAGGGAAAAATGTGGAGCGCTCTGCGTTTATTCCAACGCGGAGAGGGGTTTGCTTTTATTGAACGCCGTAACCTGCGCGACATCCAACTCAATGAGCTGAAAAAATACGCTGTTTTCTCCAAAACGACGATCGCCGCAGACGACAATCTCGTACTGCTGGGTGCCGCTGGCGCACAGATCCGTGAAAAGCTGCGCCTGATTTTCGATACCCTGCCGGACGCCGAGCACCCGGTTGTTCACCATCAGGAGGCTACCCTACTCCATTTTCCGCATCCCGAAGAACGTTTCCTGCTGGTACTGACCACAGAGCAATGCACTACGCTGCTGGAACGACTTGAAGGCAAGGCTGGGTTAAATGATAGCCGCCAATGGCTGGCTTTGGATATTGAATCCGGTCTGCCGATCATTGATAGCGCAAATAGTGCGCAGTTCATCCCGCAAGCGGCTAATTTACAGGCATTAAATGGGATCAGTTTCAGCAAAGGATGCTACGCCGGGCAGGAAATGGTTGCCCGCGCCAAATACCGGGGCGCCAACAAACGGGCGCTCTACTGGTTGGCCGGTCAGGCAGGCAGGGTTCCCGACGTTGGGGAAGATCTGGAATTACGGCTGGGGGAAAACTGGCGCCGGACCGGCACCGTACTGGCAGCCTGCCGATTGCAGGATGAAAGGGTATGGGTACAGGCCGTGCTGAACAACGATCTTGAGGCCGACAGCACCCTGCGCGTGCGGGACGATGCCGACAGTACGCTGGCGATTCAACCCTTGCCGTATACGCTTGAAGATTGAAAGCCATAATAACGCCGACACTCATCAGAGATTGGCAACAATCTTCGCCGCTGAACTCATCCTCGCGCATAGAGCATTCCCAACCTTAGCGCTATGCGATTTCGTAAACTGATGAACCAGACTTTGACTGGCGAATTTTTATTCATCATAATCCAGAGTATATGGAAGGGCACCTATGCCTGTGATACTGAGATTCAGAGGTTTTACGTTTTTCTTCTACTCGAATGAGGGCAACCCTCAGGAACCAGCACATATTCATGTGCGGAACTCAGAAGCAGAGGCCAAATTCTGGTTAATACCAGAGAGTAAACTTGCTCGAAATGATGGGTTTAACGCCCGGGTATTGAAGGAACTCTCTGAAATTATTGATACTAACAAAACGTCATTTTTGGAGGCTTGGAATGACTATTTCAGCTAAACAGGTTCGTTTCGATGAATTCAATATGTGGGTGGAGCTTAGTGATGCCCGAACCCTTGGTGTTCCGTTAGTCTGGTTTCCTCGGTTGTTACATGCAACAGAAGCAGAGCGGAATAACTATGAGTTGAGTCCTCGCGGAATACACTGGGATAAACTTGGCGAAGACATTTCTATTGAAGGTTTGTTGGATGGCCGGGGTGATGTTACTCACCGACCTCATCATGCAGCATAATCTTTTGATTATCTCTATATGAGGAGTTATGGCGACATAAGAATAAAACCTCGTTCATCCATAATCTGCTTGAATTTACACATAAAGATAAATAGCCAGAAAATGGCAGACACTGCCGCCCAGCACAAAACCGTGCCAAATGGCGTGGTTGTAGGGAATACGCTGACTGGCATAGAAGATCACCCCCAGCGTATAAATGACGCCACCTATCGCCAGCAGCGTCACGCCGCCTATGGACAACGTCATAGCCAGTTGATAAATCACCACTAATGATAACCAGCCCATCACCAGATAGGTAATAAGCGAGAGCATTTCAAAACGGTGAGCGAACGCCAGCTTAAAAATGACGCCGATCAGCGCCATACTCCAGATCACCACCATCAGCCCCTGGGCCAGCGGTGAGTTAAGCCCCACCAGTAAGAAAGGCGTATAAGTGCCGGCAATCAGCACGTAAATCGCACAGTGATCAAACTTCTTCAGCCAGGGTTTGGCACGCGGCGAGGGAATAGCGTGATACAACGTAGACGCCAGGAACAACAGAATGATGCTCCCGCCGTAAAGACTATAGCTGGTGATGGCTATGCTATCCGCACCATTATTCACCGCCTGCACCAACAACAGAACCAGACCGACAATACCGAAAACCAGGCCGATTCCGTGGCTGACGCTGTTGGCGATTTCCTCTGCCAGCGAATATCCCGACTCCCACAAATTCTTTGACATGTTTACCTTAATTAGCGGCTTATTGCCCCATCCAGACGTCACGCGCCGCAGGCGCAACATGACTCACCGAGTGAATAACCTTTGAGCAGCTTAACTGAGAATATTTTCAGTGTACACGTGTAAGCTAAAATAATCCCGCACCACCTATACCCAATAGATTTCAAGACGCAGGAAGGCAGCCAACACACCTGCGACTAGAAAGATGAGGGGTATACCATTTCTATATTAGCTGCAATCATGCATATAAATATCCGGTCACATCCCCTACAATTGTCCGCTTTTAAAGCGCTCTCATTATGAAGTGCTGTCCGGTTTTAACTGAGAGAGGTTGTTCTAATGTCGTTTGCTTCAACTGTTCTTGATTTCGGTTCGCTGACCGATGTAATCGGCTTTCTGATGGAAATTGACAAGCTAAAAAGCGTGCAGCGCCGTTCAAAGATTATTGGCAGCGCACGCCATGAGGACTCCGCTGAACATAGCTGGCATTTTGCCGTCGCCGCCATGAGCCTGGCGCCTTATGCCGGGAAAGACGTCGATATTAACCGCGTGATCCAAATGGCGCTGATTCACGATATCGTCGAAATTGATGCTGGCGACGTCATGGTTTATGACCTGCCTGCCCGTGTCGCCGTACACGAGCAGGAAGTGGCGGCGGCAGCGCGGATTTTCGGTCTGTTGCCAGAACCGCAACGCCAGCAATTCCACGATCTCTGGCTGGAATACGAAGCGGGCGAAACCGCCAATGCCCAATTTGCCCTGATGATCGACCGCATCATGCCGGTACTGATGAATTTGTATAATCAGGGCCAAAGCTGGGTGGAAAATGGCATCCGGTTGGATCAGGTATTAGGCCGCGCCGATTTCATTGCCAATATCAATCCTGAACTGTGGCAACACCTGAAACAGCATCTGGAAACGGCGAAAGCCAGGGGTTGGCTGCTTTAAGCGCTATTGTCGGGCGTTGCTCCAGATAGAGTTACGCCCGAAACCCGCACCACGCCTGGATAATGCAAACAACAGCCTTATTCCGCTTGCTTAAGCGCAGTCTTCTCAACATACGGCTTCATAATGGTATCCGCTTCCTGCTGTGCGCGGATCACGGCGTCATCCACTTTGGCGCTGGGATCGTTAAGCAAGGCGGCGAGCTGATTTTCCATCGCCTTGCGTACCGCCACAGTCTCATAGGTCGCATACCAGGGATGAGCATACTGTAGTTGCGACAGCGCAATCGCCGCCCGCGGATCCTGCGCCAGATACTCTTTCATATCGGGCAGGTCGTAGGCGGCTATGCGCGGGGCGAAATAGCCGGTAAACCGGCTCCAGCGCCCATTCACTTCCGGGCTGACCAGATAGCTCAGGAACTGCCAGGCGGCTTTTTTCTGTTGTTCTGAAATCCCTTTAAAACTCACCAGACTGGCGCCGCCAATGGTCACGCCACGGCGCACTTTTTCCGGCATCATCGCCACGCCGAGCGGAAAATCTTTGGTGTTCTCGCGCATAAAGCCCAACGCCCCGGTACTCAGCATGGCCATGCCCAACTTACCTGAGAAGAAAGCCGCGCTGATCTGCTTGGAATTCAGCACACCCGCCGGCATCACCTTGTCCCGATACACCAGATCGCGCCAGAACTGCAATGCCCCTTTGGTTGAGGCGGTGTTGTAATACACTTCGCCAGGATAATCCGCGTTGTAATAAGCTCCGCCGTTGGCACGAGTCAGAGAAGACAACATCCAGCCGCCGTAATCATCGTTGGTGGAGGGGATCATAAGGCCCCACTGCCCTTTCGCCGGATCGGTCAGTTTTTTGGCTATCCTGACCACTTCATCCCAGGTTTTCGGCGGTTCATTGAACCCGGCTTGCTTCAGCATATTCTCGTTGTAGTACAGGATCGGCGTGGAGTTGTGGAACGGGATGGCGTAGGTCACGCCCATCACTTGCGCATTCTGATGCAGCGCAGGCCAGAAATTTTTGGTCAGAAACGGCGTGGCTTTTTCGTTGCCGTATTTGAACAGATCATCCATCGGCAGGATCTGATCCTTGATCACCAAATCGGCGGTGAAGTTGGCCGACATGATCACCAGCGCGGGTGGCTCCCCCGCTTTGGCGGCAGCTTCGGCCTTGACCTTGGTGGTATCGTAGCCGCCAGTAAAAATACCGCGTACCTCGACCTGATCCTGTGATGTGTTGTAGTCGTTAATGATCTGTTTCATTTCCATCGTCAGCTTGCCGTCCACCGGCGCGGGAAACATGAAATCAATACTCTGTTTTGCCAGCACCTGACCCGCACTGAGCAGCGCGATAGCCAGCGCAGCAATATGATATTTACGCATCTATTTTCTCCTGGGATAAATTGCGGGCGGTGCGCCCGGAAAACCAATGACAATCCTGTAGGGAAAAACTGAGGAGCAGCGCCGCGCCGATACCCGGCACGCCGTGGCGATTGGCCCGGCGATAGCGGATGGGGCCAAGCGGCGTATCCACCTGCATCAGATATTCGGCGCCGAACAGTTCCCGCTGCACCACCGTTGCCGGCAGTTGCACCCGGCCTTCTGATGCGTCCTGTTCGGTAATATGTTCGGGACGGATGCCTAACAGCACCGCCGTCATGGCGCGGGTTTCGTCCGTTTCAGGCAGCCTGATGTGCTGATCCAACAGCACGGCCTGACCGGACGTACAGGGCAAAGCGATCAGATTCATCGCCGGGGTGCCGATGAATCCCGCCACAAATACATTGGCAGGATGGGCATAGAGTTGTTCGGGCGTGCCGACCTGCTGCAACTCGCCCTGATCCAGCACAGCGATCCGATCGGCCATAGTCATGGCTTCAATCTGATCGTGGGTAACATAAACCGTGGTGGTTTTCAGTTGCTGATGTAACGCCATGATCCCGTCCCGCACGTCGCTGCGCAGTCGGGCATCGAGATTCGACAGCGGTTCATCCATCAGAAACAGACGGGGATTGCGCACAATCGCCCGCGCCATCGCCACACGCTGCCGCTGGCCGCCAGAGAGTTTGCCCGGCTTACGATGCAGCAAAGGTTCAAGCTGTAGCAGGCTGGCAACCCGCTGTACCCGCGCCGGATACTCAGCTTTTGGCTCACCGCGCATACGCATACCGAAGGTGATGTTCTGCTCCACCGTCAGGTGTGGAAACAGCGCGTAGTTCTGGAAGATCATCGAAAAATTACGCTGTTTCGGGCTCCAGTGCGTAATCTCCTCATCCCCAAGCAGGATTTGCCCTGTATTGACGCTCTCCAGCCCGGCCAACATACGCAACAAGGTGCTTTTGCCACAGCCAGACGGGCCGACCAGCACCAGAAATTCTCCATCGACAATATCCAGCGACAGCGATTTCAGCGCCTGAGTGTGTTCAAACTGCTTGCTGATATTGCGCAACTGAATCACAGCCATGATTCATCCACCGGGCAACTGATAGAGGGATCGTAACGATAAGGACCGGCAAATTGCGCCAGCGACTGACAATAGCTGACCAGTCCGGTAACCGGGACATAGCGGTGCATAACGACGGAAGCCGGTTCAAGGTTGTAGTAAGGCGTGTCGTCATGATGTAAATAAGGCACCTGATGCACCGTTCCCGGCACCGTGGCAATTATGGCCTGACGGTATTGGGCGACGATCAGGCGGTGATTGTGGCCGCAGAAAATCCGGGTCAATTGAGGGAAGCGGTCGATCAGTTTCAGCAATTCATGGCCATTTTCACAGGCGATAGGGTCCATCTGTGCGCAGCCCAGCGGCAGCGGCGGATGGTGCATAAAAACCGCACTTTCCCGATCCGGATGATCCCTGAGTTGTTGCTCCAGCCAGCCGAGCGTTGCCTGCGTCAGCCAGCCTTTTGACTGCCCTGCCAGACTGCTGTCAATAAACAGCAAACGCACCGGGAAACCGTCCACCGCATAGCGGATATTTTCCGCATCGTCGCCCAGCAATGGACATAGCGGGCGCATGGCATCGAGGAAGTGGCGTTTATCGTCATGATTACCTGGGATCACATACAGCGAATAGTCCAGCATTTGCAACACCCGCCGGGCAACCTGATACTCCTGCGGAGAACCACAGTTGACGATATCGCCGCTGATCACTACCGCGTCCGGCAGCTCCGGCAACGCGTTCAACTGATTGACCACTTCCGCGTTCTGACTGTTGACATCAATAAACTCATACAACTTACGGCCTTCACTGCGAAAATGCAGATCGGAAATCTGTGCCAGTAACATCGCCTCTCTCCCAGCGCCGATTGAAAGGCGCTTACTTGATACCCGAAAAACCAAAACTACTCAGGAACTGTTTTTGGAACAGCACAAAGGCCAGCATCAATGGCAAACACACCAGCAGCGTGCCAGCGCAAATCAGTCCCCATTGCCCACCGGACTCCGCCCCCATGGCAAACGACACCAGACCGATGGTCAGCACCTGTTTATCAGGATCGTTGAGCACCATCAGCGGCCACAGATATTCATTCCAGTGGTAAGTGATGCTAACGGTGGCAAAGGCCAGAATCGACGGCCAGGTCATGGGGATCAGCACGTGAAACACCACCTGCCACCAGCGGCAGCCCTCCATCAGCGCCGCCTCTTCAATTTCTTTGGCGATATTCAGAAACGCCTGACGCATCATGAACACGCCGAACGCCGAGGCAAAATACGGCATCATCACGCCTGTCAGCGTGTTGAGCAGCCCCAGTTGTTTCAGCGTCATCATGTTCGGCACCATCATGACCACTGGCATGATCATCAGTTGAATCAGCAACAGATAGAACAACAGCGTTTTACCGCGAAACTGGTGGTAGGCGAAAATGTAGCCGGCGGTCGTGATGGTCACCAGTTGCACCAGAAAGGTGCCCAGCGCAAAAATCAGCGTGTTGGTATACAGTCGCAGCCAGTCGGCGCTGTGCCACGCCTCACGAAAGTTATCCAGCGTCAGTGGAAAGCGCGGAAGCACCGATGCCATATCGGCGCCAAAACTGCTGGTACTGACGGACGACGACAGCATCCACAGAAACGGGCTGACCCACAGCAGCGCGGCGCAGATCAACAGCAGCGGCAGCGTCAGGCGCGTGGTCACCCGCAGCGGGTGCCGGTGTTCAGCGCTCATAGTGCGCTCCTTTTTCCAGCACTTTCAGGTTCAGCACGGAGAACGCAAACAGCAACAGCAGCGTAAGGAAGGTCGCGGCGGAGGCTTTGCCGAGATCATGGGTGTCGTTCGCCAGATCCTGAATGTAATACAGCAGAACGGTGGTGGCGTTGTTCGGCCCGCCGCGCGTCATCACCGCTACATGGTCGATCTGGGTAATGGCGTAGATAAAGGCAATGGTGACGACAAACGCAATGGTGGGCCGCAACAACGGCAGGGTGACATAGAAGAAAACCTGAGATTTCGACGCCCCTTCCATGATGGCGGCCTCACGTGCCGAGGTGGAAATGGATTGCAGCCCGGCCAGGAAAAACAGCATGTAATAACCGGCAAACTTCCAGATACCGATGACACTCACCGCCACCAATGCCGTATCGCTCATGCCGAGGTAATTATTGTTCATCGGGCCGAAAATCTTCGCCAGATAGTAGTCCAGCAGGCCCAGCCCCGGCATGAAGATAAACAGCCACAGCGTCGCCGCGCTGACCAGCGGCACAATCATCGGAAAGAAAAAGGCGGTGCGCAGCCAGCGGTTAATACGCGAATTTTCCCACAGCATCACAGCCAGCAGTAGAGCCAACAGCACGCCGGGGATAACCGTCATCAGGATATACAGCACATTGTTCCACAGCGCCTGCCAGAACACGGCATCCTGTAGCAGGCGGACAATATTATCCATACCGACGAATGGCGGCTGGTTGGCATTCATCCGGGTGTCATAAAAACTGTCGATAGCCGAACGCAGTAAAGGGAAATAGGTAAAGGCGAAAAGAAAAATCAGCGTTGGCGACAGCACAAGGTAAGGAAACCATTTTACACGCATAACACATCAGTCACTGAGTGTGAAACAGGGAAGAATCACCATAAGGGCGTTGTATGTCAGGGGGGCGACAATTCAGTGACAGTTTGTTTGCGGTGAAATATTTTTCATTGAAATAATATTAATGCTAATCATTACCCATAAAGGTGTTTTGTTTATACCGTTATCCATAAGATAATGATATTTAATATGTTATTTTTAACCGATAACTATTATGGCGTTAAAACAGTGCTGAGGTGAACGTGACCCGCCTGGTAGCAGACGGGCCTATTTCTGAGGGGATGGGTTACTGGTAATCCGCCACCGGTACGCAGGAACAGAACAGATTACGATCGCCGTAGACATCGTCCAGACGTTTTACCGTAGGCCAGTATTTGTTGTCACTGCCTGTCGGGAATACCGCTAGCTCACGGCTGTATGGATGCGGCCAGTCTGCGGCCAGTTCAGCCTGCGTATGCGGTGCGTTTACCAGCGGGTTGTCTTCCAGCGGCCACTCGCCGTTAATCACGCGATCAATTTCCGTGCGAATCGACAACATGGCATCAATAAACCGATCCAGCTCGGCCTGACTTTCTGATTCAGTAGGCTCGACCATTAGCGTTCCGGCTACCGGGAACGACATGGTTGGCGCATGAAAACCATAGTCAATCAAACGCTTGGCGATATCCATCTCGCTGATGCCGCTGTTTTCTTTCAGCGGACGGATGTCCAGAATACATTCATGGGCGACACGGCCATCCCGTCCGGTATACAACACCGGATAAGCCGACTGCAACCGCGTAGCGATGTAGTTGGCGTTGAGGATCGCCATCTGGCTCGCCTGTTTCAGCCCTTCCGCGCCCATCATGCGGATATACATCCAGCTAATCGGCAGAATAGAGGCGCTGCCAAACGGCGCGGCGGATACTGCCCCCTGTTCAGTCAGCACACCGTCAATCTTCACCACCTGATGCCCCGGTACAAACGGCGCCAGATGGGCTTTTACGCCAATCGGGCCCATACCCGGGCCGCCGCCGCCGTGCGGAATACAGAAGGTTTTATGCAGGTTGAGATGGGAAACATCCGCGCCGATATAGCCCGGCGAGGTGATCCCGACCTGAGCATTCATGTTGGCGCCGTCCAGATACACCTGACCGCCAAACTGATGCACGATCTGGCACACTTCACGGATGGTTTCTTCATACACCCCGTGGGTGGATGGATAAGTCACCATGATGCAGGACAGCCGATCGCCCGCTGATTGTGCTTTTTCACGCAGGTCGTGCAGGTCGATATTGCCGTGCTTATCGCAAGCCACCACCACCACGCTCATCCCCGCCATCTGTGCCGAAGCAGGATTGGTGCCGTGGGCGGAACTGGGGATCAGGCAAATATCACGCGCCGCTTCATTACGGCTTTCATGATAGCGGCGAATCGCCAGTAACCCGGCGTATTCGCCCTGTGCGCCAGAGTTAGGCTGCATACACACGGCGTCATAGCCGGTCAGTTGCACCAGCCAGCCGGAAAGTTGCTCGATCATCTGCCGATAGCCAAGCGCCTGCTCAGGCGGACAGAACGGATGCAGTTCGGCAAATTCCGGCCAGGTAATCGGCAGCATTTCAGCGACGGCATTGAGCTTCATGGTGCAGGAACCCAGCGGGATCATCGCCTGATTCAGCGCCAGATCCTTACGTTCCAGACGGTGCAGATAGCGCATCATCTCGGTTTCGCTGTGGTAACGGTTAAATACCGGATGGGAAAGAATGGCATCATCACGTTGTAACGCGGCGGGAATTGACGCCGCCTGCTGGCTGACGGCCAGATCCAGCGTGTCGATATCCAGCCCGTGGGCATATCCCAGCAGTACGGCAAATAACGTCAATACGTCTTCCCGACTGGTGGCTTCATCCAGCGTGATCCCGACCGCACCATCAAGATCGCATCGCAGATTGATGCCAAAACTTAACGCCCGGCTCAACACCGCGGCTTTGTCCTCCACCTCAACGGTCAAGGTGTCAAACCAGGTTTGATGACGCAGCGTTAACCCGCCCTGACGTAATCCCAGCGCCAGAATGTCCGTCAAACGATGGATACGCCCGGCAATGCGTTTCAACCCTTCAGGGCCGTGGAAAACCGCATACAGGCTGGCGATATTGGCCAGCAGCACCTGTGAGGTACAGATGTTGGAGTTGGCTTTTTCGCGGCGGATATGCTGTTCGCGGGTTTGCATCGCCATACGCAGCGCGGTGTTGCCTGCGGCATCACGCGATACGCCGATAATCCGCCCCGGCATGGCGCGTTTGTACTCATCACGGCAGGCGAAAAACGCCGCGTGTGGGCCGCCGTAGCCCATCGGCACGCCAAAACGCTGGGCTGACCCGAAGACGATATCGGCCCCTTGTTTACCGGGGGCGGTTAACAGCACCAGCGCCATGATATCGGCGGCGACGCAACTGATAACCTTGCGTTGTTTCAATTCGGCCATCAGGCTGCGGTAATCATGCAGTTCGCCGGTCGTTCCGGCCTGTTGCAACAACACACCGAACACGCGGTCATCGGTCAGCGCATCTTGCGCGTTACCGACCACCACGTCAAAACCAAACGTCTGTGCGCGAGTACGCACCACATCCAGCGTTTGCGGGTGAACATCATCAGCCACAAAGAAACGATCGGCCTGTTTCAGCTTGCTGATACGTTTGGCCATCGCCATCGCCTCTGCGGCAGCGGTGGCCTCATCCAGCAACGAGGCTGACGCCAGTTCCAGTCCGGTTAAATCCTGAGTGATCTGCTGAAAATTCAGCAATGCTTCCAGACGCCCTTGCGAAACCTCCGGCTGGTATGGCGTATAGGCGGTGTACCAACCCGGATTTTCCAGCACGTTACGTAAAATCACCGGCGGCATCAGCACCGCGCTATAGCCCATGCCGATGTAGCTTTTGTAGCGCTGATTACGGCTGGCAATGGTTTTCAACTCAGCCAACGCCTGATGCTCCGTCGCCGCCTCACCGACCGCAGGCGGCCTGGGTAACTGAATATCAGCAGGCACAATCTGCCGGATTAATGCGTCAAGCGAATCCGCGCCGACCGCCGCCAGCATACGCTGCTGTTGGCTGGCTGAGGAACCAATATGGCGTTCAACGAAAGCGCGGTCATGTTCAAGTTGACTGAGAGTCTGGGTCATTACGGAAATTTCCTGCATCAAACATTCTCTGCATCACACCCGGCGGGATAGCACAGAGCGAGGGAACAAAATAAAACGCCCGCCTCAGCAGAGTCCGGGCGCAGTCATTATTCGTCTTCTTCTTCTTCCAGCGTGGCCTGATATCCCTCGGCATCAAGCAGCTCATTCAAGTCGGATTCGTCGGACGATCTGATACGGAACAGCCAACCATCGGTATAGGGCGCACTGTTAACCAATTCAGGTGCATTTGCCAACTCTTCGTTGACTTCGATAATTTCACCGCTGATCGGCGCATAAATATCAGAAGCCGCCTTGACCGATTCGGCCACGGCGCAATCATCACCGGCGGAAACGATCGTGCCCACCTCCGGCAAATCGATAAATACCATGTCGCCCAATAATTCCTGTGCGTGTTCGGTAATCCCGACGCTATAAATGCCTTCGCCTTCAGACAGTACCCACTCGTGTGAAGCGGTATATTTTAATTCTGCTGGTACATCGCTCATCGCCACCCTCTCCTTTCCTTCACAAAACGGTTAAAACCAAATGGTTAATTAATACTGAACAATGGGTTTTCCGGCACGGACAAAGCCGGGTTTGGTGACATGCACAGGGAGTTCACGGTTACGGATCTGGACAATCGCCTGCTTGCCGATACCCGCCGGGACACGCGCCAGTGCAATACTCAACCCAAGTGTAGGTGAAAACGATCCACTGGTAATGATCCCTTCCTGCATCACCCCTTCACTATCAGTAAAGCGCACAGGTAAATCATTACGCAACACCCCTTTTTCAGTCAGCACCAGTCCGACTAATTGCTCAGTCCTTTTTTCACGCTGACCCTCCAGCGCCTCGCGGCCAATAAACTGGCGATCTTCCGGTTGCCAGGCGATCGTCCAGCCCATATTGGCGGCCAGCGGCGAAATGCCTTCATCCATATCCTGCCCGTAAAGATTCATCCCGGCTTCCAGCCGCAGCGTGTCGCGCGCGCCTAATCCACAAGGCTTGACGCCCACCGATAAAAGCTGTTGCCAAAAACCGACCGCCTGCTCCTGCGGCAGCGCAATTTCATAGCCTGCTTCGCCAGTATAGCCGGTTGTGGCAATGAAAAAGTCATCAACCTGAACACCGAAAAACGGCTTCATACCCGCGATCTTCTGACGCTGGGCATCACCCAGCAAACGCTGTACCTTCTCCTGCGCCAGCGGGCCCTGAACGGCCACTAAAGCCAAATCGTCGCGCTCGCGGATATCGATCATAAAAGGCTCGGCGTGCCGGGTGATCCAGGCCAGATCGTTGTCGCGGGTTGCCGAATTCACCACCAGCCGGAAATAATCTTCCGTCATAAAATAAACGATCAGATCGTCGATAACGCCACCGGACGCATTCAGCATACCGGTATAGAGCGCCTTACCTGGCTGAGTGAGCTTTGCCACATCGTTCGCCAGCAAATAGCGCAGAAATTCGCGGGTTCTGGCGCCGTGCAAATCCACGATAGTCATGTGGGACACATCGAACATACCGGCATCACGACGCACAATGTGATGCTCATCAAGCTGGGAGCCGTAATGCAGTGGCATCATCCAGCCGTGGAAATCAACCATTTTGGCGCCGTCTGTCAGGTGCTGTTGATACAACGGAGTTTGCTTTGCCATCTTTTCCCTCTGTTCGGAGTATTGCGTTCAGGCGGTAAAAAAACCGCCGCGCAAACGATATCTTGATAATGAACTTACCACCGAAACGCAGGTGAAACTATACCCACAGGCATAAGTTAAACTATATGGAACCTCCCCTGACATCCGGGTTATGCCATCACCTACAACAGATAAATAGTCTAAATAAATGGGTATTTTAAGCATAAAAACTATGTGATAAGAAAAGAGTAGCGAATTATTAATATGAAAAATGGATCGGCTGAACACTAACAGGAGTAAAAAAAATCATAAAGCATTAGTTAAAGTAATGCGAAAAATACACTAAAATTAGATTTTTTCAACCAAAATGCCGCCACCGGCAACAGTTGAAGAAGAAACCGGCGGAGGATGGGTAAACACGCACGTCTGAAAGAATGAACCATCCAGTCTGAGGTACTAAACCTCATTCAATGTACAGCTCTGACAACGTTTGACACCGGGAATACGGTAACGCTGGCAACAGCTACGGCGTTGAATGATGCCGCCACGGGGAATCACCGTGCGATAGAGGGGATTTTCACTGCCATCCAGCAGTGAACGGGAAAAGAACAGATCGTTACGAAGAAGGGTGAGTTCATCCTGTGGTAGCAGCGCCGCCATCTCTCCCAGAAACCAGTGCATCAGATAGCCGGTATTATTCCAGGTGAGCCGGGCATTCAGTTCACCAAAGCTATCCAGCGTGTTAATAACCGGAACAATGTGCTGATGCAGCAGCGTCTCCAGCCGCGCTCGCGGCGAGTCAGCGGTCATCGCTGACGGCAGCGCCTGCGTCGCAATATAAAATACCGCCGGGTGCCCTTTGCTATGAAACCCGACGTATATCTGTTTCAGCGAACAATCCAACACCGTCGCGTGTTTGAGCAATACCAACATCAACGGTGGCACCAGTAGCCCAAAATACCACTGTGACCACAATGATTGCAGCGGTTTTTCTTCACGAATATTATCCGGGTATTCCTGATACATTTCATTACCATAGCGCCGTATCAGTTGGTTAAACACCGCAGGCTGAGACCACTCGGCGAGTGTCATGGCGCCCGCCGGAGGCGGTTCGCCAAATTTAACGCTATCAAGACAATGGGGACGATACTGGCGCAACAAGGCACGCAATGCAGCAGCCAGCGTCTGGTCACAAGCGGAAAACGCCGGATGCTCAACGCTACTGACGATTTTTTTGACTGTCGGCATAAGGCAGATTCCGGTAAGGCGCCCGAATAAATAAGAAACAAAATGATAACTATTACCAATAGTATCGGGGTTTATCAATAATGACAAACCCCGCTGTTTCGGTTGATTCGTCCCCTGCGGAAACCTGCCTTTGCCGCTGACGCCAAAGGATACAAGGCGGTAATACCGGCGAGTTATAGAAGCTGGCTAATATTCAGCTCCTCCATTAAGCGCGGATTATCTGAGTAGTCCACCGGAATGGCGATCACCGCCGGCCCCTGAACATCCATAGCCTGCCGCATTTTACTGACTAGCTCCTCTTCCGATTCCACCGCAAATCCTTTCGCGCCGAACGCTTCTGCATACACTTTAAAATCTATCGGGCCAAATTTGACGCCGGAACAACGGTGATACTTTTTCTCTTCCTGAATCTCAACCATGTTATAGGCATTATCCACCCAGATAATATGCAACAGATTGCTGTTCAGGCGCACTGCCGTTTCAAGCTCCATGCTGGACTGCATAAAACCGCCGTCGCCTGAAACAGAAATCACCTTCTGAGCGGGGCGAATCAGTGATGCGGCAATCGCCCAGGGTAAAGCGACGCCCATCGTTTGCTGGCCGTTGGTCATCAGTACCTGACGCGCCCGGAAGCTATACAGATAACGTGCCAGCCAGATATGAAAACTGCCCATATCGACGCACAACGTCACGTCATGATTGACAATGTCCTGCATCGCCCTGACCAACCGCAACGGATGAATGGCAAACCCACGCATATTCATGCCGCGCGTCGCCAGATCGTGACGTTGCTGACAGCGTTCACGCAGAATAGCCTGCGTCTGCGGCGACAGCGCTAGCGGCGCACGGATACAGCGGGTCAGCGCATCAGTGGTTGCCGTGATATCGCCAATCAGCTCCACATCGGGAAGATAGGCGCCGTCAATATTGGCAGGCACCGCATTAATATGCACCAACGCCGCTTTACCGCTATTCCACAATACCGGGTCATATTCCACCGGGCTAAAACCGACCGTAATGATCAGGTCGGCTTGCTGCAACAGCTTATCCCCGGTCTGATTGTTAAACAGACCGACGCGCCCGGCAAAATGATCAAAATGCCGCTGATCAACGGCGCCGGCGGCCTGATAAGTGCTGGTGACAGGCAACTGGCTTTGATGCAACAGGCGGCGTACTGCGGCGGCGGCTTTAGGCTGACTTGCCAGCAATCCCAGCAGCAAAACGGGATTGCTGGCCTGCTGGATCATCCGGGCGGCGTTCTCAATCTCAGCCTGGGGCGCACTGTTCAGCAGGGGTAAATCCGGGCGAACCAGTACAGCGCTGGTCACCGGCTCGTTGATGATATCCTGGGGCAGACTGATGAAAGATGCCCCAGGATAGCCCATCTCCGCCGTGCGGAACGCATTTGCCAGCACCTCGGAAATCGCCGATGACGCTTTGACTTCCGCACTGAATTTGGTGACTGGCTGAAACAGGCTGACGGCGTCCAGGTTTTGATGCGTCAGTTTATGGCTGTCAGATCGTTTGACCGCCCCCCCGAGAGCCACCATAGGATCGCCTTCCGCCGTTGCCGTTGCCAATCCCGTCACCAGATTGCAGCATCCTGGTCCCGAGGTCACCAGCGTCACACCGGCTTTTCCGGTCAGTCGTCCGATCGCCGCCGCCATAAAAGCGCCGTTGGCTTCATGCCGTACCGGAATTGTTTTAATCGGCGAGTCGACCAACGCATCAAAAACGCGATCGATTTTCGCTCCCGGAATACCAAATACATATTGCACTCCCTGCCATTCTAGGTGTTTCACTATCAGGGAAGCTCCACAGTTCCAACGCTGTTGACCTGTTAAATTTTCCATTGTCTTACTCCAGAATGACTCGTGGTTTGTTCTTACTTAGCCTTCAACTGACTGGATAGCGCTATCGAGGTTGTCAGGTGACAGATCAGCGCTGAGGAAATCCTGCTCCCGTGGCAGATCGATAATCAGTTTGGAGATAACCCCAAACGTCAAAACTCCGCTTTCCATTTCATAATCAAGGATATGTCCACCACCCTGGCGATCGTCGGTAATAAAATGTTCATGATAGCCAGCAACGTTAATGCCCTGCGTATAGGCCGGGCTGCGAAAACCAATCACGGTTCCCTGACAGTGTTCAAAATGGAACGTCGGTTGCCGGGCAATCGCCTCCAACATCGGTTTATAGGGACGCTGCTGGCGTGGCACGGTGCGGGTTTCAACATACTCAAAGTGGCCGTCAATCCGCAGGGCGCAAAACAGATTATCCGTACCGATCAGGCTATCGATTTTCTGGTGGAGGCTGTTGCGCTCAATCCTTCTGTTGAAATGGATTTCTTCCGTCGGTCGGAAAAACGTCATTACCGCGAAAGGAGTCTTCTGGTGCGACATGGCCGAACGTGCGCTGCCGTCTGAACGCAACTGAAAAATGCGTCGATTAAAAGCCACCAGCTCACCGTCCAGATTGTTAAACGTTCCTAATCCAAAATCTCCATGCTCCAATAATTCCTCCATCGTCCGGCTACCTTCATATACGCCATTTATCAGCCCGCTCATTAATGAGGTTTGATAAATAACGCCGTCAGGATGGCGTCGTTGATGATCCATCACATAATTTTTCATCTCTTCCTCACAGGGGTTGAAGCCTATATCTTCTTTCATATATCTTCCCTTCCGATGTGTTATTACTTAAATTTTTTTAATTCTTGTTTAAATATTGACGCGAGCACAAACAAAGTTCCAATATATAAATACCGTCATTTCAAGATCTGAAAGATATGGATTTGTCTTAATGGAACTTCGTTATCTGCGTTATTTTGTTGCCGTCGCCACTGCCCGAAATTTCACCCGTGCGGCAGAATACCTGGGCATATCGCAACCCCCGTTGAGTCAGCAAATCAGGAAACTTGAGCATGAGATAGGAACGCCGTTGTTCAAGAGACTCACCCGCAGCGTTGAAATGACGGAAGCGGGGAAAGTGTTATATGTCGATGCGTGTCAACTCCTGAAACTCACTGACGCCGCCATTGACAGAGCAAGAAGTATTGCCAGAGGGGAAGCCGGCAGTTTCAACATCGGCTTTTCTTCCTCTTCATCCTTTCATCCCACTGTATTAAAGTTGCTGCATGTGTATCGTCAACGCTATCCGGATGTGTCATTAAACCCATGTGAAGAAAATTCCCCGCTGTTGCTTACCGAACTGCACAACAAAAATCTTGATGTCGCTTTTCTCCGTCTGCCGTGTGATATCAGTAGCGAATTCAATAGTGAAATACTGGCTGAAGAGTCAATGGAATTGGCGCTGCCCGCCGATCACCCCCTGCACAACAAAAAAAGCGTCCACCTGAGTGAACTGAAGCAGGAACAGCTAATTATTTCCCCAAGGGAAGTTTCCCCCAGATTGCACGACATGATTATCCGCGCCTGTTATCTGTCGGGATATCAGCCAACATTGAGCCAACTGGCGCCTCAGCTACCAGCCACCATCGGTATGGTGTCGGCAGGCTTTGGTATCGCCATCATTCCCAAGTCGCTTTCCTGTATCAAAATGGGCAATGTGTCCTACCACACAATAGAAGATGCCCGCCTTAAGACCCAGATAATCATGGTTTGGCGCCAGCATGAACACTCACCTATGATCATGAATTTAGTGCAATTATTGCGAACTCACTTACGGAAAAACTGAGCCGTATCCCCCGCACGCCCCGCTGACCGGACTGTTGCCAAAAGAGTGGTAATTGATATAAATTCTTATATGATACTAATTATCATTATCATGTTGAGCGATAATAAAATGCTGATCGCGATGATTACCGCATGTGGTTTATGGGGTGCGAGCTGGTGTATGGGGAAACATCTGTCGAGCGGCTGGGGAGTCTTGCTGCCTTGCGCCATCATGCCATTACTGGCCATGCTTGACCTTAATCTGCTACACCTGAAAGTGATTATCGCCATCGCGCTGTTGGCAACGTTAGTGATGTTATTTCATCACCGCCTGCGACATTATTTGCTATTACCGTCCTGCGTTGCATTGGCAGGTGGACTGGCAGCGCTGTCCGTTGTATTTAATTTAACGCTGGGATAATCAAAAGAGAGAAAAACCTTGAGAGAGGAGTGGTGCGAAGAGAGGGACTTGAACCCTCACGCCCGTTAAGGCACTAACACCTGAAGCTAGCGCGTCTACCAATTCCGCCACCTTCGCACAGATAAAGTTCAATATGTATCACCGCCCAATCCGAGCCACAACATGGTGCGAAGAGAGGGACTTGAACCCTCACGTCCGTTAAGACACTAACACCTGAAGCTAGCGCGTCTACCAATTCCGCCACCTTCGCAATAAATGCTGTGCGATACAAATTATTGTGAAACACATGATGAAACACAACAGTGGTGATGTGGTGCGAAGAGAGGGACTTGAACCCTCACGCCCGTTAAGGCACTAACACCTGAAGCTAGCGCGTCTACCAATTCCGCCACCTTCGCAATCCAGCAACATTACGTTACGCAATGCCACCACGGGGGCGAATTCTAGAGGTTTTAACGTCAAGGTCAATGATTATTTCCGCTGAATGGCGGGGTTTGCTGCAAAATTCATCACCTTAATATGGCAAAGGCCGGGCAAAGCATTCCCCCAGCCATTCAATGAATATCTGGATGCGCGGAGCAAGAAAACGCCCAGGCGGATACATCACAAACAGCGGCATATCCGGCGGTGGCGTATCCTTCAGAATTTCAACCAGCTCGCCGCTGTCCAGCCAGCGCTGTAAACCATAGCGCGGCGCCTGAATCAACCCTAACCCGGCGCGGCAGCCCGCAATATAAGCATCAGCCCCGTTCACATTCAGCTTGCCAGGCAACATATGAGTAATACATTCACCGTGGTGCATAAACTCCAGCGGATAGCGCTGGCCGGTACGTAGCGAAAAATAGCCGATAGCCACCATTGTTGTTTATTTTTGAATAGTGTTGCACGAAATGCGTTATTTATGTTTATTCAATAAACAACCACACTCATCTTGCTCTCAATACCAACATGAGGACGACACAATGTTACAGCGTAAATTAGGTACTAATGGCCCATCGGTTTCTGCGCTTGGGCTGGGCTGCATGGGCATGAGTGACTTTTATTTTACCGCACAGGATGAAAAAGAGTCTGTTGCCACCCTGCATCGGGCGCTGGAATTGGGTATCACGCTGCTCGATACCGCCGATATGTACGGTCCCCACACCAATGAACTGCTGGTCGGCAAGGCCATCAAGGGCAAGCGCCAGCAGGTCTTTCTTGCCACCAAGTTTGGCATCGTGCGTAATTCGACTAACCTCGATGAGCGTGGCGTATGCGGTAAACCGGAATACATTCGCCGTTCGGTTGAAGGCAGCCTGCAACGGCTGGGCGTAGAAGTGATTGACCTCTACTATCAGCATCGCGTCGACCCTACGGTGCCGATTGAAGAAACCGTCGGCACACTGGCCGAGTTGGTCAGGGAAGGGAAAATTCGCTATATCGGATTAAGTGAAGCCTCCGCCGACACGCTGGAGCGCGCCCACCGGGTGCACCCGATCACCGCCTTACAAAGCGAATACTCGCTGTGGACACGGGATGTGGAAGCCACCATTTTGCCCACCTGCGAACGACTTGGCGTGGGTTTCGTGCCATACAGCCCGTTAGGACGCGGCTTTCTGACCGGCGCCATCCGCAGCCCGGACGATCTGGCCGCCGATGATTTTCGCCGCAGCAATCCACGTTTCGCTGGCGATAACTTTGCCAAGAACCTGCAATTGGTGGAGAAAGTTAATCAGTTGGCCCAGCGAAAAGGCATCACCCCATCGCAATTGGCGCTGGCCTGGGTATTGGCGCAGGGTGAGCACATCGTACCGATTCCGGGCACCAAACGACGCCGTTATCTGGAAGAGAACGTTGCCGCTCTGGACGTCAGCCTGACGGCTAACGATCTGGCGGAAATTGAAGCTATCTTCCCCTTTAATGCCGCAGCAGGGGAACGCTACGGCAAAGAGGGAATGGCGACGATTAATACTTAAGGATTAGCGACGGCCTTTGCCGGTGGCGCGCGGCGGCCGGCCGACCGTTGCCTGATAGACCTTAAAGCGCCCGGTCTGCGCCAGTACCTCATGGCTGCCAAACGCCGCATCCAGCAGCGCTGGATAAGGCAGGAACGCATTGGCAACAATGCGCAACTGCCCGCCAATCGGCAAGTGGGCCACCGCGCCGCGGATCAGCATCTCCACCGCCTGTAGGCTGGTTTGTAAGCCATCGTGAAACGGCGGGTTGGAGACGATCAGGTCAAAACGACCGGTAATCTCAGAGTAAACGTTGCTGGCGATAACCTCACCTTCCAACTGGTTAGCAGCCAGCGTCGCCCGGCTTGAAGCCAGCGCCCCGGCGCTGACATCACTGAGCGTCAGGCGGATTTTAGGCGACTGCTTCGCCAGCACTGCGGCCAGCACGCCTGCGCCGCAGGCAATATCCAGCACTTTGCCTTTCATATGTGGTTCAAAGGTGGAAAGCAGCAACTGGCTCCCCGGGTCTAGTCCGTCGCGGCTGAATACGCCGGGCAGCGCTTTCACCGTCACACCATCAATCACATACTCATCCCACCAGTCAGCAAGGTCGAAAGAGGTCTGTTTTTCAACCCGCCCGTGGTAAAGCCCACAGCGCCGGGCGCTGTCGATTTTGGTTAATGGCGCAACATCGGCCAGCATATTTTCCGCGCTGCGCACGCCGCTGCGGTTTTCACCCACCACAAAAATTTCACAGCCAACCGGCAACAACGATAGCAGGTTAACCAGTTGGAACTCCGCTTCCTGTTTGCTCTTCGGCCAGTAATAGATCAGCGTGTCGCAATCCGCCGCCAGCGCGGCATCCGCCACCAGACCATACTGAATATTATCCTCCAGCGTGCGTTGCAGTTGCTGCCAGTGGTGAAACTGCGTGGCATGGACGCGAACATCCGCCGCCGCAAACTGCGCAGGCAAGATGTCTTGTAAATCACCGGCAAACAATACCCGGCGTGGGATAAACTCGTCGCTATGGCGCAGTATGACTTCACTGGCTGGGGTTAATGCAGACATCAGGCTGAAGCTCCTTAATAATTGAGCGGGGATTATATACTCATCACTCCTGAAGTTGCAGCGGTGTTGGCGCATGTTCGATGGGTTTGTTAGCATAGCGCGATATAACAGCGTTCCAGACAGGATAAAGCATGGAATCAAGACGTGACTGGCTGCTACAACAACTGGGCATCACCCAGTGGACGCTGAAGCGCCCAAGCGTGTTGCAGGGTGAAATCGCCGTCAGTCTGCCTGCTCAGGTTCGCCTGGTGATTGTATCATCCGAACCGCCCGCCAGCGACGACCCGCTGCTGGCCGACATTCTGCACAGTCTGGCGCTCACACCCGAACAAACGGTCAACCTGACGCCGCAACAGGTCGTCATGCTGCCCGAAAACGCCCGCTGCCCTAGTTGGCGTCTGGGCGTTGATGAACCCCTCGCGCTGCAAGGCGTCCAATTCACCAGCCCGGCACTGACCGAGCTTTACCACAACGCCGACGCCAAACGGGCGCTTTGGCAGCAGATTTGTCAATATGAACGTGATATCAACCCTGACACCAGCCGATCTGGCGCAAGCCTTTCAGATTGAACAAGCCAGCCACGCCTTTCCCTGGACGGAAAAAACCTTTGCCAGCAATCAAGGCGAGCGTTACTTCAACCTCAAATTGAGCCATAACGGGCAGATGGCGGCTTACGCCATCACCCAGTTGGTGCTGGATGAAGCCACGCTGTTCAATATTGCCGTACACCCGGATCATCAGCGTCACGGTCTTGGCCGTCAGTTACTGGAGCATGTGATTCAGTCGCTGGAGCAGCGCGGCATTCTCACGCTGTGGCTGGAGGTGCGGGCCTCAAACCAACGGGCGATTAATCTGTACGAAAGTCTGGGATTCAACGAGGTATCGCTGCGACGTGACTATTACCCCACCGCAGCAGGCCGCGAAGATGCCATCATCATGGCGCTGCCGCTGGGATGACGGCAGCAGCCAATTGTTCATGCCGCCCGCCAGAGGCGGGAGAAAATGGAGGAGAGGACGAGGCTGATAAAAGCCTCGTCCTCTCACGGCAGGGCCGGAGTAGACGTTGCAAACGTTATTACTCGTTATCGCCCAACAGAACAGACGCCAGCGCAATCTCAATCATATCGTTGAAGGTGGTCTGGCGTTCATCGGAGGTGGTTTGTTCGTGGGTGCGGATATGGTCGGACACGGTGCAAATGGTCAGCGCTTTAGCGCCGAATTCCGCCGCGACGCCGTAAATACCGGCGGCTTCCATCTCCACACCCAGAATGCCGTACTTTTCCATCACGTCGAACATGTGCGGATCCGGCGTATAGAACAGATCGGCGGAGAAAAGATTGCCGACGCGAACGGTCACGCCACGAGCTTTGGCGGCATCAACGGCATTACGCACCATGTCGAAATCCGCAATGGCGGCGTAATCATGGTCTTTAAAACGCAGACGGTTCACTTTGGAGTCGGTACAGGCGCCCATGCCAATCACCACATCACGCAGTTTTACGTCGCTGCGTACCGCGCCGCAGGAGCCAACGCGAATGATCTTTTTCACGCCAAACTCGGTGATCAGCTCTTTGGCGTAGATGGAGCAGGAAGGAATCCCCATCCCGTGGCCCATTACCGAAATTTTGCGCCCTTTATAGGTTCCGGTGAAACCCAACATGCCGCGAACGTTGTTCACCTCGCGGGCATTTTCCAGAAAGGTTTCGGCAATATACTTGGCGCGCAACGGGTCGCCCGGCATCAGTACGACATCCGCAAAATCACCCATTTCTGCATTAATATGTGGCGTAGCCATGCTTTTATTCCTTATAAATCAAGTTCAAATCGGTGCGGTTACAGGATAGATTTCCCATACTCCATCGGCGATAAACCAAAATACGTCGCTACCGTCTGACCGATATCCGCAAACGTCCCTCGGTGCCCATATGAACCGGGTTTCACGTTCGGGCCATAAATCAGTACCGGTACATGTTCGCGGGTATGCTCGGTGCCATGCCAGGTGGGATCGCACCCGTGGTCGGCAGTCAGGATCAGAATATCCTCCCCCGTCACGCGTGAGAGCAGCTCCGGCAGACGGCGATCGAACAGCTCCAGCGCAGCGGCATAGCCCGCAACATCCCGGCGGTGACCATACGACGAGTCAAAATCGACAAAGTTGGTAAACACGATGGTGTTATCTCCCGCGTCGTCCATTTCTTTCAGCGTGGCATCAAACAGCGCGTCAATACCGGTGGCTTTCACTTTCCGGGTAATACCGACATGCGCATAAATATCGGCAATTTTGCCGACCGATACCACGTCTCCGCCCTTTTCTTCCACCAGCTTTTTCAGCATAGTCGGCGCCGGCGGCTCGACCGCCAGATCGTGCCGGTTGCCGGTACGTTCAAAGTGACCGGGTTTATCGCCCACAAACGGACGGGCAATCACCCGCCCGATGTTGTAACCGCCTTCGGTCAGTGCTTCACGGGTGATTTCACACAGTTCATACAGTTTCTCCAGACCGAACGTCTCTTCATGGCAGGCAATCTGGAAGACGGAATCGGCGGAGGTGTAGAAAATCGGTTTGCCGGTTTTCATGTGCTCTTCGCCCAGTTTATCCAGGATCACCGTACCGGAAGCGTGGCAGTTGCCCAAATATCCCGGCAGATTGGCGCGCTTTACCAGCGTATCCAACAGCTCTTGTGGAAAGCTGTTTTCTTCATCCTTGAAATATCCCCAGTCGAACAGCACCGGCACCCCGGCGATTTCCCAGTGGCCGGATGGCGTATCCTTACCCGATGAGATTTCACTGGCATACGCATAAGCGCCAATAATGTCAGCCTGTGGATCCAGACCCGCAGGAAAAGTACCGGTGGATGCCTCAGCCGCTTTCCCCAGCCCCAACCGGTTCAGGTTAGGCAAATGCAGCGGCCCTTTGCGCCCCTGGTCGGCTTTGCCTGCCGCACAAGCCTGCGCGATATGGCCCAGCGTATCCGAACCGGCATCACCAAAACGTTCCGCGTCAGCGCTGCAACCGATACCAAACGAGTCGAGCACCATAATATAGGCACGTTTCATTGTTTACTCCTGCGCTGTTACACGCTGCAAGCAAAGCCTGTCAGCGTTGGAAAATAGATATTACTCACCATCAGGACTCATACGACGATAGATAATAGGCGTTTTTTTCGCTGCCTTATCACCCAGTGTAATGGCAGCCCGCACACCATTCGCCGCCTGTTGCCATTGTGCTTCCGTATTGGCATGGATCACCGCCAGCGGACGCTGACTGTCGACACGGTCGCCCAGACAAGCCACTTCATTCATCCCCACACTGTAATCAATCGCATCGCTGGCCTGACGGCGCCCACCCCCTAATGCCACCACCGCCATACCTAACGCTCGGGTATCCATAGCGGTAACGATCCCCTCGCGTTCAGCAAAAACGGGCTTACTTAACGTAGCGACGGGTAAATAGCGCGCATAATGCTCGACAAAGTCAACAGGGCCACGCTGGGCCGCCACCATGCGGCCAAACACCTCTGCCGCCTTGCCGTTATCCAGAACCGTTTGCAGACGGGCACGGGCGTCTGCGGCGGAGACGGCCAGTCCACCCGCCAACAGCATTTCTTCGCACAACGCCATCGTCACTTCATACAAGCGCGGATTACGCTGTTCGCCGGTCAGGAAACGCACCGCCTCCCGCACCTCCAGCGCATTACCGGCGCTGGAAGCCAGTACCTGATTCATATCGGTAAGTAATGCGCTGGTGCGACAACCCGCATTATTGGCAACGCTCACAATCGCCTGCGCCAGTTGCTCCGAGAGATCATAGGTCGGCATGAAAGCGCCGGAACCGACCTTAACATCCATCACCAGCGCATCCAGCCCTTCGGCCAGTTTTTTCGCCAGAATGGAGGCGGTGATCAGCGGGATGGAATCCACCGTCGCAGTAATGTCACGGGTGGCGTAAAAACGTTTATCCGCTGGCGCCAATGAGCTGGTCTGGCCAATTATCGCCACGCCCACCCGTTGAATGATCTGCCGGAAGGTAACGTCATCAGGGAAAATATTCAGCCCCGGGATAGACTCCAGCTTATCCAGCGTACCGCCGGTATGCCCCAATCCACGCCCGGAGATCATCGGTATGTATCCCCCACAGGCGGCAACCATCGGCCCCAGCATCAACGATGTCACATCCCCGACACCGCCGGTGGAGTGTTTATCCACCAGCGGGCCTTGCAGATCAAGGCTCTTCCAGTCAAGCACCGTGCCGGAATCACGCATTGCCAACGTCAGGGAAACGCGCTCCGCCATCGACATATCATGAAAGTAGATGGTCATTGCCAGCGCGGCAATTTGCCCTTCCGATACCGTATTATCGCGGATACCGTTAATAAAGAAGCGGATCTCCTCATCACTCAATGGTTTTCCGTCACGCTTCTTACGAATGATTTCCTGAATCAGAAACAAAGCATGTTCTCCTGACGAGTGAATAAAAGAGTGGGCCACACCGTGACCATTCAAATACCGGATACCATCGTCAGTATTTGAACATGCCGCGCCGGGTTATTTTGTCTTGTGATTCACACTTAATGTAAGAGTGATGTAATGGGATGGAATTATATGTGATTTTGATCACATATAATGACGTATTCCTGATTTATTTCACCCATTAATCATCGCGGCCAACACCGGCAACGCGGAAGAAAGCTGATGGTCAGAAATGCGGCTGACCATCGCTCTCACCCAAAGAAATCAGCACGTTATTTATTGGTGATGAAGTTGATTTCTATAGTGATATGAACCAGTTCTTCATGTATGGCCAGTTGCCGCTTGTAATAGTCAGGGCTGACAGCCTGATTGGTTGTTAGACTCAGGATACAGGCATATTTTGCCGTTCCCACCCGCCATACATGCAGATCCGTCAGTTCAGCGGTAATGGGACTGGCCGCAATCACCTCCTTGATTTCACTCACTACCGGCGCATCCATTTCAGCGTCCAGCAAGACGCGGCTCGTCTGACGAATCAACCCATACGCCCACACGGCAACCAGGACTGCACCTGCAATACCCATAACCGGATCCAACCAGGCCGCTCCCCAGAACTTACCGCTGATAAGCGCCACAATAGCCAGAACGGAGGTTGCCGCATCGGCAATCACATGGATATAGGCCGAGCGCAGATTTAGATCCTGATGCCCGTGATGCGGATGAGAAGCCGACGAGTGATGATCGTGAGAATGATCTGCATGGTGATGGCTATGGGAATGATCGTGAGTATGATGGTCACGCAATAGCCAGGCGCAGGCCAGGTTAACCAGTAAACCAACCGCCGCTATCATAATCGCCTGATTGTAGTGAATCACCGCCGGATTAAGTAACCGGTCTACGGATTCATACAACATGACCACGGCAACGATCGCCAGTAAAATGGCGCTGGTAAAGCCCCCCAGAATTTCGATCTTCCAGGTGCCGAAAGTAAAACGATTGTCCGATGCCAACCGTCTGGCCGCCGCATAGGCCATGACCGAAAGCCCCAGCGCCAGCGCATGGGAACTCATATGCCAGCCATCAGCCAGCAGCGCCATAGAGTTGAAATACCAGCCCCCCAGAATTTCAACCACCATCATTACCGCCGTCAATATCGTGGCGTACCGGGTGTTTCTTTCCGCCAGGGGATTACCCTCATTAAAAACATGAGAATGCGATCCGCTTACCTGTGTTAATGACATTAACTATGTCTCCTTTAATATACTCCCCCTGAGTATATTACACGTAATAAAACAGTGAACCTAATCATGACCATCAGAAATTTAAATAGTGGGGAAAACGGAAGAACATAAAACAGGCGGCATGGCGCGGAACGTTTACTTCATATAGGAACGGATCACTGAGACAATTTCTTCAAGATCGCTGCTGCGCTCTTGTGATGAATGACTTTCATCCATTAAATGTTCACGGATGTGCCCTTCCAGAACCTCAGTCATCAGCCCATTGATTGCACCGCGAACCGCCGCTATTTGCTGCAAAATATTCAGGCAGGGAGTCCCGCTTTCCAGTGCTTTTTCAATGGATTCCGTCTGGCCTTTTATTCGCCTGACGCGCGCCAGCAGCTTCTTCTTACCCCTAATGGTATGCGACATACCTTCTCCAAAATAAGCCATCAATACTGGGGCAGAGTATAACGCAGCACTTCAATCTGTGAAGATCGCACCGTAAAATGCCCCAGAACCCCATGTGACAAAAGCGATAAATAAAACCATGACCGCACAGCCCGCTGAACCCTGCTGGTATCTATATATTCTGCGTACAGCGACAGGCCTGCTATACACCGGCATCACCACTGATGTAACTCGCCGCCTTGTTCAGCACCAATCAGGCAAAGGGGCGAAAGCATTGCGGGGAAAAGGCGAGTTAACTTTGGTGTTCCAGTGTCTGGCGGGCAATCGCTCAAGTGCATTAAAGCTGGAATATCGTATTAAGCAGTTGAACAAGGGTCAAAAAGAAAGGCTGGTGCAAGACCAGCCCATGTCGTTATCTGCTGTTCATACTAGAAACGATTAAAGGGTTCGGCATACTCCACTAACCCGCTCGCGCCTTCAAAATGGTTATCCGCCAGCGGATAAACCTGAAAGGCCGTTTCGCTCTCAGGCCAACGGCAATGCAGTTGTTGTTCAACGGCGGGAACAAAACCAAAGCGGGAGTAATAGGCGGGATCGCCAAGCACCACCACAGCGGTATAGCCGAACTCATTCAGCGCATCCAACCCCTCATACACCAGTTGTTCGCCTAGCCCTTGCCGACGCAGGCTCTCTTCCACCGCTAACGGCGCCAGCGCCACCCACTGACGATCCGTGCCTTCAATCAACACCGGACTGAATGCGGCGTATCCCACCACGCCGCCTTCATCATCGGTGGCGACGATGCCTAATGTCAGTTGACCATCTTCGCGCAGTTGATGAACCAGATCGGCTTCTGCATCAGTCGGAAATACCCGGCGCAGCAGGCTGTCAATACCGGCGGCATCTACCGGGATTTCAACACGGACTAACATGAGGCAGATGCGTGATTGGTGGGTTGAACCACGCCCTCTTGTAATCCCGCCTCGATAAAATCAGCCAACTGCAACAACCCGATACGCAACAGCGCAGGCATGGCTTCCAGTTCGATCGCATCCATCAGGTTTTTTACGTACAGCCCAAGCTCTGTATCGCCCTCAATGCGCAAACGGCGTTGGAAAAACAGCGTATCAGGATCTTCCTTACGCGCCGCGATCAAAATGAGATCGTTGGCATTAGCGCTAAAGCTGACATCCGCCGCCTCCCGATCGCTCACCACCAGTTGGTTATCACGCAGCGTCATAAACCACTGCAACCCGACATCCCGAACGTCAATCTTTAACCAGCGACCTGCCAGAAACGCCAGTTCGTCTTCTGCCAGTGCCTGACGAAACTGCCAGCTCAACACTTGCTCCAGAACCTGACGCTGTAAGGCAAAAGGAGTGAACTTCAATGGCTTACCCAATAAGCCCGGCCCTTGACGCACAACCTGCGCCCGTAGTTTTTCCAACACTGGCGTACTCCTCTTAACGCAATCCGATTGTTCAGACAATCTGTAGCCATTCTGCCACATCACACAAAAGCAGCCGAGGTCTACGTCAATAATTTAGCCTGTTCTCCATATATACCACCAACGTGGATGCAGTCCGTATCCTTCATTACACGATTAGCTGGTTTAAATCAAAGTCCTGCCCTATCAGGTTAATTAAGATTCTCTATCGTTAAAAACATTTATCGACTGATCAAAAACCTCATTGGTCTACTAACATCATTGATCGTATCGGCGCGTTTACTCATCCGATAGTTTTGATTAATGAAGGAAAGTGTATGGAACTGCTTTGCCCCGCCGGAAACCTTCCGGCACTGAAAGCTGCTATTGATAATGGCGCAGATGCCGTCTATATCGGCCTGAAAGATGATACCAACGCACGTCACTTCGCCGGGCTTAACTTTACCGATAAGAAACTACAGGAAGCGCGTGATTACGTGCACCGCCACCGACGCAAACTTCATATCGCCATCAATACCTTTGCCCACCCCGATGGTTACCAACGCTGGCAACATGCCGTGGATATGGCAGCGCAAATCGGCGCGGATGTGTTGATCCTTGCCGATCTGGCCATGCTGGAATACGCCGCAGAGCGCTATCCCGATATCGAACGGCACGTCTCTGTGCAGGCCTCCGCAACCAATACCGAAGCGATTACGTTTTACCAACGTCATTTTGATGTCTCGCGCATTGTTCTACCCAGGGTGCTTTCTATGCATCAGGTAAAACAACTGGCCCGCAGCAGCACGGTTCCGCTGGAAGTGTTTGCTTTCGGTAGCCTGTGCATCATGGCGGAAGGCCGCTGCTATCTTTCCTCTTACCTGACGGGCGAATCGCCAAACACAGTGGGCGCCTGCTCGCCAGCGCGTTTTGTGCGCTGGCAGCAAACCGAGCAAGGTATGGAGTCCCGCCTGAATAACGTGTTGATTGACCGTTATCAGGATGATGAAAACGCAGGGTATCCAACATTATGCAAAGGACGTTATCTGGTGGATGGGCAGCGTTATCACGCTCTGGAGGAACCCACCAGTCTGAATACGCTGGCGCTGCTGCCCGAACTGCTGGCTGCCAGTATTGCGTCGGTAAAAATAGAAGGACGACAGCGCAGCCCCGCCTATGTCAGCCAGATCACCCGCGTCTGGCGACAGGCTATTGATCGGTGCATGTCCAATCCCGCTGCATTCAGCCCGACACAGGAGTGGATGGAGGCCCTCGGCGCCGTGGCGGAAGGCACACAAACCACGCTGGGCGCCTATCACCGCAAATGGCAGTAGCAGGAGATACTATGAAATACGCACTGGGCGCCATCCTCTACTACTGGCCCAAAAACGATATTGCCGCTTTTTATCAGGCAGCCATGAACAGCAGCGCGGACATTATCTATCTTGGCGAAACGGTATGCAGCAAACGCCGTTCGATGAAAGTCACTGACTGGTTTGACATCGCCCGGCAGGTCGCCGACAGGGGCAAACAGGTAGTGATTTCCACGCTGGCGCTACTCCAGGCGCCGTCAGAATTGAATGAGCTGAAACGTTACGTCGAAAACGGCGACTTCCTGCTGGAAGCGAACGATCTCGGCGCCGTCAATATGGCTGCCGATCGCCATCTGCCTTTTGTCGCCGGACATGCTCTCAATTGCTATAACGCCTACACCCTGCGCTTACTGCATAAGCAGGGTATGGTGCGCTGGTGTATGCCGGTAGAACTCTCCCGTGACTGGTTACAAAACCTGCTCAACCAGTGTGACGAACTCGGATTTCGTCATCAGTTCGAAGTCGAAGTACTGAGCTACGGCCACCTGCCCCTGGCTTATTCAGCCCGCTGTTTTACGGCCCGCTCAGAAAACCGGGCCAAGGATGAATGCGAAACCTGCTGCATCAATTATCCGCAGGGTCGTAAAGTGCTGTCTCAGGAAAATCAGCCGGTTTTCGTTCTCAACGGTATCCAAACGCAAAGCGGCTATTGCTATAACCTGGGAAACGAGCTTGCAGGCATGGCGGGACTGGTGGATATCGTTCGTCTGTCACCGCAAGGGATAGAGACGTTGACGATGGTTGATGCATTCCGGGCTAACGAAAACGGCAAGGCGCCATTGACGCTGGAGAAAAATGCCGACTGTAACGGTTATTGGCAACGGGTGGCAGGGCTAGAATTAATGCAATGACGCCTGGGGGCTGGCGCGCAGCCAGCCCCAAATCAAAAACCTACTCCCGGCGCGGTATGACGTTGCCAGGCAGGCAGTTCGCATCAGGCACGACGACGTAACAGCCCACGCAGTTGAGCCGTGTTATGCAGTAACCCCACGCCAATGCCAAGCAGGGTATAAACCATTCCCAACACCAGCAGCATCACCACATCAGGCCCCACTTCACTCAACGGCAGATTCATCTGGTTGACGCCAGCAATCGCTCTGGTCGCCCAGGTTGAAGGCAACATCGATGAAATCGCCCGTACCCAGCCCGGCATCAACTGCACAGGCCAGATGGTGCCGGAAAGGTAAAAAACCGGCATGGTAAGAAACGATAGCGTCAGATAAATCATTTCTACACGACGCAAGCACTCTGTCAGCAGCTTGCCCAGCCCCAGCACGGCCAGTAAAAAAGGAAAAGTCAGCAGCAGAATTTCCGCGATATTCGCCGTCTGTCGGTAACCCAGTACCCAGGGCCACAGTACAAACAACACAATCGACAGAAAAAACCAAATTGGCAACAGCGCAGACAGGCCGCCCAGATAGACAGGGATTGTCGGCTTACCCTGCGGGGAACTCTTCAGCGCAATGCTCACCCGCACGCAGGCAATCAGCAGCGAGTGCTGCAACAGCATCACCAACAGGCCGGGGAAAATGATCGCCGCGAAACTGATGCCGGGATTAAACAGGCCTTGCGTCTGCCCCACCACCGGCATCAGCACCACCTCGGCCTGCTGATCGCTAAACCCGCTGCGCAACAGCAGATCCCGGTTATAACCCGCCAGCAGTTGCTGCCAGGCGGCCAGCACGTCCTGCTGAATCTGCCCGTTTGCCAGACGGTTAGTGGCATCACCGTAGGCGGGGATAGTAATGGTCTCACCCGCCAGGATCTTTTTTTCCAGATTTGGCGGCAGGATAATGACGGCAAACAGTTGGCGTCTCACCAGGTCACGCTGCGCTTCCGGCAGATTGTTGTAATTTCTTACCGCAATTTTCGGCGTAGCATCCAGCTCGCGGCTCAGTTGACGACTGGCATGACTGTGATCCTGATCGATCACCGCCACCGGTAAATCCCACACGGTGCGATTGGCATACACCAAACTCATCACACATAGCGATACCAGCAGCATCATCCACATGGGACGTTCCAGCATCCCCATCAGCACCCGGCTGAATGTCTGCCAGTAACTTTTCACGGCCCTTCCTCCCGCTGGCTTAAGCGCTGATAAAGACGGTTACGCACCACCAGACCGGTCACTAACGGATAAACCGACAGCAGGCAACAAACCCCGAGGATCGAAGAGAGCGATACCTGACGCAGGAAGATATCGAACATCGCGTACAGCGCGTGCGTCAACGGTTCAATTTGCGCAATAACCTGCGCTGGCAACGGCATGGAGAGTTCAGGCACCGCCAGACCGGAAAATGTCAGCGCGATACTGACGATGATCCCCATCATGGTATAGGCCGTCAGTGTCGTGCGGGTAAAGGTAAACAGCAGCACCCCGATACTCTGCGCCGCCATCACATAGAAAAAACCGACCAGCAGCATATACAACGGATTACCGCTTACATGCGCATCGGAAACCCATACCAGAATGGCTATTTCCACAATCAGCAGTACGGTATAACACAGGGTATAGGGGGCCATTTTTCCCAGCATAGCCAGCACAAAAGGGCGACGGTTAACGATATCTTTGCTGCGTGCCAGCACATAGATCATGCAGGTGACGGCAAATAGCTGAATTAAATGAATAGTAGCCGCGAACTGCTGATAGTAGACGTAGCTGCCGCTGGCGTTGAACAGACTGCCATACGCCATAGCGACATCGGCCAGCGCTGGCAGAGTATGGCTGGACTCCGCCGCGATAATGCTACGATAGTGAACGTTGAATTCGGCCAGCAGCGTGCTGAAATCCTGCGTGGAATAAAGCCCGGCACCATAAAACAGCGCATTATAATAGAAAATCACGCTGGGTTGATGGCCAGCCAGTACCCCCGCTTCAAAATCCACTGGAATATAGAGCAGGCCGTAATCCTGAGCGCTGCGTAATCGCTGTAGCGCCTCGTCTACCCCCCCGGAAACAGGCACGATACGAGCATGGGAACCGGCATCCAGCTTACGGATCAGATCACGGGACAGCGCACTGTGATCATTATCGATCACCGACACCGGCAAATCCTGCATCGTGCCGACAGAAAAAATACTACCAAGCAGAATAAACAACAGCAAAGGAAAGCACCAGCCAAGCCAATGCACCACCGGACTGCGCAGCGCTGTGTTGACCTCCAGCCGGAATGAAGCGTTGAAACAACGCCATGCGGCGCTTACTCTTTCCACTGCCATAGCGCACTCATTCCTGGCCTCAGTCCTTCCTGCGGTTGCAGCGGATAAAGCCTGACCTCAAAGGTTTTTAGATCGAAATCACCCGTAGCCCGCGTGGCGCGTTTAGTGGCGTAGTCGCCTAACGGTGCAATATAACGAACCTCGGCGTCAATCATACGGTTATTCAACGCGGGTACTCGCAGCGCGATGCGGTCACCTTTGCGCACACCCGCCAGAATATCCTCACGCAGATTAAATACAAACCAGGCTTGCGGTATGCGCACCAGCGTGATGAGCGGGCTGGTGGCACTGAGCAGCACGCCCACTTCAGCCGGGATCGGCCCAACCTCGCCGTCCACCGGCGCTTTCACCTGTAGTTCATCCACCAGAACGTTGATTTCCTGTAATTGCTGCTCAGTCTGACGCAGGGCCGCAGCATAGTTCGCCCGCTGCTCAGGCCGATCGCCATGTAAGCCCTGATCCAGACTAGCCTGTGCGGCCTGTACCTGCTGCCAGGCGCTATCGCGTGCCTGGCGGGCACTGTCCAGCGCCGAGGCAGAGACATAGCCTTTCGTCGCAATACTGCTCTGGCGGTTATATTCATGCAAAGCCTGCTGGTATTCCGCCTGAACCTGAGCCAACGTAGCCCGCAAATTACGAATGCTCTCTTCCCGCGTGCCGTGTTCAGACTGCTCCAGCAACGCCTTAGCCTGATCTCTGGCGGCTTCCGCCGCGCGCAATTGCGCAATTAACTCCGCATTTTCCAGAGAAATCAGCAATTGACCGGACTTCACTTCATCACCGCGCTGCACATGATGCGCGATAACCCGCCCGGATGTTTTGGAAGCTACAATAACCTCAGGCGCATCCACTTCGCCTTGCAGCAGAATATCCTGATTATTGGCCCTGAACAGGACAGCCAGCGCAATAACCACCACTACCAGTAACAACGTAAATCGCGTGTTTTTTTTCACTTATCAGCTCCAGGCTTATCCTGCCGCAGATCGCTTTCGTTGCGGTGCACAGCACGCCTTATCACCATCATATAGAAACAATTAAACAATATTAAAAACAAGTCGTTTACATTGTAGCGCGATACCGGCTCCAGGTTGAAACATAAAACAGTAAGGTTGTTTTATCAGTGCTAATCCGGCTCCTGGGCTACGGGTTGATAACAGTAAATTCCAGTCCGGGGTATAAAATTGCGCCAAACAGCGCAATACTCAAGAGTATCTGGATACCTGATAAAGTGAGCACACGCTATGTCCGCAGATCTTCAATCTGTCCCCTTTTCTATTCTGGATTTGGCTCCGATACCGGTCGGGTTTAAAGCACAGGATGCCTTCATTCATTCACTGGACCTGGCGCAGCACGCGGAAAAATGGGGCTACCACCGCTACTGGCTGGCGGAACACCACAATATGACCGGCATTGCCAGCGCCGCGACCTCGGTGCTGATTGGCTATCTCGCCGCCGGTACGCAACACATCCGGCTTGGTTCTGGCGGCGTCATGTTGCCTAACCATTCTCCGCTGGTCATTGCCGAACAGTTCGGTACGCTGGAGTCCCTCTATCCGGGCCGTATCGACCTCGGGCTGGGTCGTGCGCCAGGCACCGATCAGCGCACCATGATAGCGCTACGGCGTCATCTGAACGCCGAAATTGATGATTTCCCACGGGATGTACAGGAACTACAACGCTATTTTGCCGATGTACAGCCGGGCCAGACCGTTCAGGCCGTACCCGGCCAGGGTTTACAAGTTCCCATCTGGTTGCTGGGTTCAAGTTTGTACAGCGCACAACTGGCTGCCGCGTTAGGATTACCCTTTGCTTTTGCCGCCCATTTTGCCCCCGATATGTTGCTGCAAGCGTTAAAGGTTTATCGTGACACGTTTAAACCATCGGCCACACACCCCAAGCCTTATTCCATGATCTGCATTAACGTGGTTGCCGCCGACAGCGACCGTGATGCCCGTTTCCTCTTTACCTCAATGCAACAGCAATTCATTAACTTGCGCCGTGGTACACCCGGTCCGTTACCTGCTCCGGTAGAAAATATGGCTGCAATCTGGTCTCCTGCGGAGCAGTATGGTGTTGAGCAAACATTACGCCTATCGATCGTCGGCGATCAGGCAAAAGTCAGACACGGTTTGCAGAGTTTGCTACGCGAAACGCAGGTAGATGAAATAATGATCAACGGCCAGATTTTTGACCATCAGGCTCGTCTGCAATCGTTTGAGATCGCAATGAGTGTACGACAGGCGTTGCAGGCATAACCAAAGAAAAAGGGATGCATTTCTGCATCCCTCACGCCAGGTTATTAAACATCTACATTATAGATATTCTATTTCCTGTATAAACGCCCTTAAGCATCAGCCGGACGACGACGTGGCGCACGCGGCGCTGCATCACGATTGAAAGTACGTTCGTGACGCTCACCGCCGTTCCCGTCACGGCGTTCACCGTTGCTATAGGAGCGACGAGGCGCACCTTCACGACGCTCTCCACCCGCAGGACGACCACCACGGCGTTCGCCACCGTTTCCTTCACGACGTTCATGCGGCTGGGCATCACCCAGTAACTGCATGTTCATCGGCTTGTTGAGAATACGGGTACGGGTAAAGTGGGATAACAAATCACCCGGCATCCCTTTCGGCAACTCAATCGTTGAGTGAGAAGCAAACAGTTTGATGTTGCCGATATAGCGACTGCTGATATCACCTTCATTGGCAATAGCTCCGACAATGTGGCGAACTTCCACGCCATCATCACGGCCCACCTCAATACGATACAGCTCCATGTCACCGGCATCACGACGTTCACGACGCGGCGGACGATCGCCATCACGGCTTTCACGAGGCTCACGACGACGGTCGCCACGCGCATCATCACGATCGCGGAATTCGCGACGCGGACGACGATCAAATACCGGATCCGGCGGCAGAATCAGCGGACGTTCACCCTGCGCCATTTTCAGCAACGCGGAGGCTAAGGTTTCGATATCCAATTCTTCCTGCGGTTGTAATTTAGCCAGCAGAGCGCGGTACATATCCAGATCGCTGCTTTCCAGTTGTTGCTGTACTTTGGCAGCAAACTTCGCCAAACGACGTTGGCCCAGCAACTCCGCATTTGGCAATTCAACTTCAGGAATGGTCAGTTTCATTATCCGTTCAATGTTACGCAGCAAGCGGCGCTCACGGTTTTCTACAAACAGTAATGCGCGACCGGCACGACCGGCACGACCGGTGCGGCCAATACGATGAACGTAAGACTCTGAATCCATAGGGATATCGTAGTTCACCACCAGGCTGATACGTTCAACGTCCAAACCACGGGCAGCAACGTCAGTGGCGATCAGAATATCCAAACGGCCATCTTTCAGGCGTTCCAGCGTCTGTTCACGCAGAGCCTGGTTCATATCACCGTTTAACGCGGCGCTGTTATAGCCACTGCGCTCTAAGGCTTCGGCTACTTCCAGCGTGGCGTTTTTGGTACGTACGAAAATAATCGCTGCATCAAAATCCTCGACTTCAAGGAAACGTACCAGCGCTTCATTTTTACGCATTCCCTGAACAGTCCAGTAACTCTGGCTGATATCAGGGCGGGTAGTAATACTGGACTGAATGCGCACTTCCTGCGGATCTTTCATGAAACGACGCGTAATGCGGCGAATCGCTTCCGGCATAGTGGCGGAGAACAATGCAGTCTGATGTTCCGCCGGGATCTGGGCCATGATGTTTTCAACATCATCAATAAAGCCCATACGCAACATTTCATCGGCTTCATCCAGCACCAGCCCGCTCAGGTTGGACAAATTCAGCGTGCCGCGTTTCAGGTGGTCCAGCAGACGTCCCGGCGTACCGACAACGATCTGCGCTCCACCGCGCAAGGCGCGCAATTGCACGTCGTAACGCTGCCCGCCGTACAAGGCGACCACGTTGACACCGTGCATATGTTTAGCAAAATCATTACAGGCTTCTGCAACCTGTACCGCCAGTTCACGAGTTGGTGCCAGCACCAACATCTGCGGCGCTTTCAACTCAGGCTTCAGATTGTTCAGTAATGGCAGCGCAAACGCCGCGGTTTTACCGCTGCCGGTCTGTGCCATACCCAGCACATCACGACCACTCAGCAAATGGGGAATACATTCCGCCTGAATCGGCGAAGGTTTTTCGTAGCCCAGATCAGTCAGGGCATTGATGATTGGAGCAGACAGCCCCAAGTCAGCAAAAGAGGTTTCAAACTCAGTCATGTACACGTGCCTCATAAATGGCGGCCAGTCTACATAACTCGTCGAGAAAATTTTCAGTCATTTTCATTGAAAAGTGTGAACCGGCTCAAATTGGATTAAAAAGCGAACAAAAGAGCCCTCACCCGCAAAGGTGATAACCGTAGTTTTAGGGCTGATATAGTTGTTCGTCAGCTATTGCTGGTCCGATCCTGATAGGTCGTCTTGCTCTTGGCCTAATAGCGCCAATTCCAACAATGCATAGCGGTGCTCAACAAAATTATGAACATTGTTAGCAACCGTCAGCTTGAACAGCGCCAAAGCGGTGTTCTTGTCCCCCAGACTTAGGTAGTGCTTACCTAAATAGAAGTCAGTTTCACTGAGATGCTCAGCGAGCGAAGTGTTATCCGTAGCTTCTTCCTGCAAACGTGTCATCAGCATTTTTTCGCTGATGGCATCCAGGTAGAATTCGACAATATTCCATCCCCACGGCCCTTTCTGCGCCCCGTCATAGCGTTTCTGCAACGCTACTCTGGCCGTCTCCGGATTGATTTCTCGCTCCACGAGATACAGCCACAACGAACGGAAAGGATCATTTGGATCGTCTCGATAAAACGCCAGCAGATCATCCTGCGCTAACAGGTAGCGACCGCCATAGTACAAAGCGATACCCCGGTTTAAACGCGCGTAATTGTAAGTTGGATCAAGCTCTAGTACAGAATCAAACGCTTCATAGGCAGCATCAAAATTGCCTGCCTGCGTTAAGTAAATACCCAGATAGTTAAAAACCTCTGGTATATCAGGGCGGATCGCCAACGCTTGTGAAAAATCATTCCGCGCTAATGCTCTCAACCCTAAGCTATCATACAGCACTCCGCGCTCATATAATAGCTGTGCTCGCTCATCATCGGTTAATGCCCGGCTTGCAAGGATTTGTTCCATGCGCGCCAGAATAACTTCCTGCTGCAAAGCAGGCTGTAGCGGAATGGCCAATACTGCGTCTTTACGCCAGTCGGTGTTGCTGCATCCTGCCAGCATAAGTGCTGTTGCAACATAACACCAGCGCAAGAAAGGCTTCATTTCCCACTCCCGAAGACAAACATTGGATGAACATCCTGTCCCGGTCTGCTCAACATAAGGGTGTCCGTTCCTTATGATACAAGCTCCTTACATTGTAAGGAGCTGAACGACTGTTTTAACAGTTATTCTTCCTCAGAAGACGGTATCGCTGCTTCCTGAGGTTGAGCATTTGCTTCTTTAATGCTTAAACGTACGCGTCCCTGGCGATCAACTTCCAGTACCTTAACCGGAACTTCCTGACCCATTTGCAGATAGTCAGTCACTTTCTCAACGCGTTTGTCTGCAATCTGAGAAATATGTACCAAACCTTCCTTACCACCACCGATGGCAACGAAAGCACCAAAGTCAACGATACGCGTCACTTTGCCCTGATAAACGCGGCCCACTTCAATTTCAGCCGTAATTTCTTCGATACGACGAATCGCGTGTTTGGCTTTTTCACCATCCGTTGAGGCAATCTTCACCGTACCATCGTCTTCAATTTCGATGGTCGTACCGGTTTCTTCAGTCAGCGCACGGATAACCGAACCACCTTTACCAATAACATCCTTGATCTTGTCAGTGCTGATCTTGATGGTATGGATACGCGGTGCAAATTCAGAGATATCACCACGTGGCGTGCTGATTGCCTGTTCCATCACACCCAGAATATGCAGACGGGCACCTTTCGCCTGATTCAAAGCAACCTGCATGATTTCGCGGGTAATACCCTCGATTTTGATATCCATCTGCAACGCAGTGATACCTTCACGGCTACCGGCCACTTTAAAGTCCATATCGCCCAGATGATCTTCATCACCCAGAATATCGGACAGCACGACAAAGTTTTCGCCTTCTTTTACCAGCCCCATCGCAATACCCGCGACGGCCGCTTTAATCGGTACACCCGCATCCATCAGTGCCAGAGACGCACCGCAGACAGACGCCATGGAAGAAGAACCATTGGATTCAGTAATCTCAGAAACCACACGCACGGTGTACGGAAATACGTTTGCTTTAGGCATAACAGCCAGAACGCCACGTTTCGCCAAACGGCCATGACCAATTTCACGACGCTTCGGTGAACCAACCATGCCGGTTTCGCCAACAGAGTACGGAGGGAAGTTGTAGTGCAACAGGAAGCGATCGGTACGTTCACCGGTCAGTTCATCAATCGTCTGCGCATCACGCTCAGTACCCAACGTTGCGGTAACCAGCGCCTGAGTCTCACCACGGGTGAACAGAGCAGAACCGTGAGTCCTCGGCAATACGCCGGTACGCACATCCAGACCGCGGATCATGTCTTTTTCACGACCGTCGATACGCGGCTCACCGCGCAGCACGCGGCTACGAACCACATTTTTCTCTACGCTGCCCAGAATTTCCTGGATTTCGCCAGCGTTCAGCGTTTCATCTTCCGCTAATAAGGCCGCTTCAACCTCAGCTTTGATGGCATCAACCTGCGCGTAACGTTCCTGTTTCTCAGTGATACGATACGCGTCGCCCAGGCGAGCTTCAGACAGCGCTGCTACACGTTGTTGCAAAGAGATGTTAATTTCCGGCGCGTGCCATTCCCACTTGGGTTTACCGGCTTCGGCAACCAGCGCGTTGATGTTTTCAATGACAACCTGCTGTTGCTCGTGACCGAACACCACAGCGCCTAGCATCTGATCTTCACTTAACAGATCCGCTTCGGATTCAACCATCAGCACGGCGCCCTCCGTACCCGCAACCACCAGATCCAAACGACTCTCTTTCAGTTCGTCAGTAGTCGGATTAAGCACATATTGATCGTTCAGGTAACCAACGCGCGCAGCGCCGATCGGGCCACCGAACGGAATGCCGGACAGGCTCAACGCAGCAGAGGCGCCGATCATGGCCACAATATCAGGGTTTACCTGCGGGTTAACGGAAACTACGGTCGCAATAACCTGAACTTCATTCAGGAAGCCTTCCGGGAACAACGGACGAATCGGGCGGTCAATAAGACGGGAAATCAGCGTTTCGCCTTCGCTCGGACGGCCTTCACGACGGAAAAAACCGCCTGGAAAACGACCGGCAGCGTAGGTACGCTCCTGATAGTTAACGGTCAGCGGGAAAAAGCCCTGACCCGGTTTGGCGTGTTTAGCACCAACAACGGTAACAAAAACAGCGGTATCATCCATGCTTACCATTACAGCGGCGGTAGCCTGGCGAGCCATCATACCGGTTTCTAACGTGACGGTATGTTGACCATATTGAAACTTACGAACGATCGGATTCAGCAAAATAATATCCTTAGCTGGGGCGCATCACACTTATTCTGAGTAGGCGCGCCGGTGAACTCCCGATCTTTACACTACATCCTCACGACTAATGACAACCTTTACCCTGCTCATGCAGATAAAGCCTCTCATTAGCCGCGCGAACCTCTGTAATGAAAGATCATAATTAAAACAACAATACATTACTCTGTCTTGCAGCCGCTTCCTAGAAGAAAGGGGCCAAAAGAGGCCCCTTTCTACTGAAACTCAGAAGACTTAGCGACGCAGACCCAGGCGCTCAATCAGGCTGGTATAACGTGCCACATCTTTACGCTTCAGATAGTCCAGCAGCTTACGACGCTGAGAAACCATACGCAGCAGACCACGACGGCTGTGGTGATCTTTTTTGTGTTCAGCAAAGTGACCTTGCAGATGGTTGATCTGCGCCGTCAGCAAAGCGACCTGAACTTCGGTAGAACCACTGTCGTTAGCGCCACGACCGAATTCCGCAACGATTTTAGCTTTAGCTTCAACACTTAGAGACATAGTAATACTCCAAACATTATAGATAAAAAAACAGGCGCCGATCTCTAATTCAGCCACCCAATAGTTAAGCCGCGCTATTCTACTCTTAGCCTCATCCGATAGCAAGGTAGCAACAGGCGTACTTATTCCTGAAACTCGACCACCAGACGGCGGGGGGCAACGCGTCCGTCGTCGTCGATTTCACCCATGCCGATGAACTTACGCTCATCGCCTTCGGTAATACGCACCATTCCATCCACAGGCGCATTCGCCGTCTGAACCGGCTGACCGAGTTTGAGATAACCCGCGACCACGGGAAGTAAATTCACCTCGGGGAACGTCATGACCTGACTTTCCATCGGCATCAGTAAGGGATCGAGAATCAGCGCTGGCGAACGCTCTTCAGCCTGAGCCTGTTCGAGCAGCGCATTCAGTTGCTCCAGCGTCACCACTTTTTCAATCGGATAGGTCGCAACTTGCAGACGACGCAGATAAATAACATGCGCCCCACAGCCCAGCATCTCACCCAGATCATCAATGATGGTGCGAATATAGGTGCCTTTCGAGCAGTGGATTTCCAGCTCAAGCTCATCGCCTTCGCAACGGATAAACTGCAACTCGTAAACGGTAATCTCGCGGGCATCACGTGGCACAACCAGTCCCTGACGTGCATACTCATATAATGGACGCCCCTGATATTTTAACGCCGAATACATCGAAGGAACCTGTTGAGTCGTGCCACGAAAACTTTCCAGCGCGGCGTCCAATTCCGCAGGAGAAAAAGCAATCGGACGCGTTTCAATCACATTACCATCAGCGTCAGAGGTATCGGTTCGCTGGCCGAGGCGGGCAACCACGCGATACCGTTTATCCGAATCCAGCAAATACTGCGAAAATTTTGTCGCTTCACCCAGACAGATAGGCAGCATACCGGTTGCCAGCGGATCCAATGCGCCGGTATGGCCAGCTTTATTGGCGTTAAAAATCCGTTTTACTTTCTGCAAGACATCATTGGACGACAGACCCTGGGGTTTATCTAATAATAATACGCCGTGTACATCACGGCCACGTCGACGAGGACGGCTCATTAATCCTCCTGATCTTCGCCCGTTGCAGAACGACGTTCAGCATCATGTCTGACAACGTTAGTGACCAGATTGGACATTCTCATCCCTTCAACCAGTGAATTGTCGTAGGAAAACGTCAATTCAGGAACGACACGCAGACGCATCGCTTTCCCTAGCAACACACGGATAAAACCAGAGGCATCCTGCAATGCTTTAATCGCCGTCTTCACCTGCTCCGGTTCGTTATCGTTCAGAAATGTAACAAAAACTTTGGCGTAAGCCAGATCGCGCGAAACTTCAACACCGGATACGGTAGCCATACCGATGCGCGGATCTTTCACTTCTCGTTGAATAATAATGGCGATTTCTTTTTGCATTTCCTGCGCCACGCGCTGGGTGCGGCTGAATTCTTTTGCCATGTTGAATCCTCAAGTAAAAATCGGGGGGCACAAGGCCCCCCTATGAATAACTTATCGCATCGCTTAATGCCGACTTAAGCGATCGTGCGTTTGATCTCAATCGTTTCAAAGACTTCGATCATATCGCCAGCACGAACGTCGTTGTAGTTCTTAACGCCGATACCACATTCCATACCGTTACGGACTTCGTTGACATCATCTTTAAAGCGACGCAGGGATTCGAGTTCGCCTTCGTAAATGACCACGTTTTCACGCAGTACGCGAATCTTGTTATGACGTTTGACCATACCTTCCGTTACCATACAGCCGGCAATCGCACCGAATTTCGGTGATTTAAACACGTCGCGAACTTCCGCCAGACCGATGATCTCTTGCTTGTATTCCGGCGCCAGCATACCGCTCATGGCCTGTTTGACTTCATCAATCAGATCATAGATGACTGAATAGTAGCGCAGATCCAGGCTTTCCGATTCAACGATACGGCGGGCAGAGGCATCAGCACGCACGTTAAAACCAAGAATAATCGCATTCGATGCGGCTGCCAGCGTGGCATCCGTTTCTGTGATGCCGCCCACACCGGAACCGACAATTTTCACTTTCACTTCGTCGGTAGACAGCTTTTGCAGCGAATCAGAAATGGCTTCACAAGACCCCTGAACGTCAGACTTGAGCACAATATTCAGTTCGGAAACTTCACCTTCCGTCATGTTAGCAAACATGTTTTCCAGTTTAGATTTCTGCTGGCGAGCCAGCTTAACCTCACGGAATTTACCCTGACGATACAACGCCACTTCACGGGCTTTCTTCTCGTCACGCACCACGGTCGCTTCATCACCCGCTGCCGGCACGCCGGACAGGCCGAGAATTTCCACCGGGATCGATGGGCCGGCTTCTGTAATTTCACGACCCAGTTCGTCACGCATCGCACGCACACGACCGTATTCAAAACCACACAGGACGATATCGCCTTTGTTCAGCGTACCTTCACGCACCAGTACGGTTGCGACAGGGCCGCGACCTTTATCCAGGAAGGATTCGATCACCACACCACTGGCCATACCGCTGCGAATGGCTTTTAGCTCCAGAACTTCAGCCTGGAGCAAAATCGCATCCAGCAGTTCATCAATCCCCGTACCGGCTTTGGCAGAGACATGAACAAACTGAGATTCACCGCCCCACTCTTCCGGCATAATACCGTACTGAGACAGTTCGGTTTTCACCCGATCAGGATCGGCTTCTGGTTTATCAATTTTGTTTACTGCGACAACAACCGGCACCTGAGCCGCTTTGGCATGTTGGATAGCTTCGATGGTCTGGGGCATCACGCCATCGTCCGCGGCAACAACCAGTACCACGATATCTGTTGCCTGAGCGCCTCGGGCACGCATTGCGGTGAATGCGGCGTGTCCAGGAGTATCCAGGAAGGTGATCATACCGTTGTCTGTTTCAACATGGTAAGCACCGATATGCTGAGTAATACCACCGGCCTCGCCAGCGGCGACTTTGGTTGAACGGATATAGTCCAACAGTGACGTTTTACCGTGGTCAACGTGGCCCATGATAGTAACAACTGGCGCACGTGATTCAGCAGCAGCACCGGTATCACGGTCGCTCATTACCGCTTCTTCAAGTTCATTCTCACGACGCAGAATGACTTTATGGCCCATTTCTTCAGCTACCAGTTGCGCCGTCTCCTGGTCTATGACCTGGTTAATCGTCGCCATAGCGCCCAGCTTCATCATTGCCTTAATAACCTGAGAGCCTTTCACCGCCATCCTGTTGGCTAATTCGGCAACGGTAACCGTCTCTCCAATCACCACATCACGGTTAACCACCTGAGCAGGTTTATTGAAACTCTGCTGCAAGGTGCTTGGTTTCCGCTTGCCTTTTCCACCACGGGTAACGGCGCGAGCCTCTTCACGATCAGCTTTGGACTCAGACAGGCGATTACCTTTCTTCTGCTTAGTCACTTTACCGGCACGGCTGCGGCTACGGCGCTCACCCTCAACCTGACGGTCACTTTCATCTTCCGCTTCGCGGGCATGATGAGACGTAGTCACATGATAATCTGCGGCCTCTTCAGGCTTGGCGCTTTCCGCTTCCCAACGCCCGGCATTCTCTTCAGCCATACGGCGAGCCTCTTCAGCAATACGCCGGGCTTCTTCCTCTACCTTAAGGCGGGCGGCTTCTTCAGCTTTACGCTTCAATTCAGCGGCTTCAGCTTCACGCTTCGCTTTTTCAGCCTGAGCAGGCTTGGTCGTACTCTCGTTTTGTTGGTTGATCACTTTTTCTTTTTCCGCTACGTCACGTTTAGCTTTTTCAGCGGCCTCACGTTTGGCTTGCTCTTCGGCAGCACGTTTAGCTTTCTCAGCAGTTTCACGCTTGGCTTTCTCTTCAGCTTCGCGTTTGGCTTGCTCTTCAGCAGCACGTTGTGCCTGTTCTTCCGCTTCACGCCGTGCCAGCTCTTCCTCTTCTGCCTGCTGGGCATCCATAGGATCGCGTTTTACATAAGTGCGTTTCTTGCGGACTTCAATCTGCACTGACTTACTCTTGCCGCCAGTGCTTGGAATATTCAATGTGCTGCGCGTTTTACGTTGCAGCGTCAGTTTACCTGGCGCACTTCCGCGTTCGCGGTTTAGGTGCGTCAATAATGTTTCTTTTTCATGCTGAGTCACAGAATCCGATGCGGACTTGGTAATTCCCGCATCAGCAAACTGCTGTATCAGGCGGTCAACCGAAGTCTGAATCTCTGTGGCCAGCGATTTTACGGTTACATCTGTCATGCTGTTCCTTTCCTGCTACAGTTCGTTATTCGTTGTCGTCGCCAAACCAACAGATATTACGGGCAGCCATGATAAGCTCGCCAGCTTTTTCATCATTAAGCTCTTCAATATCCGTCAGGTCGTCAACGCCCTGCTCAGCAAGATCTTCCAGCGTACAAATACCGCGTGCCGCCAGCTTAAATGCCATATCACGCGACAAACCAGATAAACTGAGCAAATCGTCTGCGGGTTGGCCATCACCGCGACTTTCCTCGTGTGCCAACGCCAGTGTGGTTAATGCGGCTTTAGCACGTTCACGCAATGCTTCGACGGTCTCTTCATCCAGACCTTCAATTGCCAGCAGTTCCTTGATCGGCACATATGCCAGTTCTTCAAGCGAAGAGAAACCTTCTTCCACCAGCACCGTGGCAAACTCTTCATCAATATCAAGGTGCTTGGTAAAGACGTCAATTGCAGCATGTGCTTCAGCCTGGTGCTTGGCCTGAAGATCTTCCACGGTCATGACGTTCAGTTCCCAACTATCGTCCGAACGATGCTGTTTTAGTAGTTGGGAAGCCAGACGCACGTTCTGGCCGTTACGGCCAATCGCCTGCGCCAGATTGCTGGACTCAACGGCGATATCCATCGTGCAGGTATCTTCATCAACTACGATGGAAACAACATCAGCCGGTGCCATCGCATTGATAACAAACTGAGCGGGGTTATCGTCCCACAGGATAATATCAATACGTTCACCACCAAGCTCACTGGATACCGCCTGTACTCGCGCACCGCGCATCCCTACACAAGCGCCAACCGGATCAATACGCTTGTCATTGGTTTTTACCGCAATTTTTGCGCGAGAGCCTGGATCGCGGGCGGCGGCCTTAATCTCAATGACTTCTTCACCAATTTCTGGCACTTCAATACGAAAGAGTTCAATCAGCATTTCCGGACGGGAACGGCTGACAAACAGTTGAGCACCACGGGCTTCAGGGCGAACTGCGTAAAGTACGCCACGGATGCGATCGCCAGGGCGGAAATTTTCACGCGGTAACATATCTTCACGGCCAATGACCGCTTCAGCGTTACTACCCAAATCCAAAGAGATGTTATCACGGCTAACTTTCTTCACGACACCGGTAACAATCTCACCCTCTTGCTGGCGGAACTGATCAACCACCATTGCGCGTTCAGCTTCACGAACCTTCTGTACAATAACTTGCTTTGCTGTTTGTGTGGTAATACGGTCGAATGTCACAGACTCAATCTGATCTTCAACGTAATCACCTAAATTAAGAGAAGGATCTTCAAACTGTGCCGCATCCAGCGTAATTTCACGCGTTGGTTGGGTTACTTCATTAACCACCAACCAGCGACGAAAAGTATCGAAATCACCTGTTTTACGATCAATACCGACGCGGACATCAATTTCCTGCTCGTATTTTTTCTTAGTTGCTGTCGCCAGCGCGGTTTCCAACGCCTCAAAAATCTTTTCACGCGGAACGGCTTTTTCGTTGGAAACTGCTTCAACAACAGCCAGAATCTCTTTATTCATCCTAGTTGCCTCATCCAAACTTTAAAAGTGGGGTACCAGGTTCGCTTTCTGGATGTTGCTCAGTGCGAACACTTCGTCTTTGCCTTCCACTGTTATGGTGATCATTTCGCCCTCGACGGCTTTAATAATCCCCAACCATTTACGGCGGTTCTGGACTGCCATACGCAGTACCACTGTCACCTCTTGACCGATGAAACGCGCATAATGCTCTACCGTGAACAAAGGACGCTCAAGTCCCGGAGACGATACTTCCAGGTTATAGGCAACAGTGATAGGATCTTCAACATCCAACACTGCACTGACCTGGTGGCTGACATCAGCACAATCATCAACAGTGATCCCATCTTCACTATCAATATAGATACGCAGCGTCGATTGGCGACCCCGGATGAACTCAATACCGACCAATTCATAACCTAATGCTTCGACTGGTGCTGAAATCATCTCTGTTAATTTTTGCTCTAATGTGGACAAGCCCACCCCCACAAGACATAAAAAAAGGGCTTAATAGCCCAGTAATTCTGTTACCAAATAACAAAAAACCCCGATATATCGGGGCTTTATGCAACTGGACCCTATTACCGCTGAATAAAACGGTATAACTTTCGGTTAAGGATTCTTTCAAAAATGACTGTGAAAGCGATAGAGACTAACGGACAGTCTATTTGAAAAAAAACTCTACCTGGAAAGTTAAGTGGTTGCGGGGGCCGGATTTGAACCGACGACCTTCGGGTTATGAGCCCGACGAGCTACCATGCTGCTCCACCCCGCGTCCGAAAACGTGGCAAATACTACGCTGACAACCGTAAAAATGCAAGTTATCTATAGGATTGGTACGAGGACCCGATTTGATGTTTTAACCCATCGAATGAATATCTAAAGGCATCCGTCAAACCTGTATGCAATCTACCCTTGTTTGAACCGATTAACCGGATGACGCCACAACTTACCTCGCACAATACGATGTAAAGGTCATGTCCCTCGGAGCCCAGCAAACGAGCGGGCGCATCATACCCATAGTACGGGAGAAAATCAAAACATTATCCTGCTCCAACGCGCTCGTCCCCGATGAGCGTCAAACAAGGTAAGGTAAGGAATTGACCGGGCAGGACCGCTTTTCTTTGAAGATGCTTTCTTTATATAAGAAAAAGGGTGAAGCAAGGGCACGATCACTCACTCAAAAAAATCACTGTGCCGACAACCATTCGCAACCTGTACGTATTTTTTATGCATACGACCCTACGCCGGAAAATCCCTCAACGGATATCACACGGGTTCTCGCTGAACAGGGAAATGTACATCTCTGAATCATTTGCGACGCCGAGTCGCCATTGATAGAAAATAGCTGGTCTTCTGTTCTATTTCCCTGATGTTTGCACATCAAAACCAACGGACAATGATAATATAAAATATTATCTGCGCTCTTCTTCTAATAAAACAATGGCTGCCTGTGTCCTGTTACGCACGTTCAATCGCCTGAAAATAGACTCCAAATGTGATTTCACCGTCCCTGCGCTGATGTTCAAGGTGCGACTGATTTGTTTATTAGATGCTCCTGAGGCAATCAGCTGTAAAATTTCATGCTGCCTTTCACTCAGTTTCCCCTTAACACTATTGTCCATCCCCCACTTTTCATAGATCACGCCATCATCAGGCAGACAGACCATCCCCATGGATACAGTTCTTAATGCCTGTGCTATGGATTCAATCGGCGAGCTTTTTAAAATTACCCCCGCGACATGGTATTTCAAAAAAGAATTTAAAATATACTTATCTATATAATCCACCATAATTATAACACTAACATCAATGCTTTCTTCATATAACCTGTCGAGAAACAAATAATTATCATTACGTTCCTTATCACAGCTAAATAAGATAAAATTCTTGTTCATCTCGTTGAGCATCGGCCATACTTCTTCTTTTTCCTTTACCCCAACGACATCCACACCAGACATAACATCCTTCAAGCCAGCCGATAAACCCTGAATAAAAACAGGTGATTTATCAATAATCACAATATTCACCGTATAATCCCCATTCCATATTATTGAACATGCCGTGGATAAAAACTTCACTCTAAAAAGTATTAGCCTATATGAAAGTAATAAAGCGGAGTCATTTAGCATATGCCATTTACCTTATAGACACCACTGGGCATGCTCTAATAT
>NZ_MJLZ01000032.1 GCF_003666245.1 Brenneria alni
AAATCCACATCCGGCAACGCGCTCGCCAGATTCAGCGACAGATGAAACGGCTGGTTCAGCATTTCCTGTAACTGGAAATCCACCACCGCGAACGTGCTCTCCGCCAACCCGCCAAGCGCCACGGTGAACTGCAATCCTGTACTGTTTGCCACCTTGTTCTTCCTCCCTCTGCCATGGCTACCGCACGCCCCGTTACCGCCCGGTGCGACATGCAATTATCTGATGAAAAAATGAAACCGCTGTGTTGGGGTCTGAGTCCGCTCACACCCCAACACACGCAAAAAAACCCGGCACGCCGGCCGGGTTACATCACGATTACGCTTCGACCGGCGCGCGCCAGTCATCGGAGCCGGAGGTGCTGATATAACTTGGGGTTGGCACGGTCTTGCTCCTTGTTGTTTAACGTGTGTATTAACTTCACTGTTTACAGTGTCGACTTGTATCACATTGTTTTTATTAAATATTGTTTTACATCAAATTTTCTTTAAGTCGCAGTTGAGCAAATAAGTTGTACAGAATACGAAGTTATTCTGATAATTTGAGTTAGGGGGATTTAATCTGAAGAAATTCACGCGATTAACGATTAATCATTTGATTTTTAACAGCCAAAGACTATTTTAATCGGCCGCTGATGTTGGCTGTTACCCCCTTGTCCTGTTCGGCGGCGCCTTTTATCTGGTTCTTGCCCGCCAACTCGCAGATTACGTTCCACTTTGTCCGCTATGACTAACTTACGACAGGACTTGCACCCGCAAGAGTGCGCCCATGCAGGGCGCACTAAAAAAAACGCTTACCGATTAGCGGTAAGCGTTGAAAAAAATCAGGTCTCTAAGACAACAGTGTGGTGCCTCACTCAACGTTATGTCCGGGAAATCCGATGAAGAGACAATACCTTCATCTGGAATTGGACCATAGGCACCTTAAATTGGCTCTGCGTCATTCCCAGGATTATGAAGCCGAAGCAAGCATAGAAGGTGGAATGAGCATCTACGGTTAGAATGATGCATTTTTCACGCCATATTTTCAACGACGCTAGCGCGAAAACGCGTTTTCACTGAAAAATAACATGATTATGTTGTGATTCATCATCCGGCGAACTAATGGAAAAACCATATTTGATCCATGCTAATCGTCGCCATTCAGAGACAGATAAATCAAATAAATAATCTATTGATATATGTCAACATGTTAGGCGTCTCCATTTAGAGACAATCAATATCACGCCTGTCGTTGAATACCAACAGTTCAAAAATCCAGCTGGCTCAGAATACCCAGACGAGCGCGATAGCCATTTCTGATATGCTGGCAGGCGACTTCCTGCATCGGTTATCCCTTATCAGGTGTTTTTATATCCTCTGGTCAGAATCTTCTCTTACAGCGGCATTTATAATTCGCTCACCAGCGTGGTGATGGTGCATATCATCTTTGGTTTACCCATCGTCACGCTGTTATTCCGCAATTTCTATGCCTCTCTGCCCGTGGAATTATTTAATGCCGCCCGGATTGATGGCGGGGGCATCGTGACCATTTACCGGCGTATTATTTTACCAATATCGACCCCGATGCTGGTCGTGGCGACGTTGCTGCAAGCAACAGGTATCTGGAATGACTTTTTGTTTGGCCTGACATTTGCCGGATGCGACAACTATCCCATGACCGTGCAACTTAACAATATCGTTAATAGCACGGAGGGTAACCAGGCGTACAATGTCAATATGGCAGCCGCATTATTAACGGCGCTGGTGCCACTGGCGCTCTATCTGGTCTGTGGTCGCTGGTTAGTCCGCAGTATCACATCCGGCTCAGTAAAAGGATAAATATGGCATCGCTGTCTTTCAGACACATCACCGTTACCTACGGCTCACAGCATATTCTGCGCGATCTGAACCTGGAGATTAACGATGGTGAATTTTTAGTCCTGCTCGGGCCTTCCGGGTGTGGTAAATCCACGCTGCTTAACGCCACCGCTGGCCTTACCGATATTCAATCCGGCGAGATCTGGATTGGCGACAAGGATGTCAAATGGGAAGAACCGTGCGATCGTAATATCGCTATGGTGTTTCAATCCTGCGCACTCTACCCGCGAATAACCGTCAGACAGAACATGTCGCTCGGTCTGGTGCCGGGGAGAAGATGTTCTACTGGCATTCCGCAGCCATGACGCCCGGCCAGATGAAGTGCTTGAGCTATGGTTTGAATCGCGGGACGTTACAGTTTTCGATCATGAAACCGGGCTGCGTCTGTAGCTCGCTTACCGTCATCAGTGCTGGCGTTTGCGCCAGCCAGAAGTAGTAGCCCAGGAATTTCCGACCCGGCTGTACGCCCGACGATTGCGCACGTACACATTGCAGTCTGACGCCGGCGTTGCACCGGCATTTCAGGCTTAACGAGCAGAAAGCCGTTCCAGACTCTGCTTCGCCATCTGGTAAAGATAGTGAGCCGTTGGGAACAGCGCGCGATCATCCACGCGGAATTTGGGGTGATGCAAGGCATAAGGGCCGCCAGAACCCACCATCATAAAGGTGCCTGGCAGCTTCTGCTGGTAAAAGGCGAAATCCTCACCGATGGGGCTGGCCTCAATACGCCGCGCCTCAAACCCTTCTTCATCCGCCACTTGCAGCGCAAAGTCGACCCACTCAGCGGTGTTAATCACCGATGGCGGGCCGGAATGCCAGATAAACTCAATGTCTGCGCCAAATGTACTGGCAATACCAGCCACAATCTGACGAAAGCGCTGTTCAATCAACTCACGAACATCCTGGCTGAACGTTCTTACCGTGCCTTCCACATACGCGGTATCGGGAATAACGTTCCAGGTACTGCCGCTGTGAACCTGAGTGATAGACACCACGGCGTTATTATCAGAGGGGACGGTACGGCTGATGATAGTTTGTACCGAAGAGATCAACTGACCCAGAATAATGATCGGATCGTTGCCTTCGTGCGGTTTCGCCGCATGACAGCCTTTCGCTGCAATTTTGATTTCAAAGCGGTCGACACCTGCCGTCAGTGCGCCCTCTTTACCGCCAATCACCCCCACGGGCAGCGTCGGATCGTTATGAATACCAAAGATAGCCGCCGCGTTGTCCAATGCTCCGGTCGCAATAACCTCTGGCGCACCCAGCCCCGTTTCTTCGGCAGCCTGGAACAAAATACGCACGGTGCCCGGCAATTCCGCTTCAATCTTCTTTAGCAAAATGGCGGCGCCCAATGCGGCGGAAGAGTGGAAATCATGCCCACAGGCATGCATGACTCCAGAACGGGTTGACGTGAATTCAACACCCGATTCTTCTTCAATCGGCAGAGCATCAATATCCGATCGGACAATAACCAGCGGCCCGTTCTGTTGCCCGCCGACTTCGGCCACCAGACCGGTTTTCAGCGGTAAATCAAGAACACGAATACCTTCCTTTTCCAATACCGCTCTGATTTTCCTGGTGGTTTCAAATTCCTGATTCGATAACTCAGGGTGCTGATGCAGATCGTGTCGAAATGCCTGAATAAACTGAGCCAGAGGCTCATGCTGCGGTGCGACTTTCATTAATTCTTACTCCACATTATCTGCCCTGATTAACAGGGTTGCCCATTTTACAGGCGCGCAGGTATTTTTATTTTCCGGTCAGATATCGTATTCAACCGGCTCGGGCATTTTGGTGAGCTGCCGTAAGAAGCGCTGTGTCTGCGGGTTATCAGAGAAACTGATCACTTTTTCCGCCGGCCCCTCTTCCACAATATGACCATCGGCCATGAAGATCACCCGATCCGCCACTTCCTGAGCAAATTGCATCTCATGCGTGACGATCACCATCGTGGTATTGTTCTTCGCCAGCTTCTGAATAACCTGCAACACTTCGTGTACCCGTTCCGGGTCCAGCGCTGACGTCGGTTCATCGAACAGGATCGCTTTCGGTTCCACCGCCAACGCCCTGGCAATACTTACGCGCTGCTGCTGCCCACCGGACAGCGTCACCGGATATTGTGCCGCCTGGGGCAACAGACCGACCTGTTCCAGCAGCGCGAGACCCCGCTCATTGGCCTGCTTTTTCGGTATTTTCTTCACCACAATCAGCGCTTCGGTAATGTTTTCCAACGCCGTTTTATTCTTGAATAAGTTGTAGTTCTGAAACACCATAGCGGTCTGGCGGCGCAGCGCATACGCGTCTTTGGTTGAGTAATGGCGCGTGTCCAGCAATTGCTCGCCAATCTCAATCGTCCCGGCCTCCGGTGTTTCCAGCAGGTTCAGACAACGCAGTAAGGTCGACTTACCTGAGCCTGATGGCCCGATAATCGCCACCACTTCGCCTTTGGCGATATCCAGACTGATATCATTCAGCACCACCTGCTTGCCAAAACTTTTAGTAAGATTCTTTACACTGATCATTTCAGCCCCTTATCGCAGCAACGAGTGATTCAGTTTCTTTTCCAACTGCTTTTGCAGCCAGGCATAAACAATGATCACCAGCCAGTAAATCAGACCAACAACCAGGAAGGTCTCAAAGAAACGCAGTGACTCTGCGGCAATCATCTTGCCTTCGGCAAACAGTTCGGAAACACCGAGCGCAAACGCGACGGAGGTATCTTTAATCAGAGAAATAAACGTATTGCCCGTTGCAGGTAATGCATTTAGCATCGCCTGAGGCAGCACAATCCGGCGGTAAATCTGTGATTTATTCATCCCTATCGATAGCCCGGCTTCCGTTTGACCGAAATCTACCGACGCCAGCGCCGCACGGAATATCTCCGCCATATAAGCCGATGTTTTCAAACTGAAACCGATAATCGCCGCCGACATCGCGCTAAGATCGGATAACGCCGGGAAAAGCTGCGGTAAGCCAAAATAGATGATAAACAACTGCACCAGCGACGGTATGCCGCGGAACAGCGAGATATAAAGCTCAACCAGTTTGACCACCGGGGTGATCTTGCTTTCCCTGACCAACGCCAACAGCAAACCGATGATCATGGCAAAAAACATAGAAACCACTGCCAGTAGCAGCGTCATCGGCAGATAGAGTAAAACCTGGGGAAACACTTTTAACAGGTAGGCAAGATCGATATTCATGAGTGATACCATTGATACCGCCATCGTGCGGCTGACACCGCGCCGATGGCATTAAGATTGTCTAGAGAGTGCCGCGCATTACTGCGCAGTCGGTGGCGTGGTGATATCATCACCAAAGTATTTAATCGCCAGCGCTTTCAGTCGCCCATCGGCCCGCATTTTACTCAACTCTTCATCAAACTGTTTACGCAACACATCACCCTGTTCGTTTTTATGGAATGGGAAACTGACTTCTTCCACCACCAGCGAATTGCCAACCAACTTGAACGGCAGATTACGCTTGTTAATTTCCGCCAGCAGAATCGGGCGGGAATTCACGTAGCCTTCCACACGTTTAGACAGCGCATCGTTCATCGCGCCATCACGGGTTTCATAGGTACGGATCGTCACGCTACCGTCAGGAAACGCCTTCTTCAGATTGTTGATATGGTTCGACCCCAGCACACCAGCCACCGTCTTCCCTTTCAGATCATCCAGCGTATTGATATCAGCATTATCTTTGTGCGTCACGATCTGGCTACCGTAGTAGCTGTATGGCTGCGCAAAGTTATATTTTTCCTGACGGACAGGCGTGATTGCCACCACGTTGGCCACCGTATCCAGCTTACCGGCTTCCAACTGCCCCATCAGGCCGCTGAAATCAGCCGTAACCCATTCAACTTTATAGTTCAGATCCTTGGCAATGGTTTCCGTGACTTCAATATCGAAACCAACCAGCTTGTTGTCCTGTTTGAAACCACTTGGATAACTTTGCCCGGTGGAGCCTACTTTCAATACTTTTTCGCTCTGCGCCGCTGCTTTATCCTGAGAATCGCAGCCAGCTACAAGAAAAGCAGTCGCCAACGCTAAAACGGACAAAGTTAATTTTTTCATTACCATTTTCATGCCTCTCATTTTGAGTTTTTCTTTTTCCAGTGGTTATATAATTGGGCATCCAGGATTTTTTCCATAAAAATCGTCAGGTGCCCTTTCCCCAGATTAGCCTGCCCGACTTCCCTGAAACCATAATGCTTATACATTTCAATCAGCCAGGGATGGTTCTGCGCAGTACCTAACGACACCGCGGGCGCCTTAAGCTGGGCAATCAAAATATTCTGCTCAAGCCAGGCCATCATTTTCTTGCCCAACCCTTGCTTTTTATAGTCAGGATGGGTAGCAAACCACCCCAGATGCGGCAAACCGTATGGGCCAGGCTCAGGCCCCCAGGGATAACGGATAGTGAATGACGAAACCATACGGCCATCTTTTTCCATCACATACACACCATGAGAAGCGATATGGTTACGCACCATCTCAATGTCTGCGTGTGCCGCGGAGAAATTAATGCCCAACTGGCGTATAGGCTCAAACGCCGCCAACGCCAATGCCAGAAACGCCTCGTCATCCTCCAGTATGGCCTGGCGAAATACAATACTCATGATTTTACCTTTTACGCAGGCAACAGACCCGAGTTATCCGCATAACGGATCACCTCATCCACTTTCTGTGGCGCACTGCCCAGATAGTTAGCCGGGTTCAACCACTCATCCAGCTCAGTTGATGTCAGTTGAGCAGACAGCAACGGGTGTTCCAGTAAGACGGATTTAAATGACTGATTTTTCTCAAATGCCTGCATAGAGCACTCATAAACCAAGTGATGTGCAGTCTGTTTGCCCAGGCGTTTGCCAATTTCAAACATCACTTTTTCAGACAGCAGCAAACCGTTTTGCAGTTCCAGATTGGTCAGCATCTGCTTTTCATTCACCGACATGCCACGCAGAATACCTAACGCATTCTGGAGCTGGGCAGACAGATAAATATTGATTTCCGGTAAAGCGATCCATTCCGCACGCCAGCTCATTGCATCACGCTCATGTTCCACTTTCATCGACTCATGGATCAGCGCCGCGCTTTTGAATACCGGAGACGTTAAACTGGCCAAACCTTCAAGCGCAGCCGGATTTCGTTTGTGCGGCATCGTTGTCGATCCGATTTTACCTTCCGAGAAAGGTTCTTCGATTTCGTTAATTTCAGTACGCATCAGGTTATACAGTTCGTTGCCAATCTTGCCTAACGTACCGCTGATAAGCACAACGACTGAAGCATATTCGGAAAAACGATCGCGGGCGGACTGCCAGCCGATATTAGGTGTGTTCAGGCCCAGTTTATCCAGCGTCAAGCGCTCAATTTCCGGCCCTTGCCCGCCAAAGGAAGCATAGGTGCCAATGGCGCCATTAATGTTGCCGACCAGTACGCGTTCTTTGATTTCGCTCAGGCGCTCAAGGTGGCGGACAAACTCATCCAACCAAACGGCGAGCTTAAAACCAAATGTAGTGGGTAAGGCTTGCATACCGTGGGTACGGCCCGTCATCACTGTGTATTGATGCTTTTTCGCCAGGCGTTTTAGCTCAACGGCCAGCAGTTGGGTATCTCTGACGACGATGTCAAATGACTGTTTTAATTGTAAAACCGTGGCAGTATCGACAATATCCTGCGTGGTTACGCCGTAATGGATAAATTCACCCGCGGCGCCACACTGTTTCTGGATCGCGGTGATGGTGGGCATGAGGGAATGCTTCATGCGCACCGCATCCCTGGCGATCTCTTCTACATCCAGCGCGCTGGCGTCTGCTTTTGTTGCAATTGTTTTTGCCGCGTCCTGCGGAATCACGCCAAGCTCACCTTCAGCCAGCGCCAGCGCCACCTCTACTTCGACCTGTTTGGTCAGGCGATTATGCTCCGACCACACGTCGCGCATTTCAGGCGTGCCAAAATTATTCCCTATAAGAAGAAAATCAATAAGATGTGATGCCATAATTTACTCGTTAGTGTTGGATTTATCAGGCGGGATTTATATCGTCTTTTTAATTTTTAAAATATCATATGTGGTAATTAGGTGCCTTATAACTTCGGGATCTATTATAGATCAAAAAATCCGATCGGCAGAATCATTGTGAAAACGCCCGTTAACGTTCCGTGTTCATATAACTAAACGCATAACTAAAACGAAAAGTCATAATGGGAAATAGTCTGCGTATGACAGTAGCGTTTCGTTTGATACGCTGATTTTTAGCGCTGATTGTGCCCCGAATTTAACTTTGCCTGACGACGCTCCAATGCCTCTGGTGGATGGTCGGCATATGAGTTTTAACCGGCGTCTGAAACGCTTTGCGGATCTTGGCGGCTTTGATCTCGGTATTGGTCAGTGGTGTAGTTATACGATTTTGTAGTTATATGGGGCGGTATAACTAAACTTTCCGGCTGTCAACGGTGGATGCCGGGAGATAACAAGCAACAAAAAACCCGCAAACTCAGTGAGAATGCGGGTTTCTGTGGGGTTTCCGGTAGTAACCGATACTAACGGAATATGTAATTGGTCGGCGAGAGAGGATTCGAACCTCCGACCCACTGGTCCCAAACCAGTTGCGCTACCAAGCTGCGCTACTCGCCGAATATACTGCTTTACTGCTTGAGCATCACTGATGCTTTCGTTTGTGTGGTGCGAAGAGAGGGACTTGAACCCTCACGTCCGTTAAGACACTAACACCTGAAGCTAGCGCGTCTACCAATTCCGCCACCTTCGCATAACTCACAAACATCTGAATCTGGGGTGGCTAATGGGACTCGAACCCACGACAACTGGAATCACAATCCAGGGCTCTACCAACTGAGCTATAGCCACCATACACCACGCTTTACTGCTTTTTGCTCTTTCACTGCTATATTACGCGGTACTTCCTTTACGGGGTAAATGTACCACCGCAGCTCTTGCACACAACTTAGTGGTGCGCCCGACAGGATTCGAACCTGAGACCTCTGCCTCCGGAGGGCAGCGCTCTATCCAGCTGAGCTACGGGCGCATAGCGCCGTTGCGGGAGGGGATACTACGGATTTAACCGGTGCCTGTCTAGTGCTTTTTTGTTGAAATGATGCGTTTGCTTATGCTTTGCTCATTTCGCGTTAAATAACGAACAAATCCGATCTCCCCCCTGCGAAAAACCACGGTTCAACCCTGATTATTACCGGTTTTTTACCCAATCCCAGCGTGAAATAACAAAGGCTGACCTACGCTAAAAATGCCGATACCGGTTACGGTTGTTAGGTGTTGAGAAGGAAGACTGGAGCGAGCCTCGCTCCAATGAAGAAAAGCTATAAGCGCCCGCTATAGTGATAAGCAAGATATTTTAATAATTTAAGCTGGCGAAAAATACGGTTTGGTTGGGACAGCAGGCGATAAAGCCATTCCAGCCCCCTATTCTGCCAGGCCAGTGGCGCACGTTTTACCTGCCCGGTAAACACATCATAAGTACCACCGACGCCCATATAGAGCGCGTCTGGATAATATTGGCGACAGTCACGCATCAGGATCTCCTGCCGGGGCGAGCCCATCGCCACGGTGACAATTTGCGCGCCGCTGGTACGAATACGTTCAAACAATGCCTCACGCTGCTCTGGTGTGAAATAACCGTCCTGACTGCCAACAATATTCACCTGCCACTGTGCCTGAAGTTTGGTTTGCGTCTGGGCTAATACCGCAGGCTTGCCGCCTACCAAAAAGACTGGCGTGCCTTCTTTGCCCGCATGTTGCATTAACGCTTCCCATAAATCTGCTCCGGCAATGCGGGTTACATCAGCCTGGGGATATTTACGACGGATGGAGCGTACAATACTGATGCCATCCGCATATTTATATTCAGCCTGATCCAGCAGCGCCCGCAGGGCCATATCTTTCTCCGCCGTTAACACTTTTTCGGCATTAATGGCGACCAGCGTGCCTGTTTTTACCCGATCGCCGGTAAACAGGTAATCAACAAACTGCGCCCTATGACGGAACCCGAAAATAGATAAACCACGAATTGAATAAGTCGGAATAAGCGCTTTTTCTTCCAATATTGAATCCTTTACAGTACGCCGTTCGTGGGAGATGCCGGAGCAGGAGACGCCACATCAGGCCGGGGGCGTAATAAACGCTGCCTGATCAATCCGGCGCCTTCCAGCAGCCAATAAAGTAGTTTCGCTATCAGCAGACACAGACCAAAGATGAGGCAGAAAAACACCACGCGGGAAACGAAGGCGTCAACGCCTTCACGTGCCAGCACAATAATGTTGAACACCGCCCCGAAACAAAACGCCTGTAGGATAGCGGCCTTGTAACGGTTATCGTCGTTTTTACCCAGCTCATAAACCCAGTCGAACCATTTAATAATCAATCCAACCGCAATCGCCCCTAACGGAACAAACAGCACGCCGCCCATCACCACCAGCGAACCTAATAACGTTGGGGAAATGGCCAGCCCGGAATGATTATTCAGCACTTCCCAGGTAAAGTAGTTGGCGCTGTTCAACACCAAATTCGGACGCCCCGGCCACAGCCAGGAAGGGATAAACACATAGAAATCACGCACGATCGGCGCCAGCCCCTGGAACTCGATTTTATCGTAGTTCTGCCACAATAATGCCAGATTTTCCCAGGGGGAGAAGGTGTCGCGGGTCAGATACAGGAAAGTATAAAACGCCTCATCACCGCTGACATCCATACCGTAACGCTTAAGCGCCAGCCAGAACATCCCCGCCACACCAAACGCGCCTGCGGCGACCAGCATCCATAGGGTGATCCAGCCGCGCACAATGCCGATAAACAGGAACAGCGCAAAAGCGATAATGACATTCGCCCGGGTGCCGCCGACGATGACATAAGTCAGCAGACCGAACGCCACCGTGCCGATGAGAAACAGCAGCCAGGCACGCTGCGTCTGCCGCAGGAAATACACCACCAGCATGGCAGGGATAAAGAAGTAGAAGAAGCGCTTCAATGCCACGCCGGAAACGTCGCTGGAGAAAATCTGGCTGTAAGACCGTAATTTAAACAGCAAAAAACCGTTGTTGAGAAAAAACATGCCAACGGTGGCGATAGCAATCAGCGCCAGTAATATCCAGGTCAGATTGGCCTCCACCCGGTTCATGGTAAGCAACGGCGGGCGGGTTGATACCGTGTTCCTGCGTAAGCGGGTTTTATAGCTGACATAATAGATGGCGTAAAACGCCGTGGCGGAAAGCAGCGCCTGGAGCAAATACGCCACGGGAACCACATCGACGCCAAAGCGAAACGCCAGTATGCAGGTAAACGGAAAACCGAAGTAAAACGTCAATAAATAAAGCATCGAAAACAATACGTGAAAGTTAAAGCGTACACGACGAAATTCCTGCCAGGTCAGCGTCAGAATAAAAATGACTGAAATAAGGTAAACCACTAACAGGCCGCCAAATTGTCCCAGCGTCATGTTGGTTCTCCCGCCGCCAGAGCCAGAGCCTGCCGCCAGCCATGCAGATAATTAGGGTTAAAGAACGCAATCTGATACTTATCAACAGAAGCCAACTGGCGCTGGGCCTCGCGCACCAGGGCTTCATCCAGACTATCGCCATAAAACAGCACCGGCAGATTTTGCTCCGTAAGATCCTGCCAGAAAGGATTTTGGCGGCTGATAACAAAGGGTACGCCAAATTGAATCAATAAGCACAACGTGCCAATTCCCTGCTGGCGGTCAAAAATAAAGTAACCTACATCACAGGTGCGCAGCATGTTCAGATAGTCATCAAACGCCAGCTGGTCTTTCAGTAACTGAAAATTTTTGATGCCAAACAGCGCCAGTCCTTCTTTCTCCACATGCCCGATATAATGCTCATTATTGGCGGGATATCCCATCGGCACAATCACCCGCACATTGGCGCCGAACTGCTTATGGATGGCGCGTAGCGCTTCCTGATGACGGTTAGTTCGATCGCCGGAGTTCCCGACCAGAATGGTCAGCGGCCCCGCCAGCGGCTTATCCGCTTTAACGCCAGTCAGAGCCGGGTCCATTCGCGTGGGAAAGTAAAGCAACGACGCTGGCACATGAGGATGCCGCTGTTGATAATAAGCCAGATCGCCGCGCGTGGCGAACACATGCCCGATGCGGTTTTGAGCAATGCGCCGTAACAGATAAAACAGACGATACTTCAGGCTGCTTGACGCTTCGTACAAGTCTGCGCCCCAGATATGCCAATATACCTGCGAAGGCTTGATTTTTCCGCTCAGTAACGCCAGCCATAGCGTTGAATTAAACTGTCCATGCAGGAAAAAACGCGTATTCCGATCGGCCTTCGCTTTGGCGATCACCGCCTGCGCCAGCGTTTTTTTATCCGCATAAGTTTCAATATTCAGCGCGGGTAAATCCGCCTGCGGCAATGCTTCACCGGCGGCCACGATAAAATTACCGACCAACGGCGCAGGCAACTCAGGCGCCAGCGTGTCGTTAAAGAAACGCAAAACCGTCTGGTTATGGTGCGGGATGTCAGATCCCAGGACATGAATCAGTGTCGTCATGCTCGCCTACGGTAAATAATGAATACGCTACAACAAAGCAAAAAATAGACCAGATAGGTCGCCATATAAGCCTGCGCGGCGCCCAATGCGCCGTTAACCGGGATCAGCCAGTGCGCGAACCCGGTGAGCAATACGAACTGACTGACCTCGGTGAGCAGATAAAAACGCAACGCCGCTTTGGCAATCACCAGATAACCAAAAACGTAAGCGCCTACTTTCATCACATCGCCCACCAGTTGCCAGGCAAACAGATCTCTCATCGCCGTAAACTGGCTGGAAAACAGCAGCCAGATGGCAAAATCACGCAGCAGCCAGACACACAAACTGACGCCCGCCACGGCGGGCAACACAAACTTCAGCGACCGGACGATCTCTTGCGCCAACGCGGTTTTATCCTTCAGGCGCGATAACGTCGGTAACAGATAAACGGTGAACGACGCGGTAATAAATTGCAGATAGGCATCTGAAATAGTGCTGACCCCCTGCCAGATGCCGACATCGTCCCAGCTATAGTGTTCCGCCAGCAGATTACGCATCATGATATAGGCCACCGGCAGAGTGACCGCCGTCATCAGCGCCATCAGGGTAAATTTGCCAAGCTGTCCGGCAATGGCGTTATCCCAGGCCGGTTTTAATGCCGGCCAGGACAGCGGCGTTCGCCGCAGTATCAACACGCCTGCCGGCAACACCACCAACGCCGGCGCCAGCGCCAACCCGGCCAGCGCGCCACGGTATCCCCCCAGCATAAAGCATAGCCAATAGGCGGCTAACCCGATCAGGCTCCCGCTGATAACCGCCAGCGCATTGCCTACTGCATCACGATAGCCTTTCAGGATCGCCAGAAACAGGTTGGCATAAGCGATACCCATCTGGATAAGCGCCAGTACGCGGATAACATCACGGTACTCATCATGTCCGAATAGCGCATGGGAGATCGGCGCGGCGGCTAACACAAACACCGCGGCCAACAGCGTAGAAAACCCTAACACCAACGAAACCGACGTGCCCAGTAAGGGTTTCAGCCGATCCGGCTGCTGTTGATATTGCGCGACATATTTGGTGACGCCATTAAAAATACCCGCGCCGGCCAGGACGCCTAGCACCGTGATCAACTGCCGGAAATTTCCCGCCTGCCCGACACCGCTGGGGCCGAATGCCACCGCCAGCAGTTTGATGACTACCAGCCCCGCGCCGATTTTTATCAGCGTGGAGCCTGCCGTCCAGATTGATGCTTTTGCCAGCGACATATCAGGAGAAGAAACTCAGGATGGTATTGATTACCGTACGCTGATTGACGTCAGGCAGGTTATAAAACAGCGGCAAACGCACCAGACGTTCGCTTTCCTGCGTGGTGTAGCGATCTTCACCCGAGAATCGGCCAAAATTCAGCCCGGCAGGGCAGCTATGCAACGGAATATAATGAAAGACGGTCAGGATCTCAGCCTCTTTCATATAACTGATAAATGCAGCGCGATCTTCAGCGTCGCGCAGTTTGATATAAAACATATGCGCATTGTGGACGCAATTTACCGGTATTGTCGGCAAGGTAATACGCCCTGCGTCCGCCAGCGGTTTGAAAGCCGTATGATAGTTCTGCCACAGGTTCAGGCGGCGTTGGTTAATCGGCGTTGCCGCTTCCAGCTGCGCCCACAGATAAGCGGCCTGGATATCCGCCATTAAATAGCTGGAACCGATATCGCGCCAGGTATATTTGTCTACCTGGCCGCGAAAAAACTGGCTGCGGTTAGTGCCTTTTTCACGCACAATTTCCGCCCGGTCGATCAACCGCGGGTCATTAATCAACGTCGCGCCGCCCTCTCCACCGGAGGTGTAGTTTTTGGTTTCATGGAAACTGAAACAACCAATATGACCGATTGATCCCAACGCCCGGCCTTTGTAGCGCGACATCATGCCCTGGGCGGCATCTTCTACCACAAACAAATCGTACTTTTTCGCCAGCGCCATGATGACATCCATCTCACAGGCCACACCGGCATAGTGAACCGGTACGATAATGCGGGTTTTATCGGTGATCGCCGCTTCAATTTTCGTTTCATCGATATTCAAGGTGTCCGGGCGAATATCGACAAACACAATCCTGGCCCCGCGCAGCACAAAGGCATTGGCGGTGGAGACAAAGGTGTAACTCGGCATAATGACTTCATCGCCGGGTTTGATATCCAGCAAAATCGCCGCCATCTCCAGCGAGGCGGTGCAGGAGGGTGTCAATAACACTTTTTTACTGCCGGAATAGTGTTCCAGCCACTGCTGGCAGCGGCGGGTAAAACCGCCATCTCCGCACAGTTTGCCACTGCTCATAGCAGCCTGCATATAATCGAGTTCAGTACCGACAATCGGTGGCGCATTAAACGGAATCATGTGATCACCTGTATAACCAATAGGCCGTGCGCTCAATTCTGGCACCGCGACGAAGATAAAGACGGAGAGCCGCCACATTGCCTGCCTGTGTCGCGACCCATAAACGTTGCAACCCCTGCCGCTGGCACCACATTTCCGCCGCCGACATCAATTGTGTGCCGACGCCGCGGGCAGTGACGCCCGGCCAGACGGCCAGCAGCCCGATACGGCCTTCACACTCGTTCAACTGACGCAGCGTCACCCATCCCTGCGGTTGTCCGGCCTGGTTCTCCAGCAACAGACACTGATGATCAAAGGTGCCGCGCACGGCATTTTCTACCCATTGCGCATAAAAACGTCCACTGTCTTCGGGCTGATACCAGGGAGCACGAAAACGACTCAGGGCGAAAACCTGAGAAGCGGCCTCGCGCAACGCCGGGATATCGGCGCTGCCAGCAATACGCGGATGAGAAAGATTATCCGCCTGTGGCGTATCATCCAGCGACAAGCAAAGCTCGACCTCTCCCTCAACCAGACGAAAGCCAAAATCCGCCAGCGCATCGGCCAACCGCATATTATCCGCCGGTATTTTAGCCTGCGTCAGCGCAACACTATTCAGCTTGTCCAGCGTGAGCACTGGCGCGGTCGGTGAAAAACTCAGCATGCCGCTGGTAAGATTGAAAAACTCACTTTCCCAGCGTAACGGTTCAATACTGGCGTGAATGCACGCTGGCGGGCGAGTTCCTGTCGAAAGCATTATGTCTGTCATATTTGCCACGCTCACCCGTGCGGATAATCTTAGTTAGTCAGACCTAAACGTTCGCCGGTGTAGGAGCCATCCTGTACGCTACGCCACCATTTTTCATGATTCAGATACCAGCTCACGGTTTTTCTCATACCGCTTTCAAAGGTTTCCTCTGGTCGCCAGCCAAGCTCGCGTTCGATTTTTCCTGCATCAATGGCGTAACGCATATCATGGCCGGGACGATCTTTGACATAGGTGATTAAATCACGATAGTGCCGCACGCCCGCCGGTTTGTTCGGCGCCAGCTCTTCCAGCAAATCGCAGATTGTCTGCACCACTTCGATATTTTTACGTTCGTTATGGCCGCCGATGTTGTAGGTTTCCCCTACCTCGCCTTCGGTCACCACTTTGTGCAGCGCACGGGCGTGATCCTCGACGAACAGCCAGTCACGGATCTGCGCGCCATCGCCATAAACCGGCAGCGGTTTACCCGCAACCGCATTCAGGATCACCAGCGGGATCAGTTTTTCAGGGAAGTGGTAGGGGCCGTAGTTATTGGAACAGTTGGTGATGATGGTCGGCAGTCCATAGGTACGCAACCAGGCCCGCACCAGGTGATCGCTGGAGGCTTTCGACGCCGAATAAGGGCTGCTGGGGGCATAGGACGTGGTTTCGGTGAACAAATCCTCAGAGCCATGCAGATCGCCAAACACTTCATCCGTGGAAATATGATGAAAACGGAACGCCTCTTTTTCAACGGCCCCCATGCTTTGCCAGTAATGGCGGGCGGCTTCCAGCAGATTGTAAGTACCCACTATGTTGGTTTCAATGAACGCAGCCGGGCCGTCTATTGAACGATCGACATGACTTTCCGCTGCCAGATGCATCACCACGGCGGGCTGATATTCGGCGAATACCCTGTCCAACGCCGCCCGATCGCAAATATCGACCTGCTCAAAAGCAAAACGGGGGCTGTCCGCTACCGGAGCCAGAGAAGAGAGGTTGCCAGCATAGGTGAGTTTATCCACCACCACCACGCTATCCGGCGTTGCAGTTAGAATATGCCTGACTAAAGCTGAACCGATGAATCCGGCGCCACCGGTGATCAAAATACGTTTCAACGCCATACTCCTTTCGTATCAATAATCCAGTTTTGTTTAACATCATCGGGGTTAACTGCCTTGAACTGACGGTGATCGACCAGCATGACCAATACATCCGCCTCTTGCAGCGCAGTAGTTGTATCAACTAATTTAACCTGCCCCACCAATGCCGCTGGCAATTGCCTGACATTAGGCTCTACCGCCAGCGTCGCGCCCGCATTCCACTGCGCGATCATTCCCGTGATGTCTACCGCCGGGCTTTCACGCAGATCGTCAATATCCGGCTTAAATGCCAGACCAAAACAGGCCACCGTTACCTCACTGGCGCGTTTATCTGTCTGTACCAGATAATCGGCCACAGCGGTTTTCACCCGATCGACAACCCATAGCGGTTTACCATCATTCACCAGCCTGGCGGTGTGGATCAGTCGTGCCTGTTGTGGGTTCTGCGCCACGATAAACCAGGGATCAACCGCAATACAGTGCCCGCCGACGCCAGGACCGGGTTGCAGAATATTGACGCGAGGATGGCGGTTTGCCAATCGGATAAGTTCCCATACGTTAATATTTTGTTCAGCACAAATCAGCGACAGTTCATTGGCAAAGGCGATGTTTACATCACGAAAACTGTTTTCTGTCAGCTTGCACATTTCGGCGGTTCGGGAGTTAGTAACCACACACTCACCTTCAAGAAAGATCTTATACAGTTCGCTGGCACGCGCTGAACACACTGACGTCATCCCGCCGATCACCCGATCGTTTTTAATCAGTTCAATTACCACCTGCCCCGGCAGCACACGTTCCGGACAGTACGCGATATTGATATCGGCGGCTTCTCCCACCTGCTGTGGGAAGGTTAAATCTGCCCGCGCCTGAGCAAGCCACTGCGCCATTTGCTCTGTTGCGCCAACCGGCGATGTCGACTCCAGAATAACCAGATCGCCTTTCTTCAGCACCGGCGCTATCGACTCCGCCGCCGCCTGCACATAGGCCATATCCGGCTCATGGTCGCCTTTGAAGGGCGTCGGGACAGCAATCAAAAATGCATCAGCCTCTACCGGCTTACTCAGCGCCTGTAAATAGCCGTTCTTAACCGCAGCGTTGACCAGCGTATCTAAATCTGGCTCAACAATGTGAATTTCGCCCCGGTTAATGGTTTCGACCGCCTGTCTATTCACATCAATGCCAATCACTTTCTTTTTACGTGAAGCAAAAGCGGCGGCAGTCGGTAAACCGATATAACCCAGTCCGATAACAGAAATTGTGTCAAAACTCATAGCGTCACCTGATAATTCTTGATCGCATCAACAATTCGTTGGCAGGCGTGGCCGTCACCATAAGGGTTATGTGCCCGGCTCATAGCCTGATATTCATTTTCATCCGTCAGAAGTTGAGAGACGGCATCAACAATTTTCACCACATCCGTCCCCACCAGCCTGACCGTACCGGCTTCGACTGCCTCGGGCCGCTCAGTGGTATCACGCATGACCAATACAGGCTTGCCTAACGACGGGGCCTCTTCCTGAATGCCGCCGGAATCCGTCAGGATCATATAAGAACGATTCATCAGATAAACAAAGGGCAGGTAATCCTGCGGCGCGATAAGCATCACATTGTCGATACCGCTCAGAATGCGGTTCACCGGTTCGCTGACGTTAGGGTTAAGATGGACGGGATAAACTATCTGTGTTTCAGGATGCCGCCGGGCGATATCCGCCAGCGCGCTGCATATGCGCTCAAAACCGCCGCCAAAACTTTCACGCCGATGCCCGGTAACCAGAATCAGTTTTTTGGTTTCATCCAGAAAAGCATACTTTTCATCCAGGCTGCGGCGCAGTTCCTCGTCGCTAATAATGCGATCTCTTACCCAGAACAAGGCATCTATCACCGTGTTGCCAGTGACGAATATATGCCGGTCTGACAAGTGTTCACCCAGCAGGTTTTGGCGGGAATTTTCGGTTGGCGCGAAATGGAACATTGCCAGATGTCCGGTCAACTTACGGTTAGCCTCTTCCGGCCAGGGGGAATACAGATTTCCGGTACGTAACCCGGCTTCAACATGCCCAACTGGAATACGCTGATAAAAAGCGGCCAGACTGGTCGTCAATGTGGTGGTGGTATCACCATGAACCAGCACCAGATCAGGCTTAAATTCCGCCATGACCGGCTCAAGACCTTGCAGGATCCGGCAGGATATTTCACTGAGTCCCTGGCCTGGCTGCATGATATTCAGGTCATAGTCAGGAGTAATACTGAACAAGCGCAGTACCTGATCGAGCATCTCCCTATGCTGGGCTGTCACGCAAATTCTTGATTCAAAGGCTCCATCCTGAGCCAGCGCATTAACCAGCGGAGCCATTTTAATGGCCTCCGGCCGGGTGCCGAAAACAGTCAACACTTTCACAGTGAATCTCTTTAATCAGGTTTGACGCAGACTATTGTGCTGCGAATCGGACGCTAACCAACTGAATGATTAGCGTGGACGGCGAACCAAAGCAACCCCCGCGCCCACTAAAGCACCGATGGCTCCCCACATTACCATCAGGAAAGCACGGCGAGGACTGTCGCGCTTAACCGGTTCTTCCGGCGTGCGCAAATAACGGTAGGTTTGGAAATTGGCGTCAAGTGTTGGTCCTACATTCAAGGTAGCCAGCATCGCACGGTTCTGATCGTAATCGATATCATAGTGCGGCCCGCTGGTCTGTAAGGACTCCAGACGCGCCTGTAGCATTGGCCTTCCCAGTAAAAACATTTCGGATGCCGGCAATTCATCTGCGGGTGTATCCGTTTGGCTACGGCTGATACCTTGCTGTTGAGCAATTTTCAGCGCCAGCTCGACACTGCGAACCTCACGTTCGTAAATTGCCTTCGCCACCGCTTCCTGTCGCTTAATCTGCGATTTCATAAAAATGGTTCTGGCCGCCCATGCACCGTTAATCTCTTCGTTCAGATGGCTGGCCGCATGTTGGCTGGCAAACGTAACATACTGACGTAGCAACGAATTGGCGTCAGCAGAAGTTTCAGCCACCAGCTTCACGCTGTCATTGGTCTTTTTGGCATCATCATGCGGCGTAAACTGAATATTATTCACCAGATCGTCAAGCAAGGCGGCATCGGCTTTGGCATCCCCTTCCTGACGCTGCTTATAATAGTCGGTCTGTAGCCAGAAATCGCGGCGGGTATCGTAAGCCGCTAACTGCATGGTGAATTCATCATAAGCAACCGAAGAGATGGAAGGCTGCTCAGGCTGCGGCGTGGAGAAGGATTTAGCATCCAGATTGCGCAGGAACTGCTGCTGCGAATAGTATCCTCCCAGCATGTTTACCGTCGGTTTATCGGTAATCGCCGTCGCACTCCACTCCTGTTTTACCAGGTAAGAATAGAGTAACGCGATAACGCTAAACAGCAGAGCAATAGACAGGATCCCGAGCTTCCCACGCCACAGTGTGCGGAATAAACCACGGATATCCAACTCATTGTCAACCAACGCATTCCCGGTGGATAGGTTCTCTGATTTCATTACTTCCCCAATGTTATTTGGTCAAGACGACTGCTTTTGCTCATCGGTTTGCCGCATACGGCGTTTGATTCGCTTAATGAAACGAGCAACTCGCCATGCACGCTTAAGGCAGTAGCCATACAGCAAGAATGCAAGCAAAAATAATGCCAACATAACCCATTCAGGAACAAAATAGAGACGTTCCCCTAATATGCCGATCGCAGCCAGAAACGCGGCTGCCAACGTAATCAGCACAAAAGCCTGACGGGAAGTAAAACCCGCCCGCATTATCAAATGGTGGATGTGCTGGCGATCAGGTGAAAACGGGCTCATCCCTTTACGCAAACGGCGGTACATGATCGCAATCATATCAATCAGGGGGATAGCGATAACCCACAACGCGGTGACTGGATTAATAGGATGTTGCTCTCCCTGCGTCGTTTGAATCAGGATCCAGATCGCGGTAAAACCGAGCATGGTGCTCCCCGCATCCCCCATAAAAACTTTATACCGTTTACCAAAAACGCCAAGGTTAAGCAGGATGTAAGGTAAGGTGGCGGCGATCATGGCAAAACACCACAGTGCCAGATTGGTATGACCGCTCAGATACAGCATTATGCCCATCGCGCCAAAAGAGACGCAGGACAATCCTCCCAGCAACCCATCAATGCCATCAACCATATTAAATGCGTTGATGGCAGCCCAGACGGCAAATAACGTCACCAGATAGCCAAACGGACCCAGCGCCATTTGCCACGGACCGAAAATATACCCGAGATTATGTAAAGAGAGACCAGCAAACGCCATCATGATGACAGCGACGCAAGCTTGCACGATTGCACGGATTTTCACACTAATATCAAAGCGATCGTCCAGCGCGCCGACAAACACCAGCACACCGGCGCAGCACAGGTAAAGCCGGAAATTGGGGATGTATTGATCGGTAATAAGAAAAGTAAAGCAGATCCCAGCGTATACGGAGATACCGCCGACAAGAGGGATCAGTCCCTGATGACGTTTGCGGTAATTGGGGCGATCAACAAGCCCTGTTTTTCTCGCCACCTGGCGAGCACAAAACAGAAAACACAGAGAAAATAGAAAAATGATTAATAATTCGGTACTCATAGTGAGTAAGTTCACCGTTCACAGCGTCTCACACTACTAACACTGTTCAATGTATGCCCGGTTTGCGTCTTCATTTTATTGGCCGCCTTGAAATACGCTGACTCATCGGGGGATAACCAGCCGCACCGCTTCAACAGACGACATAGCATAAAAGAAACGCTGTTTATAAGATTAACGCGTTGCGTAACCAAGAAACACAGAATAAAAAACGCCACGACCCAGCGTGGCGTTCCCCGAGTTCATCCGTGATTTATGAACGCTTCATCATATCGAAGAATTCATCGTTGGTTTTGGTCATCGCCAACTTATTAATCAGGAACTCCATCGCGTCAGTCTCACCCATTGGATGGATAATCTTACGCAAGATCCACATCTTTTGCAGTTCTTCAGAAGTGGTAAGCAATTCTTCTTTACGCGTACCGGAACGATTGTAGTCGATAGCCGGGAAAACACGTTTTTCAGCAATTTTACGTGCGAGGTGCAGCTCCATGTTGCCGGTGCCTTTAAACTCTTCGTAAATGACTTCATCCATCTTGGAGCCGGTATCCACTAACGCTGTTGCAATGATAGTCAAACTACCGCCTTCTTCAACATTACGCGCCGCACCAAAGAAACGTTTAGGACGATGCAAGGCATTGGCATCCACCCCCCCCGTCAGCACTTTACCGGACGCCGGTACAACGGTGTTGTAGGCACGAGCCAGACGTGTAATGGAGTCCAGCAGAATGATGACGTCTTTTTTATGCTCAACCAGACGCTTCGCTTTTTCGATCACCATCTCGGCAACCTGAACATGGCGGGAAGCAGGCTCATCAAAGGTAGAAGCGATAACTTCACCTTTAACCAGACGCTGCATCTCGGTCACTTCTTCAGGACGTTCGTCAATTAGCAGCACCATCAATACACAGTCAGGATGGTTGTATGCGATGCTTTGCGCAATGTTCTGCAACAGCATGGTTTTACCCGCTTTCGGCGGCGCAACAATCAGGCCACGCTGACCACGGCCAATCGGTGATGCCAGATCCAGTACGCGGGCGGTTAAATCTTCTGTTGAACCATTACCACGTTCCATACGCAGACGCGAATTCGCATGTAATGGCGTCAGGTTTTCAAACAGGATTTTGTTGCGGGCGTTTTCGGGCTTATCGTAGTTAACTTCGTTAACTTTCAGTAGCGCAAAATAGCGTTCACCTTCTTTTGGCGGGCGAATCTTGCCGGAAATGGTGTCACCGGTACGAAGGTTAAAACGGCGAATTTGGCTGGGAGAAACGTAGATATCATCGGGGCCGGCTAGATAGGAACTATCAGCAGAACGGAGAAAACCGAAACCATCCTGCAATATTTCCAGCACACCATCGCCGAAAATATCTTCGCCACTTTTAGCATGTTGCTTCAGGATAGCGAAGATAATATCCTGTTTACGCATACGGGCCAGATTCTCCAGCCCCATATTTTCGCCAAGAGTAATTAACTCAGAAACTGGCGTATTCTTTAATTCGGTAAGATTCATAATGGTGGGTTCTTAAACTCGGGGTAAATCTCGAACTATTAACGTGAATGGTATGGCAGGGTCATCCGTGCCTCTTATAACGGCCTTCAACCACTGGGTATGCGTTTTGTTTCACACGTAAGACGCGCAGAATCTGCACAAAACGACGGCAAGAGATCGAAGACACATAAAACCAATTATTTTAAAACTATTAGATTGCCCAAACCAGATAACGAACATTTTTGTAAATCAATGACTTTCCGATTTTGACACAGAGTATTGCTTTAGATTCAAACTTTCAGGCTTAAGCTCACGAGCTTAAACATAGGCAAGTACGATATGCAGTGCTGAAGAATCTAGCATGCTTCCTGACGGGCGGCAAGCAGTCAATATGAGAATTGATCATTGTCCGATTGCCACCCCCCGGCGATTTACAGATTGGCCGTCAGGAACTCTTTCAATTGTCCTTTAGACAGAGCGCCCACTTTGGTTGCCGCGACTTCGCCATTCTTGAACAATAACAAAGTAGGAATACCGCGAATGCCGTATTTCGGCGCCGTCGCCGGGTTTTCATCAATGTTGAGCTTGGCAACGGTTAATTTACCGTCAAACTCTTCGGCAATTTCATTCAGAATAGGAGCGATCATTTTACAGGGACCGCACCACTCAGCCCAGAAATCAACCAGAGTCACTCCCTCAGCCTGCAATACTTCCGTATCGAAACTGCCGTCAGTCAGGTGAATTATTTTATCGCTCATGTTTTACTCCACAGTATTATCTCTGCCTTGTTGGTGTAGCATTAACCAACAACAAGGTTGACTTTATTTCACTGGATACGCTTTCGTAAAGCAATAGTTAGCTGATATTCTACCACACTATGAGCAAAACACACTTAACTGAACAGAAGTTTTCCGACTTCGCCCTGCACCCGCAGGTTATTGAAGCCCTTGAAAGTAAAGGGTTTCATAACTGTACGCCGATCCAGGCGTTAGCATTGCCGCTGGCTTTATCAGGGCGTGATGTAGCAGGTCAGGCGCAAACCGGTACCGGCAAGACGCTGGCTTTTCTCGCGTCTACTTTCCATTATTTGCTTTCACACCCTGCCAATGCAGAGCGTCAGACCAATCAGCCACGTGCGTTAATTATGGCGCCGACCCGTGAATTGGCCGTGCAGATTCACTCTGATGCAGAAGCCCTTTCCCGCCTGACCGGACTAAAACTCGGTCTTGCCTATGGCGGCGATGGTTATGATAAACAACTCAAGGTGCTGGAAAACGGCGTCGATATTCTGGTTGGCACTACGGGTCGCCTGATCGACTATGCCAAACAAAATCATATTAACCTGGGTGCGATCCAGGTAGTTATTCTGGATGAAGCCGACCGTATGTACGATCTTGGCTTTATAAAAGATATCCGCTGGCTGTTCCGCCGAATGCCGCCCGTGACGCAGCGCCTGAATATGCTCTTTTCCGCCACACTTTCTTACCGCGTACGTGAACTCGCGTTTGAACAAATGAATAATGCGGAATACGTGGAAGTAGAACCGAACCAAAAAACCGGCCACCGTATTAAAGAAGAACTGTTCTATCCGTCTAATGAAGAAAAAATGCGTCTGTTGCAGACACTTATTGAGGAAGAGTGGCCGGATCGCTGCATTATTTTCGCCAACACTAAACACCGTTGTGAAGACATCTGGGGCCATTTAGCCGCCGATGGTCATCGTGTTGGTCTGTTAACCGGTGACGTGGCGCAGAAAAAACGGCTGCGTATTCTGGATGATTTCACTAATGGTAATCTGGACATTCTTGTTGCGACGGATGTCGCGGCGCGCGGCCTGCATATCCCATTAGTTACCCATGTATTCAACTACGATCTGCCGGATGACTGTGAAGATTACGTTCACCGTATTGGCCGAACTGGCCGTGCCGGCGAAAGTGGTTTCTCCATCAGCCTTGCCTGCGAAGAGTATGCGCTGAACCTGCCAGCCATTGAAACCTACATTGGTCATGGTATTCCGGTCAGTAAATACAACAGTGATGCCTTGCTTAACGATTTACCGGCACCGAAACGTTTAACGCGTCCTCCGCGTTCGAGTAACGGCCCGCGCCGACATAATTCGCAGCGTCGTAGCGGGGCGCCCCGTAATAATCGTAAACGACCGAGTTGATCGCTAATGCCAAGCTCTTCTTCACTTTATGCAGCCATCGATCTCGGCTCCAACAGTTTTCATATGTTGGTGGTCAGGAAAACCGCAGGTAGCATTCAGACACTGGCAAGAATAAAGCGGAAAGTCCGACTTGCGGCAGGGCTGGATAAGCAAAACCGGTTATCGCTGGATGCGATGCAACGAGGCTGGCAATGCCTGCAACTTTTTTCAGAACGGTTGCAGGATATCCCCCGTGAACAGGTGCGCGTTGTTGCAACCGCAACCTTGCGGTTGGCCACCAATGCTGACGAATTTCTGCAGCAGGCCCAACAGATACTGGGCTTACCGGTTCAGGTTATCAGCGGTGAAGAAGAAGCCCGGCTTATCTATCAAGGCGTTGCCCATACCACCGGTGGCCCGGAAAAACGTCTGGTGGTCGATATTGGCGGGGGCAGTACCGAACTGGCTACCGGTATCGGCGCACAAGCCACACAGTTATTCAGCTTGCCTATGGGGTGCGTAACCTGGCTGGAGCGCTATTTCAGCGATCGTAATCTGGAAGCCGGTAATTTTGATCGGGCTGAACAGGCCGCCCGCGAGATGTTGCGGCCAGTTGCCGCAACCTTACGTGAACAAGGGTGGCAAATCTGTGTGGGGGCATCCGGCACCGTACAGGCGTTACAGGAGATCATGGTCGCTCAGGGCATGGATGAATATATTACCCTGGCGAAACTCCAGCAGTTAAAACAACATGCAATTCAGTGCAGTAAGTTGGAAGAGCTTGAAATTGAAGGTCTGACCCTGGAGCGGGCGCTGGTTTTCCCCAGTGGACTTGCTATTCTGCTGGCGATTTTTCAGGAACTCGGCATTACAACCATGACGCTGGCCGGTGGCGCACTGCGCGAAGGTTTAGTGTATGGAATGCTGCATTTGCCTATTGAACGGGACATTCGCCACCGGACGCTGCATAATCTGCAACGCCGTTACCTGCTGGATATTGAACAGGCCGAGCGGGTAAGTTCGCTGGCCGATAATTTTTTACAGCAGGTTGCCCGAGACTGGCAGTTGGACAACCGATGTCGTGAACTCCTGCAAAATACCTGTCTGGTGCATGAAATTGGTCTGAGTATCGATTTTCGCCAGTCACCTCAACATGCGGCATATCTGATCCGCAATAGCGATCTCCCCGGCTTTACCCCCGCCCAAAAGAAACTGTTAGCCACCTTGCTGCAAAACCAGAGCAACCCAGTCGACCTGGTGCTGCTCAACCAGCAAAACGCGCTGCCGGTGATACAGACCCAGCGCTTATGCCGGTTACTGCGTCTGGCGATTATTTTTGCCAGCCGCCGCCGTGACGACACGCTCCCCGCCGTGCGCCTGCGGGCTAATGGTGATAGCTTAAACGTGATTCTGCCTGTGGGCTGGATGGCGCAGCATCCGTTACGGGCAGAAACATTGGAACAGGAGAGCCGCTGGCAAAGCTATGTCCATTGGCCGCTGACTCTGGAAGAAAATAGTCTTTAATGCTCGCCGGGCAGTATCCTCTCTGCCCGCATTTCCCCTCCCTTTTCAAGATCATCCGTTATTCCGTGATCCCCTTCCAATTAAAAAAGAAACGATGGATGTATTTTTATAAAAAATCGTTCCCATTATAAAATAGATATCATCTAAGACATTAAGGATAATAATATGCGATCTCCTATCCGTTACCATATCTGTATGTTTGCAGTGATGTTAAGCCTGATGGCTGCGCCCATTACCCTTTTCGCAGCAGATCCGCTATCCGCGCCACAGAATTTACAGGTCCCCACTCTTGCCTATGACGATCACAGTGTCGTTCTGGTTTGGGAACCACCAGAAAACACAAACAATATCATTGATTATCACGTTTATCAGGATGGGCAGTCCTTAGGACTTGCCCGTCAAAATAACGATAAATACTCACCAGCCAAGCCGTATATCAATGCGTTTTACGCCAACGATAGCGCCGGTTTTCATCATAACATCGTGATACACAATTTTAAGGTTGAGAGACTGCAACCCGGCACGTTATACCATTTCACCGTTAAAGCGGTATATGCAGATGGCTCGCTTTCTGCCGACAGTAACCGCGTGAGCGCTAAAACCGCCACATTCTCTCAGATTATTGATATCGATGAGTTTGGCGCAAGACCAGATGGTAAAACGCTTAACACCATGGCCATTCAGCAGGCCATTGATGCCTGTAAACCCGGTTGCCGGGTCGATATTCCCGCAGGAACCTATAAAACCGGCGCGATTTGGTTAAAAAGCGATATGACGCTGAACCTGAAAGAAGGTGCTGTTCTGCTGGGTTCAGATAATCCCGCCGACTATCCGGCTGGTTATCGGCTCTACCCTTACTCCACCAGCGAACGCCCGGCATCGTTAATTAATGCCATTGATGCCAACAGTTCACACCCCGGCACGTTTCGCAATATTCGTATCGTCGGTAAAGGAATGATTGACGGCAATGGCTGGCAGCGGGCCGGACAAGGTGAAATCAAAGACGAATCAGGCAATGCGTTGCCGCAATATATCGCCAGTAAAAACAGCAAGGTACATGAAGACGGCATTCTGGCTAAAAATCAGGTCGCGCAGGCCGTAGCCAACGGAATGGATCTCAAGACCGCTTATGGACAACAACGCTCCAGCCTGATCACCTTACGCGGGGTGGAAAATGTCTACCTGGCCGACTTCACGGTTCGTAACCCCGCATTTCACGGCATCATGAATCTGGAAAACCATAACGTGGTCGCCAACGGTTTGATCCATCAAACCTATGATGCCAACAATGGTGATGGTATAGAATTCGGCAATAGCCAAAACGTCATGGTTTTTAATAATTTTTTCGACACCGGCGACGACAGCATTAACTTCGCCGCCGGGACGGGCGAAGAAGCCCGTCAACAGGAACCCATGAACGGTGCCTGGCTGTTCAATAACTACTTCCGTATGGGGCATGGCGCGATTGTGACAGGCAGCCACACCGGTGCCTGGATTGAGAATATCGTCGCAGAAAATAACGTCATGTACTTCACCGATGTCGGCTTACGGGCGAAAAGCACTACCGATATTGGCGGAGGCGCCCGCAACATCCTGTTTCGGAACAACGCCATGAAGGACATTGCCAAGCAGGCGGTGGTGATTACGCTAAACTACTCCGATCCCAATGCTAAAATCGATTATCCACCGTCAAACACGCCCGCCCAGTTCCATGATTTCTTGATAAAGAATGTCACGGTACAGGGCACAACTGGCAACGCGCCGTCCATTGAAATCAAAGGAGACAGCGCCAAAAACGCCTGGCACAGTAAAATCCGTTTCGATAACGTTAAATTGGATAACGTTCCACCTGTGGCGATCAGCGACTTACGCGACAGTCAGTTCGATCGCATCGTGTTTAGCCAGTTGCGAGGCAGTGAAACACCGTGGAATTTTACCTCAACGGAAAATGTAAGCATCGACGGTATGGCAATCAATCCATAACGCTGTTCAGGGCGGTCTCCCCGCCCTGGGTAATTACTTGCTGATATCTTTAGCCTTGGCCAGTTGCGCACGAATATTCGCCAGATGACTTTGTCCTTTCTGCATTCGCTCCTGCGCATTGACGACTTTACGCTCGGTCTCCCAGATCAAGTCATCCTGCGGTAATTCGAGCAGGAACCGACTCGGTTCAGGACGAACCAGTTCGCCGAACTGACGCCGTTCCCTGCACAGGGTAAACGTAAGCTCGCGCTGGGCACGGGTAATGCCGACATACGCCAGACGGCGCTCTTCATCGACATTATCCTCATCAATGCTGCTCTGGTGCGGCAACAGCCCTTCTTCCATGCCCACCAAAAAAACGTAGGGAAATTCCAGCCCTTTCGAAGCATGTAATGTCATTAACTGCACCTGATCCAGCTCTTCTTCATTTTCACCCCGTTCCATCATATCCCGCAGGGTAAAACGCGTGACCACCTGGGTCAGCGTCATTGGCTCATCCAGGTCCGATCCTTCCAGCATTTCCGTCATCCAGCTAAAAAGCTGATTGACGTTTTTCATCCGCATTTCGGCGGCTTTTGGGCTGGGTGAGGTTTCGTATAGCCAGCTTTCGTAATCCAGCCCGCGGATAAGGTCACGCACCGCCGCCACCGGTTCATGTTCAGCCAAACGGGCAACCTCCGTCATCCATTGAGTAAAGCGTTGCAGCGACTCCAGACCTCGCCCGGTCAGGGACTGGCCCAGCCCCAGATCAAAGCTGGCGCTGAACAGGCTTTTATTGCGTTGATTCGCCCATTCGCCCAGTTTTTTCAGTGTCGCAGGGCCAATCTCTCGCCTGGGGGTATTGACGATGCGCAAAAAGGCGCTGTCATCGTCCTGATTAGTTAATACCCGCAGATAGGCCAACAGATCCTTAATTTCAGGGCGTGAGAAAAATGAGGTGCCGCCAGAAATCCGATAAGGGATACGGTTTTGCATCAGCATTTTTTCAAACAGACGGGACTGATGATTACCACGATACAAAATGGCATAGTCACCATACTGAGTTTTTTTAATAAAATGGTGGGCAATCAGTTCGCCAACCACGCGTTCGGCTTCATGGTCTTCATTGTTTGCCGTGATAATTTTTAGCTCATCACCATAGCCCAGTTCTGAAAAAAGCCGTTTTTCAAAGACATGCGGGTTATTGGCGATCAGAATATTGGCGGCTTTCAGAATACGCCCGGAGGAACGATAGTTTTGCTCCAGCTTGATAACTTCCAATTTCGGAAAGTCCTGCTGTAACAGCATTAAATTCTGCGGACGTGCGCCCCGCCAGGAATAAATAGATTGATCGTCATCCCCCACCACCGTAAAGCGGGCACGGTTTCCCACCAGTAATTTAACCAGTTCATACTGGCTGGTATTGGTGTCCTGATATTCGTCCACCAGCAGATAGCGCAAGCGATTCTGCCAACGTTCGCGTACCTCATCGTTATGTTTTAATAACAGAGTAGGCAGCAGAATGAGATCGTCGAAATCGAGCACATTACAGGCACGAAGATGATCGTGGTACAGCGCATAACAATGAACAAACAGTTTGTCACGCTCGGATCGTGCCGCCGCTGCCGCACCGGCGGGATCGATAAGATCATTTTTCCAGCCAGAGATCGTTGACGTTAACTGCTGCAACAGCGTTTTGTCATTTTCCAGCCATTGCTCGGTTAGCTCTTTCAACAAAGCCATTTGATCCTGATCGTCGAACAGAGAAAAATTGGCTTTCATTCCCAGCGCGGCATATTCCCGTTTAATGATCTCCAGCCCCAGCGTATGGAATGTGGCGATCGTCAATCTGCGGGTTTCTTTACGCCCCAGCGTTTGCGATACACGTTCCTTCATCTCCCGCGCCGCTTTGTTGGTAAAGGTCACAGCAGCAATGTGCCGGGGCTGATAACCACACTGTCGAATCAGATAAGCAATTTTATTGGTAATGACGCGAGTCTTACCTGAGCCTGCCCCTGCCAGTACCAGACAGGGGCCAGTAACAAATTCGACAGCATGTTGTTGGCTGGGATTTAAACGCATAACGGCATGGCTCACTCATAAAACAAGAGGCGATTGTAGCAGAAAGCCTCCACGATCCTGATCGGGGATTTTTACTTCAGGAAAGCACGCCGCAGTCCACATCCTGCGTTACAGGTGTTACATTGCGTACAGGAATCTCTATCATAAAAGGTAACGACATGGCGAATACCGCAGCAGCACTTCATATTCTGGTGGATACCGAGCAACAGGCCAACGACATTCTGGCTCAGTTGGAGCAAGGCGCAGATTTCCAGAAATTGGCGCAGCAACACTCAACCTGCCCGTCAAAGCGTAATGGCGGCGATTTAGGCGAGTTCCGTAAAGGCGACATGGTACCCGCCTTTGATAAAGCGGTCTTTTCCTGTGAGTTGCTGAAACCCTTTGGGCCGGTGAAAACCCAGTTCGGCTATCACCTGATTAAAGTGCTGTACCGTAATTAGGATATTCCCAGGCCTTCCCCCCGACAATGGGAAGGCGCCGATATATCGTGGCTTATCCGAGCGTCATCAGACCGGCGTTACCACCCGCCGCAGCGGTGTTGACACTCAGAGTGCGTTCATTCAGCAACCGTTCCAGCAAAATATTCGTTTCGCCACGGGCAAAGCCCTGTAGCGAAATAATCGGCCCACGGCGCTCGGCTACCTGTTTACTCAGGTTACGAAGGTTGTCGGCATCCCCATGATAAATAATAGCGTCAAACATTGCTTTAGGATTATGCCAGTCTTTACTGAAGTCGATACGTGCCTGAACGACATCAGGCAGGCGGCGGTACAACCCGCGCAGCCATGCCGTTTCTTCCCACAGAATTCGCCCGCCGACCGCCAGCACCGCCGCCACCTGAGTTAATGCATCATCGTTATTATCCGCCAGACACAGCACACGCCCGCGAGGCACCAGCGTATAAGTATTACGCTCGCCCGTCGGCCCCGGCAGCAGACGCGTGGTTCCTCCTAACTCCAGTTCAGCATAGCGCTGGCATAACACCACAAGATCGCCATGATGTTCAGTAATCGCCCATTTTTCCAGCGCATACAAGGCAGGCAATAACGCGGTGCGAACCGTGGTATCTAACGCCAGGTCGTGATCCTGCCGTGCCAATCCCTGCGACAGCGCATCTTCCGGGCGATGTGCCAATAAACGATACAAATAGAGTGGTCCACCCGCTTTCGGCCCCGTGCCAGACAGCCCCTCGCCACCAAAAGGCTGAACCCCGACCACGGCGCCGACCATATTGCGATTGACATACTGATTGCCCACCCTGACATTGGCGGTAATGCGCCTGATGGTTTCATCAATACGGGAGTGGATACCCAGCGTCAGACCATATCCTGCGGCATTGATCTGATCGATAAGGTTATTCAGGTTCTGACTTTGATAACGCACCACATGCAGTACCGGACCGAATACCTCTTTTTGTAGCTCGTTAACGCTGTTCAACTCGATCAATGTCGGCATAACAAACGTGCCACGCGCCCATTCCTGCTCATCCTGCTGCGCCAGTCGTCGTGCGGCCTGAAAAACCTTAAGCCCTTTAGCCCGCATCACCAGAATATGACGTTCAACGGTGTTTTTCGCCTCCGCATCAATCAGCGGGCCGATATCGGTCGCAAGAAGGTGCGGATTTCCCATCCGATATTCGGCCATCGCGCCACGCAGCATTTGCAACGTGTGTTCCGCTATGTCCTCCTGAACACACAAAAGTCGTAGCGCCGAACAACGCTGGCCGGCGCTGTCAAACGCCGAGGCAATCACATCACTAACCACCTGCTCGGTCAGAGCGGAAGAATCCACGATCATTGCATTCAGCCCTCCCGTTTCGGCAATGAGCGGGATAAGATGCCCCTGCGAATCGAGCCGTCCGGCAATACTGCGCTGTAACAGACCGGCGACCTCAGTTGAGCCGGTGAACATCACGCCACGTATCCGGCTGTCATTCACCAACGCCGCGCCGACGCTTTCCCCCGCCCCCGGCAGAAGTTGCAGTACGCCAGCGGGAATACCCGCTTCCAGCAGGATACCTACCGCCTGAGCGGCGATCAAAGGCGTTTGCTCGGCGGGTTTTGCCAATACGCTATTGCCCGCCGCCAACGCCGCAGACACCTGCCCGGTGAAGATCGCCAACGGGAAGTTCCACGGACTGATACAAACCACGGGGCCTAATGGACGATGGGCATCATGGGTAAATTCATGCGCCTGACTGGCGTAATAACGCAAAAAATCAACCGCTTCACGAACTTCTGCGATCGCATTGCCGAAAGTTTTACCCGCTTCCCGAACCAGCAAGCCCAGCAGGCTTGGCAATTGGCGTTCCATCAGCGAGGCGGCCTTATTCAACACCGCCGCACGTTCCGCGGGCAGGGTGGCTCGCCAACCCGCCGCCGCACGCACCGCCGCCTCAACCGCTCGCCCTACATCCGGCTCACTGGCTTCACGAACATAACCGACGATATCCCGCGATTCAGCGGGGTTAATCACCGGTTTTGCCTCGTTCGCTTCAGATTCGGCCTCCATGACAGGCGCCGCCAGCCACAGCGATGTTGCACCGTTCAGTAACGCATTGGATAACGAAGCCAGATGATGTTCATTTGACAGATCCAGCCCCCTGGAATTACGGCGTGAATCACCGTACAAGTGGCGTGGTAACGGGATACGGGGATGCGGCAAACCTATCCTTCCTTCCATTGCCGCCAGTGCGTCAACCTCACTGACCGGATCCGCCACCAGCTTATCCAACGGCAAGGAAGTATCAGCAATACGGTTGACAAAAGAGGTATTGGCGCCATTTTCAAGCAGTCGGCGAACCAGGTAGGCCAATAGTGTTTCGTGCGTCCCTACCGGCGCATAAATGCGGCATGGGCGATTCAGTTTGCCATCGGCCACTTTTCCCACCACCTGTTCGTACAACGGTTCGCCCATACCATGCAGGCACTGGAACTCATACTGCCCCGGATAGTAGTTGTTACCGGCCAGATAATAAATCGCACTTAGCGTATGGGCGTTATGCGTGGCGAACTGAGGATAAATAAACGTAGGCGCCGCCAGCAACTTGCGTGCGCAAGCCAGATAGGACACATCGGTATAGACCTTCCGCGTGTAGACCGGGTAGCCTTCCAGCCCCTCCACCTGCGCCCGCTTGATTTCACTGTCCCAATAAGCCCCTTTCACCAGACGTATCATCAGCCGCCGCTGACTGCGTTGCGCTATTTCAATCACCGCATCAATGACCAACGGGCAGCGTTTCTGATAGGCCTGAATGACAAACCCAATCCCGTTCCAGCCGGAAAGTTGCGATTCGAAGCAAAGTTTTTCCAGCAGATCGAGCGAGATCTCCAGCCGATCAGCCTCTTCTGCGTCAATATTGATACCGATGTCGTAATGTCTGGCCTGTAGCGTGAGCGACAGCAGGCGCGGGTAAAGTTCTTCCATCACCCGTTCATGCTGCGCCCGGCCATAGCGGGGATGCAGGGCAGACAGTTTGATGGAAATTCCCGGCCCTTCATAAATCCCGCGGCCATTGGAAGCTTTCCCTATCGCATCAATGGCCTGCTGATAAGCCTCCAGATAGGCGGCGGCATCGTTCTCCGTCAGCGCGGCTTCGCCCAGCATATCGTAGGAATGGCGGAACCCCTGCTCTTCCCGCTTACGGGCATTGGTCAACGCCTGTGCTATTGTCTCGCCGGTGACAAACTGCTCCCCCATCAGACGCATTGCCATATCAACGCCTTTGCGGATCAGCGGTTCTCCGCCTCTGCCAATAATTCGACTGAGGGAACCCGATAAACCAACCTTATGGTTTTTATCCACTACCTGTGCGGCAACCAGCTTGCCGGTGAGCAATAATCCCCAGGTGGCTGCATTAACAAACAGTGACGGACTGTGGCCAATATGCGCGTGCCAGTGACCCGCGCCGATCTTGTCGCGAATCAGGGCATCACGGGTCGGGGTGTCTGGAATGCGCAGTAAAGCCTCAGCCAGACACATCAACGCCACCCCTTCCTGAGAAGAAAGTGAAAATTCTTGCAGCAGCCCCTGAACCATTCCCGCCTCCCCATTAGCGCCTTTTCCCGCCCGGAGCCGTTCTGCAATGCGATTGGCCATTTTATCTATAGATTGCGACAATTCTCCGCACAACCTCGCCTTTTCAAGTAATTTCGGCACCATTTCGGTTTCAGGGCGGCGATAAGCCGAGGTTATCGCGGCGCGGATAACCGACTGCGGGATGACCTGTTCAGCGAACACCAGGAAAGGTTGATAGGTTTCTTCTTGCTGAGATTGCGGCATAATCTCTTCCGCTTCAGTTTGGCTGGACACAGCCGGTTGTGGTATTTCAGGAGTGTCGGTGCCGCTTTCGAGGCGTTCGAGATAACTAAAAATGGCCTGTTTGATAAGCCAGTACGGTGTCCGATCGAGACGCCGCGCAGCGGCTTTGATGCGGTCACTTGTTGCCTCGTCGAGTTTCACGCCCAGCGCGGTTGTGCCCATACATTCCACTCCTGTGATTGAAAAGTACGCACCAGAGAGACAACCGTATCCGCCAGGTTGCTAATAAAAGGGTTAAAAACACCATTCCCTTTATTTTTAATCCACCGTCGCGGCACAGGTTTTGCCTTTTTCATGTGTATTTTCAGTATAGATGAAGTCATTAAGTTAGATTCTTACGGCCAGTCATGGGGAAGATAAAAACCTGGAGCCGCCACAAAGGGCGGCGCGAATAATAATGAAAACGGAGAGTTGAATGACAATGAACACACCAATGCTGGTGACTTTTCTGGTGTATATTTTCGGGATGGTTCTCATCGGTTTATTTGCTTACCGGGCCACCAACAGCTTTGGTGATTACATCCTGGGGGGACGCAGAATGGGCAGCGTGGTCACCGCGCTATCCGCCGGCGCTTCGGATATGAGCGGCTGGCTATTGATGGGGTTACCCGGCGCCATTTTCCTTTTCGGTATTTCTGAAAGCTGGATCGCCATCGGGCTGATTGCCGGGGCGTATCTGAACTGGAAGCTGGTAGCGGGACGCCTGCGCGTACATACCGAGGTCAACCACAATGCCCTCACCCTGCCCGATTACTTTACCCACCGCTTTGAGGACAAAAGCAACCTGCTGCGGATCATTTCGGCGCTGATCATTCTGGTGTTTTTCACCATTTATTGTGCCTCCGGCGTGGTGGCAGGCGCACGCCTGTTTGAAAGCACCTTCGGCATGAGTTACACCAGCGCATTATGGGCGGGCGCCACCGCGACCATTGCCTACACCTTTATCGGCGGCTATCTGGCTGTCAGTTGGACGGACACCGTTCAGGCCAGCCTGATGATTTTCGCCCTTATTTTAGCGCCCGTCATGGTGATTCTGTCGCTGGGCGGCCTGGATTTATCCGTAAACGTCATCGAAGCAAAAAACCCGGCCAACCTGAATATGTTTAAAGGGTTGGATGCGATCGCCATTATTTCTCTTTTGGGCTGGGGGCTGGGCTATTTCGGTCAGCCACATATTCTGGCCCGCTTTATGGCGGCAGATTCACACCACACCATTCATAACGCGCGCCGTATCAGTATGGCCTGGATGATCCTGTGTCTGGCAGGCGCGGTGGCCGTCGGCTTCTTCGGCATCGCCTATTTCACCAACCACCCGGAACAGGCTGGCAACGTGTCGCATAACAGCGAGCGGGTGTTTATTGAACTATCCATGCTGTTGTTTAATCCGTGGATTGCCGGCGTATTGCTGTCGGCGATTCTGGCGGCGGTAATGAGTACGCTGAGTTGCCAGTTGCTGGTGTGCTCCAGCGCCATCACCGAAGATTTGTACCGTCCATTTTTGCGTAAAAGAGCCACGCAGAAAGAGCTGGTGTGGGTAGGCCGGGGAATGGTGTTGTTAGTCGCAATCGTTGCCATTGTGCTGGCGGCGAATCCAGAAAACCGCGTTCTTGGCCTGGTGAGCTATGCCTGGGCGGGTTTTGGCGCCGCTTTTGGCCCGGTGATCCTGATCTCCTTACTTTGGCCAAGAATGACGCGTAACGGCGCACTGCTGGGTATGTTGGTCGGCGCCATGACCGTGCTGGTTTGGAAACAATATGGCTGGCTGGATCTGTATGAAATCATCCCCGGGTTCCTGTTTGGTAGCCTGACTATTTTTGTCGTCAGCCTGCTGGACCGCTCACCATCAAACGCGGTCACCGAACGTTTCCACCAGGCGGAAGCGGAATTCAAAACCGTCTAATAAAATTAAAGGCACAGCGCGACGCTGTGCCTTTTTGGCATATATAACTCGTCATACTTCAAGTTGCATGTGCGTTGGCCGCGTTCCTGAAACTCGAATTATTTAGAGTATAACTACAGGGAAATCAACCAGCGACGGCGATACGTTTCATATCAGTCATATAACCGCGCAGTTTGCGGCCAACGGTTTCGATCGGGTGGTTGCGGATGGCTTCATTGACATCACGCAGTTGCGCGTTATCCACGTCTGTCGCCGCAACGGTTTTACCTAAATCGCCCGGTTGCAGTGATGCCATGAATTTCTCTTTCAGCAATGGTACGGCGGCGTTGGCAAACAGGTAGTTGCCGTATTCCGCCGTATCAGAGATAACCACGTTCATTTCATACAGACGCTTACGGGCAATGGTGTTGGCAATCAGCGGCAGTTCATGCAGTGATTCATAGTAGGCGGACTCTTCGATGATACCTGCGCTGACCATAGTTTCAAACGCCAGTTCAACCCCGGCTTTGACCATTGCAATCATCAGCACGCCGTGATCAAAATACTCCTGTTCAGAGATTTTACCGTCAAACTGCGGCGCATTTTCAAATGCCGATTTGCCGGTTTCTTCACGCCAGGTCAGTAATTTGACGTCATCGTTCGCCCAATCTGCCATCATGCCGCTGGAGAATTCACCAGAAATGATGTCATCCATATGTTTCTGGAACAGCGGCGCCATAATCGCTTTCAACTGCTCAGACAGCGCATAGGCACGCAGCTTGGCCGGGTTGGACAGCCGGTCCATCATCAGCGTAATACCGCCTTGTTTCAGCGCTTCGGTAATGGTTTCCCAACCAAACTGAATCAGTTTTTCCGCGTAGGCGGCATCCGCGCCATCAGCCACCAGTTTATCAAAACTCAGCAACGAACCCGCCTGCAACATACCGCACAGGATAGTCTGTTCACCCATCAGGTCAGACTTCACTTCGGCAACGAAAGAGGATTGCAACACGCCAGCACGGTGACCGCCGGTCGCCGCAGCCCAGGCCTTGGCAATCGCCATACCTTCACCTTTCGGATCGTTTTCCGGGTGAACCGCGATCAGCGTCGGTACGCCGAATCCACGTTTGTATTCTTCACGCACTTCCGTGCCCGGACATTTCGGCGCCACCATGACGACAGTGATGTCTTTCCGAATTTGCTCACCCACTTCAACAATGTTGAAACCGTGCGAGTAACCCAGCGCAGCGCCTTGTTTCATTAGCGGTTGAACGGCCTGAACCACGGCGGAGTGCTGTTTGTCCGGCGTCAGGTTAACCACCAGATCCGCCTGTGGGATCAGTTCTTCATAGGTGCCGACCGTAAAACCATTTTCGGTTGCTTTACGCCATGAGGCACGCTTCTCGGCAATCGCTTCCTGACGCAGTGCATAAGCGATATCCAGGCCGGAATCGCGCATGTTCAGTCCCTGGTTCAAGCCCTGTGCGCCACAGCCGACGATCACCACTTTTTTACCTTTCAGGTAGCCCGCTTCATCGGCAAATTCGTCACGTCCCATAAAACGACACTGACCTAATTGCGCCAACTGCTGACGCAGGTTCAATGTGTTGAAATAGTTAGCCATGTGGTACTCCGTATAATGTTTTGTTTGTCTGTTAGGCAGAAAAAGGTTCCCCACTAGCGGGAAACTATTATGTCGTCATGATATGACAGGAAATGCATTGCTTAAATTGATATATTAACAACGTCATATTGCAAGATCTGCAAGGTTAAAATGAGGCTCGCATTGCATGGATTTACGTGATCTCAAATTATTTCTCCATTTGGCCGAAAGTCGGCACTTTGGCCGCACGGCCAAAGCGATGCATATCAGTCCGTCCACGCTGTCGCGGCAAATTCAACGGCTGGAGCAAGAGATTGGCCAAACCCTGTTTCAACGCGACAACCGCACCGTACTATTAACCGATGCGGGAGAACACCTGAAACTGTTCGCCCAGCAAACGCTGCTGCAATACCAGCAATTGCGGCACGCCATTGGCCAGCGCGGGCCATCGTTCAGCGGCGAATTGCGTATTTTTTGCTCTGTCACCGCCGCTTACAGCCATTTACCGCCGATTCTGGATCGTTTTCGGGCCGAACATCCACTGGTAGAGATCAAGCTGACGACCGGCGATGCCGCCGATGCCGTCGAGAAAGTCCAGTCAAACGATGCTGATCTGGGGATCGCCGGGCACCCTGAAACCCTGCCAGCCAGCGTAGAGTTCATGCCGATCGGTAAAATTCCGCTGGTGCTCATTATCCCTGCGCTACCCTGCCCGGTTCAGGCACAGGTGAAGCAACCTCACCCTGACTGGGCGGAAATTCCGTTTATTCTGCCGGAGCACGGTCCGGTACGTAAGCGCATCGACCTGTGGTTTCGTCGTCAGCATCTTACTAACCCGCAAATCTATGCCACCGTATCGGGCCATGAGGCAATGGTGTCAATGGTGGCGCTGGGCTGCGGCATTGCGCTGATCCCGGATGTGGTGCTGGAGAACAGCCCGGAACCGGTGCGTAACCGCGTGTCTGTTTTTGCCGAACATGTAATGGAACCGCTGGCGCTGGGCGTCTGCGTGCAGAAAAAACGGCTAAACGAACCGTTAATCGCCGCCTTCTGGGAAACGCTACCGGGTAAATCGTGATATTTATCAGCCCGACTGCACACGCTGGTGGTCGGATCGCTTTGCGGGAAAGTATGGATGAAATCGTATTTACTGGCAGTGATATTGTTGTTCTCCGGCCCCGGCCTGGCGGCCACGCTCAACGGCAAGGTGGTGAAAGTCATTGACGGCGACACCATCGTGGTGCGTCAAAACGGCGTCAGCTATCGTATCCGTATGTTGGGCATTGATGCGCCGGAATATCATCAGCCTTACGGTAAGGATTCCCGCCGGGCGCTAGATAGGCAGATTGGCGGGAAACGGGTGACGGTACAATATGATGAAAAGGATCGGTACGATCGCTATTTGGGTACGGTCTATTACCGGAATAACAATATCAACCTTAACCTGCTGCGCAACGGCGAGGTGTGGGTATACAAACAACACCGCCACAACCGCGAGTTAATGCGCTATGAAAACGCGGCTCGCCAGCAACGGCTGGGCCTGTGGCGTCACCCCCATCCTCAAGCCCCCTGGGTATACCGCCAGACGCACTAAATGGAACAGGAATCGCTCCTTGCCTGGCGTTCAAACCATTTATCCACGGAAAAGAGCGTTATCGGAACAACGTCAACCATTAGCCCGCCAGAAAGAAGCGGAATGATGGATTGCTGGTTTCATCATGGCACTCATAGCCCAGCGCCTGTAAATGTTGCTCAAATTCTGGATCGCGCGCTCCCAGCTCAAATGCCGCCAGCACCCGACCAAAATCCATGCCGTGGCTGCGATAGTGGAACAATGAAATATTCCAGTGTGTACCCAACGTATGCAGGAATTTCAACAGTGCCCCCGGCGATTCAGGAAATGCGAAGCTATACAGCCTTTCCGTCAGCGGTTTCGATGGCCGTCCGCCCACCATATAGCGCACATGCAGTTTAGCCATTTCATCATCGGATAAATCCACCACTTCATAGCCGCCCGCAGACAACTCGGCAATGATCTCTTTGCGTTCCGGGTGGCCACGCGTCAGGCGCACGCCAACAAAAATGCAGGCATCTTTGGCATTTGCATAGCGGTAGTTAAACTCGGTGACGAAACGACCGCCCAGCAGTTGGCAGAATGTCAGAAAGCTGCCTTTTTCCTCCGGGATAGTGACCGCCAGCAAGGCTTCCCGCTGCTCGCCCAACTCGCAGCGTTCAGAAACGTAGCGCAAACCGTGAAAATTGACGTTGGCGCCAGACAACACATGCGCCAAACGCTCACCCTGAATCTGATGCTGCTGGATGTACTTTTTCATCCCCGCCAGCGCCAGTGCGCCAGACGGCTCGGCAACGGCACGCACATCTTCAAACAGATCTTTTACCGCCGCACAGATAGAGTCGCTGTCCACGGTGATCACATCGTCCAGATATTCCCGGCAGAGACGGAACGTCTCATCACCAATACGCTTAACCGCCACCCCTTCGGCAAACAGCCCCACACGCGCCAGATCAACCGGATGACCGGCGTCCAACGCCGCCCGCAGACAGGCAGAGTCTTCCGCCTCCACACCGATGACCTGGATCTGCGGCATAAGCTGCTTGATCAACACCGCGACCCCCGCCGCCAGACCGCCGCCGCCGACCGGCACAAAAACCCGGTCCAGATGCGCGTCCTGCTGTAGCAGTTCCATCGCCAGCGTGCCCTGCCCGGCAATGACTGCCGGGTGATCGAACGGCGGCAAAAAAGTCATATGCTGCTGCCGGGACAGTTCGATCGCTTTGGCTTTTGCTTCATCAAAGTTCTCACCATGCAACAGCACTTCACCGCCAAAACCACGCACCGCATCGACTTTGATATCTGCCGTGGCGACCGGCATGACAATCAATGCGTTAATACCAAGTTTACTGGCGGAAAGCGCCACGCCCTGCGCATGGTTACCGGCGGATGCGGTCACCACGCCGTGTGATTTCTGTTCGTCGTTCAATCCGGCCATCATCGCGTAAGCACCGCGCAGCTTAAAGCTGTGCACCGCATGACGATCCTCACGCTTGACCAGAATGACATTACCCAGCCGTGAAGAAAGTTTGTCCATTTTCTCCAGCGGCGTAACCTGCGTAACTTCATAAATCGGCGAGCGCAGGATGGCCCGCAGGTACTCCGCGCCACAGGGGGCGGAAGGAAGAGGTTGTGACACAGCCATTATTATCAGCCTCCCAGCTTGCTCTTATCACGAACTGCGCCTTTATCGGCACTGGTTGCCAGGCTGGCATAAGCACGCAACGCAAAAGACACCTGACGATCGCGCTGACGTGGCGTCCAGGCCGCGTCTCCACGCGCCAGCTCAATTTCACGACGGCGTGCCAATTCACTTTCCGCCACGTCCAGTACAATGCTGCGACCAGGAATATCGATGGCAATCATATCTCCATCCGCCACCAGACCGATGGTGCCGCCACTGGCAGCCTCAGGGGAAGCATGACCAATAGACAGGCCGGACGTCCCGCCAGAGAAACGACCGTCGGTGATCAGCGCACAGGCCTTACCCAGCCCCATCGATTTCAGGAAGCTGGTGGGATAAAGCATTTCCTGCATTCCCGGCCCGCCTTTCGGCCCTTCGTAACGGATAACCACCACGTCGCCCGCCACCACTTTACCGCCGAGAATCGCCTCTACCGCATCATCCTGGCTTTCATACACTTTGGCCGGGCCACGGAACACCAGGCTGCCTTTATCCACACCCGCCGTCTTCACAATACAGCCGTTTTCCGCCAGATTACCGTACAGCACGGCCAGACCGCCATCCTGACTATAGGCGAACTCACGGGAACGAATACAGCCTTCGTGCCGATCGACATCCAGCGAATCCCAGCGGCAATTCTGCGAGAACGCCTGCGTGGTGCGGATACCGGCTGGCCCCGCAGAGAACATCTTTTTCACATCGTCGTTACGGGTCAGCATCACGTCATATTCCGCCAGCGTTTCCGGCAGGTTTTTGCCCAGCACATTGTATACATCACGGTGCAGCAGGCCGGCACGATCCAGCTCGCCCAGAATGCCAATCACCCCGCCGGCACGGTGCACATCCTCCATATGATATTTCTGCGTACTCGGCGCAACTTTGCACAGATGCGGAACCTTGCGCGACAAACGGTCAATATCTTCCATGGTGAAATCGACCTCCCCTTCCTGCGCCGACGCCAGCAAATGCAGTACGGTGTTAGTCGAGCCGCCCATAGCGATATCCAACGTCATGGCATTCTCAAACGCGGCTTTATTGGCAATGTTGCGCGGTAACACCCGGGTGTCATCCTGTTCGTAATAGCGTTTAGCCAGTTCGACAATGCGCTTGCCGGCATTCAGGAATAGATCCTTACGATCGGCGTGAGTCGCCAGCAGCGAGCCATTGCCCGGCTGCGAAAGGCCCAACGCCTCGGTCAGACAATTCATGGAGTTGGCGGTAAACATACCGGAACAGGAACCGCAGGTCGGACAGGCTGAACGCTCAATCTGATCGCTGTCGGCATCGCTGACGTTCGGGTTCGCCCCCTGAATCATGGCATCCACCAGATCGAGTTTGATTATCTGATCGGAAAGCTTGGTTTTCCCGGCTTCCATCGGCCCACCGGAGACAAAGATCACCGGAATATTCAGGCGCAGCGAAGCCATCAGCATTCCTGGGGTAATTTTGTCGCAGTTGGAAATACACACCATAGCATCGGCGCAGTGCGCATTAACCATGTATTCAACCGAATCGGCAATCAGTTCACGCGAAGGCAGAGAATAGAGCATACCGCCATGCCCCATCGCAATACCGTCATCAACCGCAATAGTATTGAACTCTTTCGCCACGCCGCCGGACGCTTCGATTTGCTCTGCAACCAGTTTTCCCATATCGCGCAAATGCACATGGCCAGGAACGAACTGGGTGAATGAGTTAACCACCGCGATAATCGGCTTGCCAAAATCGTCGTCGGTCATTCCGGTGGCTCGCCACAAAGCTCGGGCACCGGCCATGTTACGTCCGTGCGTGGTTGTGGCTGAACGGTACTTAGGCATTCTCTTATTACTCCAGTATTAACTTAATGGGTGATGGCAAAACGCGCCATCACCTGAATCTGTCTGCCATAATGGGTCGATTAACGGTTCACTGGATCCAGCCAGCCCCATTTATCTTCGGTTTCACCGGTAAACAGACCAAAGAATGCCTGTTGCAGTTTTTTCGTTACCGGGCCGCATTTGCCGATACCGACCTGAATACCGTCAACGCTGCGCACCGGCGTAATTTCAGCGGCGGTGCCGGACATAAAGACTTCGTCAGCCAGATATAGCGACTCACGCGATAGCACTTGCTCACGGATTTCGAAACCTAACGTTTTTGCCAGCTTGATAATGGCGTCACGCGTAATACCTGGCAGCGCGGAAGAGGTAAACGGCGGCGTGAAAATGATGCCGTCTTTCACTTCAAACAGGTTTTCACCCGCGCCTTCGGAAACGTAACCATGCACATCCAGCGCAATTCCTTCCTGATAGCCATGACGACGGGCTTCACTCCCCACCAGCAGCGATGAAAGGTAATTCCCCCCGGCTTTCGCCGCAGTCGGAATCGTATTCGCCGCGACACGGTGCCATGACGACACCATAGCGTCGATCCCCTGATCCAGCGCCTCTTCACCCAGATAAGCCCCCCACGGGAACGCGGCGATGATCACATCCGTTTCATAGCCGTCCGGCGGGTTTACGCCCATACCGACATCACCAACAAACACCAGCGGACGAATATAGGCGCTGGACAGGTTGTTCCGGCGCAGCGTTTCACGGCACGCTTCCATCAGTTCATCAACGCTCTGTCGCAGTGGCATACGGTAGATTTTCGCCGAGTCATGCAGGCGCTGCATATGTTCACGGTGACGGAACACCACCGGCCCTTTGTGAGAACTATAGCAACGAACGCCTTCAAATACGGATGTCCCATAATGCAAGGCATGTGACATAACATGAACTTTAGCTTCCGCCCACGGAACCATTTCCCCGTTAAACCAAATGTAATCAGCTTTCTTGGTCATTTTTTATTTTCCTTACTCTCTATGTTAGGCGCTGAACTGCTGTGATGTTGTCATTGGCTGAATTTCAACATAAGCAATATCCAGCAATTTACTCAATTGCGCCGACAATAAATCTATCGGACGATGACTGGCGACGGTCAGCTCAATATTAATGCGATCGTCAGTACTGGTGGTTTGTGCCACGTTCATAGCACAAACCTGGAAGCCACGGTGACGGACTACGCGCAATACACGCTCCAGAATCTCTGGGCGGAAGCGGGCCTGAATCGAAAGCTGATGGTGTGTCATTGTGTTTTCTCCGGCTATTATTCTGTTTTATCCAACATCGTTTCATTACCGGCGCCGGGTGGCACCAACGGCCAGACATTCTCGTATTCATCAATGGAGACATGCAGTAAATATGGCCCTTTGCTGTTAAATAGGGCATCCAGTGCGGCATCAATCTGATCTTTACGGGTGATACGCTGGCCGGGAATATCAAAAGCACTGGCCAGCGTCAAGAAATCAGGGTTATCGGAGAGGTTGGTTTCACTATAGCGTTCATCAAAAAACAGTTGTTGCCACTGTCGAACCATGCCTAATCGTTGGTTATCCAGCAGAACGATCTTCAGCGGCAACCGTTTTCGCTTGATGGTGCCCAACTCTTGAACATTCATCATAAAAGAACCGTCCCCCGAAATACAGATGACCATATCATCAGGGCGGGCAACCTGCGCCCCCACGGCGGCGGGTACGCCAAACCCCATGGTGCCGAGGCCACTGGAGGTGATGAAATTTTCGGGACGGCTGAATGTCATATGTTGAGCCGCCCACATTTGGTGCTGACCAACATCCGTCGTCACAACCGTATCCACCGTCTTGCGATCAGAGATAGCTTTCAATAATGCAGGGGCATAAATCGCCTGTCCGGGATGATCGTAGCGCCAGGGGTGTTCGGCTTTCATCATAACAGCACACTGTTGCCATACTTTAATGTTCAGCGGCTGCTGCAAAGCAGGCAACAACGCTTTCAAATCCCCTTGCAGCGCCACATTCGCCTGACGCAGTTTACTCAGCTCGGCAGGATCGATATCCATGTGAATCACCTTGGCATTCGGCGCAAACGTATTCAGTTTACCCGTCACCCTATCGTCAAAACGGGCGCCTACGGCAATCAACAGGTCACATTGCTGAACCATCAGGTTTGCCGCTTTTGTACCGTGCATACCAATCATACCCAGATAATAGGGATGATTGGCATCTACGCTACCTAACCCTTTCAGCGTGGCGACGGAAGGCATTTCGGTCGTGGAAATAAACTCACGCAAAGCGGGAACCGCCTGCGCCATACCCACACCACCGCCAATGTACAACACCGGCTTCTGCGCTTTCACCAGCATATCGCGGGCCTGTTCAATACCCTGTCTGGGGAAATCAACGCCGTTTTCAACAGGCGAAAAATGCCGAGCAAAATCCCCCACCGCCAGTTGAATATCTTTAGGAATATCAACCAGAACAGGCCCCGGACGCCCGCTACTGGCAATAGCAAACGCCTGAGCCATCACATCCGGCAAAGACTCCAGCGATTCAACCAGGAAACTGTGCTTCGTACAGGCCAGAGACAAACCTAATACGTCTATCTCCTGAAACGCATCCGTGCCGATAAGGGCAGAACCCACCTGCCCCGTAATAGCAACAATGGGAACAGAATCCAATAACGCATCAGCCAGCCCGGTGATCAGGTTCGTCGCGCCAGGGCCAGAAGTCGCGATACATACCCCAACCTTGCCGGTTGCACGGGCATAGCCAATCGCTGCTATTGCAGCACCTTGTTCATGGCGACACAACAGGTGTTCTACGCCTCCGTCATAAAGTGCATCATAGACCGGCATTATCGCGCCTCCAGGATAACCAAAAACGGTCTCCACTCCCTGCGAATGCAACGCCTGTACCACCCACTGAGCCCCATTCATCGTTATTTCCCCAACATCTTGTGCGAATAACAAAATTCTCTACTACTAACCATCTTCTGTTCCCTTACCTTATATATTATACCCAACAAAAAAACCCCCGACCTTTCGGTGCGGGGGGTTTCTTGAATTCGGGCCTGATTTCTAAGCCATTCGTCGTCCAAGTGCTGCCCCGCACGGTGGGATAATAATCACCACCACGCTAATCACGACTAGGCTAATCACTAGAGAGAATGCTTTCATAAATAGAGTGTTCATTAATCTACTGTCGAACGAATGCCTACAGAGTTATCACAGTCAGGCACGATATGACAACAATATTTTCGGCATTTTTCTATAACGCAGAATAATAACTGCTAAAAAATAGAGTGTAATCATAAGGTAGCAGATATTCTGGTTAATTTCGTCACAACCGTAAATTTGGGCAGTTCGGCGATTAACTAGCAAGCTGATGGTAACAACGTTTCACTGTCAGCGAACGTTATCAGCTGGCCAGAGCGGTGTCTGATTATTATATCAGTTCTTTCAGCGTAGGTGCCAATTTCCGGGCAGTGCAATAGAAGCAAGTCGCCCCAATAGGCCAATGCCATAAGCTGCTTTTGCGATAAGCTACGCACTCAACAGGCAATATATTGAGAAAATAGACTATTTTCCAATACCGCTGCACAAAAGCACAATCGTCTTATCCCTTCTTTGTCAGTTATTACGCATCATGCCTACCCTTGGTTAAGGAGGAACAGTATGTCACTGGCAGTTACCTACACACGGGCAATGATAGGCGTACAGGCACCGGATGTATCCATTGAGGTACATATCAGCAACGGATTACCTGCCCTCACGCTGGTCGGCTTGCCAGAAACCACCGTCAAAGAGGCTCGCGATCGCGTACGCAGCGCACTCATCAATTGTGGGTTTTCATTCCCGGCCAAACGTATTACCGTCAATCTGGCTCCTGCCGACCTTCCAAAAGAAGGAGGCCGTTATGACCTCCCCATCGCCTTAGCCATTCTCGCGGCCTCAGAACAAATCAAAGGGGAAAGGTTAAAGCACTATGAGTTTCTCGGCGAACTGGGCCTCTCAGGCGCTCTACGATCGGTCAACGGAGCCATTCCGGCAGCGTTGGAAGCCATAAAATCAGGCCGCCAGTTAATCCTGCCCGACGGCAATAAGCAGGAAATGACACTGATCCCTCATGGAGAAGCACTAATGGCAGGACATCTGCTGCAAGTTTGTGCGTTTTTACAAGGTGAAGAAGAACTGACCCGTTGCAGCAATATTCCACAGGAAGCGCAGATAGATAGTGACGAACCTGACCTGAAAGACATTATTGGTCAGGAGCAGGCAAAGCGGGCACTGGAGATCGCCGCAGCCGGCGGTCATAACCTGCTATTACTTGGGCCGCCAGGGACGGGGAAAACGATGTTAGCCAGCCGGCTTGGCAACCTGATGCCTCCGTTAAGCAATGAAGAGGCACTGGAAAGCGCTGCGATCAATAGCCTGATAAATATTGACGCCACTATGACACGGTGGCGAACCAGGCCATTCAGGGCGCCTCATCATAGCGCCTCCATGGCGGCTCTGGTTGGCGGCGGTTCGCTGCCTAAACCAGGTGAAATTTCTCTGGCGCACAACGGCGTACTGTTTCTCGATGAGCTACCCGAATTTGAGCGCCGAGTTTTAGACTCACTGCGCGAACCATTGGAGGCAGGAGAAATCATCATCTCCCGTACCCGGGCAAAAGTATGCTACCCAGCCAGAGTTCAATTGGTTGCTGCGATGAACCCCAGTCCTTCCGGCCATTATCAGGGAATTCATAATCGTCTGCCTGCACGGCAGATTTTACGCTATCTCAGTAAGCTTTCTGGCCCATTTTTGGATCGCTTTGATATTTCTATTGAAGTTCCTTTGTTGCCACCCGGTATATTACGCCAGCAGATTTGTCAGGGCGAAAGCAGCGCAGCCGTGAGGGAACGTGTACTCGCCGCACGACAGAAACAACTTCAGCGGGCCAATAAAATTAACGCACTGTTAAAACCCAGTGAAATAGAAAAATATTGTCAGCTAGGGCCGGATGATGCGGTCTATCTGGAAGAGGTGATGAGCAAACTGGGGTTATCCGTACGTGCCTGGCACAGAATACTGAAGGTCGCCCGTACCATCGCCGATCTTGGCGGGCAAACGGATATACATCGAAAACATCTTGCGGAAGCACTGAGTTACCGATGTATGGATCGCCTGCTCATTCAACTCCACAAAAATCTGGAATAAAGACAAGCACAGTTTGGCAACTGGCATAAAAAGCAAAAATCAAAACCCTTATTGAGCGGGGATTGTAACCTGACAGTAAAAAGGGGCTTTCGCCCCATTTTCATTAATCATCACTCTCGGTGTATTCTTCAACCGCATCCATTTGCGGCTTACCGCCTGACAGCGTGTGGAAGCGCTTAGGACGACGAATACGATCCATATACTTAGACCATATCTTTTCCATGTCCGTTTCAGCCTTACGTTCACCGCGGCACATCGCAACAAACTGTATTTCTTCCTCAGTGGCTGGTTCGCGTTTACCCAGATCAAGTTCGTTAAAAGCATAACCATGTCGTTCCAGCAATTGTGCTTCTTTAATAGTAAAGTCGCCATGCCGGGAAAAACCACGTGGGTAAAACTTGTTATCAAAAAAACGATTATTGGTAAAGAAGCTTTCCGCCATCTTACACGCTCCTAATTCTCTTATGGTCGTGCTGTTTATGGCGCGGAGTATTAGATAGGCTTGACATTGTGTAAAACAAAACATTTAAATCATTACGACAAATTTTTTTGGAGATAGGCGTGGATACCGAATTACTGAAAACCTTTCTGGAAGTCAGCAGGACAAGACACTTTGGTCGCGCCGCAGAATCACTCTACCTGACACAGTCAGCGGTCAGTTTTCGCATCCGTCAGTTAGAGACTCAACTTGGTGCAAATTTATTCACCCGTCATCGCAACAACATTCGCCTAACGCCAGCAGGAGAGCGACTTTTACCCTATGCAGAAAGCCTGATTGGCACCTGGCAGCTTGCCAAAAAAGAGGTCGTTCGATCGCAGCAGCATAGCCTCCTTTCGATTGGAGCAACCGCCTCGTTGTGGGAAGCGTATCTAACACAGTGGTTGCAGGCGCTTTATAAACAACGGCCATTACTACAGTTGGAAGCACGTATTGCACTACGCCATTCGCTGGTAAAGCAACTGCATGAACGTCAGTTGGATCTGCTTATCACAACCGAACAACCCAAAATGGAGGAGCTAGCGAGCCAGCTTCTCGGAAATTTCTCATTATCCCTTTTTGCTTCAGAAAAAAACGAGACAAATCAGGAGTTGTCTTACATCAAACTAGAATGGGGAGCTGATTTCAATCAGCAGGAAAGTCGCCTGTTGGCCAGTGAGCAGCTCCCAACACTCACTACAACATCAGCCCATCTGACCCGTCAGTTACTGGCAACAATCGGTGGCTGTGCCTTTTTACCCAGCCACTGGGCACAACAATACACTCACCTGAAAGTATTAGAGGATACCCCTGTGGTTGTTCGTCCGTTTTATGCGGTCTGGTTGCAAAACAGCGACCAGCAGGCGCTGATTCGGCAGCTACTAAAAAACCCCATCGAAGTCGCATTATAATATTTGTTTGAGTACGAAATCGGTGGGGGTTTTAAACATGCTCCGGTTAACCTGAGCATGTTTTAATCTTTTACGAACAGATAAATAATGTGAATGGGGCGAGAAAAGCACAGCAAAAAAAACCCTTCACAATAAGGTGAAGGGTTTTTATCTGGCAGGGGCGGAGAGACTCGAACTCCCAACACCCGGTTTTGGAGACCGGTGCTCTACCAATTGAACTACGCCCCTAAATAGGGTGGCGGAACGGACGGGGCTCGAACCCGCGACCCCCTGCGTGACAGGCAGGTATTCTAACCAACTGAACTACCGCTCCACCGATTCTTTTACGCGTATCTTCCTGATACTTTGCCCATCAGGGCCTGCATTCCGTTGCTCAGACTCATTTTTCGAGCCCGTCGATTATCAGATGTCACTCTAATAATCCGTGTTTGATGCCTGGCAGTTCCCTACTCTCACATGGGGAGACCC